>NZ_BPRE01000015.1 GCF_022179765.1 Methylorubrum suomiense | reverse complement strand
GCGACCAACGCCCATTCGTCGTCGGACACATCAGACGGGTAGGCTTTCCGGGACTGGCTCATGACCCATCATCTGAGCCGTCCAGCCGATAGATCCATAACAGCCTCTAGAACAGCCCGTCGATCTGCCCATTGGCGTCGAGGCGAATGCTGTCCGCCGCCGGAACCTTGGGGAGACCCGGCATGGTCATGATCTCACCGCAGATCACGACGACGAAGCCGGCACCGGCCGAGAGACGGACGTCGCGCACCGAGACCAAGTGTCCCGACGGCGCTCCCATCAGGGTTGGATCCGTCGAGAACGAGTACTGGGTCTTGGCCATGCAGATCGGCAGGTGACCGTAGCCATCCTTCTCGAAACCGGCGAGTTTGGTCGCCGCCTTCGATTCGATCTGGATATCGGCCGCGCCGTAGAGTTTCGTCGCGATCGCCTTGATCTTATCGGTGAGCTTGGTGTCGGTCTCGTAGGCGAAGGTGAGCGGCTTCTGCTCGCCCTCGGCCAGCTTCACGACCGCCTGCGCGAGATCCTCGGCACCGGCGCCGCCATCCGCCCAGTGCTTGCAGGTGATGGCCTCGACCTGCAGGCGTTCGCGGCACAGCTCCTTCAGCTTGGTGTGCTCGGCATCGGTGTCCTGGAAGAAGTGATTCACGCCCACGACCACCGGCAGGCCGAAGCTCCGCACGTTCGTCACGTGGCGCTCCAGATTGGCGAAGCCCTTCTCCAGCGCCTCGAGGTTCTCGCCGGCGAGATCCTTCTTGTTGACGCCGCCATGCATCTTGAGCGCGCGGATGGTGGCGACGATGACCACCGCCGAAGGCTTCAAGCCGGTCTGCCGGCATTTGATGTCCAGGAACTTCTCCGCTCCAAGATCGGCGCCGAAGCCGGCTTCGGTCACGACATAATCGGCGAGGCGCAGACCGGTCTGCGTCGCGATCACCGAGTTGCAGCCATGGGCGATGTTGGCGAAGGGGCCGCCATGGATGAGGGCCGGATTGCCTTCGAGCGTCTGCACGAGGTTCGGCTGCAGGGCATCCTTGAGCAGAACCGTCATGGCGCCGGTGGCCTTCACCTGTGCCAGCGTCACCGGTTTGCGGTCGCGGGTCTCGGCGATGACGATACGGCCGAGACGCTCCTCCAGATCGGCGAGATCCTTGGCGAGGCAGAACACCGCCATCACCTCAGAGGCCACGGTGATGTCGAACCCGTCCTCGCGCGGGAAGCCGTTGGCGACGCCACCGAGCGACTGGGTGATGGCGCGCAGGGCCCGGTCATTCATGTCGACCACGCGGCGCCAATGGATCCGGCGCACGTCGATGTTGAGCTCGTTCGCCCAGTAGATGTGATTGTCGATGAGCGCCGCGGCGAGGGAGTGCGCCGAGGTGATGGCATGGAAGTCGCCGGTGAAGTGCAGGTTGATCTGCTCCATCGGCACGACCTGCGCCTTACCGCCGCCGGCCGCACCGCCCTTCATGCCGAAGCAGGGGCCGAGGGACGGCTCGCGCAGGCAGGCGACGGTGCGCTTGCCGATGCGGTTGAGCCCGTCGGACAGACCGACGGTCGTGGTGGTCTTGCCCTCGCCCGCGGGCGTGGGCGAGATCGCGGTGACGAGGACGAGCTTGCCCTCGGACTTGCCGTCCAGCGACTTGATGAAGTCGTGGTCGATCTTGGCGATGTGCTTACCGTAATTGTGCAGCGCCTCGTCCGGGATGCCGATCTTGCGGGCGACCTCGGCGATAGGCTTCAAAGTCGCCGCGCGGGCGATCTCGATATCAGAGGGCATTTCTCTCACCGTCGTTTCTTAGGGTGTGGCGCATGCCGAAGCACGGTCCGAGCGGGCGAACCTTGCAGCCACGATAAACCGATCATCGCATTTTGGGCGAAGCCGAAGGGAAATGCCTCTCGGATTTTTTTGAGAAACCCCAGCAACTTTCTTCAGAGGATGAGGAGCGGCCTCACGCGGCGGCCTGGATCGCGCGATCGAGCCGCTCCACGAGCGTTGAGATATCGTCCGCCCCAATGGTGAGCGGTGGCGAGAGGGCCAGAGTATCGCCGGAGACGCGCACGACGAGGTCGTGATCGTGAAAGGCCCGCTCCATCACGGCGAAGCCACGGGCACCCTGCCCAGCGGGGTCAGGCGCGAGGTCGATGCCCGCAGCGAGCCCGACCGTGCGGATGTCCAGCACGTTCGGCGCGCCGCGCAGCCGCATCACGGCCTCGGCGAAGACCGGCTCCATGGCCCGGGCGCGCTCGAACAATCCCTCGTCGCGATACAGATCGAGGGCCGCCAGACCGGCTGCGCAGGCCAGCGGATGTCCGGAATAGGTGTAGCCGTGGAACAGCTCGATGGCCTGTTCCGGGCCCCGCATCAGCTGCTCGTGAATGGATGAAGCGACGATCACGCCGCCGAGTGGCACCGCCCCGGAGGTGACCCCCTTGGCGAAGCAGATCATGTCCGGGGTGACGCCGTACCGTTCGGCCGCGAAGGCGTATCCGAGGCGCCCGAAACCGGTGATGACCTCGTCGAAGATCAACAGCAGACCATGTCGATCGCAGATGTCGCGCAGGCGTCTGAGGTAGCCCCGTGGCGGCGGCAGCACGCCGGTGGAGCCCGCCATCGGTTCGACGATGACGGCTGCAATCGTCGCGGCATCGTGGAGCGCGACGATCCGCTCAAGCTCGTCGGCGAGATGCGCCCCCCATTCGGGCTCGCCGATCGTGAAGGCCTGGCGCGCCCGGTCGTAGGTGTGGGGCAGGTGGTCGATGCCGGACAGGCCATGGCCGAACACACTGCGATTGTTCGGCAGGCCGCCAACCGAGATGCCGCCGAAGCCCACGCCGTGATATCCGCGCTCGCGGCCGATGAAACGGGTCCGTCCGCCCTCGCCACGGGCATGGCGGTAGGCCAAGGCGATCTTGAGCGCGGTGTCGACCGCCTCGGATCCCGAATTGCAGAGAAAGACGTGGTCGAGGCCGGGCGGCGCGAGCGCCGCGACCCGGGCGGCCAGGGCGAAGGCCGGCCCGTGACCGAACTGGAACGGCGGCGCGTAATCCAGTCGTCCCGCCTGCTCACGGATCGCCGCAACGATCGGCGCGCGATTGTGACCGGCATTGCAGCACCAGAGGCCGGCGATGCCATCGAGCACGATCCGCCCCACATCGTCCCGGTAATGGAGGCCCTCGGCGCTCGCGATCAGCCGCGGCGCCCGCTTGAACGCTCGATTGGCCGTGAACGGCATCCACCAAGCGTCGAGATCATTGCGCGGAGAGCCGTCCACGGCCTCAGCCCGTCATGGCCGTCGCCGTATAACCGGCTTTGGTCAGCGCCTGCGCCACATCGAGACTCTGCGCCCGGGTGGTGGTCGTGACGCGCCCTTGGGCGACGTCCACGGCGACTTCGGCCTCGGGATCGAGCCGCTGAATCGTCCGGCGCACGGCATTGGCGCAGCCCTCGCAGGTCATGCCTTCGACCCGCATCATCAGTTCGATCGGCGTATCGTCCATTGCGGTCTCCTTCGAGACCGTTCATGTCGCCCCCCATCACGCCGATGGCAAGCGCGGCGACCTTTGCACAGGCATGAGCCGGCCCGGCAGCCTGCCGCCTTGCGGCGACGAGCCGGCTCGGCAACAGTAGGTTTACAGATCGTATGCGGAGCGGCCCGAGGGGGCGGCTCCGTTCCGGGGAGGCAAGCGGCCTGCAGCCGCTCGAGAAGAAGCGCGTCGACCGACGGTGATGACACCGAAAGCCCCGACGATCGGCCCGCGCCGCACCCCCTGGATCCTCGGCCTCATCGTCGTCCTGATCCTCGTGCCGCTGGCGATCTATGCCCCGCTCGTGGCGGCAGCCGGCGTGTCCGGGCTCGCGGTCGTGAGCGGGTTTTTCCTGCGCCGTCGCCTCATCGCGATGGCCACGGCGCAAGAGGTTGTCTCGCGGGAAATCGGCGTCCTGTCCCAGCGTCTCGTCAAGCTGGAGGCGGTGGCCGCCGCCCTCGTCCAATCCCGCCACAAGGCGCATCCGGCGCCCATTCCGCAGAACGCCCCTGACAACGCGGAGGCGGTGGCGGAACTGGAAACGCGACTGGCCTCCGGTATCGAGGAGGTGACGGCGGAAATCGGTTTGCTCAGCGGGATCGTGCGCGAACTCGCCGCCGTGGTGTCCAACCAGGATGGCGACATTGCCCGGCTCAAGGCCGATCGGGAGCGCGCGGTCGCGTCCCCCCAGATTCCGACCCCTGCGGCGCCCAGGGTCGTCCCGGAGCCTGCCGCGTCCGCCGGTGAGCCGGCGCCGCCCTCCGCCCGCCTCGTGCCGCGGGCGAACTTGCCGCCGCCGTCGCGCGTCGAGCCCCCGCCCCGCGATCCGGCGGCGGAGGCGGCGCTCGTCGAAGCCTTCGATGGCGAAGGATTGGAGGTCTATCTCCAGCCCATCGTGACTCTCCCGCAGCGCAAGGTCGTCTCTTACGAGGCGCTGCCCCGTCTGAGAGTCGGTTCGGAGATTCTGGATCCGGAGACGTTTTTGCCGGTGCTGGAGCGGCACGGGCGGACGACGGCGCTCGACCGACGCATGCTGCAGCGCGTCGCCACCATCGCCCGCCACCTGCAGGGCCGGGGCAGTTCGGCGGCGGTCGGCTACGGGCTGACGCCGCACTCGCTGTTCGAACCGGGGTTCCTGCGATCGCTCGGGCGCCTCGTTTCGGACGGTCCCGATCTGGCCGGTCGCGTCGTGCTGGCTCTCCCGCAGACGAGCTGGCGCAATCTCGATGCGGAGCAGGCAGCCTTGCTGGCCGGGCTGAAAGGCCGGATCGGCTTCGTCATGGACCGGCCGATCGATCTCCGCTTCGACGCGGTCGCGCTGGCCGAGCGCGGCATCGGTCAGGTCAAGGTGCAGGCCGTGCAGCTGCTCCGCCCCCTTCCCCGCAAGGCGACCCCCGAAATCGCGCTGGAGGATCTGGTCGCCTCCCTGGCCCGAGCCGGTATCCGGCTCGTGGCGACGGGCGTCGAAAGCGAGAGCGAGGTTCCGGATCTGATCGATCTCGATGTGCCGTTGGCGCAGGGCCCGGTCTTCGCCGCGCCGCGGGCGGTGCGGGCGGAGGTCTTGAGCGAGGCGAGCGCACCGGCGCCGACGCCACCCCCCTCCCCCGATCCACCGCCGAGCCCGCCGCCGCAGCGGCGCCCGTTCCGGGATTTCCTGAGACGGGCGAGCTGAGTTCAGCCGGCCGCGGTCTCGCGCTCCAACCGGCGACTCAGGCGCGTGGCACCGTACACTTCAGCCAAACGCTGCCGGGCGGCAAGCACCGGTGCGGCATCCCGCTCGACGCGGGCAGCGGCGATCACCAGCAGCGTGGTGGCGATGGACTGGTCGAGGCGACCCTGCGCATGGGCGCGATCGAGGAGGTGCGTATCAGCCGGGTTCGAAACGCGGCCGGTGTCGCGGTTGGACCGGCGGTCCGGCCGCAGATCGATGCTCGCCATGGTCAGCCCCTTCGGTTCCGCTTCGAGCGAATTCCGAGGTCAGTCTCCGGGATGACCTTGACAGTTTTTCGCACACCCGGTGTCGCGATCAAGGCAGCTTGACCGTGAGCCGTGTTCCGATCCGAGCGTCTGCACTCGATTGGTAAGGGCGGCGTACAGGCCGTCGCTCTCATCGGCCGCGTCGGAGGTGCGCTGGAACGCCTGATCCGGTGCGCTCAGTCGAACAGGGCGTCGATGGCATCCTGTGGCGTGGCCGGTCCGCCCTTCTGCGGTCCGTTGAGCAGCAGCGTTTCGTTTCTCTGGCGCCGATCGGCCTCGCTCTCGTCGATTCCGCCCGCGTCGCGAGCCTTCACGGCGACGCTGAAGCGCGCGAGGCGTCCTTCGAGCAGGCTCATCGCCTCGGCCACCTTCGCGATGCGCTGACCGGTGATGTCCTGAAACGCGCAGGCCTCGAAGATGTGGAAGATCTGCGCCTCGACGGCGGCTCGATAATCCGGACCATCGGGCAGAGCGAGCATGGTCTCGGCGCTCCCCATGATCGTGTTGGTCGCGCTTGCCGTGGCGGCAACGACCTCGCCGAGTTCCTCGTGAACCATCGGCAGTCGGTCGCGGGTCAATTCGTTCGCCCGCAGCAATGCGATGGCGTCACGAAGCTTGGCGATGTAGTCCGCGATGTCGAGGAGTTCCTGGATCATCGCCGACGGCGTGCCGGATGACGGACGCGCGTCTGACGGGAATGCCATCGATCCCATGGATGCGCTTTCGAGCCTCCCTGCGCCGGTGCTGTCCCGGGCAGGATCGGGTACCAGGGAGATCCCCGCTCCGCCGCGGCTCTCCGCGGCGGGCGAGGGTCGAGGTCGGTCACGCACCGCAGACCGCCTCGATCTTCGATTTGAGCGTCGCGGCGTTGAACGGCTTGACGATGTAGTTGTTCACGCCGGCCTTCTTGGCGGCGATGACGTTCTCGGTCTTCGACTCGGCCGTGACCATGATGAACGGCGTGGTGCGCAGACCCTCGTCGGCGCGCACATGGCGCAGCAGCTCGTAGCCCGTCATCGGCTCCATATTCCAGTCGGAGATGACGAGGCCGTACTTGCGGCCCTTGAGGCGGGCGAGCGCGGCGGTGCCGTCGGAGGCCTCATCCACGTCCTCGAAGCCGAGCTGCTTCAGAAGGTTGCGGATGATGCGCACCATGGTCTGGTAGTCGTCGACCACCAGGATCGGCATGCTGAGGTCGAGGGCCATATGAATCGTACTCCGTTGTCCCTGTGTCGAGGCGGAAGGCTCACCTGGACGCGCTGTCTCGCGAGCGCAGGTGCCGGGAGCCTCCGGTCTCGGCAACATTAGACATCCGCGAATTGCGAAAGGTTTAATCGCCGCGTTTGCGTGCCGACCGGCCTCACGCGAACGATCCCTGTGCGCTTGGCGCCTGTCCGTGTCGCTTGACCGGGCATGCGGTTTTCGCCAAGCCGCATCTCGCGGCCAGGGCGTCGTCCGACGTCGCCCGCTCCGGTCCGCCGTGATGCCCCGCAGGAGCCGATGCCGTCAGGCGATCCGATCACCGAGCCCGGCCCGAACGCGTCGGACCGTCCGTTCACGGTCTGTGGAGCGGACGACCCGGTTCCGCCCGCCCTGCAGGGGGCGGTGGCGGCGCTCGGCAATTTCGACGGCGTGCATCGCGGCCACCGCGCGCTGATCGATGCCGTTCGTCAGGAAGCCGGATCGCGGCCGGCGGCCGTGCTGACCTTCGAGCCGCATCCGCGCGCCTATTTCGCTCCCGATCAACCGATGTTCCGCCTCACCGGGCCGCGCGCCAAGGAGATCGTCTTCGCGCGGCTCGGTCTCGACGGGTTGTTCGTGCGGCGCTTCGACGGAACCCTCGCGGCGACGAGCCCTCGCGGATTCGTCGAGGGCTGGTTGCGCGACGATCTCGGCCTCTCGGGCGTCGTGATCGGCCACGATTTCCATTTCGGGCAGGGGCGCGCCGGCACGCCTGCCATCCTGGCCGCGCTCTGCGCCGATGCCGGTATGGCCTGCCGGGTCGTGCCGGCCGTGGGGGCGGGACCGGGCGACGAGCCGATCTCGTCGAGCGCGATCCGCGCCGCGCTCGCCGCGGGAGATACGGCCCGGGCCAACGCGCTGCTGGGCTATCGCTGGTTCGTGCTGGCCGAGGTGCGCCACGGGGACAAGCGCGGGCGCACGCTCGGCTACCCCACCGCCAATCTCGCCCTCGATTCCTGCGGCCTCGCCCACGGCATCTACGCGGTACGGGTCCGCCTCGCCGATGGACGGCTCATCGACGGCGTCGCGAGCTACGGTCGCCGTCCGACCTTCGACGACGGTGCGCCGCTGCTGGAAGCGCATCTGTTCGATTTCGCGGGCGACCTCTACGGCCAGGAGGTCGCGGTGGAGCTCGTCGCCTATCTGCGGGGCGAGGAGAAGTTTGCGAGCGCCGAGGCGCTGATCGCGCAGATGGACGTGGATTCGGCACGGGCGAAAGCGGCCATTCGAGGCGATGCCGTGCCGTCGATGTTGGAGTGATCCCCCCCGGGGCCGGTAACGGCGCGCCGGGGATCGACGATTGATCGGACGTCTCCGCCTCCCGCCGGAACCCGAGGACACCGCACGCAGCCGTGTCCCACTCTTGAACGCAGCGGGATGGCTCCGCAGCTTCCCGCCATCGGGCAGCCTTGGTCGATGGCCCCCGTTCGACTGCGTTCAGAGCATGGTGGGAAGGATGCGGTCCGGCGGCCGATGACCGTCCATGAAGGTCTTGATGTTGATGATGACCTTCTCGCCCATCTCGGTGCGGCTCTCGTGAGTGGCCGAGCCCATATGCGGCAGCAGCACGACCTTACCGGTGCGGGCGAGGCGAACGAGGCGCGGGCTCACCGCAGGCTCCTGCTCGAACACGTCGAGGCCTGCCGCCGAGATCTCGCCCGCCTCGATCAGGCGCGCCAGGGCGTTCTCGTCGATGACCTCGCCGCGGGCGGTATTGACGACGATGGCCTCGGGCTTGAGCAGCTTCAGCCGGCGAGCCGAGAGCAGGTGATAGGTCGCGGGTGTGTGCGGGCAATTGACCGACACGATGTCGACGCGGGCCAGCATCTGATCCAGCGATTCCCAGTAGGTGGCGTCGAGCGCCTCCTCGATCGCGGTCGGCGCCCGGCGGCGGTTGTGGTAATGGATCGACAGGCCGAAGGCCTTGGCCCGACGGGCGAGCGCCTGACCGATACGGCCCATGCCGACGATCCCAAGGCGCTTGCCGGTGATGCGGCGGCCGAGCATCCAAGTCGGCGACCAGCCGGTGGTCCAGTCGTCGTCGGGGATGATGCGCGCGCCTTCGGCGATCCGCCGGGCGACCGCTAGGATCAGCGCCATGGTCATGTCGGCGGTATCCTCCGTCAGCACGCCGGGCGTGTTGGTGACGGTGATGCCCCGTTCCAGGGCGGCCCCCACGTCGATGTGATCGACGCCGTTGCCGAAATTGGCGATGAGCCGCAGATTCGGTCCGGCCTGGGCGAGCAGGCCGGCATTGATCTCGTCGGTCACGGTCGGAACCAGCACGTCCGCCTCGCGGATCGCGGTGGCGAGAGCCTCCGGCGAGAGCGGCGCGTCGTCGTGGTTCAGGCGCGTATCGAACAATTCACGCATGCGCGTCTCGACCGCGTCCGGCAGACGCCGGGTGACGACCACGAGCGGCTTGCGCTTCATTGACGACATGATCCCTCCCGGCGGCGCCGGCCCGGACAAGGTCCGGCTTACGCTCCTTTAACCACGTCGCGGCCAGATGGGCCGGCGGCAAACCGGCCGATCCCCGGCCGCGCCGCAGGACGTCCGGCCTCTCTACCAGAGAGGTTGGGGAACACAATGCGGACCGGTTCGCCCCCCAGGCGGATCGAATTCGCGTTCGTTTGTTCGAGGAACCAAGGTTCGGAGACGAGGACCATGCGCCCGCCTGCCCTTCCCCTGGTCAACCCCGCCCGCCTCGCGATCCTGGCGGCGGTGCTGGCCCTGATCGCACCGCTGACGTCACGCGCGGCGCCGGCTCCACCCCCGGCCGCCTCCGAGGTCGGCAAGGGACCGGTCACCAAGCTGCCCTTGCCGCGTTATGCCAGCCTCAAGACCGATCGCGTGAATCTGCGCGAGGGTCCGTCCAAGGATCATCGCACCCTTTGGGTGTTTCAGCGTGCTGGTTTACCGATTGAGATCGTCGCCGAGTTCGAGACCTGGCGGCGCATCCGCGATTCGGAGGGCACCGAAGGGTGGGTGCTGCACTCGCTCCTGTCCGGACGCCGCACAGCCGTCGTCATCCCGCCTTCGGGCGAGAAGGCCGACGCCGCGAAATCCACGGTGCCGCTCAAGGCGCGGGCCGATGAAACCTCCGGCGAGGAGGCACGGCTGCAGCCGGGCGTCATCGGCAGCGTCAAGACCTGCACCGGCCGTTGGTGCCGCCTCGTCGTGGCGCTGCCGCAGAAGCAGGGCGATGTCGACGGCTACATCCGGCAGGACCGCCTTTGGGGTGTCTATCCGGATGAGAAGATCGACTGAGACAAATAAAAAGGGCCCGGAGAACCGGGCCCTTTTCATAGTCAGGATTTGAGCGGCTCAGCCGCGACCGGAAACCTGGCGGCGGCGCAGGCGAACGATGACTTCGACGCCCGCGATCTCCATGCCTTCCGGGGCCTCGGGCAGCGAATCGACCGAGATTCCGCATTCCGGCATGTCGAGCACCTTGCCTTCCTCCTCCAGGAAGAAGTGGTGATGCTCGCTCGGATTGGTGTCGAAATAGGCCTTCGACCCGTCGAGCGCGAGCTGACGCAGCAGCCCGGCCTCCGTGAATTGGTGCAGCGTGTTGTAGACGGTCGCGAGCGACACCGGCACTTTGGCGCGCATGGCCTCGTCGTAGAGCATTTCCGCAGTCAGGTGGCGGTCACCGCGCCCGAACAGGAGCCAGCCCAACGACAGGCGCTGGCGGGTCGGCCGCAATCCGGCACGACGCAGGCGATCACGCAGATCGGACAGCGGGCAGCCGCGACGCGGGCCGGAAGCGTCGATCGGCAGGGAGCTTCGCGCGTTCAGCACGGCCTGGAGGGGCAACAGATCGGACATCGCGGGGAGTGATTCCCAACCTTTAGGCAGACAATGATCTGGCAAGTATACGGTCCGCACCCGCCTGCGGCAACCCGAAGCATGGCCACGCAGGTGCGTTCCCCCAGTGAGTGCATAGCTCGGGGTTCGGTGCCCCCGAGAAACATAGATGATCGGGGGGACCGAAACGCCGTGGTTCGAATGGTTGGGGAAAAGATGACCGAACCTCGCGTTCCGTTCGAATGCGGGACGCCGGATGCATCGCGCTCGCAATCTCTATGATTGGAGAGCGAGGACGCTTTGAGCGCCGGCGGAGCTTGTGCTAACGAGGCGCCGACCCCGTCATTCCCCGTCCGGCACCGATCGGACTCGTCCGTTAGCGAGGACGCACCCTCTCCATGGCCTCTACCGACCCGCAAAACGACACCGCGACGCCGCAGCGGGCTTCGAGCTACTCATATGAGGAGCTACTGGCCTGCGGTCGCGGGGAGCTGTTCGGCGCCGGCAATGCTCAGCTGCCGCTGCCCCCCATGCTGATGTTCGACCGCATCACCTCGATCGGTACCGAAGGCGGCGCCCATGGCAAGGGGCACGTCCTGGCCGAGTTCGATATCCGGCCGGATCTCTGGTTCTTTCCGTGCCACTTCAAGGGCGACCCGGTGATGCCCGGTTGCCTCGGCCTCGACGCGCTCTGGCAGCTCGTCGGCTTTCATCTGGGCTGGCTCGGGGCCCCCGGCCGTGGCCGCGCGCTCGGCGTGGGCGAGGTGAAATTCTCGGATCAGGTGCTGCCGACCGTAAAGCAGGTGGTCTACGGCATCGACATCAAGCGCGTCCGCACGGGCAAGCTCGTCCTCGGCATCGCCGACGGATGGCTGGAGGCGGACGGCCGGCGCATCTACGAGGCGAGCGACCTGCGTGTGGCTCTATTCCGCGCCTGATTTCGAGCCGATCGGCCTGCCGACGGCGATAGGCGTTGCCGACGTCGTTTGAGGCGGGGCCGTCGGGTTTCGGTCCGGGCCACCAATCAACCAGTTGAGATTGCCGGCGCGGCATCCTAGTTGACCGTTAACGAAGTGCCGCACCGCCTGTGGCACAACAAGCCTGAGCCACCATGCGGCGTGTCGTCATCACCGGGATGGGCATCGTTTCGTCCATCGGCAACAACACCCAGGAGGTGCTCGCCTCCCTGCGCGAGGCCCGTTCCGGGATTGCGCGGTCGGAGTCGCAGGCCGAGCACGGTTTCCGCAGCCAAGTCGCCGGAGCACCGTCCCTCGTCGCCGAGGAAGCGGTGGATCGGCGCGCCATGCGCTTCCACGGTGGGGGTACCGCCTGGAATCACGTGGCAATGGATCAGGCCATCCGGGATGCCGGCCTCGAGGCGAACGAAATCTCCAACGAGCGCACCGGCATCATCATGGGCTCGGGCGGTCCTTCGACCCGCACCATCGTCGAATCGGCAGCAATCGCGCGGGACAAGGGCCCGAAGCGCGTCGGCCCGTTCGCAGTCCCGAAGGCGATGTCCTCGACCGCCTCAGCGACCCTCGCGACCTGGTTCAAGATCCGTGGCGTGAACTACTCGATCTCCTCGGCTTGCGCGACGTCGAACCATTGCATCGGCAATGCCGCCGAAATCATCCGCGGCGGCCGACAGGACGTGATCTTCGCGGGCGGGTGCGAGGATCTCGACTGGACGCTCTCGGTCCTGTTCGATGCCATGGGCGCGATGTCCTCCCGCTACAACGACACCCCGGCCCGGGCGTCGCGCGCCTACGATGCGAATCGTGACGGCTTCGTCATCGCGGGCGGTGCCGGTGTGCTGGTGCTGGAAGAACTCGAACACGCCAAGGCCCGCGGCGCGCGCATCTACGGCGAGATCGCCGGCTACGGCGCAACATCGGACGGTCACGACATGGTCGCTCCGTCGGGCGAGGGCGCGATGCGCTGCATGCGTCAGGCCATGGAAGACCTGAAGGGCGTGAAGATCGACTATATCAACCCGCACGCCACCTCGACGCCGGTCGGCGACGACAAGGAAATCGAGGCCATTCGCGAAGTGTTCGGCGCGGGTGAGGCGTGCCCGCCGATTTCGGCCACCAAGTCGCTCACCGGCCATTCCCTTGGTGCTACGGGCGTCCAAGAGGCGATCTACTCGCTTCTCATGATGAACAACGGCTTCATCTGTGAAAGCGCGCATATCGACGAGCTCGACCCTGCCTTCGCCGACATGCCGATCCTGCGCGAACGGCGCGACGGCGCCAAGCTCAGCCATGTCATGTCGAACTCGTTCGGCTTCGGGGGAACGAATGCGACCCTCGTTCTGAAACATCCGGACGCATAAGACATTTGCGGCGCTGCACAGTGTTCCTTCGCAGTCGCGAGCAATAAGGCTAGGCTTGCGGCTAGAGCTAGACTGGCAGCCATTCGGAACCGCGCATCCAGAACTGCGTTCCCCTCAGACCTTTACGGGATCGCTTCATGGTCGCCTCGCTCGTCGTTATTGGTCTGCTCAGCGTCGCCGTTGCGGGCAGTGTCGCTTGGCGCGCCAAGCAGACGCTCATCGACGACGCCCAGTCGGGCACTCGCGGCTACTTCTGATCCCCTTTCCGGCAGCTCCGAGGCCCCGTCCCGCACGAGCGGGCGGGGCCTTCGCTTGATTGCTCCCGCGTGGACAGGCGCGCATCCGGCGCGCTAAGCGTCGGGGCGGTGCTGCGGCGCCCCACCTGAAACGCGTACGGGTTTAAAGCGAATGACAGGGTTGATGGCGGGCAAGCGCGGCCTGATCATGGGTGTCGCCAACGATCATTCGATCGCCTGGGGTATCGCCAAGACGCTGCACCAGCACGGAGCCGAACTCGCCTTCACCTACCAGGGGGATGCCCTCGGCAAGCGGGTCACGCCGCTCGCCGCCTCGGTCGGCTCGGACATCGTGTTGCCCTGCGACGTCGAGGATATTGCCTCCGTCGACGCCGTCTTCAGCGCCCTCGACGAGCGCTTCCCCGACGGGATCGATTTCATCGTCCACGCCATCGGCTTTTCCGACAAATCGCAGCTCAAGGGCCGCTACGTCGATGTGACGACCCGGGCGAATTTTTCGCGGACCATGACGATCTCGTGCTTCTCCTTCACCGAGATTGCCCAGCGTGCCGCCACCCGCATGCCCCGTGGCGGTGCTCTGCTGACGCTGACCTATGCCGGCTCGACCCGCGTCATGCCGAACTACAACGTGATGGGCGTCGCCAAGGCCGCACTGGAAGCATCGGTCCGTTATCTCGCGACCGATCTCGGACCCGACGGCGTCAGGGTGAATGCCCTCTCGGCCGGTCCGATGCGGACTCTGGCCGGTGCCGGCATCGCCGATGCGCGGCTGATGTACAATCACCAGAAGGCGCATGCCCCGCTGCGCCGGACGGTTACCCTCGACGATGTCGGCAATTCGGCCCTGTATCTTTTATCCGACCTGTCGGGAGGTGTGACGGGCGAGGTCCATTTCGTGGATTCCGGCTACAACATCATCTCGATGCCCCGCCCCGCGGTGCTCCAGGCCCAGGACGAAGCCGGTGTCGTCGGCGACGGCGAGATCTGAAGCATCGTCGAACCGGTACGGTGCCGCGCACCATGAGCTGGTCGTGGTCTTTCCCCAGAGGCGGCTGCCCGATCCGCCAGCCCGGTCACCCCACCAGCCATTTCCGGCTGCGGCCTGCGATGACTCTGTCGAAGCGATTGCGAACCCTCACGCTCGCCGCTCTGCTCACGGCGGGTAGCAGCGGCGCCGCTCTCGCCCAGAGCGTCACACTCGACCTCGGCGCGGGGGGCACGACCGAGCGCGCGCTGCAACTCGTCGCCCTCGTCACCGTCCTGGCGCTGGCCCCGTCGGTCCTGGTGATGGCGACGGCCTTCACCCGCATCGTCGTCGTTCTGTCGATCCTGCGCTCGGCGCTCGGAACGCAGACCGCGCCGCCCAACGCGGTGGTCACCAGCCTCGCTCTGTTCCTGACGGCCTTCGTGATGGCTCCGACCGCCCGCGAGGCCTACAAGGCCGGGATCGAGCCTCTCCTGGCCAATCAGATCAGCCAGTCCCAGGCCTTCGAACGGGCATCCGGCCCGTTCAAGACCTTCATGCTGCGCAACACCCGCGAGAAGGATCTGAAGCTGTTCCTCGACATGGCACGCCAGCCCGTGCCGGCCGGGCCCGAGGCGATCGGGCTGGAGGTTGTCACGCCCGCATTCATGATCTCGGAGCTGCGCCGGGCCTTCGAGATCGGCTTCCTGCTGTTCATCCCGTTTTTGATCATCGATCTGGTCGTCGCCTCGGTGCTGATGGCGATGGGCATGATGATGCTGCCGCCAGCGACCGTGGCCTTGCCGTTCAAGCTGATCTTCTTCGTGCTGGTCGATGGCTGGACGCTGGTGGCCGGCTCGCTCGTTCAGAGCTACGGAAGCTGATCGGACGAACCGAGCGGAGAGACCGAGGCATGGACCTATCCACCACCACCGCACCCTGGGCCCCGCGGATGCTGAGCGTCCTGCGGATCGTCTCCGCCCTGATCTTCATGGCGCACGGCACGCAGAAGATTTTGGGCTTCCCGGCAAGCACCATGGACCCGGCGATGTTCAGCCTGCCGTGGATCGCGGGCGTGCTGGAACTCGTCGGCGGCGCCCTGCTCCTGATCGGTCTGTTCAGCCGGCCCGTGGCGTTCCTGCTCTCCGGTGAAATGGCCGTCGCCTATTTCCTCGCACATGCGCCCAAGAGCGTGTTTCCAGCCCTGAACGGGGGCGATGCGGCGATCCTGTACTGCTTCGTCTTCCTCTACATCTTCTTCGCCGGCCCCGGCCCCTGGAGCGTCGATGCGCGGATAGGCCGAGGGCGTTACTAGTCTCTCACGGCAGCATCGTGCGAGCGCGCCGCGCGGTGAGGTCCGGAGCGCGATCGGCGCGCGGACCTCACCGGTGCAGCCGAGCGCCTACGTCACCACGCTCGGCTCGGCCCGGCCGGTGATCGCCGCGATGTCGGCGAGTTCACGGGCGACCGCGACGACCGGCGCGAGCATCTCCGCCACCGGTTGCTCCAGGCGCGTCGGATCGCTCTCGTAGCGCTCGATATACACACGAAGCGTCGCCCCGGCGGTGCCGGTGCCGGAGAGCCGGTAGACGATCCGGGCGTCCTCCGCGAAGGTGATGCGCACGCCCTGGGCTTCGGTGACCGATCCGTCGACCGGATCGACATAACGGAAATCGTCCGCCGTCTTGACCGTGAGCCCGCCGATCGTCTGGCCCGGGAGAGAGGCGATCTTGGCCCGAAGTCCGTCCATCAGCCGCTTCGCGGCATCGGAATCGATCTCCTCGTAATCGTGGCGGGTGTAGTAGTCCCGGCCGAACTCGGCCCAGTGCGCCCGCACCAGATCCTGCGCCGGCTTGCCCGTCGCCGCCAGAATGTTGAGCCAGAGAAGAACGGCCCAGAGACCGTCCTTCTCCCGCACATGGTTCGAGCCGGTGCCCGCGCTCTCCTCGCCGCAGAGTGTGATGCGGCCGGCATCCAGCAGGTTGCCGAAGAACTTCCAACCGGTCGGCGTCTCGAACGCCTCGATGCCGAGTTTGGCCGCCACACGGTCGGCGGCGCGGCTCGTCGGCATGGAGCGGGCCACGCCGGCGAGCCCCGTCGCGTAGCCGGGCGCGCGATGGGCATGGGCCGCGAGGATGGCGAGGCTGTCGCTCGGCGTCACAAACAGGCCGGGCGCCACGATCATGTTGCGGTCACCGTCGCCGTCCGAAGCAGCACCGAAATCGGGTGCATCGGGGCCGTGCATCAGGTCGAACAACTCGTGGGCATGGACCGGGTTCGGATCGGGATGGTGACCGCCGAAATCGGGTTTGGGTTCGCCGTTGACGACGGTGCCGGCCTCCGCCCCCAGCGTGTCCTCCAAGATTGCCTTGGCATAGGGTCCGGTGATCGCCGAGAGCGCGTCGAAGCGCATGCGGAAGCCGGAGGCGAACAGTTTGGTGAGCGCCTCGAAGTCGAACAGCGAGTGCATCAACTCGGCGTAATCGGCGACCGGATCGATGATCTCGACGGACATGCCGTCGATCTCGCTCGTGCCGGTGACCCCGAGATCGAGATCGGGCGCATCGGAGATGCGATAGGCGGTGATCGTCTTGGTTTGCTCGAAGATCGCGCTGGTGACGCTCTCGGGTGCCGGGCCGCCATTGGCGCCATTGAACTTGATGCCGAAATCGCCGTCCGGTCCGCCGGGATTATGGCTGGCGGAGAGCACAATGCCGCCGATGGCGCCATGTTTGCGGATCACGCACGAGGCCGCCGGCGTCGAGAGCAGGCCGTCGCGTCCCACCAGCACCCGACCCAGGCCGTTGGCTGCCGCCATCTTGATGGCGATCTGGACGACCTCGCGATTGAAGAAGCGGCCGTCACCGCCGATCACCAGGGTCGCGCCGTCGCGTTCCGGGATGCAGTCGAGGATCGCCTGAACGAAGTTCTCGACATAATTCGGCTGCCGGAACACCGGAACCTTCTTGCGCAGTCCCGAAGTGCCCGGCTTCTGGTCCGCAAAAGGGCTGGTGCTGACGTGTCTCAGTGCCATGCGGCTCGGTTCCCGTTGTAAGATCCGCTTGTCCTAGCGCAGTTTGGCCGTGCGCGAAGGTGATCGTCTCTGATTTCCCCGGTTGATGACGTAGCGAATCTCGGACCCGCTAGAGATCTGGACCGGATCGAACCCGGATCACCGTAGGATTTTCGCGCAACCGGCGTGCGACGGCCTCGACATGAGCCCGCGGCAGACGGGCGAAAGTGATGGTGACGTCCTCCAAGCCCGGCTCATCGCCCGGTCGCACCACGAATTGCCGGATGCGCGAGGCACGCTCGCCGGTGAGATCCGGCACCGCGTCGATCGCGAGACTGCCGGCCTTCACCGTGAGATGGATCTCGCAGGACTGCATCCGATCACGCCAGCGTTCCTCGATCGGCTTCACCCCGGCGAGGATGCCGACCACCAGCACGGTTGCGGCCACGGCCGGGACGTAGAGGCCGCCGCCGACCGCGAGCCCGATCGCCGCCACCGCCCAGAGGCTCGCGGCGGTGGTGAGCCCCTTCACGACTTCACCGCGCAGGAGAATTGTGCCCGCACCCAGAAAGCCGATGCCGGAGACCACCTGAGCGGCCACCCGGGAGGGATCGAGCACGACGTCCTTGCGGCCGAGAACGTCGCCGAAGCCGAAGGCCGAGACCAGCATGAACAGGCAAGCGCCGACGCAGACCAGCATGTGGGTCCGCAGGCCGGCCGCCCAGAGCAGTCGTTCGCGCTCGAATCCGACCACGCTGCCCATGGCGCCCGCGAGCAGCAGACGCGCCACCATTTCCGTGTTGCCGAGCATCTGTCCTCCTGAATCGAGGGATCACCGTGAGCCTGCGCCCAGGGCCGCTCGGCGCGCAACCCGCCCGCCTTGACGCCCGGAGGCATGCGGGTCCAATGCGGCGCGCCTTCTCGACAACGTCGCCCAAGGGCCGCCGATGCCGCCGATCCTCGCCTTGCCCTTTCCGGCCATCGACCCGGTCGCGGTCTCGCTCGGGCCGATCGAGATCAAGTGGTACGCCCTTTCCTACATCGTGGGGCTGATCGGCGGATGGTTCTACGCCCGACGGCTGGTCCAGGCGGATTCGCTCTGGGGCGTCACCACGCGGCCCAGTCTGCCTGATATCGACGACCTCGTGGTCTGGGTGGCTCTAGGCGTCGTGCTCGGCGGGCGCATCGGCTACGTGCTGTTCTACAATCTTCCGCTCTATCTCGATCAGCCGCTGGAGATCCTGGCGATCCGCAACGGTGGCATGTCGTTCCACGGCGGTTTCCTCGGTGCGATCCTGGCGCTCCTGCTCTTCGCCCGTGCGCGTGGCCTCAACGGCCTGACGATGCTCGACATCGCCGCCGTGGTCGTACCGATCGGCCTGTTCTTCGGCCGCATCGCCAATTTCGTGAACGGCGAGCTCTGGGGTCGGCCCGCGCCGGATTTTACCTATGCGGTGATCTTCCCGACCGGGGGCGACGTGCCGCGCTATCCGAGCCAATTGTTCGAGGCCGCGACGGAGGGGCTGCTCCTGTTCATCGTCATGGCGCTCGCGGTCTGGCGCTACGGCTTCCGCAAACCCGGCTTGCTCGGCGGCATCTTCGTTCTCGGCTACGCGGTCACGCGCACCTTCTGCGAGTTCTTCCGCGAGCCGGACCGTCAGCTGGGTTTCCTGTTCGGCCGCGACGTCGATGCCCTCGGCGGTGGCATCACCATGGGCATGCTGCTCTGCCTGCCCATGGCCATCGTCGGCCTTGCCGCCATTGTTCTGGCCGCCCGCGGCGTCACGCGGCCCCGGCGTGAAGGCCCCGAGATTCAGGCCGAGGCCGGGCAGATCTGAGCGTGTCCACGCCGCTTTTCCCGGTGCTCGCACGGATGATCCGCACCGACGGGCCGATCGGCCTCGACCGCTACATGGCCCTGTGCCTGAGCCATCCGGACCACGGCTACTACGCCACCCGCGATCCCCTCGGTGTGGCCGGTGATTTCGTCACCGCGCCGGAGATCAGCCAGATGTTCGGGGAGCTGATCGGCGCCTGGGCCGCCACGCTACTCGCCGGATTCTTCGGACCGCGCCCCTGCCTCGTCGAACTCGGACCGGGGCGCGGCACGTTGATGAGCGATGCCCTTCGTTCCCTGCGGGCCGCGGGCGCAGCGTTCGACCTGCATCTCGTCGAAACGAGCCCGGTTCTGCGGGCGCTTCAGGCGGAGCGCTTGGCCGGGGCCAGCCCTGTCTTCCACGACAGCGTGACGAGCCTGCCCGAAGCACCGCTTCTCGTCATCGCCAACGAATTCTTCGACGCGTTGCCTGTCCGCCAATTCGTGCGCACCCCGCGCGGCTGGTGCGAGCGCCGGATCGGCCTGAATGCCGACCAGACCGATCTGATCTTCGGACTCGATCCGGAGCCCGATCCGCAGATCACCGCCGAGGCCGCGGACGGCGCCGTGCTGACGGTGCCGAGCGCGAGCCTTGGCGCGATGCGCGATCTCGCTCGCCGCCTCGTGCGCGACGGCGGCGTGCTCCTCGCCATCGATTACGGGCATGAGCGGGCCGGCTTCGGCGACACGCTCCAAGCCCTTGAGGATCACCGCTTCGCGGATCCACTCGCGCGACCGGGAGAGGCGGATCTCACGACTCATGTCGACTTCTCCGCCCTCGCTCGCGCCGCCATCGCCGAGGGAGCGGTCGTTCACGGCCCCGTCTCGCAGCGCGATTTCCTTCTCGCACTCGGCCTCGAAGATCGCGCAGCCCGGCTCAAGGCGCGGGCGCGGCCTGAACAGGTGTCGGAGATCGACGCGGCCGTCGCCCGCCTGACCGACCCGAACCCGCGCGGAATGGGCGCCCTCTTCAAGGTCCTCGGCATCAGCCACCCGGCCGTTGCGCGGCTACCTGCCCTTCCCTCCACCGCCTGAGCCCGGGAGATCCCATGTTCATCGAAGCGCCCGAACTCAGCGCCCACGCCTCCCTGCGGCATGCCTTCTTCACGCGGCAGGGCGGGGTGTCCGATGGTCTCTACGCCTCGCTCAACGGCGGCCTCGGCTCGAACGACGCGCCCGGCGCCGTCGCCGAGAATCGGTCGCGGATGTGCGAGCATCTCGGCTTGCCGCCCGAAAACCTTGTCAGCCTCTATCAGGTACATTCCGCCGACGTGGTCACCGTCGAAGCGCCCTTTGCGGAACGGCCCAAGGCGGACGCGATGGTGACCCGGGTGCCCGGTCTCGCGCTGGGAATCGCCACGGCCGATTGTGGGCCGATCCTGTTCGCCGATCCCGAAAATGGCGTCGTTGGCGCGGCCCATGCCGGGTGGAAGGGCGCCCTGGGCGGGGTGGTCGAGGCGACGGTGGCCGCGATGGAGCGTCTGGGCGCCGCCCGTCCATCGATCGTTGCCGTGCTCGGGCCGACGATCTCTCAGGCGAATTACGAGGTCGGCGCCGATTTCGTGGCCCGTTTTCAGGCCGAGGTGCCGGGCTCCGCGCCGTATTTCGCCCGAGGTCGCGAGGATCGTGCGCAGTTCGATCTGCCCGCCTTCATTCTGGATCGTCTTCGGCAAGCCGGCATCGGCGAGGCGACCGTGCTCGGGCACTGCACCTATGCCGATGCGGAGCGCTTCTACAGCTTCCGCCGAACGACCCATCGCGGCGAACGCGATTACGGCCGTCTGATCTCGGCGATCGCCCTGATACCATAAAGCCACACCTCGTCCGGGGGCGTCCGTTGCGGCCGAGCTTTTGTGCGGTGCCGCACATGCTCATCCCGCAGCGCCGTCGTAAGCCGTTCGGGCAGCGGATCGCCGCGGCTAAGGGCTGCGACAATCTGTCAACGAATGTCACCAAGAAAAGCTCGGCCATAAATGAACCTTGGCCGTTTGGTGACGTTTGATGTTCGAACTGACGGACGAAAACGATCTTCGCCACAAAGGGGCCGCCTTCGGGACGGTCGGCGTGATCGGGCCGCAACAGCATCTTGCGAGATGCTGGAATAGATACGGGGCACCGTGCCGCCGCGCTTCACGAAAGCGCCGGCACAGTCAAAAGGGACCAGAGTAATGAAAGCTATTCTTCGGGCCGGTACGGCTCTCGCCGGTATCGTCGTCGCGGGTTCCGCCCTCGCCGCCGATCTGCCGCGCCGCGCCGCCCCGCCGCCGGTGTTCACCCCGGTCCCCGTGTTCACCTGGACCGGCTTCTACGCCGGTTTCAACGCGGGCTACGGCTTCGGCACCAACGACAACCGCAACGGCGCGACCGTCCTCGGTCTCAACGACGCCTCGGGCCTCGTGCCGGCCGGCACCACCGCCGTCGTCGCCTTCAACAACAACCGCACCAACGAGGGCTTCGTCGGCGGCGGTCAGATCGGCTACAACTATCAGTTCACGCCGGGCTCCGGCTTCGTCGTCGGTATCGAGGCCGACGCCCAGTACGCTGATTTCGGCCGTGAGCGGAACCGCTTCCAGGTCGTGAACAGCGCCGCCGGCGTCAACGGCCTCGCCGCTCAGCAGGTGTTCAACCCGGCGGGCATCTCCGGCCTCGACTACTTCGGCACCGTGCGCGGCCGCCTCGGCTACGCCTTCGACCGCACCCTCGTCTACGGCACCGGCGGCTTCGCCTACGGCGGCGGCGGCGGCCGTGACTTCGGCACCGGCGTGTCGAGCAACGACTTCCAGACCGGCTGGGCCGCCGGCGGTGGTGTCGAGTACGCCCTGCCGACCGACAGCTTCCTGAACTTCTTCCGCTCCTCGGCCGTCACGCTGAAGGTCGAAGGCCTGTACGTGAACCTCGACCAGGGTTCGGCCCGCAACGGCGCCTTCGCCGTCGACAACGCCGGCCGCACCGTCACCGTGAACAGCCCCGGCGTCCTGCTCGTCAGCGGCGGCCGTCAGGTTCGCGAGAGCGAGTTCGCCGTCGTCCGCGCTGGCATCAACTACAAGTTCGGCTCGTACTAAGCCGAACGCGGCGGTGGCCCTTTGAAGGGCCACTTCCTTATTTTTCGAAGAAGCCCGGCGCTTCCGCGCCGGGCTTTTTTCGTGGCCACGCAAGTTTGACTGCGTCGAAAATCCGATCTCGTTCGTTCAAGCCATGAGGCAGGATTCCGGTGCCCGCCCTCCCCTCACGGGCGGCGGTGCCGAAGGCACCGTCTCTCGTCCGGCTCTTACATTAGCTCGGCCGATCACCCATCTCAGCGGCACCGCACGGTGGATCACCACGCCAGCGACGCCGGCGCTTCAGGAGGACGGCTCCATGAACAGCGAAGAACGCGACATCATCAACGGCATCTTCCAGCGGCTCGAACAGGCATCCGGCCAGCCCCGCGACGCCGATGCCGAGCGCTTCATCGCCGACAAGCTGCGCAGCCAGCCCTACGCGCCCTACGCCATGGCGCAGCTGATCTACGTGCAGGAAGAAGCGATCAAGAGCCTCAATCAGCAGCTGGAGCAGGCCCGCCAGCAGCAGGCTCAACCCCAGTCGTCCGGCGGCGGCGGCTTCCTGTCGAGCATCTTCGGTGGCGGCAGTCGCCCCGAGCCGCAGCGCCAGGCCGGACAGGCCTGGGGCCAGCAGCCGCCCGGCTACGGGAATCAGCAACCCGGTTATGGCCAGCAGCCCGGCTATGGGCAGCAGGGTGGCTATGGCGGTCCCCAGCAGGGCGGTCCGTGGGGTGGCCAGCCCGGTTACGCGCAGCAGCAACCGGCCCGCGGTGGCGGCTTCCTTGCGACCGCCCTTCCCATGGCGGCGGGCGCGGCCGGCGGCATGCTGCTCGGCAGCGCCCTGTCCAACGCGTTCGCCGGCGGGCATTCGAGCCTGGGTAGCGCGTCGGCAGCCGGTCTGACCGGCGGCGGCGATACCATCGTCGAGAACAATTACTTCGGCGGCTCGGGCGGCGACCAGGATCTCGGTTCTGCCCTCGGTGGCGGTGACGGCGGCTTCCAGAGCGCAGGCTTCGGAGGCGGCGACAGCGGCGGCGATTTCGGGGGCGACCTGAGCGATGGCGGTGACGACGATTGGGCCTGATCCGGCCCTGACGTAGCGCGGAAAAGCCCGGCACCTCGCGGTGTCGGGCTTTTTTTCGGGCTCGTTACAATGCGTGGAAAGGCGTCCGACCCTCGAAGAAGCCGGTGGCGACACCCTCGCCGATCAGGTCAGATCACTTCGACGCGGGTGCCGACGGGCGTCCGTTCGTAGAGATCGATCACGTCCTCGTTCATCATGCGGATGCAGCCCGAGGAGACGTTCTGGCCGATCGTGTGCGGCTCGTTGGTGCCGTGGATGCGGTAGAGCGAAGTACCGAGATAGAGCGCGCGCGCGCCGAGCGGATTGCCGGGTCCGCCCTCCATGTGTCGCGGCAGATCGGGACGGCGTGCCAGCATCTCGGCGGGCGGCGTCCAATCCGGCCATTCGCGCTTGTTCGTGACCGACTTCGTCCCCGTCCACACGAAGCCTGGCCGACCGACGCCGATGCCGTAGCGGATCGCTTGGGCACCCGGCTGAATCAGGTAGAGGTATTTGGCTTGGGTATCGATGACGATGCTGCCGGGCCGCCCCGGGCCGTCATACGAAACCACCTGACGGGCAAAGCGCGGATCGGCCGAGCGGGCGATGGCCCCCTCCTCCGCCATCGGCTGCGACGGCAGCGCCGCCAACCGGGTGCGAGACTCGGGCCGCATCATGGCTCGGGGTTCGGAGGGACGCGCGGAGACCGCACCGTAGCCGTCGAAGGCGGATGAAGAGGGCTGACCCTGGGCGCTGCCCGTCATCAGGTATTCGATGAAGCCGCCGCCATATTGACCGGGCTGGATCGGCGCGCGCGCCTGGGCCAGGGCCGGCCCCGATCCCACCATGGCGAGGCAGAACACCACCCCGCGCCATCCGAACCGCATCGTTCCCTCCCGCCGATTGCTCAGGATGGCGCAAGGGTCCGGCAAGGCCGCTCGCGGCCGATGAATGAAGATGGTGAATCGCGGAAGGGCCCCCGCAAATCGATCGATGTCGTCAATGTCCGATTAACGGCGACGGGGATGGGCCATCTTCAGCAAATGGAAACCACTGCGCGGGATTGTATCGCGACGACGCGATTCCGAAGGCCGACACGACCGATGATGACCAAGCGCTACCGCATCGAGGACAGCCTCGGCTTGGCCACCCCGGTTGCGCCCGTGCAGCCGGTCGAGGCCGCGCCGAGCCCGCGTATCGAGGAGATCCTCGCCGCCATCAACGACCTTCGCCGCATCACCCAGATGAGCGCGAGCGAGACCGTGGAAGCCTGCCGACGCGAACTCGGTGAAGCCTTCGCCATGCGTCACGAACTCGAACTGATGAAGGAAGCGATCACCCGCACCAAGACCGAGATCGCCAGCCTCCACCGCTCCGAGCATTCCGGCAAAGGCATGCGCCGCGTCGCCGGTGAGCTCGATGCCGTCGTCGAGTCGACCGAGCAGGCCACCTCGACGATCCTCGGCGCGATCGAGCGGATCGAGACCAACGCCAACATGATGCGCGGCGTGCGCCTGCCGAAGGCGGCCCAGGAGAATGTCGACGCGATTCTCGACAGCGTGATCGGCGCCTACGAGGCCTGCAACTTTCAGGATCTCACCGGGCAGCGCATCAGCAAGATTGTCGGTGTCCTGAAATTCGTCGAGGAGCATCTCGACCGGGTGATCGATGCCTGGAGCGGGCTCGACAGCTTCCGGGATCTCCTGGCGGTCGATGCGATCGGACCGTCTGAGGACGACGAGAGCTCGCTGCTCAACGGGCCCAAGCTCCACGACGATCCCGGCCATGTCGATCAGTCGGATATCGACGCGCTGTTCGACTGAACCAACGCCGACGTGGAATGAGCCGGACATGGATCCGGCGCTGCCCTTCCAACCGGAATCGCGTCGGCCTACATCAGCGGCATGAACCGCGCGACCCGATCCAGCTTCGAGGACGTCCCGCCCGAGAATTTCGACGAGGACGAGGGCGAGACCCAGGGGGCCGACGAGATCGCGGCCCTCGACGAGGCGCCCGAGATCGATTTCGATATCGATCACGGCGCGGTCAAAGTCGGCACCGAGATCATCCGTCGATTCTGGTCGACCCTGCCGTCCTCGCCCGGCGTCTACCGGATGTTCGACCATAAGGGCGATGTCCTCTACGTCGGCAAGGCCAAGAATCTGAAAGCGCGAGTCGGCTCCTATGCACGGGGTCAGGCCCACTCGAACCGCATCGCGCGCATGATCGCGCAGACGGCGGCGATGGAGTTCGTCACCACCGCCACCGAAACGGAAGCGCTTCTGCTGGAAGCCAACCTCATCAAGCAGTTGAAGCCGCGCTTCAACGTGCTGATGCGGGACGATAAATCGTTCCCCTACATCCTGCTCACCAGCGACGGTCCGGCCCCCCAGATCGTCAAGCATCGCGGTGCGCGGCGCCGGAAGGGCAATTATTACGGCCCCTTCGCGAATGTCTGGGCGGTCAACCGCACCGTCAACGCGCTGCAGCGGGCCTTCCTGCTGCGCACCTGCTCCGACAGCTATTACGAGAATCGGACCCGGCCTTGTCTGCTGTTCCAGATCAAGCGCTGTTCCGGTCCCTGTACCGGTGAGATCGCCTCCGAGGATTACATCGCCCTCGCGGACAATGCCCGTGCCTTCCTGTCCGGCAAATCCAACGCCGTGAAGGACCGGATGCGGGAGGAAATGCAGAGCGCCGCCGAGGCGCTCGAATTCGAGCGCGCCGCGCGCTTCCGGGATCGTATCGCGGCGCTCTCCGCCATTCAGGGGACGCAGGGGGTCAACACGCAAGGCGTCGAGGAAGCCGATGTCTTCGCCCTCGACGAGCAGGCGGGTCAGTTCTGCATCGAGGTGTTCTTCTTCCGGAACTTCCAGAACTGGGGCAACCGCGCCTATTTCCCGAAAGCGGATCGATCCATGAGCGCCGAGGAGGTGCTCGCGTCGTTCATCTCGCAGTTCTACGACGACAAGCCGGCGCCGCGTGTGGTGCTCGTCAGCCATGCCGTCGAGGATGCGGAGCTGGTGGCCGCGGCCTTGTCCAGCCGGGTGGAACACCGGGTGGAGATCCACCTGCCGCAGCGGGGTGAGCGCCGGAACCTCGTCGATTACGCCAAGCGCAACGCCAAGGAGGCCCTCGGCCGACGCCTCGCCGACACCGCCTCGCAGGGCAAATTGCTGACGGCGCTGGGCCAGACGCTTGGGCTCGACAAGCCGCCGCGCCGGATCGAGGTCTACGACAACTCCCACATCTCGGGCACGAACGCGGTGGGTGGGATGATCGTCGCGGGCCCGACCGGCTTCATGAAGACGCATTACCGCACCTTCAACATCAAGTCGGAGGAACTGACCCCCGGCGACGATTTCGGCATGATGCGGGAGGTGCTGACCCGCCGCTTCAAGCGCTTGGCCAAGGAGGCCCCCCGGACGCCCCGGGAGGCGGAGGTGGGCGAGCCGCACGCGGCGGTGGAGGGGCAGGCAGTACCCGCCGCGACCGAAGCGGAGACGGTTCCGGAAGATATCGACACCTTCCCGGCTTGGCCCGACCTCGTGCTGATCGATGGCGGCGCCGGCCAATTGGAGGCCGTGCGGACGGTGCTCGCAGAGATTGGCGTGACCGATGTCCCGCTGGTCGGAATCGCAAAGGGACGAGATCGGGACGCCGGCCGAGAAACTTTCTTTCTGCCTGGTCGACCGCCCTTCAAGCTGCCGCCACGGGATCCGGTGCTCTATTTCGTTCAGCGCCTGCGTGACGAGGCACACCGTTTCGCCATCGGCACCCACCGCGCCCGTCGCAAACGCGAGATGACGAGGAACCCCCTGGACGAGATTGCCGGCATCGGGCCGACGCGCAAGCGCGCGCTCCTGCACCATTTCGGAACCGTCAAAGCGATTCAGCGGGCGGCTCTGGACGATCTCGCCAAGGCTCCGGGCGTCAATGCCGCCACCGCCCGAGCGGTCTACGACTTCTTCCACACCAATGCCTGAACCCGTCCCCGGCCCCGCTTTCGTTCCGGTTCGCGAGGATGCGCCGCAGACACCGCGGTTGACGCCCTCCCCGGCCCATGATTTCTCGGCGCCGATGAACGCCGTCCTCCCTCGACGCCGGTCGCCGGCCTGGACGCTTGCGAACTGCCTCACCTATGGCCGCCTCGTCGCGGTCCCGGTCGTGGTCGTCCTGCTGTTCTGGCCGGAAGAGCTGACGGCACGCTGGGCCGCGTTCGGGGTCTTCGTCGTCGCGGCCATCACCGATTACCTCGATGGCTACGTGGCGCGCGCCTACGCGCAGAGTTCGGCCCTCGGTCGCATGCTCGATCCCATCGCCGACAAACTGCTTGTGGCCGCCTGCCTGTTCATGCTGGCGGCCGACGGCACCATCGAGGGGCTGTCGATCGGAGCCGCGATCGTGATCCTGTGCCGTGAGGTGCTGGTGTCGGGGTTGCGCGAGTATCTGGCCGAGCTGAAGGTCGGACTGCCGGTCAGCCGCATCGCCAAGTGGAAGACGACCGTGCAACTCCTCGCCCTCGGCGTTCTCGTCGCCGGTCCGGCGGCGGAGGAACTGTTCCCGGGGAGCATGACGCTAGGCATCGTTCTGCTGTGGCTCGCCGCCGCCCTCACGCTCTATACCGGCTGGGACTACATGAGAGCCGGTGTCCGGCACGCGATCGACGATCCGCGCTGAATTCGTTCGAGCCTTGAGGACCATCCGCATGACTGGTGCGGGTGCGGGAGCACGCGCATGAAACTCGTCTATTTCGCCTGGGTGCGCGAGCGCGTCGGAAAGCCCGAGGAGACCGTGAACCCGCCGGCCGAGGTCGCGACCGTGGCCGACCTGATCGGCTGGCTGAAGACCCGCGGCGAGGAATATGCCTATGCCTTCGAGGCGGAAGACGTCGTGCGCACGGCCATCGATCGCGTCCATGCCAAGCCTGCCAGCCCGATCGCCGGCGCGCAGGAGATCGCCTTCTTCCCGCCGATGACGGGAGGCTGATCCCGCTTCAGCTCTTCAGGCGGTACCCGGTGCGGAAGATCCACGTCACCAGCCCGAGGCACAGCGCCAGGAATAGGAACGTCACGCCGACGCTAATCCCGACCGAAACGTCGCCCTTGCCGAAGAAGGCCCAGCGGAAGCCGCTGACGAGGTAGACCACCGGGTTGAGGAGGCTCACGCCGTGCCAGAATGGCGGCAGCATCTCGATCGAGTAGAAGCTTCCGCCGAGAAAGGTCAGCGGCGTCACGACGAGCAGCGGGACGAGCTGGAGCTTCTCGAAGCCGTCCGCCCACAGACCGATGACGAAGCCGAACAGGCTGAAGGTCAGGGCGGTCAGGAGGAGAAACGCCACCATCCAGACCGGATGCTCGATATGCAGCGGCACGAACATCGCTGCCGTCGCCAGAATGACGAGGCCGATGAAGATCGACTTGGTCGCCGCCGCGCCGACATAGCCGAGCACGACCTCGAATGGGGAGATCGGCGCGGACAAGAGCTCGTAGATCGTGCCGGCGAAGCGCGGGAAATAAATGCCGAAGGCGGCATTGGACACGCTCTGGGTCAGGAGCGACAGCATGATCAGACCGGGGACGATGAAGGCGCCGTAGGCGATGCCATCGACCGTCTGCACCCGCGAACCGATGGCCGCTCCGAAGACCACGAAATAGAGCGAGGTCGCGATCACGGGCGCCACGATGCTCTGGAGCGCGGTGCGCCAGAAGCGCGCCATCTCGAAGCGATAGATCGCCAGGACTGCCGGCAGGTTCATGACGGAAGTCCTCAAGCCCGCTCGCGGACGAGATCGACGAAGATCTCTTCGAGCGAGCTCTGGCTGGTGTCGAGATCGGTGAAGCCGATGCCGGCGGCGGCGAGGTCGGTCAGCAATCCGGTGATGCCGGTACGCTCCCGCTTGGTATCGTAGGTGTAAATCAGCGTGCGGCCGCCGGAGGCGAGCTGGAGGCCGAAATCGGCCAAGCTGTCGGGCAGAGCGGTGATCGGCTCGTTGAGATGCAGGGTCAGCTGCTTCTTGCCGAGCTTGCGCATCAGCTCGACCTTGTCCTCGACGAGGATGATGCGGCCCTTCCGGATCACGCCGACCCGGTCGGCCATTTCCTCGGCCTCCTCGATGTAATGCGTGGTCAGGATCACGGTGACGCCCTGATCGCGCAGGCGACGCACCAGACGCCACATGTCCTGGCGCAACTCGACATCCACGCCGGCGGTGGGCTCGTCGAGGAATAGAACCTGCGGTTCGTGGGCGAGGGCCTTCGCGATCAGCACCCGCCGCTTCATGCCGCCGGAGAGCTGCATGATGCGGTTATCCCGCTTCTCGTAGAGACTGAGATCCTTGAGGATCCGCTCGATATGGCCGGGATCCTTGCGCAGCCCGAACAGCCCGCGGCTGAAGCTGACGGTGTCCCACACCTTCTCGAAGGCGTCGGTGGTGAGTTCCTGCGGCACCAACCCGATCATGCGGCGCGCGGCGCGGTAATCGGTGAGGTGGTCGTGCCCAGCCACGCGAATGCGTCCCGAGCTCGGCGTCACGATTCCGCAGACGGTGTTGATGAGGGTCGACTTGCCGGCGCCGTTCGGACCGAGCAGGGCGAAGATCTCACCCTTGCTGATGGTCAGGTTCACGTCCTGAAGGGCGTGGAGGCCGGAGGCGTAGACCTTCGACAGGTTCTCGATCGAGACGATCGGCGACATCGCGGTCCGGGAGCGGGGGCGGGGCGCGCCCTATACCACGCCTCGCGCCCTCGTGAAGGTGTGGCCGATCCGTGACGCTGCGGAGTTTCGACGCGTCGAGGCGGATTGCCGGGGAACCGTTGTCCCGTCTCACGCTTTCAACCAGCACTCTCCTGCGAAACCTCCCCTGACCCGGCCTGCCCTCTTCCGAGAGCGGGCCGTTTTTCTGTGGGACGTCACGCCGCCATGGGCAGATCGTCCTCCGTCTGCGCCGCCATGAACTGCGCCTTGGCGAGGTCGGCAAAGCGATGGCCCTGGGCGACCAGCTCGTCGAACGTTCCCGCCTCCACGATCCGGCCCTGCTCGAACACCAGGATCCGATCGGCGTTGCGGATCGTCGCGAGGCGGTGGGCGATCACGAAGGTCGTGCGGCCTTCCATCACCGTTTCCAGCGCCTGCTGCAGCTTCCGCTCCGTGGCGGCGTCGAGGGCACTCGTCGCCTCGTCGAGGATCAGAACCGGTGGGTTCTTCAGCAAGGCGCGAGCGATCGAGAGGCGTTGACGCTCGCCGCCGGAGAGCGAGCGGCCCCGCTCGCCGATCACGGTGTCGAGGCCGTCGGACTGGCGCGCCATGAACTCGCCGGCCTGGGCGCGCTCCAGCGCATCGAGCATCTCGGCGTCGGTCGCATCGGGGCGGCCGACCTGGAGATTCTCGCGGATCGAGCGATTGAACAGCATCGGCTCCTGGAACACGACACCGATGTTGTGGCGCAGGCTCGACAGACCGATGTCGCGGATATCGGTGCCGTCGATGCGGATCGCGCCATGCTCCGGGTCGAAGGTCCGGTGAAGCAGGCCGAGTGTGGTCGACTTGCCCGAGCCGGTGGTGCCGACGAGGGCCACCGTCTCTCCGGGCTTCGCGCTGAACGAGACGTTGTCGAGCGCACGGCGGCGGCCGTCATAGGAGAAGCTGACATTCTCGAACTCGACCGCGCCCTCGGGCCGGGCCAGGGGCTTCGCCTGGGGCCGGTCGCGCACGGTCGGCACCGTGTCGAGCACCTCGAAGAACTCGCGCATCTTCGGGGCCTGCATGAAGACACCGTTCACGAAGGTCACGACATGGTCGAGCTTCGTTACCAGCATCGTGGCGAGGCTCATGAAGGCCACGATCTCGCCGACCGTCGCGGCGCCCTTCTGGTGCAGGGCGATGCCGGTGATGAAGATCGCGGTCATGGTCAGCGTGCCCGACGCGCGGGTCGCGACATTGGCGAGCGCCCACCACGACAGGACCGGGATCTGCACGCGCAGCAGATCGTGGATGATGTTGCGCATCGCCTCCTTCTCGGCCCGGGCGCGGGTGAAGGATTGGATGACCGCGACGTTGCCGAGCGCGTCGGACGCATGGGCGGCGAGACCCGACTGGTACTCTTCGACCTCGCCCTGAAGCGTTTCCGTGCGGCGCAGGACGTAGCTCGCCAGGGCCGTGAAGATCAGGACCAGCACGACGAGGATCGCACCGAGGCGCCAGTTCACGAACAGGGTCAGCGGCAGCAGCACGCCCACCGAGAGCAGGGCGGCGAAATGCTCGCGAAAGAAATTGAGCCAGATCCAGGCCATGCCGTTCGTGCCCTCGAGCATGGCTTTGAGCACGCGGCCGGAATGGTTGGACGAGTGGAAGGCGATGGGCAGTTCGAGAACGTGCTCGAAGTAATTCGCCATGGTGGCGAGGCGATTGCGATGCGCCAGCCGGTCGGAATGCAGGGCGATGGCCACGCCGGCTCCGATGGTGAACAGGCCGAACACCACCCAGGCGACGATCCAGGGAGCCAGAGTGCTCGCGGGAGATTCCTTCGACAGATGGGTCAAGCCATCGATGATCCGGCCCATGATGAGCGGCTCGGCAAATGCGGCGACCGCCAGGGCGACGTTGGCCAGGATCAAGCCGACGGCCAGCCGCTTCTCCGCCCCGAGCAGGCCCAGAACCCGCGCGTAGAGTCGAAACATCGACATCAGGTATTCGCTCCCCGTCCCGTCCTGCCGTCGTGCGGCACCGGGTTGTGAGACTCGCCGGGAAACGTCCCGGCCCCGACGATCACGACCCGCTCTAGCGGTTTTCCGACCATCGGTGCGGGACTTATGCCCTGCCTCCCCTGAACGGCACATGACGCGGAGAGCAGCGATCCGGCAACGCCTTTACGCTTCCTTCAGCCTGTTTTTTTAGACCTGTGACGAGTGCCCGCAGGCGGGCTGGATCGGGCGTCGCGTCAATGGATCTCGCAACCGGTATCGGGCTCGTCGGTGGCGTCGGCGTGGTCTTCACGCTGATCATGATCGATGGCGGCAACTTCGCCGCCTATTTCGACAAGCACGCCGTCATCGTCATCTTCGGCGGCGCGATCGCCGCCACGATGATCCGTTTCCCCTTCTCGACCATGCTGCACGGCCTGCCGATGGGCCTGCGCTACGCGTTCACCATGCGATCCATCAAGCCGCACGAACTGATCGAGGAGATCACGAAGATCGCGGACGTGGTGCGCAAGTCCGGTCCGATCGCGCTGGAGAACATGGAGATCTCCGACCCGTTCCTAGCCCAGGGCGCTCGCTACATCGCCGATGGCTACGACCGTGACTTCATCCGCGACACGATGGAGCGCGACCGCGACAACTTCCTGATGCATCTCGACGAGGGCTCGAAGATCTACCGCGCCTTCGGCGATTGCGCCCCCGCCTGGGGCATGATCGGCACCATTCTCGGCATGGTGACCATGTTCGCCAATATGTCGGACCCATCGAAGCTCGGCCCCGCCATGGCGACCGCCCTGCTCGCGACCCTCTACGGCGCGCTGATCGCCAACATGGTCACCCTGCCGATCGCCGACAAACTCCACGTCAAGCTGGAGGAGGAGGACGTGTCGCGATCCCTCATCATCGACGGCATCCTGCTGATCCGCGACCAGAAGAGCCCCTCGCTCGTGCGCGAGATGTTGATCGCCTACCTGCCGGCCAACCACCGCGCCGACCTCGTCGCCGAAGCGGCTTGACCCACGAGGGCGCCGCTCCCCGTGGAGCGACGCGTCCGGTTTGAGGAGACAGGAGCGTGGCCAAGAAGAAGCGCGGTGGCGCGCATGGCGGTCACGGCTGGTTCGTGACCTTCGCCGATCTGATGGCGCTTCTGATGAGCTTCTTCGTCATGATCGCCGCCTACTCGACCCAGGACCAGAAGAAGCTGCAGGTCGTGGCGGGATCGATGCGCGACGCCTTCGGCACCAACAAGGAATCGAAGTTCGCCGGCATCATCGAGCAGGAGGGCCTGCCGACCGCCGACAAGCTGCGGAATCTGCGCGACGTCTCGCCGGATCGGGCGAGCGACCGCACCACGCCGCCGCAGGTCGAGAGCGGTCTCGACGACGGGATCCCCGATCGCGGCTATCCGGACGCCTTCGGCCAAGCCGCCGCCTCCCTCTATCAGGCCATGCAGGACATGCCGGAGGTGGCGGAGATGTCGAAGAACATCATCATTGCGCCGACCAAGCGCGGTCTCGACGTCGCCATCGTCGATCAGGACGGGCGCTCGATGTTTCCGGAGGGATCGAGCCGTCCCTACGACCGCACCCGGCGCCTGCTGGAACGCCTCGTACCCACCCTGGTACGGCTGCCTAACCGCATCGTCGTGACGGGATTCACGGCGACCCCACGGCCGGGCTCCCGCGACACAGCTCCTCCCTGGGAGCTTTCGGCCAACCGTGCTCTGAGTGTCCGCGAGATCTTAGCCAGTGCCGGCATGCCGGAAGATCGCTTCGCCTCCGTGAGCGGCAAGGCGGACACGGAGCCGATGTTTCCGGACAACCCCTATCTTGCGGCCAACCGCCGGGTGACGGTCACCTTGCTCTCGGAACCGCCGGCGACGCCCAACGGCAAGGGAATGCCGTGAGGGCTGCGTCGACGGCCTATTTGGCGACGAGCAGCGCCCAGTAGACCTTGTACTTCGAATTCGGCGCGTAGGCCGTGGCGATGCCCATTCGGGACGTCTCCGGTGCCAGCATCACCGAACGATGCGGTGGGCTGTCACGCCAACCTGAGAACGCCTCCGCGAGCGTGTGATAGCCCGCGGAGAGATTGGCATCGGCCCCCTCGTAGCCCAGCCGTCCGACCGCGCTGCGGACCGTGCGGCTGCTGCTCGGCCGATCGGCCGCCGCCATCGCCGCTGCCTCCGCTTCCGCCAGCCTCTGCAAGTCCGGATCGAGCCGGAGCGGCGGAAGGCCGTTGTTGCCGCGATAGGCCGAGATCATGTCGCGCGCCTCACCCGTATTCAGGGAGGTCGAAGCGGTCGTCAGTGGCAGGTAGAGAGTCGGAAGCGCAGCCTCGGGCGTCGTGCGGCTCGCGCAACCCTGCAGAAGGGCAGCGAGAGCAAGAGCCGCAGCGATGGCGGCGAGAGGCGGACGTCCCGACACGAATCCAAGTCCCGAAAGAGATGGCGTTAGGTGGGAACGGCTCGGCTTCAGCTCAAGAGGGCTGACCGAGTTTGCGCCGCCCGCCGTCCCACTGACCATCGGCCCGGCGTGATTCGTCGCGTGAGCCGGAAACCGGGCTGCTGCCCCCCTCCCCGGCAGGCGCCTCGGCCGGAGCCGCGACTGCGACGGTCTGAGTGTTGCCGACCGCGTGCGCGATCTGGCCAAGCGCGTCGCGCACCGGCTCCAGACCTTGAACCGTGATGAAACTCGACGCCGGGCCCATAGGCGGAATGAATTCCGCGTCCGACAGTGTCTTGAACACCGAAAAATTGAGATCGCTCTGGACCTTCTGCGAAAGGTTCACGTCGACGATCATCGCGACCAGCTCGAATTCCAGGAAGGGATCGCCGATCTTCTTGAACACGACCCGCGGCGGCGGCTGCTTGAGCACGTCCGGATGGGCGCTGGCGCAGGCCACCATCATCTCCGCGGCCCGCACCGGATCCTGATTGCGCAGGACGCTGACCGCGATGATGACGCGGCCGGTCCGGTCGCCGCGCACCCGATTCTTGACGATGCCGGAGATGAGATTGGAGTTCGGCACGATCACGGCCGAGCGGTCGAAGGTCTGAATCTCGGTGGAGCGCACCGAGATGCGCTTCACGATGCCCTCGGAATCGCCGATCAGCACTTGATCGCCGACGCGGATCGGACGCTCCCACAGCAGGAGCAGACCTGAGACGAAGTTGTTGACGATCGACTGAAGGCCGAAACCGATACCGACCGAGAGCGCGCCAGCGACGATGGTGAGCTTCTCGAGGCTCAGGCCGAGATACGAAAACGCCAGCGCCAGGGTCAGCAGGAAGCCGACATAACCCGCAACGGTCGAGATCGAGTTGCGCAGCCCGGCATCGAGGTCGGTCGCCGGCAGATAGGTGTTCTCGAGCCAGCGCTGGATGCCCCGGGTGATGAAGACGCCGACACCCAGGATGGTGATCCCGAGCGCGATGGCCGAGAGCGAGATGGTGACGTCGCCGATCTTGAAACCGAAGAAGGCGGTACGGATCGAGGAAAAGACGTCGGTGGAATCGAGACCCCAGGGCGCCAGGATCAACAGGGCAGCGATGGCGATCAGCAGCACCCGGGCGGCGCCGGTGGCGAGGACGGCGATCTGATTGAGCGACCGGCGGCGCAGGCCGGTATTGGCCTGAAGGGTCGTGGCAAGGCGCGTCTCGCCGCTCAAGCTCCCGCCGATCAGGGTATCGGCGCTGGCCATCAGCAGCCAGAGCAGGACGATGAGCCCGGCGGCCCAGATGAGCTGGTCGACCAGGAAGGACGAGAGGGCAACGTAGCCGACGAGCGGCGCCACCGCGATCACCGCCGCCGCCGCCCAACCGAGCAGGCGCAGCGGGCCGCCGATGCCGCTGGAGGCATCGGCGGCGACGTAGGGGCCGAAGCATTCCTCCTCCTTCTCCGCCGTGTCGGCGAAGCGGTGGAGACCGATGGCGAGCAGAGCGGCGGCCGCGACGGCGCCGAGGCCGCGCGTGGCGATGGAGATCGGCAGGGCCGCGTAAATGGCCGAGTTCAAGGCTTCGAGCGACTTCGAGACGGTGATGACGACGGCGATGGAAACGGCCAGGGCCGAGATCCGCCACGCTGCCGCGTCCGAGACCGGAGCCGGGCGCCAAGCCGGTTTGCCGACGGCGAGCAGGGCATCGGCGCTTGCCTGAACGAAGGCCACGAAGGCAAAGCCGCCGACGATCGCACTCGCCACCGGCAGAAACCGTACCGGTAGGAGTTCGGTGGCGTCGAGGGCGTAGTAGATCGCGTAACTGCCTGCCACCGCCGGGAGCGTGCCCAACAGCAGGACCCGCCACGCCGCCAGCAACTTGCGCCGCCGCGATGGATCGGTGACCGCCGTATCGCGACGCCCGAGCCGGGGTGCGATGTTGCGGCGTCCAAAATAGAGCGCGAAGGACAGGCCGAAGGCGAGCCCGAGCACCAGAAGGTTCCAGAGGGTGCCGTTGCGGCGGAAGAGCGTGAGCGTATCGTCCAGGCCCGACTTGAGCGAAGTGATGTCGCGCGGAATGTCGGCGGCGACCCGCATCCATAGATCCGGGCTCAGCAGCGACGAGGAGCGCTCCAGCAGACCGCGGGTGAAGGCGGCGCGGCGGCGGTTCGCAATCTGATCGACGATCTGGTCGCTTTGAACCAGAAGCGATTTCGCCAGCCGTTGCGTCCCGTCGACATCGTTGACCGCCTGCTCGCGCTCGGCCCGCTCGCGCGCGACGTCCTCGCCCTCCTCGCCCTCCTTGGGCTTCGGGCCGATCTGCTCCAGGCGTTCGCGGGCAGCATCAAGGCGCGGGGCCAGGGCGTCGATGATCGTCCGCAGGCGATCCGCGACGGCGTCGAGCCCGTCGCGGGCGCGGGTCAGGTCTCCGGGGCCAGCATTGGGCCCGGTGATCGACTTTTCCCGGGCTTCGAGGTCGGTCTTGATGCCTTCCAGCCGGTCACGGACCGTCTGCAGCGCCTCCGAGACCGGCGTCTTGGGCTGGGCCGGCTTGGCGGCGAGAGCCGGTGCGGCCGCCTGTCCCTGCGCCGGCGTTGCGGCGGGCTGTGCGGGCGCGGGCTTCGGCGGTGAGGCCGGCTGCTGAGCCGCGGGCGGCGCGGCCTGTCCCTGACCGATCGCTGCATTCGGAAGCAGGGCGCTGACACCGAGACCGGCGATCAGACCGGCGCTTCGGGCGAGGCGGCGGAGGCCGGGGAGTGATGAGAGCATCGTCATCCTTTGCCGGAGGATTCGGGGTCCTGACGGTTCACGGGCATGCCCGTGCAGCCCGGCCTCGATCGCCTGGGTCGCAGTCGTGCCTGCCGCGGAGGCCGGTGTGGCGCGGTTGCGCGGCAATTCCGCCACGCTCGCCCCCCACCGGCCCCGTTCCTCTGCCCGCGCAATGGGGCGAAACCGTGCGGCTCGGCCAATTCCGTACGGACGACATCGGCGGGGGATATCACCCGCCGCGACGACACGGCAGGACGCCTCGCCTTCACAAGCTTGTCACGCTGATATTAGACTAAGCGCCGATGGACTTGGCCATATCCTCACGCAGCGAGGAGGCGGCGCTGATCGTCCGCCCCGCCACGCTTGGGACCGAGCCGGCACGTTCCGCCGGACGGGAGAAGCGTCGCCGTCAGGATACCCCTCACCAGGATGCCGTTCGCCCGGATCCGGCCCTGCCGGATGCCGGGCTTCCGCCGTGGCGGGTGCGGCATGGGCCTTCCGGACTTCCTCCGGCCGAGGCTGCGGCGCCACCGGGCGCCGCCGCGAGCAGCGAGTGGCGTCGATGATCGATCTGCAAACCCTGGTCCTCAACGCGGATTACCGGCCGCTCTCCTACAATCCGCTGTCCTTATGGTCTTGGAAGGACGCATTCACGGCCCTTTTCCTCGACCGCGTCACGCTCGTCGCCAATTACGACGTCGAGGCGCATAGCCCGAGCCGGTCCCTCAAAGTACCGAGCGTCGTCGCCCTGAAGAGCTACGTGGCCCTCGCCCGAAGCCCGGCTTTCACCCGCTACAACATCTACCTGCGGGATACCTTCAGCTGCCAATATTGCGGCCTGCGCCTTCCCTCCGGCGGCCTCACCTTCGACCACGTGGTGCCGCGCTCCCGCGGCGGCCTTTCGACCTGGGAAAACGTGGTCGCGGCCTGCTCACCGTGCAATCTTCGAAAGGCCAACCGCACACCGGCCGAGGCCGAGATGCCGCTCCTCAACGAGCCCCACCGACCCACCCGCTACGAACTGCACCGCCGCCAGCCGGAATTCGACCACCGGCAATACCACCACACCTGGCTCGACTACCTTTATTGGGACAGCGAGCTCGACAGCTGAGCGGTTTGCTTGCCCAACCCTCTCACAGCGGATGAGGGCGACCGTTCGGGGGATCCCCTCAGCGAAGCGGCTGTGGCGGTTCGTTGTAGATCGGTTGATTGGTCGCGCGGGGCTGATAGCCCTGTACCGTGTAGCGGATCACGGGAGGGGGCGCACGAAACCCGGGCCCGGGCGGCGGCAGCCGGAATCGTGGCCGGGGATCGCGATACGGCACCTCCGGCGGCAGCATCTCGGCCACCGGACGATGCGCGGTACGCCGCCCGATTTCCTGCGCGGCGGCCGAGCAGCAGGCGAAGCCGCAGGCGGACGCAGCGAGAGCGGCGACGATGGAGAGAATGGGTCGCACGGGGCTGCCTCGCAAATTCGAGTGCGTCAGAACTTGACGGCGGCACCGCCGCGGACGGTGTTCACATTGACCTTATGACCATCAAAATCGTTGAAGAGGATGTACTGATACTCGCCGCGCAGAACGATGTTCGATGTCAGGGCAAATTCAAGACCGGCACCGAGGGCTACGCCGGCCATAGCCTTGCTTTTCTCCTTCACCGGGATTTTAACGAAGCCCGATGGGGTGGAGAGATTAGGATTATTGGGATCGAACCGAGTGTACCCGTGATTGTAGGGTATTCCCGCCTTTGTATCGGCTTGATACGCTGCAACGGCCGTCGCATCGTAGCCGTAGTTCTGAACTCCAGGCTGGTCAGAGATTGTCGCCCGCCCGATAGCAATACCGGCCGTCACGAAGGGCAAAAAGCCCCCGAAGGCGTATCCAGCCCGACCACGAATTGTCCCATAATCCTCAAGTTCAGTTTTCGAGAATCCGCGCAAGTTAACGGTTTCAACCATGTTGCCCTTAGTGGTCATAATACGACTTATGGCATTATAGGACTCACCTGATTTGCCAAAGTAGGTGTAATCCGCCTCTACGCCGACGACAACATCGTCAAACTGCAGGTTATAACCAGCATATCCGCCATAAGTTGCCCCGTGGACGCGACGGGGCGGCAGCGCAAGGAACGACGAGACGTTGTATTCAGCTTCGATGTCTCTGTTCCGGAAATAAGCGCTATAGATCTTACCAAGGGAGCTAGAAAAACTCATGGACGATGAAGAGTATCCCCCATGTCCGCCAACATAGAAGCCACTCCAATCGATATCGGGAGCGGGGGCATAATCGTCATCCGCGCCGCGCAAATAGCCGTAATCGAGATCGGCCGCGGCGGCGCCGGACGCCGACACGAGAGCAGCGAGAAGACCAAGGGTCGCGATACGCATCGTCATCGTCCTCCAGCCACCGGAGCGGAACGATGCGCCGGGCTGATCATACCGTGGTACTTCGGTAACCTTAATTTTCTGTTCCAAGACAGTCTCGGGTTGTGTCTCATTCGGACAGTCATGATCTTCCGAAGACCACGCTAAGAATGGCAAGCAGTCTGATCCGGCCGTCATGGTTATGATGAAGGGGCGCACCGGCCCGGCGCGGTGTTCACCGCCGGGTGCCAGCGCCAGAAGCGCGGCACCCTGAAGCCCTCAAGGCTTAGGCAATCCGCGCGAAGCGTCGTCGATATCTTCCGGTTGCCGATACGGCATCGAGCGCGAGTTCAAGGCCCGAAGTGCCTGATGAATAGGGTGACCGACCCCGACCTACGGTCGCGATCGGCGCCCCGGCATCAATTGCCGTAGGGGTTGTTCAGCCCGGGCGTGAACAGGTTCGAGAAGCTGTAGCGCAGGCCGATGCGAAACTCGTTGGAGGCCAAGTCCTTTACGCGGGTGCCGAAGCCGTAGGCGTCGAGGCCGCTCTTGGAACGCCCGAGATCGACGTAGCGATAGGCAGCGTCCACGGTAAAGCCCGCGCCGATGTCGTAGGACAGACCGGCGGTGAGCGCCCAGGCGAAGCTCGCAACGGAATGATTGGGCCGGGGCACCGCATCGCGCGGACCAGGCAGCGAGCCGGTGACGCCGTCGCATTCCGCGATCAGGCAGGTGGTTTGGGTGTAATTGCGACGCATGTTTTTGTCGGCAAAGCCGATGCCGGCGCCGATATAGGGCGTGAAGCCGTACCATGTCCCGAGATCGGCGTAGACGTTCACGAGACCGGTCAGAACATCGATCTTGCCGGCCTCGACGTTGTAGCCGGTTGCGAAGTTCGAGCGAGACGAGAAGGCTCGGAAATCCGAGCTGGACCGCTGATCAAACGTCGCATCGACGCGAAGCCACGGATTGATGCGGTAGCCGACACCGCCGCCATAGCCGCCCTCGCGGCTCATGCGCACTCCGACGAGGGGGGGCAGGCCGGGATCGTTGGGGTCGGGCAAGGCCGCATCCTTGGGATGGCGGAACCAGCTTTCCGTGTAGTCGCCCCGCAGATACCAGCTGCCGCCGATCTCGACGGGAGCGGCCACCGGCAGCGGCGGCGGAGGGGGGAGATCCGCCGCTGCGGCAAGGCCAGGCGCAGCGCAGACGATGATGGCCGCCGCAAGGGCGAAACTCTGCAGACCGATCATGGACTCTCTCGGGTCATCGGCGGCCGGAGCCGCTCTGCGATTGTCCAGAGGTTGCCGCAAGAAGGTTATGATCCACTTAACCTTAACGGCTCACGTCCGAACAAAGAAAGACGGCGCGGGATGTCCCGCGCCGTCTCCTCCGTCAGGCAACTCGATTGGATGGCTACACTCAGTACTTGCGCACCAGCGGGCCGGGCGCCGGATAATCCATCGGCGGCAGGGGCGCAGGCGCACCGAGCAGGTAGCGCAGACCGACCTTCACATCGTGGGTATCGATTTCCTTGACGCGGTAGACCGTGCTCAGACACGTCGCGCCGCAGGTCACGATACCCGTCTGGGCGTCACCCATGTTGAGGTAGCGATACGCTAATTCGAGCTTGACGTTGTGGGACAGGGCATAGGCGATACCCGCATGGGCAGCCCAGGCGAAGTTCGTCTTATCCTTGGCCGGACCGGTGCCGTAGCCGCCGGCATAGGCGCCGAAGCCGTAATCGTTCGCGGTGCCGAACATGTGGTGGGCCACGCCGACGCCCGCGCCGAAGAACGGTGTCACGCCAAAGAAGGTACCGAGTTCGACGTAGCCGTTGACGAGGCCAACGACCGAATCGAACTTACCCTTGGTCAGGTTGTAACCGTTGGTGTTCGGAAACGTCGTATCCTCGGCATAGAGGTGCCACTTCGCATGAAAGCGGTACTCGCCGGTGGCATCGAAGCGCAGCCACGGGTTGACCTGATAGCCGACACCGCCTCCGGCAAACCACTGGCTACCGACCTTGTCCTGGATGGCCTTGTAACTGTACGGGGTCGGCGGCTTGGAGACGTCGATCGCCTCCGTGCGACGCAGTTCGAGGTCACCCCAGCCAGCATCACCGCGGAGGTACCAGCCACCGGCAAAATCGACGGTCTCGACAAGCGGCGGGGGCGGAGGCGGCGGAGGCAGAAGATCGGCGGCTTGGGCCAGGCAGGGCACCCCGACGCCCGCGAGGAGCGTAAGAGAGCGCGCCCAGGCGAGCTGCGTTGTGCGGCGGCGCATGCGGATATCCTTCACTCGTTGGGCGCGCCGAAAAACAGGGAGGCCAGCCCGTGGTGCGAGTGGAAGAATGATCCCCGGCGGTTAAGCCGCGCTTAACGCTAAAAATTAGCCTTGCCGATTTCCATGATTTCTCGTCGGAACTTCAAAACTGCCACAGGTGGGCGAATTGCAGCGAATTCCGGAGGCCGTCCGCAAGTTCATTCGATCAGCCGACAGCTATCGCAACTGTTGGGAAGCCCTCGATGATCGCAGGGTGATTTTGTTTTCAGCAGATGCGGAGGAGATGACCCGCTAGCCCCGGCCTCATTGCGGAAGCCGGGGGCTTGCCCATCAGCGCCGTTAGGCGGCGGCGCGGGTCACCGCGTCGACCACCTCATCCACCACCTCGTTGACGAGCGCGCGGTCATCGCCTTCAGCCATGACGCGGATCACCGGCTCGGTCCCCGACGGACGAATGACGAGACGACCCGAGGCGCCGAGCCGGTCCTTGGCCTGAGCGATGGCCGAGACGACGGAATCGGCGCGCAGCGGCTCACCGGAGCGGAAGCGGACGTTCTTCAGGATCTGCGGCAACGGCTCGAAGCAATGACAGACCTCGCTCACCGGCCGTTCCTGACGCTTGACCACGCTCAGGAGCTGAAGGGCCGCGACAAGCCCGTCGCCGGTCGTGGCATAATCCGACATGATGATGTGGCCGGACTGTTCGCCCCCGAGATTGTAGCCGTGCTCCCGCATGTATTCGAGAACGTAGCGATCCCCGACCGCCGTTCGAGCGAGCGACAGCCCGAGGCCGTTGACGTAGCGTTCCAGGCCCAGATTCGACATGATGGTCGCGACCAAGCCAGGCTGGGTGAGACGCTCGTCCTCCTTCCAGGAGCGAGCGACCACCGCCATCAGTTGATCCCCGTCAACCTTCTGCCCCTTCTCATCGACGATCAGCACCCGATCGGCGTCGCCGTCGAGGGCGATGCCGACATCGGCGCGAAGCTCACGGACCTTGCTGATGAGCGCGTCCGGGGCGGTCGAGCCGACATCGTGGTTGATGTTGAAGCCGTCGGGTTCGACACCGATGGAGATGACCTCGGCGCCGAGCTCCCACAACGTTTCAGGGGCGACGCGGTAGGCGGCGCCGTTGGCGCAATCGACGACGACGCGCAGGCCTTCGAGCGTGACGTGACGCGGAAGCGTGCGCTTAGCGAACTCGATGTAGCGCGCATGCACGCTCTCGATGCGCTTAGCGCGTCCGAGATCACGTGAACCGGCCAGCTTCTTGCGGAGATCGCCGTCGAGAAGCCCCTCGATCTCGAGCTCAAGCTCGTCATTGAGCTTGAACCCGTCGGGACCGAACAACTTGATGCCGTTATCCTCGAACGGGTTGTGCGAGGCCGAAATCATGACGCCGAGATCGGCGCGCATGGAACGGGTGAGCATCGCGACCGCCGGTGTCGGCATCGGGCCGAGCAGCAGCACATCCATGCCGACGGACGTGAACCCGGCGACCAGGGCCGTCTCGATCATGTAGCCCGAAAGACGGGTGTCCTTACCAATCACCACGCGATGACGGTGATCGCCCCGCTGAAACACGACGCCGGCCGCTTGCCCCACCTTCAGGGCGAGCTCCGGGGTGATCACGCCGTTGGCGCGTCCGCGGACGCCGTCGGTTCCAAAGTACTTGCGCAAGTCCGTCGCTCCCGGTTGCCCGGGTCCCTATACGATAAAGCGGTACACGGCTGGTGACGAAGCGTGGCGAATCGATGGTGAACCGCCGCGCCGCATCTGACACGGCACCCGTTACTGTTGCACAAAAAAGGGCCCGCCGGAGCGGGCCCTGATTAGAAGTTGCCGTGGGAGACCGCGTCAGCCCTGAGGCTGGGGGGACGGCTCCAATCCGCCATCACTGCCCCGAGGCCGCCCGCGACCCGTCGACGGCACCGGCGAACCGCGGGCGGGCGTCGGCGGCACGTCGCCGGAATCGCGCACGGGCGGCTCACCCTGGAGCAGCTTGCGGATCTCATCGCCGGACAGAGTCTCGTATTCGAGCAGTCCCTGGGCCAGCGCTTCGAGGTCGTCGGCGCGATCGGCGAGGATGCGACGAGCCTCCTCGAGTCCGGCCTCGACCAGTCGGCGCACCTCGGCATCGATCTTCTGAGCCGTCGCTTCGGACACCGTCTGCTGACGGCCCATCGACATCCCCAGGAACACCTCGTCGTTGTTGTCGCCGTAGGCCACTGTTCCGAGTTCAGGCGAGAAGCCCCAGCGGGTGACCATCATCTTGGCAAGGCGGGTCGCCTGCTCGATGTCCGACTGAGCGCCGGAGGTCACCTTGTCCTTCCCGAAGGTCATTTCCTCGGCGATGCGACCGCCCATCATGATCGCGAGTCGGGAGGTCATCTGCTCGAACGACATCGACAGCTTGTCGCGCTCGGGCAACTGCATGACCATTCCCAGGGCACGACCACGGGGAATGATCGTGGCCTTGTGCACCGGATCGGTCGCCGGAACATTGAGGGCGACGATGGCGTGGCCGCTCTCATGATAGGCGGTCAGCCGCTTCTCGTCCTCGGTCATGACCAGGGTGCGCCGCTCAGCACCCATCATCACCTTATCCTTGGCGTCCTCGAATTCGTGCATCGTGACGATACGCTTGCCACGACGCGCCGCGAGCAGGGCCGATTCGTTGACGAGGTTCATCAGGTCCGCGCCGGAGAAACCGGGGGTGCCGCGGGCGATGGTCTTGAGATCGACGTCGGGAGCCAGCGGAACCTTCCGGACATGGACGCGCAGGATGCGCTCGCGGCCGGTGACGTCCGGGTTCGGCACCATGATCTGACGATCGAAGCGGCCGGGACGCAGCAGGGCCGGATCGAGAACGTCGGGCCGGTTGGTCGCGGCGATGATGATGACGCCCTCATTGGCCTCGAAGCCGTCCATCTCGACGAGCAGCTGGTTGAGCGTCTGCTCCCGCTCGTCGTTGCCGCCGCCGAGGCCCGCGCCGCGATGACGACCGACCGCGTCGATTTCGTCGATGAAGATGATGCAGGGCGCGTTCTTCTTGGCCTGCTCAAACATGTCACGGACACGGCTTGCGCCGACGCCGACGAACATCTCGACGAAGTCCGAACCGGAGATCGTGAAGAACGGAACGTTGGCTTCACCCGCGACCGCACGAGCGATCAGCGTCTTACCGGTGCCGGGCGGGCCGACCAGCAGAACGCCGCGGGGAATGCGTCCGCCGAGACGCTGGAATTTCTGGGGATCGCGCAGGAACTCGACGATCTCCTGCAGATCCTCCTTGGCCTCCTCGACGCCAGCGACGTCCTCGAAGGATACCCGTCCGTGAGCCTCGTTGAGGAGCTTCGCCTTCGACTTGCCGAAGCCCATGGCGCGGCCCGCTCCGGACTGCATCTGCCGGCTCAGGAAGATCCAGGCGCCGATGAAGACCAGGATCGGCAGCCAGCTCACCAGCAACTGGATGAACCACGGGGTGTTGTCGGACGGCGGGCGGGCGGTGATCGACACGCCCTTGCTCTGGAGCTTCGAGACGAGGCTCGGATCGTTCGGGATGTAGCTCGTGAAATTGCCGCCGCCCACATAGGTGCCGCTGACATCCTGACCGGCGATCACGACGGACTGGATCTTGCCGGAATCGGCATCATTCAGGAGTTGGCTGTAGGCGATCTCGCTGCCGCCGCCGCGATGACCCGGGTTCTGGAACAGGGTCACAAGGGCAAGCACCAGCAGGAAGATGACGACCCACAGGGCGAAATTGCGGAAATTCGGGTTCATCTCTCGGTCCTGAGAGGCGTGCGGGCGACTTCCCGCGGCTGCCGGGGCATGCTCCACGCGCTCGGAGCCAATGTAGGCGGCGCTCCTCCCCTTGCCAAGTAAATCGAAGCGCCCTGCGGCGAGGTCGCCCCACAGGATTATTGCCGCGGTTCACCGCATCCGGCGCGGCGCGGCGGGCGTGAGGCGGATGCGTCCCGAGGAACCGACGCTGACAATCACGCCCCTCAGGGTCCGTCGGATCGTGTCGCCTCGGGCCAACGCGGGCAGAATCGCGTCGAGGACGAGGCTCTCAAGCCGCTCCAGCCGTCTCGGTACCCGCTCCCCCTCGAGCTGGGAGGCAACAGCATCGAGAGCGGTATCGATGACACGGAGGACGAGCGCATCCGCTTCGCCGGCCAGGCGGCGGCCATCGACAACGACCCCCTCCCCCTCACTCTCGCGGGTCACTTCTTTGAACAGACCAGCGGCGGTCGCCGCGAGAGCCGCATCGTCGCGCGCGAGGCGATGCGCAAGCCGCGCCAGCCTCGATGCCGTGAGCCCCTCCCCCTCCAGAGCCGGCATCAGCCGCCGTAGCCGGGCACGGGCGAAGCGCTCATCCCCATTGGATGGATCGCTGACGAAGCTCAGCGAATGGGCCTTACAGTAAGAGACGAGGTCGGCCTTCTCGATCGAGAGAAACGGGCGAAGAAGCCGCAAGTTTGGCGTGAGCCGACGTTCCGCGCGCATCCCCGCGAGGCCTGCGGGCCCACTGCCGGCGATGAGACGCATCAGGACGGTCTCGGCTTGATCGTCGAGTGTATGGGCCGTGAGGAGGATCTCGGCGCCGACCCGCTCGGCATGCGCCGACAACAGGCGATAGCGTGCGGCCCGCGCTTCGGCCTGGATCTGCCCGTCGCGCCGGGGCTTTTCCCAGGTCAGCACGGCATGCCGCAACCCGAGCGCGGCGGCCCGTTCGCCGACCGATCTGGCTTCCGCCGTCGAGCCCGCGCGCAATCCATGATCGACGGTGGCGACGGACAGGCTTGCCGGCGATCCGTACCTGGCAGCCGCGTGCATGAGGGCCGTCGAATCTGGACCACCAGATACGGCCAGCAGTAGGGGGGCCGTGGCTGCGTCGAGGATCATTGCGAGCGCGCGGGCGATACGCTCGTCGATGGAGGAGCCTGTTACCGTTCGGCTCAAGCCGCGCAGCGGGCGCGCTTCAGCTCCCGCTCGACGCCCTGGCGCACCGTGGCGCCCGCGCTCGGAAATTTCCGCTCGACTTCCGCGAGGGTCGCGCAGGCCTGCGCCTTAGCACCGAGGGCATGGAGCGAGGCTCCGAGCTTCATCATTGCCTCAGGAGCGACCGGGGAGTTGGCGTAGTCGGTCGAGACTTTCAGAAACTGCTCGGCGGCCTCGCGGGAGCGATTGCGCTGCAGGTAGCTCTCACCGAGCCAGTAGGTCGCCTTCGGCACCAAGCTATTGCGCGGATGCGACTGGATGAACTGGCGCAGGCTCATTTCGGCCTGCTCATATTGCCGTTCGCGGATGAGCGCGTAGGCAGTCTCGAAATCCGCCTGGGCGTCGCCACTGCCCGTGGCAGCGATACTGGCCGATCCCTGCGGCTCGGCCGTCGCGACCACAGCGCGGGGTTGGGGCGGCGCGATATCGACCGGACCTCCGAGGCCGGGGGGCGGCAGATCGGTGTCGCCGGGCTCGCCGGCATCGCCCTCGTCCACACCCGCGCGGCGCATCGGTGCCTCCGCCTCGGCGATGGCACCAGTGGGCAGCGGCAGCGAGGGCTGCGTGGTCCCGAATTGTTTCGGCGCACCGGGTGCATTCGGATTCTGCGCCGGGTCGAATGCATCGCCCCGCTTGGCCGGCTTACCCTCGCCCGGATTAACGCCGTAGGGTGCGCCCGAGGGGGCCGGCGAGGCCGCGGGAGGCGGCGCGGGCGCCCGACGCGGTGCGGCGGGGGCGCTTCCCTTCCCGTCCTGGAAGCGGAACTCGACATCCTCCTGGAACTTGCGCAGCTGCTCTTTCAGCTGACGATTTTCGTATTGCAACGTCTCGATCTGGCCCGACATCTGGCGGGAGACATTCTCCAGCCGATTCAGGCGGACGATCAGCTCGGACGCATCCTGCGCGCCCGCAGGTGCGCAGCAGGCGAGAGCGATCCCGACGGTAAGGAGAAGGCGGCGGAGCATAGCGGCTGGCACCGATCGTCCATTCGTTCGCGGCCGTTCCTCGCGTTAGCAGAAGGCCCGGCCGGCCGCAAAACCGGGATCTTCCGCGAGCGGGCCTCAGGAACCGGCGCCACCGTCGAGGACGGTCACGGCGCGACGGTTCTGCGACCAGCATGAGATGTCGTTGCACACCGCGACCGGGCGTTCCTTGCCGTAGGACACCATTCGCATCCGGTTCGCGGCGATGCCGCGGGAGGCGAGGTAATCCTGGACCGCCTGCCCGCGTCGGGCACCGAGGGAGAAGTTGTACTCGCGGGTGCCGCGCTCGTCGGCATGGCCCTCGATCAGGAAGGAGTAGCGCGGGTAGCGCTGCAACCAAGCAGCTTGCTTGTCCAGGGTCGCGGTGGCCGTCGGTGTCAGATCGGTCGAGTCGGACTCGAAGAACACCCGGTCGCCGATATTGACCACGAAATCCTGCGCGCTTCCGGGTCGTCCCGCACCGCCGCCCATACCACCAGCCGCACCGCCCGCGCCGAAACCCGATGCGTCGGCGAGATTCTGGTCTTTGGAGCAGGCGCCGAGGCTGAGGGCAGCGCAGATTGCAAAGGTGAGGGAAAGCCCACGGATACGCGCGGGTGTCGGCATCGTCGTTCTCCTCGGCACGTCGATGGCGCGCCGGTTATGTCCACTGGCGACCGATTTAGCCGCTGATGGTTAAGCGTCCTTGACGCTGAGGGCGTCCTAGCCCTTGCCTTGGCACGATCCGGTGCGGCGGCACACGCTGGCTATCGTCCAACTTTGCGGCGCGCCTGGGACGGGATCATGAGCAAACCTTCTTCATGGACAGGTGTTGCTCTGTCGCAACGCTCGACGACTCAGCCGGTCCGTAAGGCAGCAATCGCCGATCGCGCTCGCGCCGCATCATTCAGCGCATCGCTCAGGGCCGCATCAACCTCCACCTGCCGCAAGCATGCTTGTTCCAGGCGTGCACAGGAGTGAGACAGGGTCGAGAACGCCAGGGCGCCACTCGATGAGACCAGAATATGGGCGTCGCGCGCGAGCTGCTCACGATCATCGGACGGGGGCACAAGTCGGTTGACGATCTCCTGATCCAAGGCGCACAGCAGTTCGAGCAGCCGCGGACGCCCAAACAGGTCCTCCAGATCGGCCATGGCATCGGCGTCGAACTCGGGGGCGGGCATTACGCTCTCCTGCCTAGCGTATCTGCGGCGTGACGGGGTCTCCTCAAGGGAACCTTAACCGAAAGCCGATGTGATGGTGGACGTGCGCCACCGGGACAAGGCCATGGTTTCACGTCCGACGGTCCTCATTGTCGAGGACAATTACCTTCTGCTCGAAATGCTCACGCAGTTGTGCGAGCAGGAAGGCATCGCCGTGCTCGCGGCGTCGAGCGGCGAGGCGGCACTGACGATGCTGCGCGATGGCCGGACCGCGATCGATTGGTTGTTCACGGATATCAACCTGCCCGGTCTCATCGACGGCTGGACGGTGGCCGCAGCCTATCGCGAGCGACACCCTCAGCGACCGGTCATCTATGCTTCCACGTCACCGCCGTCGGAACGCCGCTCCGTGACGGGCAGCATCTATGTCCGGAAACCGTTCCAGATCCGCGAGATCCTCGGACTGGCTCGCATGATGGCGGGCACGGATCCCCAACACCAAACATTGCGCGCGGTGGGCTGAAGCGAGGCGCCCGAATTGCCATCGAGCGCTACCTAGCAAGCAGGCACCGAGCATCTGCCGCATTGGGCCGACAGACACATTGGCAACCGTCGGTGATCGTATCGCCGCCGCCGAAGAAGATCCGCAAAGCCTAGTGAGTTTTACTCAATACGCATGCCGTAGGCATGTGCGTAGCAGAATGGTCGCGATTGACTCAATCAACGTGCTTCAGACCGTCGGCCGTGCCAACGCAAAACGTCCTACGCATGTCGCTCACTTGAGGTGAGCGAAGTACACGTCACCGGCAGCCCGCTTCAGTTCGGCGCCCGCATCCCGTCCGATGGCCTCGGCATCGGTGACGGTGCCCTCCCGGTGAACGGCCCAGTGCTGCGAGCCGTCCGGCAGAAACAGCAGTCCGTCGAGTCTGATCCGGTCACCGTCGAGTTGAGCGAGTGCCGCGATGGGGGTCCGGCAAGACCCGTCGAGTTCGGCAAGCAATCCGCGCTCGGCCTTGAGCGCCGTCGTGGTGGCGGCACAAGCGATCGGGGCCAGCAGAGCACGGATATCGTCGTCCCCCGCTCGGCACTCGATACCCAGGGCGCCCTGGGCCACTGCGGGCAGCATTTCCTCGACGGACAGGACGCAGCGGGCGACATTCTCCATGCCGAGGCGCTGCAGGCCGGCCAGCGCCAGTAACGTCGCATCGCACTCGCCGGCCTCCAGCTTGCGCATGCGCGTATTGGCGTTGCCGCGAAGTGGCACGATCCGCAGGTCCGGCCGGTGCATCAGAACCTGCGCGCCCCGTCGCAGCGACGAGGTGCCGACCCGAGAACCCGCAGGCAGGTCGGCGAAGCCAGTCGCCGTGCCCGCGGTGAGAAAAGCGTCGCGGGGATCGTCACGCTCGAGGATGCAGGTGATGGCCAACCCGTCGGGCAGCCAGGTCTCGACATCCTTCATGGAATGGACCGCGACATCGATCGCGTCGGCGAACAGCGCCTGCTCCAGTTCCTTCGTGAACAGTCCCTTCCCGCCGATCTCCGAGAGGGGCCGATCCAGGATACGGTCGGCCACGGTCGAGACGACGACGATCTCGGTCTCAAGCCCGGGATTGGCCGCGACGATCCGGTCACGGACCATGCCGGTTTGCGCCAGCGCCATGGGGCTGCCGCGGGTTCCGATTCGCAAAGGGCGCGCGCTCATGCCTCGCGCTGTAGCCGAGACTGCGCCCCCCGTCACGCGGCGCGCCCGGTCCAGCGGCTGGCCCGTTTCGATCGTCCCGGCAAAATTTTCGACGATGGGGTGGACAGCCCGCCCGAGCGTTGCTAATTGCCCGTCACCGCAGGGGATTGGTGGCTCCGCGGCACGGCCTCGAAGACGAGACCGAAGGGCGCATAGCTCAGTTGGTAGAGCAGCTGACTCTTAATCAGCGGGTCCTAGGTTCGAACCCTAGTGCGCCCACCAAATACATCGCAGATCATCTCCTACATCCTCATCGAGAGTGCCGACCGAGATCAGTCGGAATGCTCCACCGCTTTGTACGAAGCAGCGGCGTTGAGCGATGTAACGGAATGAGATTGACGGTCCAACTCTAACGCCGCCGACTTATGCCGTAGCGTTGAAGGCCGAATGCGGTTGCGGCGCAACCGTTAATCTGCACGCTAAAAAAATTATGCGGCCGTTCGAGATCGCCGGCAGAAAGCACCCAGGTGGACCAACGCCCCCCTGCTCAAATCTATTACTTGAAATAATCCGATATATTTTCATCAATCCAAAATAATTCGCTTAATATCGTTGTTTTTCTTTGATCGAAGATGCGTCGATGGCTTGGTGCAAGATAGCATAGGCTCGCTCGCGCGCGTCGAAAGCTGTGCGGAGCAGCGTACCAGAGTCTCCGCGGACTTTCAGCGAGGCGATGGATTTGAAATCGCTCGCATTGGGTCCGAGGGATTTTTGAGCTTCGCACCGCCATGTTGCATCGGCGGCGGCAAACAGCAGTTTGGCACTGTGAAGGCATTGTCCGTACATTGAAATACCCTCGTTCAGAGTTTCATAAATAGTGCATGCGTCCGTGTTTGACGAGCGGCCGATCGAGCTACTAGTCAATCAGACAATGCTTAGATGGTGCGCAATATATTTGTACAAAATGCAAATGACCACATCGTTCTTGGGCGTGGGCGATCACACATCGGTGTTCGGGGCAGTCCATAGCCGACTGCTATTCCATCACAGGTAGAATATTCGACAGGTCTTTCGCGCGAAGGCTTCAAACGTTGAGCGTTGTCTTGCCCCAGCGGATGCACGACGCACTTTGGTACAGCCAGCCCCGACGCCGCCATGTCGGCGGTCGCTGAATTGGAAGCCCTTCAGCGGCTTGGAGGACTATTCAAAAGACAACCGGAGAAGAAGGATCCAGGTTTTGGCCAAGCAATTCAATGGCCTGGACCGTATTTCAACTGTTTCAGGTCCTGGCGCCAACCGATCCCCTTCGCGTCATCGTTAGGGCGCGTCGCATCCGATGCAGATGTCCCGAACGACGCGCTCGCGCTTCGGTCCGGTTGCCTGGTTCGGCAGTTGCCCGGTGGCTTTCGGGGCCGCCTCGTAAGCCGTTAGGGCCCAGGACCGTTTCGGCGCAACATCTATCGATTGGGTTTGAGGGGCGGATGCGCGCGGTTGCGTCAGCATCATTCCCTGCGCCGCCGCATCGCTGGCGGTTGCGATGCCACCGAGCAATGCGCTCAGCATCACGTGTCGCAGCATCATGGATGTCTCCCCCGGAACAACCCTCGCCCTGAGACAACTTCCGGCCAAGCGAAACGGGTCCGGGAAGAGCCTGCTCGTTTTCTCCCTCGACCGTGGAGGGCTGAATGGCTGCGACGCGTCGTCCCGATCGGGCGTGGAACACGGACGCCCCTCGCCGCTTCCCACCCCGCCGATTGGCGTAGGACAGCTTTAAGAGGATCTTCATGGCCAAGGACGTGACCACTTACGCGCTCAAGCAGGCGCTCGCGGCGCAGGTGGACGATCACATCGAAATCGCCGTCGAGGCGCAGGATGGGACGAAGTTCAAGATCCGCGCAACGTCCGACCAGCTCGATGCGCTGATGGGTGATCTGGAAACGATCCTGGATGGCGATTCCGCCGACGACGCTGTTTGATCCGGCTGATACCGGCGGCTGAGTACGATTTGACCTTTTAGGAATTTTGGCCGCATCCCGAGGCGCTGACGCGTACCCGGGATGCCCAATTTGTGGCTTCGTGGCGACGTAGGTTGTTGGGCAAGATGAGTGCGCCCGCGATCGCAAAATAAGCTATCGGCGTAGTGATGGAACGTGGGGCCAACCAGTCCCGGACCCTGACCGATCAGAGATCCCTCATCGTCTCCGTTATTCCGCCGCCTGCCGGGTCGTTTCCCGGAAGGGATGAGCCGGATACGTGCCGACGATCCGGACTTCGCGGGAAAAGTAGCGCAATTCCTCGAGCGCGCGGCGCAGGCCGTCATCCTCGGGATGGCCGTCGACCTCCGCGTAGAATTGGGTCGCGGTGAACTGGCCCTCGACCATATAGCTCTCGAGCTTCGACATGTTGACGCCGTTGGTCGCGAACCCCCCGAGCGCCTTGTAGAGGGCAGCCGGAATGTTGCGCACCCGGAAGATGAAGCTCGTCACTGTGGGATCGCCGCCGGGCTCCGGCAACACGGGCTCCGGAGCGAACACCACGAAACGCGTCGTGTTGTGCGCTTCGTCCTCGACGTCGCGCTCCACAATATCGAGACCATAGACCTCCGCCGCCAGAGCGGGGGCCAGCGCCGCGCGGCTCGGATCGCGGGCTTCCGCCACCTCACGGGCCGCCCCCGCAGTGTCGCCCGCCACCACCGCCTTCAGACCGAGGCGACGGATGATGCGGCGGCACTGGCCGAGGGCGTGGATGTGGCTGTGCACGCTCTTGAGGCCGTCGCTGGACGCTCCCGGCAGGACCATCAGCTGAAAATGGATCGGCAGAAAATGTTCGGCCACGATGTGCAGCCGCGAAGTCGGGATCAGGTGGTGAATGTCGGCCACGCGCCCCGCGATCGAATTCTCGATCGGAATCATCGCCAACGCGGCATTCCCCTCGTTCACCGCCGCGAAGGCGTCTTCGAAGGTCGGGCAGGCGAGGTAGCGCCAACCTGGATAAGCCTGGGCGCAGATGATGTGCGAGTTGGCCCCGGGTTCGCCCTGATAGGCGATGGTGCGATCGGTCATGGCGGTCCGAGCTTCAGTTCAGGCGTCGAGCGGACAGCAGCGCCCGGGCGCGTTCGAGATCGGCGGGGGTGTCGACACCCAGGGGCAGGTCGGTGACGACCATGGCGTCGATGCGCATCCCTGCCTCGAGGGCGCGCAGCTGCTCCAGCTTCTCCCGTTGCTCGAGTTCGCCCTGCGGCAGGCTCACGAACCGTTGCAGCGCCTTCCGCCGATAGGCGTAGAGGCCGATATGGTGGAAGAGCGGGCCGTTTCCCCACGGGGCGCGGGCACGGGTGAAGGCGAGCGCCCTCAAGCGGTTCGGGGCGACATGGTGGCCGATGATCTTCACCACGTTGGGATCGTCCGCCTCCCCATCCCGCTCGATCAGGGCCGCGAGGGTCGCGATGTCGACCTGCGGATCGGCGAGCGGGGTCACCGCGGCGGCAATGATACCGGGATCGATCGTCGGAAGATCGCCCTGCACGTTGACGACCACATCGTGATTGCCGTCGGGATCGACGATCTCCAGCGCCTCGGCGAGACGGTCCGACCCGGATGGGTGGTCGGCCCGGGTCGTCACGGCCAGTCCGCCGCGGGACTCGATTGCCTCGACGACCTCGGGAGCGTCGGTGGCGACCACCACCGGCCCGACACCGGACTCGATCGCCCGACGCCAGACATGGACGATCATGGGCTCTCCGGCGATGTCGGCGAGCGGCTTGTTCGGAAGGCGTGTCGCGGCGAGGCGCGCCGGAATCAGGATCAGCGGATCGGACATGATGAACCGGATGAGGCTGTCCGGCCGGGTCTTCGGGCCCCCGCACCGGGCACCGGAGCCCGCCGGCTCTCGTCGGCAGCCTCTAACAGGGGCCGCGCGGCTTGTCATGACAGGGCGCCGACGCCGATCGCCCACCGAAATCCGTTTCAGAACGCCCTATGCGACAGCGCGCAGCGTACGCGGCCCATTGTCAAGATCGGCCCCGAACGGCTAATCACCCTCGAAGTCTTCCAAAGTCCGGCGTCTTGCCCGTCGGGCCCCCATCCGCCGGGCTCTCTTCCCGCGCGCCGGAGCTGTCGAGCATGGATTCCTTCGAGCTGAACAAGGTCGCCGGCGCGGTTCTCGGTGCCCTGTTGTTCGCGGTCGGGTCGGGTTTCGTTGCGGAGCTGATCTATCACCCGAAGCCGGCCGGCAATGCGGGCTACCCGCTGCCGGAGCCCGAGCCGAAGGCCGCTTCCGCATCGGCCGCCGCACCGAAGGCCGAGCCGATTGCCGTTCGCCTTGCCAGCGCCGATGCCGAGAAGGGCAAGGCCGGCACCAAGGCCTGCCAGGCCTGCCACAGCTTCGAGAAGGGCGGCCCGAACAAGGTCGGCCCGCATCTGTGGGACGTGGTGGAGCGCCAGAAGGCGCATGAACCCGGCTTCGAGTATTCCGCCGCCCTGAAGGAGAAGGGCGGCACCTGGACCTACGACGATCTCGACCATTTCCTCGAGAATCCGAAGGGCTACGTGAAGGGCACGAAGATGGCCTTCGCCGGGATCGGCTCACCGGCCGAGCGGGCCAACGTCGTCGCGTACCTGCGCACGCTGTCCGACAGCCCGAAGCCCCTCCCGGCCGCCGAGAAGAAGGAAGAGGCCAAGCCGGCTGAGAAGGCTGCCGAGAACAAGAGCGACGCCAAGCCTGCCGAGACGAAGCCTGCCGAGACCAAGGCACCTGAAAGCGCCACCGGGGACAAGAGCAAGAAGCCCGAGACCAACGCGCCCCAGGGCAATCAGGGGGACGGCAAGGACACTGCCCGGACGGTGCCGGCGCCCGAGAAGCAGCCGCAGCAGAACGAGGTCGCCCCGTCGCAGCCGGACATCGCCAAGCCGTCGGGCGGCACCGACGCGCAGCAGCAGCCGACCGCGCCGGCGACGCCGCCCGCGACGGACAAGCCGGCCGAGGCGCCCAAGCCCTGATTTCATCGCACACGGACGTGACGGAAGGCCGGATCGAAAGGTCCGGCCTTTTTTGTCGCGCGATCACGGCCAACGACGGGACCGGGATGGATCCGCTCCGCATTGAGCTCCTGCCATGATGCCGGAGGCGGGACCGCACCCTGTGAATGGCCTAGTCAGAGGCCGAAGCCCGCATCGCACAACACGGAGAAATTCAAGCCTGCGCCTCCCCGTTTGAGCGCATGCCGGTGAGGCAAGGCCAATTCCCATTCGTCGCCGAACGCGCCTGAGCGGACGGGACCGCTTGGCGTGAACAGCCCGCCGTCCTAGAACACCGGCCAGAAATTCTCGTTATTCCTGAGAGACCGGGAGAGAGCGCCAACGTGACGGAACACGCCGTGATTGCTCGCCGAAGCTTCCTCGCCGGTGCGCTCGCCGTCCTCGGATTGCGATCCCCAGCCTCGGCTCAGGAGCCCGCAGAATCGGCGGCGCGGGCGTCGGCTCAGGACGCATCCGGCAGAGCGTCGGGAACTTGGCGCCACGCGCTGACCCTGCTCGGCGAACCGAAATACGGTCCGGACTTCGCCCATTTCGAATACGCCGACCCGAAGGCTCCGATCGGTGGACTGGTCCGCCTCGGATCCCAGGGCGGATTCGACAATCTCAACATGATCGTCAACGGATTGAAGGGGGATCTGGAAGGCGGGATCACCCAGATTTACGACACGCTCATGGAAGATTCGGGCGACGAGCCGTTCTCTTCCTACGGCCAATTGGCCGAAGCGGTGCGCATCGCCCCCGATGGCATGTCGGTCGCCTATCGTCTGCGCGCGGGCGCTCGGTGGCACGACGGCAAACCTCTGACCGTCGAGGATGTGATCTGGTCCTTCGACACGCTGAAGGCCAACAGTCCCTTCTACGCCGCTTACTACCACAGCGTCGGCAAGGCCGAGGCCACGGGCGAACGTGAGGTCACGTTCCGGTTCACGGAAGCCGGCAACCGCGAACTGCCGCAGGTGCTGGGCCAGATGCAGGTTCTGCCGAAGCATTGGTGGACGGGGACGGATGCGAGCGGCAAAGCGCGCAATCCGACCGAGACGACATTGGAAATCCCGCTCGGCTCCGGCCCCTATCGCTTGGCCAAGATCGATGCTGGCCGCTACGCGATCTATGAGCGGGTCGCCGATTATTGGGGCAAGGACCTACCGGTCAATCGCGGGCGCAACAATTTCGGCACCGTCCGCTTCGAATATTTTCGTGATGGATCGGTCCTTCTGGAAGCGTTGAAAGGCGATCTCTACGACTTCCGCTCCGAGAATATCGCCCGGAACTGGGCCACGCAGTACGACGATTTCCCCGCCGTGAAGGATGGCCGCCTCATCAAGGAAGAGTTTCCCGGCCGCGGCACCGGCATCATGCAAGCCTTCGTGTTCAACCTGCGCCGCGACAAGTTCAAGGATGAGCGCGTGCGGCGTGCCTTCAATCTCGCGATGAATTTCGAGGAGATGAACCGGCAGCTGTTCTACGGGCAGTACAGCCGCATCGATTCGTATTTCTACGGCTCCGAACTGGCGGCGTCCGGCCTGCCGGAGGGGATCGAGCGGGCCATCCTCGACAGCGTGAAGGACAAGCTGCTCCCGCGGGTCTTCACCGAGCCCTACCGGAACCCGGTCAACGACACGCCGGACGCCGTGCGGGCAAACCTGCGCCAAGCGGTCGGCCTCCTCAAGGAGGCGGGCTACGAATTGAAGGGCGGACAGATGGTCTCGAAGGCCACCGGCGAGCCCCTGACGGTCGAGTTTCTGGAATTCCAGAATGTCTTCGAGCGCGTCATTCTACCGTTCGCGGCGCAGCTGAAACTCATTGGCATTCAATCGAGCGTGCGCGTGATCGATCAGGCGCAGTACCAGAATCGGCTGCGCGCCTTCGACTTCGATATCACCACCTCGAACTGGCCGGAATCGCTCTCGCCGGGCAACGAACAGCGCGAGTATTGGGGGTCGGTCTCGGCCGACAAGCCGGGCTCACGCAACATTGCCGGGATCAAGGATGCGGGGATCGACGCGCTCATCGAGAAGCTGATCTTCGCCAGCGACCGCGAAACTCTCGTGGCGGCGACCCGCGCGCTCGATCGGGCGCTGCTGTCCCACAATTACGTCGTGCCGCAATGGTCGTCGCCGGTGACGCGCACGGTCCGCTGGAACCGCTTCGGTCGGCCGGCGGTCCTGCCGAAATACGGATCGTCCGGCTTCCCGACGACGTGGTGGTACGACGAGGCGCTGGCCGCCAAGACTGGAGCGCCGCGTTGAGCGGCGCCCTGAATCGCCGCGGCATCATCCTCGGTGCCGGGGTTCTGGCCACCTCGGCGGCCCTGCCCCGCTTTGCTCACGCCGCGCCGACCGGACCTCGCCACGGATTGTCGAGCTTCGGTGAGCTGAAATACGGCCCCGATTTCGCGAATTTCGACTACGTTAATCCGATGGCACCCCGCGGCGGGCGCTTCTCGACGCAGCTTGTCCAGACCTTCGGCAATCAGGCCTTCGACACCTTCGATACCCTCAATCCCTACGTCTTCCGCGGCAACGGCGCGGCGGGTTTGAACTTCACCTTCGACAGCCTGATGGTCCGCGCCCTGGACGAGCCGGACGCGCTCTACGGTTTGATCGCCCGCACCGTCGAGACGAGCGAGGATGGCCTGAGCCAGCGTTTCCGTCTCCGGCCGCAGGCTCACTTCCACGATGGTTCGAAGCTCACCGCCCGCGATGTCGCATTTTCGCTGAAGATCCTGCGCGACAAGGGGCACCCGGCCATCGCGCAGGAGCTCCTCGATCTCGAAGACACGACATCCGAAGCCGACGATGTCGTGCTCGTCCGTTACAAGCCGGGATATGCCCGCGACCTTCCCCAGACCGTGGCCGGTCTGCCGATCTTCTCGGAGACATGGTGGAAGGGCCGGGATTTCGAGGCCTCGACACTCGAAGCGCCCCTCGGCTCCGGGCCCTACCGCGTCGGGCGGATGGATGTCGGTCGGTTCATCGAGTTGGAGCGCGTGCCGGATTACTGGGCCGCCGAGCTTGCCGTGAATGTCGGGCGAAACAATTTTGCCGCGCTCCGCTACGAGTATTTCCGCGATCGGCAGGCGGCATTCGAGGCGTTCAAGAGTGGGGCCTTCACCTACCGCGAGGAATTCACATCCTCGATCTGGGCGAACGGTTACGATTTTCCGGCTGCCCGCGAGGGTCGCGTCAAGCGGGTGACCCTCCCGAACAACGCGCCGGCCAGCATCCAGGGCTGGTGGTTCAATACCCGCCGCGACGTCTTCAAGGATCCGCGGGTGCGCGAAGCGATCGGACTCTGCTTCGACTTCGCTTGGACCAACCGCAACCAGATGTACGACACCTACGTGCGGACCGAATCGTTCTTTGAACGATCCGATCTCAAGGCGACGGGGAAGCCCGGGCCCGCTGAGCTCGCTCTGCTCGAACCCCTGCGCGATGCCCATCCTCAGCATCTGCCGGCCGAAGTGTTCGGCGATGCCTGGGTACCGCCCTCGACCGACGGATCGGGTCAGGACCGGGCTTTGCTCAGCCGCGCCAACGCGCTGCTCAGGGAAGCCGGCTGCACCCGCGACGGCAGCGTCTTCAAGCTGCCGAGCGGCGCACCGATCGCGTTCGAGTTCCTCGACAACGACCCGATCTGGGAGGCCCGGACCCAGCCCTTCATCCGTAATCTGGCACGTCTCGGGATACGGGCCAGCCAGCGCATCGTCGATGCTTCACAGTATCAGCTGCGGGTGCGCGATTTCGATTTCGATATCGTGGTTCGCAACGCCTCGCAGGGGGCGACGCCGGGCCCGGAACTGCGCACGAGCTTCGGATCGTCCGCCGCTGCAATACCGGGCACCAACAACATCGCCGGCATCAGCAGCCCGGTGGTGGACGCCCTGGTCGAGAAGGCCGTCACGGCGGCCTCCCGTGCCGAACTCGAGGCGGCCTGTCGCGCGCTGGACCGGGTTCTGCGCGCCGGCCGCTACTGGATTCCGATGTGGTACGCGCCGAGCTACCGGCTGGGGACCTGGGACGTGTTCGGCCATCCGGCGACCCCGCCGGCGTACGGTCTCGGCACGCCCGATCTCTGGTGGTACGACGCCCAGAAGGCTCGGCAGATCGGCCGGGATTGAGGTTCGACCCCGATGCTCGGCTACATCCTGCGGCGCCTCGCCCTCATGGTCCCGACCATTTTCGGGATCATGCTGATCACCTTCGCGATCATCCAGTTCGCCCCCGGCGGCCCCGTGGAGCGCGTGCTCGCGCAGCTCCAGGGCCAGCAGGAGGGTTCGCTCAACCGTGTCACCGGCGGACAAGGCGATCTCGGCGGCGTCAGCCGCAGCGGCTCGGAGAACGCCAAGTATCGCGGCGCGCAGGGTTTGGACCCTGCCTTCATCAAGAAGCTCGAGGCCCAGTTCGGCTTCGACAAGCCGGCACCCGAACGCTTCGCCAAGATGTTGTGGGACTACGCCCGGTTCGATTTCGGCCGAAGCTATTTCCGCGATGTGAGCGTGCTGCAGCTCATCAAGGAAAAGCTACCGGTCTCGATCTCGCTGGGTTTGTGGATGACGTTGATCTCCTACGCGATCTCGATCCCGCTCGGCATTCGCAAGGCGGTCTCCGACGGCTCGCGCTTCGACGTCTGGACTTCCGCCGTCGTCATCATCGGCTACGCGATCCCGAGCTTCCTGTTCGGCATCCTGCTCATCATCCTGTTCGCGGGCGGCTCGTTCGTGCAGATCTTTCCGATCCGCGGCCTGACCTCCGAGAACTTCGAGTCCCTTTCGCTGTGGGGTAAGGCGGTCGATTACGCGTGGCACTTGGCCCTGCCGCTCGCTGCCCTGGTACTCGGCGCCTTCGCGACCTCGACCTTGCTGACGAAGAACTCGTTCCTCGACGAGATCCGCAAGCAATACGTTCTGACGGCGCGGATGAAGGGTCTGACTCAGCGCGGCGTGCTCTACGGTCACGTCTTCCGGAACGCGATGCTGATCGTGATCGCGGGCTTCCCCGGCGCCTTCATCACCGCCTTCTTTACCGGCTCGCTCCTGATCGAGACGATCTTCTCCCTCGACGGGCTCGGGCTGCTGTCCTTCACCTCCATCGTCGGCCGCGATTACCCGGTGGTGTTCGCGACATTGTACATCTTCTCGCTGCTCGGCCTGGCGGTGAATTTGGTGTCTGATCTGATCTATACGTGGATCGATCCCCGGATCGACTTCTCCGCCAAGGCGGCGTGATCGCGCACAGTTTGCCGGCTGCGGACGGGACTGCTATCGGCCGTCGTCCCCGCTCCCGGATGACGCCCGCCTTGACCGCCCTCCCCCTCGTCATCCGCCGCGAACAACCCGAGGACGGGCCGGCCATCGAGCGACTGCACGCCCGCGCCTTCGGACCGGGACGCTTCGCCCGCACCGCCTATCGCCTGCGCGAAGGCACGGCTCCCCTCGCCGAGCTCTGTTTGACGGCTCTGGTCGGCACCTATCTCGTCGGTTCGGTCCGCGTCGGCCCGGCGGAGGCCGAAGGGGGGTGCCTCCTCGTCCTCGGGCCGCTCACCGTCGATCCGAGCTTCTCGGATCGCGGAATCGGAACCGCGCTGATGCGAGCGAGCCTGGACGCCGCCCGCGCCTCCGGTCATCGCGTCGTCGTGCTGGTGGGCGACGCTCCTTATTACCGCCGCTTCGGCTTCGCGCCGGTCCCCCCGGGGCGGCTCGTGTTGCCGGGACCGGTCGATCCGGCCCGATTCCTCTGGCTCGAGCTCGTGGACGGTGCGGCTTCAGTCCTCTCGGGGGGCATCCGTCCGATCCGGCAGACGCCTCAGCTCGACGGTGCCGGGTCGCAACGGACCCTCGACTAAACCGAACCTAATCGGCGACCACCGCCCGTGCCACGGCAGCGATGGCGTCCTCGCGTTCGGACAGCGGTCGATCCGTGGCGGTCAGGTAAACGGCGACGACCTGCGCGGCGCCCTCCGGTGGCCAGATGACGCCGACATCGTTCGTCGTCCCATACTCGCCCGTTCCAGTCTTCTCGCCGATCCGCCAGCCCGACGGCAGCCCGGCCCGCAGCCGCTTACCGCCGGTGCGATTGTCGAGAAGCCAAGCCGTCAGCCGGTCGCGGGAGGGCTGCGTCAGGGCTGAGCCGAGGGTCAGCCCCGCGAGGGTGCGCGCCATCGCCCCCGGGCTCGTCGTATCCCGCGGATCCCCCGGCAGGGCCTCGTTGAGCGTCGGCTCGGTTCGGTCGAGCCGCGTCACGTCATCCCCGAACGCGCGGAGTTGCGCGGTCAGTCCCGCCGGGCCGCCGATCGCCTGAAGCAGGAGATTGCCCGCCGTGTTGTCGCTGCGGATCACGGCGGCCTCGCACAATTCCGCGAGACTCATGCCAGATCCGCCGATGCGGGGCTCGGTGACCGGAGAATACGGCACCAGTGCCTCACGCCCGAACACCACGCGGCGATCCAGGCGCTCCTCTTGCGCGTCGACCCGCGCGAGAACGGCGGCCGCGGCCAGCGCCTTGAACGTGCTGCAGAGGGGAAAGCGCTCGTCGATCCGGCGTCCGGTCAATTCGCCGGAGCCGGTGTCGAGGACCGCAACGCCGAGCCGCCCACCGCTCCGGACCTCGATTTCGGCGAGGGCATCCTCGAACGACGCGGCCCGTGCCGGTCCCACGCGGCCGGACACAATCAGAGCGGCCAATCCGGCCATGGTGGTTTGGCGACGCGTGAACATGCGGCTCCTTCCTGCCGGTCGCGGAGCCGGCCCCCCTTCTTGACGGGCCTCGAACGGCGGCGGACACCGGATGACGCATCGAGACGACCGGACGCCGCCGTGCCGATACCCGACGACCGCCTTCCACCGCCTCGCTTCAATGCGGCCCGTCATTGTCTCGCGGAGAATGCGCGGCAACGCGGCGACAAGACGGCACTGGTGATGGCCGGAGAGAGCGGAGCGGTGAGCCGCCTGACCTTCGGACAGGCCGACCGTGCCGTGCGCGGCATTGCAGCGGGCCTTCTCGGTCGCGGCCTGAAGCCGGGCGACCGGGTGATGATCCGCATGGGCAACGAGACGGATTACGTGCTGGTCTATTTCGGCGCCCTGGCTGCCGGCCTCGTGGCGCTGCCCTCCTCCCCCCAGCTGACGCCGGACGAGGCCGCCTTCCTGATGGGCAATGCCGGCGTGGCGGCGATCGTCGTCGGCGCAGGCTTCGCGAAGCCCCCGTCGGACGACGGACGGCTCTGGCTCGACGCGGATGCCGTCGCCGCGATGAAGGCCGGTCCGCCGCTCGTGGATTACGCCGATACCGGCGCCGACGATCCGGCGACGTTGGTCTACACCTCCGGCACCACCAGCCGTCCGAAAGGCGTGCTTCACGCGCATCGGGCCATTTGGGGCCGACGGCCGATGCATGCCCATTGGCTTGGTCTGACCGAGTCCGACGTGATGCTCCATGCCGGCACGATGAACTGGACCTACACGCTCGGCGTCGGGATCACCGATCCGTGGGCCTGCGGCGCCACGGCGGTTCTCTATAACGGTCCGCGCGACCGAGGAGCCTGGCCACGCCTGATCGAGATGCACGGCGCGACGATCTTCGCCGCCGTCCCGAGCGTCTACCGCCAGATCCTCAAATATTCGGACCTCGCCGCCTACGACCTCGCGCGGCTTCGCCACGGGGTCACGGCGGGCGAGGCGCTGAGCCCCGATCTCCTGGCCGAATGGACCGACCGCACCGGCATCCCGCTCTACGAAGCGCTCGGAATGAGCGAGGTCTCGACCTACGTGTCGAGCGGGCCGACCATTGCCGTCCGACCCGGCTCACCCGGCCGCCCCCAGCCCGGCCGATGCGTGGCGATCCTGCCGGTCGATGGACCGCCTGAACCCCTGCCCCCCGGCGAGACGGGCTTGCTGGCGGTCCACCGCTCCGAGCCCGGCCTGATGCTCGGATATTGGCAGCGACCCGAGGAAGAGGCGGCTGTGATGCGCGGCGCGTGGTTCGCAGGCGGCGACCTCGCCAGCCTCGATGCGGGTGGCTACCTCTGGTTCCACGGCCGCAACGACGACCTCATGAACGCCATGGGCTACCGGGTCTCTCCGGTGGAAGTGGAGAGCGTGCTGGCGGCTCATCCTGACGTGGCCGAGGTCGGTGTGGCGGAACTGGCCGTGCGGGCCGATGTGCGGGTGATCGCGGCTTTCGTCGTCCCGCGTCCCGGCGCCGAGCCCGATGCGGACGGGTTGCTGGCATGGTGCTCCGAACGCTTGGCCGGGTACAAATGCCCCCGCTCGATCCGCTTCCTCGATTCGCTGCCGCGCACCGCCAACGGCAAGGTTCAGCGCAAGCGGCTGGCGGAGACGCAAGGCTGACGCCGCCCTCCGGCGATCGACACACGAGTCCATGTCTCGATAGGACCCGATGCGGGACGATCCGCATCGAGTCCGACGGGATTCCTTCGGGTTGAGATGGGCGCGGGCAGAGTCCTCCCGAGAAACTGCGCTGGTTCGCAATTTTCGAAGGTTCGAGAAGCGCCAGCGCAGCGCGCATCGTACGCGACCCCGATGGGCTGGAGCGCCCCCCGCCCCGTGATGGGGAGAAGGGCCACCAGTCCGATCCTCTCAGCCTTGCCGAGCACGCGCATTCGCGCGTGACGGATCGCCCGCCGTGACCCCTTGGCGAAGGCGCGCGGACCGGCTTGACCCGCCGCCCCGGAGCTTCTAGAGCCGGTGCGCCGGAGACGTGGCCGAGAGGCTGAAGGCACTCGTTTGCTAAATGAGCATACCCCTAATAAGGGTATCGAGGGTTCGAATCCCTCCGTCTCCGCCACCTTTTTTTATAACAGCCGGACAGTGGTTTAGGGTTCGCGGCAACGGATTGTCGTCCGCGTCGTCGGCCCAGCTTCATTGACCCGAATCGGTGACGAAATCACAACCACATTGCCCGTGAGGCTGGCGAGGCCAGCCGGTGCGCCAGAATCCTACTTGTCGAGAGCCACATAGATTCCGCCCCAGTCAGCGGGTGGCGGCGCACGTTCATAAGCGGCGATGCGGGTCTCGTAGAGATCGTAGAGGCCGCCCAGGCCCACACCATCGATGCCGGCTTGGCGTGCGCGGCACCGCGCTAGGTGAGCGCGGGCCTCGGACCAAGCGCAAGCCCGATAGGCCCGCAGGAAATCCATATGGGCCTCGCGCAGAGTCTGGAACGCATCCGATGCGAGGAGAGAGGCATCGCCGACGAGCGTCGAGATACGCTCGGCCTCGGCCTTGCCCTTCACCTGGATCAGATCGATCTCGAGAAGGGCGTAGCGATCCCCGACCGCCGCCGCCGTAGCCGCGCCGAGGATCGTCTTCACGGTGTAGGATTTGGATTGCCCTTCCAATCGGGAGGCAAGGTTCACCGGGTCGCCGAGGACGGAGTAGTCGAAGCGCAGGTGTGATCCCATATTGCCGACGACGCAGCGGCCGGTATTGATGCCGATGCCGATATCGATCGGCAGCACGGGATGCCCGCCGGATTCGGCCTCCACCTTGCGCAGGGCGTTCAGCGCATCCATCCGGGCGATCATTGCGAGCGCTGCGGCGCAGGCATGGGCCTCCTGATCACCGTCGTCGAGCGGCGCGTTCCAGAACGCCATGATGGCATCGCCCATATACTTGTCGATGGTGCCGCGGCTTTCGAGAATCGCGTCGGTCAGGGGTGACAGGAAGCGGTTCATCAGGGCGGTGAGACCGGCAGGATCGGTCTTGTAAAACTCCGCGATGGTGGTGAAGCCGCGCACATCCGAGAACATGATCGTCAGAGTGCGCTCTTCGCCGCCGAGCTTGAGCGTCTCGGGATGGGCCGCGAGCTGCTCCACCAGGGCGGGCGAGAGATACTGACTGAAGGCGGAGCGGATGCGCTGGCGGCCCATTCGCTCGCGCGCGTAGTTTGAGAAGATCAGCGTCGCGTAGACGCTGAGGCTCGCGAGCAACGGAAAGGTCGAATCCTGGAGGGTGTTCTGCTGGGTGAAGCGAATCCAGGTCAGAGCGACCAGCAGAACCGCCACCAACCCGCCGAGGACGAGGAGCCGCAGCGCGCCGAGCACCGGCGCGAGGACGATGATGCCGAGCCCGACCACGAGCGTCAGTCCGACTTCCAGGAGGACGGCGTAGCTCGGATAGGCGAGCGCTGCCTGCCCCAGCATGATCTCCATCATCTGGGCCTGGACTTCGACACCGGGAATGCTCCGGTCGATCGGCGACGTCTTGTTGTCGAGGAGACCGAGCGCCGAAGTGCCGATCATCGCGATCTTCCGCGCGACCCGGTCCGGATCGAAGCTTCCGTCGAGGACCGTGCGGGCGGAGATGAAGCGGGCGTGATCGTGCGCGTTGAAATGCAGCCAAATCGAGCCGTAGGCGTCGGTCGGCACCTCGAGGCCCGGCAAAGCCACGCTGCGGATCCCGCCCGCGTCGGTCCGGACGAGAATCGCCCCGGCCCCGGTCAGGACGCGCAGGGTCTCCAGCGTCACCGCCGGCACCATGCGGCCCTCGGCGAGCATCACCAACGGCAACCGTCGCACGAGCCCATCCCGCTCGGGGACAATGGTGAACATGCCACGCCCTGCCGCCGCATGTTCCAGAAGCGGCAGATTGTGCAGCAGGCCGGGGAATTCGGACAGGAAGGCGGAAGGGTCCGGGCCGAGCACGGCGAAGCCCGTGCGCGGTAGATCGCCATCGCTCGTCGTGGGTTGCGCCAGGGCGGTCTGGCCCAGGATGACCCGCGTCGAACGCATCGCATCGGCGAGTACCGCGTCGGTGCTGGGCAGCGCCTCCAGCCGATCGGCCATCGACGCGTCCATGGGCCGAATCGAGCGGGCGATGCGATCCGGCGACAGCCGATCAGGCTCGGGGAAGACCATATCGAAGACGATGGCGGTGGCGCCGGCCTGCGAGAGGCGGGTCACGAGATCGGCGATCCGGGTGCGCGCCCAGGGCCATTGGCCCTCGCTGCGCAGGCTGTCCTCGTCGATATCGACGATCACCACCGGCCGGATCGTCGTCGGACGCGGGTTCCAGGCCTGCAGGGCATCGAACGTCCGCAATCGAAGGAGTTCGACCGGAGCCGGATCGATGAGGCGCACCGCGATCAGGGCAACGAGCAGCGCGAGGGCGGTAAGCCGGTCGACGCCGACTCGCCGCAGCAGGCTGCGGCGCCGGTACGACGGCGGGGGTGGTGGGGGGACATATCCTGATCCGGTCGGCAGCATGCCGGCTTGCTGGCGCAAGAAGGTCTTCATGACCGTCTTAGGTCGCCGGAAGATCTGAAACGACGACGGACGACCAGTGGGGCTGACCGATCACTCTAAGAGCGTGGAAAGCAGGACGATCGAGCATCTGGACCGTAAAGATCGCGACGGGATGCACGACCCATAGCACGTCGCTCGTCGTATCACTCGATCGGATGAGTGGTCGCCGTTCCCACCCCTCCTCTGCATCGTCTTATCGTCGTCCCACTCGTTGCCGTTCGTGTGGAAGGATCAGATTTATTGCCCCACTGCCGAATCGATACGGCATTAGATATGTCTGAATGTCTTGAAGTCCGACCGCATCTGTACACGCAACGGTCGATGGCCTGCCTGTTCGGTTGCCAGCCGAAACGATGCGGGTTCGGCCGACCACGAATCGCCCCGACCAAGCGGGGCGATGCCTTAGAGCCCGTCGACTTGCGGACGCTCCGGACGAGCACCGATCAACGATCGGCCTGCTCACCCGCCAGCGTGAGTTCGACATATCGCCGGGTCGTCGGCTCGATCAGCGTCCGCACCCGTTGGGCCATCGCCTCCTCTTCCTGCAGCGACTGGCGGAAGCCGGTGAGGCTGGTGCCTTGGCCGGCTGCGTCGCCGATAGTGATGAGGGATTGATAGGCGGCGATCTCAAAGTTCTCGAAGGCGTGGTTGGCGTAGGTATTCTTCAGGATCTCATCCTGCGCGGGCGTGTGGCCGAGGGCCATCATATTGCCAACGAAGCCCAAAAATCCCTCCTTGATGGCCGACGGGCTGTCGCCCAAAGCCTGGAGGGCCTCTTCGAGACGGGCGCGCTGGCCGTGCGTCTCTTCGATGTGTCGGCGCAGAGCCTCCTCCATCTCAGGGTAATTCTTCAACCGCTCCACCTGCCGCTCCATGATCTGCAGAGCCTGCATTTCGAGAGCATGGGTGTTCTTCAGGGCGGTGACGTAAATCTCGCGTGCTTCGATTGCCATGTTGACCTTCTCCATATTGGTATCCTGAATGGATGCCGTCCGACCGGAGACGATTTGCCTCCGGCCGCAACCGGGACGGTTGCCCGGAAGCGGCACTGATCGCGGCGCAAACGCCCGTCAGGCGATCTGCTGAGTCTCGGCCCCGCTGTCGGGACGAGCCGGACCGAGCACCGGCTCCTGGCCCATCGGCTCGTTCTGGACCACGTTGAATTCGCCCTTGCCGTCGAGGGAGCGGCCCCGCGTCCAGCGTCCCTCCGGCGGCGGCGTGCCGTCGCGGCTGGTGGCGAAGAAGCTGTAATTGTATTTCTGGTTCTCTTCCGATTGCGGGAAGCTATTGGGGATCGGGAGCGCCCCCTCGGTGCCACCGAGTTCCTCCACCACGGCCAGCCATTGCTGCTGATGCATCGTGTCCCGGGCGATCAGGAAGGACCACATATCCTTCATGCCGGGATCGTTGGTGGCGTTCGACAGGCGCACCGCCAGCGTCCGCCCGGTCGCTTCAGCAGCAACGTTGCAGTACATATCCGCCGCAATATTACCGCTGGCATAGACGTGGTTCATGTCGAAAGGCACGCCGTCGGCATTGCCCGGAAAGGCTGCCATGCCGGAGGACAGCAAGTGCTTGTGCAGCATGCCTTCGACCAGGTGTCGGGGATTCTCGCCCCCCATCACCGCGCCGACGATCGCATCGGCTGCGCCGGCCTCCTGCACCTTGGTGGGTGCGTTTTCGAGGTTCATCGCAACCGCAGTTGCCAACATCTCAATATGGCCGATTTCCTCCGTTGCGGTATGAAGTAGCATATCGCGATACTTGGTGTTCGGCGCGCGATTACCCCAGGCCTGAAAGAAGTACTGCATACAAACGCGGATCTCGCCTTCCACGCCGCCGATCGCCTGCTGGAGCATACGTGCGTAGATCGGATCGGGGCTGTCGACCTTCACCGGATATTGCAGGCGCTTGTCGTGATAATACATCGGGCACAATCCTTCGCCGGGGCGGGCCACGCGAAGCAAGCGGATCGGACCGCAGCTTCGTTGGCCGGTAAATCACCCGGCTCGGGAATTGTTCAGAATTACTATCATGCGCTCAAGTGCCAAAACATATGTTGGCCAGCTTCGAAGCGCGCCTTAACCTAGGTTGATCTGTAACGATTGAGTTCTTGACCCCAACTCTTTCTGGATTTGCTAGGCTGCTTGGCGGCGCAGCCGGTCGAACAAGGCGTGAATGCCGGCCGCTGGCACAGGCCGGCTGAACAAGTAGCCCTGCGCCTCGTCGCAGCCCTCCAACCGCAGATGCTCCATCTGTGCCTCGGTCTCGATACCTTCCGCCGTCACCGTCATGCCGAGGCTCCGACCAAGGCCGACCACGGAGCGAACGATGAGGCGTGAGCTTGCGGTGATGTCGAGGTTCCGCACGAAAGACTGATCGATCTTGATCTTGTCGAAGGGGAAGCTCTGCAGGTAGCTCAGCGACGAGTAGCCGGTGCCGAAATCGTCCATGGCGACGCGCACGCCGAGGCGTTTCAGGGTGTGGAGCGTGGCGAGAGTCGCCACGTTGTCGGTCAGCAGCACCGATTCGGTGATTTCCAATTCGAGCCGGTAGGCCGGCAGCCCGCTCTCCGTCAGCGCCTCCATGACGGCGCGCACCACGGCGGCGTTGCGGAACTGGGCGGCCGAGACATTGACCGCGACGCCGATCCCGTCCGGCCAGCTTGCCGCTTCGCGGCAGGCGCGGCGCAACACCCATTCGCCGATCGCTCCGATCGCCCCGGTCTCCTCCGCCAGCGGAATGAACTCCGCCGGCGAGACGTAGCCGCGCTCGGGATGCTTCCAGCGCAGCAGCGCCTCGCAGCAGGAGACGCGATGATGGGCGAGATTGACGATGGGCTGGAAGTACACCTCCAACTCGCCGTGGGCGATGGCGAGCCGCAGATCGTTCTCCAGGGCGCGGCGCTTGCGCAGTTCGAGGTCCATCTCCTCGTCGAAGAACGACCAACCGCCGCGTCCGCCGCCCTTGGCGCGGTACAGGGCGAGGTCGGCGCATTTGAGCAAAGTATCCGGATCCGACCCGTGCTCGGGTGCGAGCGAGATGCCGACGCTGACCCCGACGGCAACGACCTGATCCTCAAGGTGGAAGGGTTGCTCGAACATCTCGATCAGACGCGTCGCAAGCGCGACTGCATCCTCCCGCGGGCACGGCCCGGATTGCACGATGGCGAACTCGTCGCCGCCGAGCCGGGCCAACAGGTCGGTCTCCCGCAAGCAGGACTGGAGACGCTCGGCCACGCCGCGCAGCAACGCGTCGCCGACCGGGTGACCGAAGGTGTCGTTCACCTCCTTGAAGCGATCGAGATCGAGGCACAGGATCGCGAAGCCTGAACCGTTCTCCAGACGCGCGGCCGCATCCTCGAGACGCTCGGAAAAGACCATGCGATTGGCGAGCCCTGTCAGCGCATCGCGACGGGCCATGGTGATGATCCGCGCCTCCGCCTCGAAGCGCTGCGTTACGTCCTCGTAAGTCGCGATCCAGCCACCTTCGGCCGTGGGCTGCTGACGCACCGAAACGACCATGTCGCCGCGAATGGTCCGGCACAGGGCGCCGCTGGCTCCGGCGCGCAGCAGATCCTCCTGCTCCAGCAAGAGGTCGAGGGCACGAGCATCGTCGAACGCGGAACCGGCCGCGACCACGGAAGAGATGGCACGCAGCCGCATGCCGGGATGCAAGGTCCCGTATTCGATACCGAACATGTCGCAGAAGCGGCGATTGTGAACGAGCAGGCCCCCCTCCGCATCGAAAAGGCAGAGGCCCTGAAGCATGTTGCTCAAGGCCGCATCGAGTTGCAGGTTGCTGCGCTTGAGTTGGTCTTCCTGCTTCTTCAGGCGCGAAATGTCGGAGCAGACGGCCACGAAGCCGCCGTCGCGGGTCGGAGAGCGGCTGATGCGCAACCAGCGCCCATCCGCCGCGTGGCGTTCGACGGCGGAGGTTCCGTTGGCGCGCATCGCGATCAGGGTGTCGGCCAGAACCGAGCCGCGGGCATCGGCGATGTTGCCGCCAGCGACCTTCTCGGGCTCGAGACCGAGGAGGTCGGCGAAGCGGGCATTGGCCATGACGATGCGGCCTCCCGCATCGGCCACGACGATTCCCTCGTTCGAGCCTTGGACCGCATCGGCCAGAAGCCCCTGCGCCGATCGGCGCTGGGACACTTCCTCCTGCATCATCGCTCGGATGTTGCTGCGCATCCCGTCCATGGCACGGAGCAAGGCGCCGAATTCGTCGGCGCCCCCCTCCGGCACGGGCACGGCGAGATCGCCGGCGGCGATCCGGGTCGCGACCGCGGATGCCTCGGCGACCGGCCGCACGATTTGGCGCGACAGCAGGAACGCGATGATGCCCGACAGCAGAATGGCGAAGACGGTAGCGGCCATGCTGAGGCGTACGTCGCGGGCGACGAGGGCCCGCGCCGCCTGACGATAGGAGAAGCCGTCCCCGGCGGTGAAATTGATGAGCAGATCGATATGCTGCTCGACCACTGACGCGTGCGCGTCGAGAGCTTGCCAAACATCGGCGGTCTGGGGGCCGGTTCCGAATTCCCGGCGGGCTGCCAGCCAATGGCTCAGCGCCTCTTTGGCAGCAGCGGATTCCGCAGCGGCGCGGGTCGATTGGGCGCGCTCTTCGGCGATCGCCAGATCTTCCTCGAAGGATTGGACGAGCGCGTTGACCCGGGCTTCCTGAGCACGGCGCTCGCCGGGGTCGGTCGCGAGGCGGGCCCGTGCCACCGCAGCCTGGATCGCCGCGAAATCGGCAGAGGCGGCGCGGGCATAATTGATCGACATGAGAGAACGGTCGTAGGTCTTGTCGGCCAACTGTCCCGTGGTGGCGATACCGATCGCTGCGTATCCACCCAGAATTGCGGTAATCGCGCTCAGCATCAGCGAGGCCAGAAAGATACGGCCTCGTATCGTTCCGCCCACGCGCCACAGCATGCGGACCGGGCCGCGCCGGCAAAGATCGCTGAATAGGGACCGATAGGATGGCATCGTCTGGTCGGGTACTCCGCGACCCAACGATCCGCTACATTCGTTAAGGTAATCTGCACCCAATCGCAAAGCTGAGTTGCGAAGGAAATCTATCGCACCGATTTCCGTTAAGCCGTGCGCAAGCCTCTTGTGCTGAGATCGGATGATCGGCGATCGCCGCGGCGTCTCATGATAAGCGGGGAATGCATGCCTGAACTGGGCTGGGCCGGACTACGGCGAATTGCCATGGCTAGCCTCGCGCTTGCCCTGATCGGGATCGGAGCCGGCGCCTTGGCCTTGACCGCCGGAGAGGCGCCACTTCAGCGCATCGCTCAGAAAGGGCGTGCCTTCGCCCCAGGCGCCGTCGCGCTCAAAGTCGGCGAGAGCGTCGAGATCGTCAACGACGACGGCGATCTCGTTCACCACGCCTACATCGAACACCCCGACTTCAATTTCGATACCGGCGAACAAATCCCGGGCAGCCGGATCGTCGTCACGTTTCCGGCCAAGGGAAGCTTCACGGTTCTGTGCGGCATTCATCCCAAGATGAAGCTCGCGGTCACCGTAAAGTGATGATCGAGTTGTTTGTTGGAAATATTTTATCGAAAACGCTGCCGTTGATTCACGGTTCGAAAACGACCGGCCCTTAACATCCAAACTCAGAGGTTTGGATGTCGAAGAGCTTGGCAGGTGCGGCGGCGGCCCTGATGGTGATCATGGGGTGCGCTTCGGCCGTCGGAATATCGGGTGAGCCGGATCGTACCGCTCGCCTGGCCGAATTCCGTCGCCCAACAGAGATTCCGTTCCCTGAGAGCAATCCCTACAGCCAAGCCAAAGCCGAGCTCGGTCGCTCGCTGTTCTTCGATCCGATGCTGTCGCGCGATCAAACGCGGACCTGCGCCACCTGCCACGTGCCATCCATGGACTGGACGGACGACAAGCCTCGGGCGGTGCGCAACGACGATGCGCCGATGGCGGTGCGCACGCCGACCTTGCTCGACATCGCTTGGATCGAGCGCAGTCTCGGTTGGGACGGGCGCTTCCGCGATCTCGAAGCCGTGGCCTTCGTGCCGATCTCGGCCAAAGCCAATATGGATATGCCCGACACGCTCTTGGTCGAGCGCCTGAACGCGACGCCTTCCTATGTGGAAGCGTTCCGACAAGCCTTTCCGGACGCCGCGGACGAAGCGCGGCCGGTCACCCGTCTGCGGATCGAGCAGGCGCTTGCCACGTTCGAGCGCCTGATCGTCTCCGGTCCCGCGCCATTCGATGCCTGGGTCGCCGGTGACTCGGCGGCCGTCAGCGCGGGGGCGAAGCGCGGCTTCGATCTCTTCACCGGGAAGGCGAATTGCAGCGCCTGTCATTCAGGGGCGATCTTCACCGACGGCTCGTTCCACGATATCGGAACCGCCTCGGGCGACGATCACGGTCGCGGTCGGTTCTTTCCGAATTCCACCGCGCTCCGCTACGCCTTCAAGACTCCGACCCTGCGCAACGTCGCCCGGCGGCCGCCTTACATGCATGACGGTTCGGCCAAGGATCTCGCCGCGGTGATCGATGTGTACGACCGCGGCGGCATCGAGCGCGCGAGCCGTTCCCGCGACATCCGTCCCCTGGGCCTCTCGAAACAGGAGAAGGCGGACCTGATCGCCTTCTTGGAGACCTTGACCGATGCCGGTGCCGACGGCCCGGCTCATCAGCCGATCACGGCAGAGCCGCCGCGCCCCTGAGGCACGGCGGCTCCGGTCCTGCGAAGCTCCCGGGTCCGGCTCAGATCACCGGCACCGCGCTGAGCGCCGTGGCCGCGCTGTAGAGGTCGCCGTACAGGAGGTTGTGGGCGACGTAGTAGACCCCGAGGAAGGCCGTCAGCGCACCGAGGTAGTAGACCGGGGCCAGAACCGTGTCGCGGCGGGTGGCCGGAACCCTCGCATCGTCGGCGGCGATGCCGATCAGCACCGCGATGATGCCCGAATGGCCGACCGCATCCACCTTCCCGAACTCGACGATCGCCGAGATGAAGACCGCGGCCAGGATGATGGCCGAGGCGCGGCGCACCAGCGGCGTCCAGATCAGCGCGAAGGCCAGGGTGAACTCGATCACGCCCGCCGCCCGCATGAAGGTCTCAGCCGAGGCGCCCATGGTCATGCTGGGCTTGGCGGCGAGCAGCGGATCGGTCCACTGGGGATAAGCCCATTTCTCGACCGAGGCCCACATCAGCGTGATGGCAGCGGTGGCGCGCACCACATCGATCGGACGGTAGCCGAACAGGGTGCGGTCGAGACCGGTCAGGGCGAGGTAGGCCGCGACACCGAGGAAGACCGGATAGTCGGCCAAGTGGAAGGCGCCGTAATGCCAGACCGCGAAACCGAACAGGAAGACGATGCCGAGCGCCGTCAGCGGCAGCGTTCGCTTCCAGATGAGGCAGCCGGCCATGGCAAGCTGGAGCCATGAGATCCAAGACGCGTCCGTCTTCAATTCCGGTGTCAGGATGATGCCACCGAGATTCCACACCGAGATGAGGAAGAAACCGACCACGGCCCGCACGATCAGGCTCGTATCGTCCCGCAGCCGAAGGGTGACACGGTCGAGGGCGTTGAGAAGCGCGGTGCCGAACGGCGTCCCCTCGGCGAGACATCCGACCATGAGGCAGAGGATGGCAAGGCCGGTCAGCCATTCGAACTCGGCGCAGAGCACTTGCTCCAGTCCACGGGGCTGGCCCGCAACGTCGAAAGCACAGAACCATTTCACATGGGCGCTCGCCGCTTGCGTCCCTAGAAGGAGGACGCTGGTGGCAGTTGCGAGCACGACGGGAGAGCGCACCCAAATATTGGACACGATGGACATGGCGCCGCCGGAGAGGGAGTGAGGTCCGTTGTTCGATAAAAACTTAACGAATTCGGACGGGTTGCGCTAAGGTTTTGTTCATGCACGTTGACGAATGGTTAATACCGCCCGGTGAACGAACGCAGCCCCTCCGTGTGACGGACCGCTACCGGCCCTGTCGTCCGTCACAGACGCCCTGTGGATATCGGGGGTTTTCGGCAGATCCGGACACGGATCTCGTGCGTTGACGGTTCCTGAAGCCCATTCGGGCCAGTTCTCAAACGCAACCCGATCGCGTCGCGCGGCCGGCCTCTACCGTATGATCCGGGAAACCGAATGGTCGCGCTCTTCAGCCTCGTTTGCCTGGTCGGCGGCGCCGCCCTCGCGGCCACTGCCGAACGCTATCCGGAATGGACCGCGCGGATCGAGACGGCAGGCGGCCTCGCCCTGGTGACGGGCCTCGCGACGATCGGCGCGGGACTCAAGGTGTCGGTTTAGAACGGCGCTCGGCCCCACGGGGTCGGGCGACATCCCAGACTGTTTGTTCGGTAGTGGGGCAGTTTGAAAGCGCGGATGGCGCGGGTCGGGTAGACATTTGCAATTCGGAACGGGTTGCGACACGTTCGCTTAACCAAACGTTCGAACCATCGGGTAACCCCTGTATGGTCAAGTTAGCGTCTGTCGCGCGACACGGTGATACTCTGCCGGCCGTAGCACGGTCGAAAGATCGGAGCGCATTGTAGGGTTCTCGGCAGGCCCTACCGCGGCAGGGGTTTCGGGGCGCTCCTTTGGGGCGCCCCTTTCTCATGGCCGAAACACGCGCAGGATCTGGCCCCGCTTCAGCAAGGCTCTAGTGGCCCTTAGCCGCGTACGGTGGAAGCTCTTGAGCCAAAGGTCTGGGCTGCGAACAGCCCTTTTGACCACAGCCTTGTACCTTTGGTCGCTATTCGGGATTGGCGACGACACGAGGCGGCATGTTGGCTGTCCTTGTTCCGCTATCCAAAGACCATGCGCGAAAATATATGGTAGTTGAAGAAAGTCGTAATCTATCAGCTCAGGATGTTTTGCTATAATTTCTTCGTATTTTTCGCGCGAGAGGTTAACCGATCGAAAGCTGGTTCCCAAGCTTTGCGCAACTAATTCTGGAATGTCGCCAACGTGAGTCGAGGCCAGTGCCGGGCCGCATTTTAGGCTGTGCAGCCGACTCAACTCCAGGGGCATGTCGCAGAAGGAATCAGCCGGAGAAGGCTGAGTCAATCCAGCAAGTTAGCCCGCCGTAGGGGTTGCCTTACACTTCTTGTGTAGTCCCCGCATACTCGGCTCGGCGTCGATTAATTTAACCACCTTGACGATGTGGTGGATGGTCCAAAGGGTGTCCGTCACGCCCGCCTTCATGGCCGATGTCATGCGAATGCCCCACTGCTCCTAGACGAAGTTGTAGTACATCGCGTGGGGCTCGATGGCGTGTTTAAGTTGACGATTCCAAGTTTCGTTACCAGTCGCCGCGTCCACGATAGACTTGGCGAGCTGGTTTAGATCGTGGGGGGCGCTCGGGTGTGGTCAAGAGATGGCCTCAGGGTGAAGGAACTGAGCGCCACCAGGAACCTTTTTGCAGGCCGGAAAGGCTTTTCGATGCGCGAAGTGCGCGCGCGCGCCGTCGCTATAGTCCCGGTTCGCTGCCACCTGCCCGCGGCAGGACCAGCAGCGGAAGCGAACGCCCTTGTGTTTGCCGAGCGCGTCTTTGATCCCGATGACGGTCCACCCGCCCTCAAGCTCGGCCTCGCACTTGTCCATGGGTCCAGTGCTCATTGGCGGACCATGCCACGCTCACCCGCCTGGACCAAGGCCGGGTCAATCGGAACAAATTTCAAACTGACCCACTACCGTCTATTCGGCGGCGGGTTCGTCGCCGAACGAGTTTCCGCTTCATCGGATGCTTTTCAACCGCCGCTTCGGCGCAGCACACTCGCGAAGAATCCATCGAGGCCCCCTCCCCGGCCGGATCCTCCGTCGAGATGGCAGGGCAGAGTGCGCAGGTCGCCGTTCCCGTCGATCAGCTCCGCATGGCCGCCGACTTGATCCGCGGTGATCGGCACACGTTCGAATGTCGTATGGCGAGCGAGGAACGCGGCGACCTGGTCGCGCCCCTCCTCGACTTCCAGGGAACAGGTGCAGTAGACGAGCCGCCCGCCGGGTGCCGTCAACCGGGCCGCCTTGTCGAGCAGGCGGCGTTGCAGGCCGACGAGGCGACCGATATCGGCCTCGCTCTTGGTCCAGGCGACGTCGGGATGCCGGCGGATCGTGCCGGTGGCCGAACAGGGTGCATCGAGCAGCACGGCGTCGAAGGGCGTCTCTTCCGAGAGATTGAGGGCATCCGCCGTCACCACGTCGGCCGTCAAGTTCAGGCGGGCGAGGTTGCGTTGCAGGCGCTCCAATCGCGCGGCGGAGCGATCGACGGCCGTCACGCGGGCACCCGCCGCGGCAATCTGAGCGGTCTTGCCACCGGGGGCGGCGCAGAGATCGGCAACCCGCTCGTCCGGACGCGGCGCCATGAGACGGACGGGCAAGGCAGCGGCGGCATCCTGTACCCACCAAGCACCGTCGGCGTAGCCGGACAGGTCGGCCACGGCTTCCCGCCCGGAGAGGCGGAGCGATCCGAGATCAAGCAGGCGTCCGCCGAGGCGCTCGGCCCAGGCTTCCGGTGCATCGCGTAAGGTCACGTCGAGAGCCGCGCCTTCGAGATGCGCGGCAGCGATGCCGCGGGCGGTCTCCTCGCCATAGGCGGCGGCCCAGCGTCTCGCGAGCCATTCCGGCGTGTTCACGGCAAGGGGATCGGTTTCGGCGGCCCGGATCGCATCGCGCTCGCGGCCGATCCGCCGGAGTATCGCATTCACCAGCGGCGCGAGATGCTGCAGCTGCGGGTCGGCCTTGGTGAGTCGGACCGCGAGATCGACGGCGGCATGGTCGGCCACGGCGAGGTCGAGGATCTGCGCAGCCCCGGTGACCAGGAGTGCGAGGAGGTGCGGCCTGTCCTCGGGGAGCCCATCGCGCAGACGTTCGGCCAAAGCGGCTCTGAGGAAGCCGAGGCGGCGAAAGCTCGCGGTGGCGATGGCACGGGCCAGGGCGGCATCACCCGGTTCCAGGCTCTCGCCCCGACCGGCTTGGGCGAGCGCGTCGTCGAGAGCCAGGCCACGACTCGGTCCGAGCAGCGTCGCGACCGCGTTGGCGGCCACGCGCCGTGCTGCGAGGCCCGGGACGTTCGGATCGATCGGGGGCGGGTTGCGGCGGTTCGGTGTGGATGCCACGCTCTCGGCCGTTCTCATGACGGAAACAGGGGACGGGACTCGCCCCGAACCCGACGCACTCCCATCTGAGAGCCAGCGATGCAAGCCGATCGAGGGAAACAGGCATGAGCGACGACGCGACGAAGGACGGAGAGAACCGGGAAGCCCGACCGCTCAGCCCCGCCGCGCAGCGGGCTCTTGCCGAGGCCGCCGAGCGCCGCGCCGCCATCGACGCCCGTGCCTCGCAAATCTCCGAGCGCCCGGAGCGGCTCGGTCGCGGCGGTCTTGAGCCGGTTCGCTACACGGATTGGGAAGTGAAAGGTCTGGCATCGGACTTCTGAATCCGCTCGCGCAGCCTCTGATGTCATCAGAGTGTCGCGGAGTGCGGGCGAGGCTGCCTACGTGCGGAGAAGGATCTTAATCCGCGCGCAGGAGTGATCAGCATGGCGGGATCGTCTGTGCAGGGTGTGAGCGATGTCATCGCACCCGCTGCGGAACGCCGCGGCCGGCCCGATCTCGACAGAGGCCACTCCCCTCTCCTCCTGATCGCCATCGTGGCAGCCTTGGTGGCGGCTCTGGCCTATGTCGCCTTCAGCATTCACGAGGATGTCGAGGCCACCGGCGCCCGCGTCACGACGTACCTCCCGTACATTCTGCTCTTCGTGGCCCTGACCATCGCCCTGGGCTTCGAATTCGTGAACGGTTTTCACGACACCGCCAACGCCGTCGCGACCGTGATCTACACGCATGCTCTGCCGCCGAGCGTGGCCGTGATCTGGTCCGGCTTCTTCAACTTTCTCGGCGTCCTGCTTTCCTCCGGGGCCGTCGCCTTCGGCATCGTCTCTCTGCTTCCTGTGGAATTGATCCTCCAGGTCGGTTCAGGCGCGGGCTTCGCCATGGTGTTCGCGCTGCTGATCGCCGCGATCCTCTGGAACCTCGGAACGTGGTTCCTCGGCCTGCCGGCTTCCTCGTCGCACACGCTGATCGGATCGATCATCGGCGTCGGCGTGGCCAATGCGCTGATGCATGGTCGCTCCGGCACCTCGGGCGTCGATTGGTCGAAAGCGACCGAGATTTGCTGGTCGCTGCTGCTCTCGCCGCTCATCGGGTTCGTCGCGGCGGGGGGGCTGTTGCTGACCCTGCGCGTCCTCGTGCGCAATCCCGCGCTCTATGCCGAGCCCGATGCCAAAGCTCCGCCACCGCTCTGGATCCGCGGCCTGCTGATCGCGACCTGCACCGGCGTGTCCTTCGCCCACGGTTCCAATGACGGGCAGAAGGGCATGGGATTGATCATGCTGATCCTGATCGGCACGGTCCCGACCGCCTACGCCCTCAACCGTGCCCTGCCGGAATCATCGGTGTCGCAGTTCCGCCAGACCTCGCAAGCTGCCTCCGCGGTGGTGGCCGGGAAAGCGGCCGGCTACGACATCATCGGCGATCCGCGCCCCGCGGTCACTGCCTACGTCGCGGCCCAGAAGGTCGATTCCGGGACCTACCCGGCGCTCTCGGTGATGATCCGGCAAATCGGCGAGGCGGTCGAGCGCTACGGCAGTCTCGCACAGGTTCCGGCAGAGGCGGTCGGCAACACCCGCAACGACATGTATCTCGCCTCAGAGGCGATCCGCTTCCTGATGAAGGACAAGGAGAGCGCGCTGTCGCCCACCGAGGCCGACACGCTCAAGGCCTATAAGGGCAGCCTCGACGAGGCGACGCGGTTCATCCCGATTTGGGTCAAGGTTGCCGTCGCCGTCGCCCTCGGCCTCGGGACCATGGTGGGCTGGAAGCGCATCGTGGTCACCGTCGGCGAGCGGATCGGCAAGACGCACCTGACCTACGCGCAGGGCGCTTCCGCCGAACTCGTCGCCGCCACGACCATCGCGGCGGCGGACCTCTACGGCCTTCCGGTCTCGACCACCCATGTGCTGTCATCGGGCGTCGCCGGCACCATGGTGGCCAATCGCTCCGGCCTGCAGTTCGGCACCCTGCGGGCGCTGGCCATGGCTTGGCTGTTGACGCTGCCCGTGGCGATGGTGCTGGCCGGCACCCTCTACGTCCTGTTCTCCAAGCTATTCTGAGAACGGCCCTGAGAGGAGGGGCGATCGCGGCGTGGCCGTCGCATCCTCGCGTGGAGCTGCAACGGTGGCGGGCCTGGCGCAGTGGTGCGCCCCATCAGGATCGGCTGCCCGGTCCAAGCGTCTGACCGTGCCGCCGGGACACGGCCATAGATGAATGAAAAAGGGGCCGCCTCTCGGCGACCCCCTTCCTCGTCTTCTGCGGAGGCTCTGAACTTAGAAGTCCATGCCGCCCATGCCGCCGCCGCCCGGCATCGCCGGGGCGCCGCTGTCCTTCTTCGGCGCGTCGGCGACCATGGCTTCCGTGGTCACCAGCAGGCCGGCGACGGAGGCCGCGTCCTGGAGGGCGGTGCGCACGACCTTGGCCGGATCGACGATGCCGGCCTGGATCATGTCGACATACTCTTCGGTCTGGGCGTTGAAGCCGAAGGTCTCGGAGTCGGTCTTGTCGGTGATCTTGCCGACCACGATCGAGCCCTCGACGCCCGCGTTCTGGGCGATCTGGCGGATCGGGGCCTCAAGCGCCTTGAGGACGATCTTGATGCCGGCCTGGACGTCCGGGATGTCGGACTTCAGCTCGGCGACCGCCTTCTTGGCCCGCAGCAGCGCGGTGCCGCCGCCGGGGACGATGCCCTCTTCCACCGCAGCGCGGGTGGCGTTGAGCGCGTCGTCCACGCGGTCCTTCTTCTCCTTGACCTCGACCTCGGTCGCGCCGCCGACGCGGATCACCGCGACGCCGCCCGCCAGCTTGGCCAGACGCTCTTGGAGCTTCTCACGGTCGTAGTCCGAGGTGGTCTCCTCGATCTGCGCCTTGATCTGCCCGACGCGGGCCTCGATGTCGGCCTTCTCGCCGAGACCGTCGATGATCGTGGTGTTCTCCTTCTCGATGCGCACGCGCTTGGCGCGGCCGAGCATGGGGAGCGTCACGTTCTCGAGCTTGATGCCGAGGTCCTCGGCGATCATCTGGCCCTTGGTCAGGATCGCGATGTCCTCGAGCATCGCCTTGCGGCGATCACCGAAGCCCGGAGCCTTCACGGCCGCGACCTTGAGGCCGCCGCGCAGCTTGTTCACCACGAGGGTGGCCAGGGCCTCGCCCTCGATGTCCTCGGCGATGATGACGAGCGGCTTGCCGGTCTGCACCACGGCCTCGAGCACCGGCAGCATGGCCTGGAGCGACGAGAGCTTCTTCTCGTGGATGAGGATGTAGGGGTCCTCAAGCTCTGCGACCATCTTCTCCGCGTTCGTGACGAAGTACGGGGAGAGGTAGCCGCGGTCGAACTGCATGCCCTCGACGACGTCGAGTTCGGTCTCGGCGGTCTTGGCCTCCTCGACGGTGATGACGCCCTCGTTGCCCACCTTCTGCATGGCGTGGGCGATCATCTCGCCGATCTCCTTGTCGCCGTTGGCGGAGATCGTGCCGACCTGGGCAACCTCGTCGGACGAGGCGACCTTCTTGGCGCGGTTGGTGATGTCCTTCACGGCGGCCTGGGTGGCGAGGTCGATACCGCGCTTCAGGTCCATCGGGTTGATGCCGGCGGCGACGTACTTGGCGCCCTCGCGGACGATGGCCTGGGCCAGCACGGTCGCGGTGGTGGTGCCGTCACCGGCGATGTCGTTGGTCTTCGAGGCCACTTCGCGCACCATCTGGGCGCCCATGTTCTCGAACCGGTCGGAGAGCTCGATCTCCTTGGCGACGGTGACGCCGTCCTTGGTGATGCGCGGGGCGCCGAAGCTCTTCTCGATGACGACGTTGCGGCCCTTCGGACCCAGCGTCACCTTCACCGCATCGGCGAGGATGTCGACGCCGCGGAGCATCTTGTCGCGCGCGTCGGCGGAGAAACGAACGTCTTTCGCTGCCATGTGAGTCTACCTCGAATGTCGGAAAGAAGCCCCGAAGCCTGCCGAGTGCACGGGCACGGGCGGCCTCGAAGGGCGGTGAAACGTGTCGGCCGGCCTTAGACGGCGACGACGCCCATGATGTCGGATTCCTTCATGATGAGGAGATCCTGGCCGTCGATCTTGACCTCGGTGCCCGACCACTTGCCGAACAGAACGCGGTCGCCGACCTTGACGTCGAGGGCGTTGACACGGCCCTGCTCGTCACGGGCGCCCGAACCGACGGCGACGATCTCGCCCTCTTGCGGCTTCTCCTTGGCGGTATCCGGGATGATGATGCCGCCCTTCGTCTTCTCTTCGCTCTCGATGCGACGGACGACGACGCGGTCGTGCAGCGGACGGAACTTCATGAGCTGCCCTCTTGCTTCGGAATGGCGGTTGGTCTTGATGCGGCCGGAAGGCGGCCACGCCTACCCTGGCTGTTAGCACTCACGTGATGCGAGTGCTAACGACGGCTGCGAGATAGGCGCGCGGATTTTGCGAGTCAAGACGCCGCATCTCTTGCGGTGACGCTTCGGCGCCCGATCCTTCTCCGAATAACCCGTTTCGAAGACACCTCTCCCGATGATCAATCTCCACGGCCCGCAGGGGGCGGTCGATGTGAGTGGCCTGGATGGCGGCGCGGCGCTGCCCGCTCACGCCGTGTGGATCGACTTGGTCGATCCGACCGCCGAAGAGGCGCGCCGGGTCGAGGAGAAGACCGGTATCCGGGTGCCCTCGCGGGCCGCGCTGAGCGAAGTCGAGCTGTCGAGCCGCCTCCGCCGCAGCCGGGATGGGATCTCCCTGTCGACGCCCATGGTGACCTTCGACCGGTCCGATTTCAGCCTGAAACCGCTCGGTTTCCTCCTGAACAAGAACCATCTCGTGACGGTACGCTACCACGACATGCGGGCCTTCGCGGCGGTGCGCAAACGGGTGGACGAGGAAGGCGGCGACGGCAGCACCGGCGCCCGGATGTTCCTTCTCGTGGTCGAGGAGTTGGTCGATAACCTGGCCGACCTGTTGGAGGAGATGTCCGCCGACCTCGACAATCTCTCGACCCGCATCTTCGACTTCGATGCCAGCGCCCGGCCCGGAGCCCGCAAGGGGGACACCTCGGCACCGAAGCGGCGCGACCTCGCCCTGCGCCGCCTGCTCCGCACCGTCGGGCGTCATGGCAAGTCGCTGTCGAAGGTCCGCGCCAGCCTGCTGGGCCTGGAGCGCATCGTCGCCTTCGCCAAGGGCGAGTGCGGGCAACATCTCGACGAGGGCGACGCGCCCCGGTTCGAGACGCTGGCGCGGGACATCGCCTCGCTCGACGAGTTCGAGACGCGGCTGTCGGAGACGCTGCAATTCCTGCTCGACGCAACGCTGGGCCTCATCAACGTCGAGCAGAACAACGCCTTCCGGATCCTGACCGTCGTGTCCGTGGTCGGCGTACCGCCGACGCTGGTCGCCTCGATGTACGGCATGAATTTCAAGCACATGCCCGAACTCGACTGGGTCTATGGCTATCCCTACGGCCTTGCGCTGATCGCGATCTCGGCGATCGTGCCGCTGCTGTATTTCAAGTCGAAGGGATGGTTGTGATCACCGGCCGATCCCGCCCGATGCCCTTGCTCTGAAGTGCTGCGACACAGCCTCGAAGGATGCCGGTCTCGAACGCGAGACGATGGAAGGCTTTCTTCGGGGCCCGCTTCCGCGAGCCCCTAAGTCGCAAGTGATGGGTGGATGCGCCGTTTCGAGACCGACATTTAATCTCTTGGACAGCATCCGAAGCGAGACCCGCGCGCCTCGGACACTGCGTAAACGCCGCTTAATCGTTTCGAAATCGCACGACCCCATCGTCGACGGCAGCCGCACGATTGGGGTTTGCCCGATGAACGTCCGCCACAATTATGAATTCGCTCAAGCTTCCAAACTGGCCGAACCGCGTGGACTGAAATCGGTCGCAGACAAGAGCTTCGCCTACGTCATCGTGCGCAAATAGGCGGACCGCCATGCCGATCATCGTGGTGGCGGATCACGCCCATATCAACGGCGGACAGGCCAAGGTCGCGATCGAGAGTGCGCTCGGGCTCGCGGCCCGCGGGCATGCAGTAACCTTCTTCGCCGCCGTCGGGCCGGCGGATCCGCGGCTAGAATCGGCCGGTATCGCGACGATCCTGCTCGATCAGGTGGACGTGACGACCACGTCCTCCCTGGCCCGGTTCGGGGTGCAGTGGCTGTGGAATCAGAAGGCCGCCGCCGCACTCGGCACGCTGCTCGCCCGCCACGATCCGGACGACACCGTCATCCACGTGCATGCCTGGGCCAAGGCACTCTCGCCCTCGATCGGACCGGTCCTCGCGGCGAGCCGCGCGCCCATCGTCTTCACGATGCACGAATATTATCTCGCCTGCCCGAATGGCGGATTCTACGATTACCCCGTCTCCGCCGCCTGCCACCGGTCGCCCGTCTCGATGGCCTGCATCGGTCACAACTGCGATTCCCGTGGCTACGCCCGCAAGCTGATGCGGGTCGGCCGTCACGTGCTCATGCGCCACACCGGCATGATCGACAATCTGTCCGCGGTGATCACCATCAGCCGCCTGCAGCGCGAGGTTCTGGCCCCGCACCTGCCCGCGGACACGAACTGGTACGACGTCGCCAACCCGATCGACGCCGTACCCCTCGGGCATAAGGATAGCACCACGGACGAGACGCCCCCGGGCGGCTTCGTCTTCGTCGGACGCCTCTCGGCGGAGAAGGGCGCCGGATTGTTCGCCGAAGCCGCGCGGCTCTCCGGTCAGCAGGCGATCTTCGTCGGCGACGGGCCGCAGCGGGCGGAACTCGAAGCCGCTTTCCCGGAGGCCGCCTTCCTCGGCTGGCACGATCCCGACGGCGTGAAGCAGCAGCTTCGGGCCGCACGCGCCCTGGTCTTCCCCTCCGTCTGGTACGAAGGCCAGCCGCTCACGGTGCTCGAGTCCCTGGCGCTCGGCACGCCGGTGATCGTCAGCGACCTCTGCGCCGGCCGCGAAGCGGTGCGGGACGGGGTCAGCGGTGTATGGTTCCGCTCGGGCGATCCCACCTCCCTCGCGGCTGCGATGACCCGCCTCTCCGACGACGACACCGCGCGCCGCATGAGCCGGGCGGCCTATGACGCGTTCTGGGCCGATCCGCTCACCCTGGACCGCCATCTCGACCGGTTGGAGCGCATCTACCGCGACGTCGCCCTCCGGTCGGCCACTCTCGGAATCGGCAGCCGGCCTGCATCGGCCGCCTTGCGCAACGCCGCCTCGACGTAAAATCGTCTCATCCCTGCATCAGACGTTCCCCGATCGAGCCCCCGGGCAACGCCGAAGAGCCGACTTTCTCAATCCATGGCCGTCATTGCAGCCTACGTCGTCAACGCGGCTCTGAACCTCACCCTCGGTCTGCTCCTCGCGGACATTCTCGGGCCGGCCGATTTCGGCCGCTTCGCCCTCGGCATCGCCGGCTCGGTGGTGCTCACGACCCTGTTCTTCGAGTGGCTGCGGTTGTCGGCGACGCGGTTCTACTCCGAGCGGGTCCGGGGCGAGGAGCCTTGGATCCGGGCCATGCTCGACCGTGCCTACGCGACGACGGCCCTTTGCCTTCTCGGCGCGGCATTGCTCTGCCTTGCCGGGCGGCCCTTCGCCGGGCCGCCCGCGACGCTGGCCGCCGTCGCCGTGGCGACCGCGATCGGCATCGGCTTCTTCGATTATCAGACGACGTTGGCCCGCGCCCGCTTCATCGGTGGGCTCTATCTCAAGCTGGTACTGGTCAAGAGTGGGCTCGCCCTGATCCTCATGGTCGGCACCGCTTGGGCAACCGGAGACGCCACCGCGGTGATCGCGGCGGCGGGCGTGAGCCAGTTCCTGGCCGCCGTCCTGATCCATCGCGGCCTCACCGATCAGCCCCATCGCCCGGAGGCCGAGCGCATGCGGGAGATGCTGCGCATCTTCATCAGCTACGGCCTGCCGCTGATTGCCGCCAACGTGGTCTACCAGCTCCTGCCCTTCGCCAATCGCAGCGCCATCGCGGCGGTCGGCGGCTTCTCGGAATCCGGCTACTTCTCCCTCGCCTCCGACATCGGCACCCGCATCTTCGGGACCCTGGGCGCCGCTCTCGACGTGCTGCTGTTTCAGATCGCGGTGCGGGCCGAGGAGGAAGGCGGACGCGGTGCGGGCGAAGCCCAGGTCGCCCGCAACCTCGCCGTGGTGGCGGCCCTCATCCTGCCGAGCGCCGCCGGCTTCTGGGCAGTCCTGCCCGCCATCGAGGCCATTGCCGTGCCCCACGCCTTCCGCGGGCACTTCTCCGAATATGTCCTGCCGATGCTGCCGGGCCTCGTGGCCTTCGCGGCGATGAACTACGCCCTGAACCCGATCTTCCAGATCCGTCGCCGGACCATGCCGGTGATCGTCGCCGCCCTGTTCGGCGCGCTGGTCAATGCGCTGGCCTTGCTGGCGCTGGCCGGGCCGTTCGGCGGCTACGGCATCGCGGTCGCTCAGACATTGGGCTTCCTCGCGGCATTCGGCTTGCTCGCCGTCCTGGCCCTGAGCGGACCTGTGCGCATCGCCCTCCCCTGGCGGGATCTCGCGACGGCGAGCGCCGCGACGCTGGCCATGACGGTCGCGGTCTGGCCGCTGCGCAACCTCGCGCCCTGGATCGCATTGCCGGTCTGCATCGCCACCGGCATCGCCGTCTACGGTGCCATGGTCTGGCTTCTCGACATCGCCGGGCTGCGCAGCGCGGTGATGGAACGGCTGCGCCCATCGGCACCGGCCGCGGCGGAATAACACTCCGGCGCCCTTCCTGCGAAGGCAAGAGCCTCAGTGTCGAGGAGACGCCGGACGATCTGCGACGAGGCGTGTCGGCGCCTTCGCGACCTATGGCTCGCAGATTCGGCGTCCGAACCGCTTCGCTTCGACGACAGGACGCACGACCGATGATCGGGGCCCGATCAAACCTTCGGCAGACCTGCGCCGTCGGCGGGACTGAATGTGTGAACGCTGCCCCGGAATGTACCGCCGACGTCCCACTGCTTCGCTGCCCCACGCTTGCAACCGGCTCCCGATCCGGGTTTTGTCGCCGGAGACGGCCGCGGGACAAGGCCGAGCGGGATGGAAACCGGGATCATGACGACATACGCGCCGGCGAGCGAGCAGGAGGCGGCAGCCATCGTCGCGCAGGCCGCCGGGCGCTCCGAGCGGCTTCGCCTCGTCGGGGGCAACACCAAGGCCGCGCTCGGTCGCCCGCCGCAGGACGAGGCGACGCTCTCGGGCACAGGGCTTAGCGGCATCACCCTCTATGAACCCGCCGAGATGGTGGTGGCGGCCCGCGCCGGCACGCCGCTGGCCGAGGTCGAGGCTCTGCTCGCCGAGCGCGGGCAGATGCTGCCCTTCGAGCCGATCGATCACCGCCCGCTTCTCAGCTCCTCCGGTGAGCCGACCCTCGGCGCGGTGGCGGCGGTCAACAATTCGGGCCCTCGGCGCATCAATGCCGGGGCGGCCCGCGACAGTCTGATCGGGGTGCGCTTCATCAACGGACGGGGCGAGCCGATTAAGTCCGGCGGTCGCGTGATGAAGAATGTCACGGGCCTCGATCTCGTGAAGCTGATGGCGGGGTCGTGGGGCACCCTCGGCCTTTTGACGGAAGTCACCTTCAAGGTTCTGCCGGTGCAGGAGCGGGTCACCACCCTGGTCCTGACGGGGCTCGACGACGTCGCGGCCGTCGACGCCCTGTCCACCGCCCTCGGTTCGCCCTTCGAATTGACCGGCGCCGCCCACCTTCCGGCGGGAATCGCCGGCTCCGATTCCCTCACCCTGATGCGGGTCGAGGGTTTCGCCAAATCGGTGGAGTATCGCCTGGGTGAATTGCGGCGATTGCTGCGGCGACGCGGCGACGCGCAGATCGTCGAGGGCGAGGACGGCGCCACCCTGTGGCGCGCGGTGCGCGACGCCGCCTTCCTGGCAGAGCCCGGCACGGATGCGGTCTGGCGCATCTCGACCGTGCCCGGCCGGGGGCCAGAGGTGACGGCGGCGGTGGCGCGGGACCGATCGGCCCGCTGGTTCTACGATTGGGGCGGCGGTCTGATCTGGCTCGCCACCGCCGCCGCGGACGATGCTGGAACGACCGCGATCCGCGCCGCCGTTCAGGCCGCGGGAGGCCACGCGACCCTAGTCCGAGCCCCCGAGACGGTGCGGGCGGCATTGCACGTGTTCGAACCCCTGCCCGAGCCTTTGATGCGCATCACCCGGGGCATCAAGGCCGCGCACGATCCTAAAGGGCTGTTCAATCCGGGGCGGATGTATGCGGGTGTCTGATCCCGCTGAGGCGTCATGCTGACCTATCTCCTCATCGTCGCCTTCGTGATCGTGCTGGGCCTGATGGTGGTACGCCAGCGCAACCTCACCTTCTTGATGTCGTTGGCTGGCATCATCGGGGCGGTCCTGACGATGATCTGGCTGCAGAATCAGGGCCTGCTCCCCGGTACGCAGGGCCCGCTGAGCGGAACGCGGCCACAGACGCTGATCGATGCACCGAAGGAGCCGGCGCGCGTTCCCTAGGGCGCTGACCGGAGACGGGACCGAGTCCGCCGGGGGAACCACCCGGCGCCCTGGCGCGTCTGCCGCGTTGAAGGTGTTCCGTGACCGGAGCGCCGCGACCGGAGCAGTCCGTTGCGCAGTCTTCTCATTCTCCTGATCCTCCTGGCCGGTGGCTTCGTGCTGACCGCGATGTACATCGCGCCCAAGCAGCCGGAGCTGCGCGGCTGGTACGAGACCAATGCCTGCCCGCATCTCGACAAGATCAGCCCTCAGATCTGTCAACCGATCCGCGCCGCCAAGGGCACGCAGCCGATCTGATCCGCGTCCGTCGTGGTGCATCCTGCCCGATGGTTGATCCTGCGACCTTCGAACGACACGCCTCGGCCGCGTTCACGGATCAGGGCTCCTGCTAGGCCACGTCGCTCTTCGGAAAACGCTTCGTATGCGCCGTCTCATCGACTGGGCTTTCCGGGATCGCCGCTCCGGAGCGATCGTCGTCGGGCAATGGCCGAACGCGCCGCTCTGGATCTTCCTCGTGGCCTCCGCGGCCGAATGGATCCTGGAAGCCGCAACACCCGGCTCGCCGCCCTGGCTCTTCGCCGGTCTGCGCCTCGTCGCGCTGCTCGCTTTGGCGGTGTGGGCGCTTGACGAGATTGTGAGGGGGGTCAATCCATGGCGCCGCTTCCTCGGGGCTGCCGTGCTGATCGGGCTCGGCTTCAGCCTCGCGGGCCGCCTGTGAGGCTTCTCTGACGTGTACGATCTCCTCGTCATCGGTGGAGGCATCAACGGAGCCGGCATCGCCCGTGACGCCGCCGGACGTGGTCTGTCGGTCCTGCTGTGCGAGCGCGGCGACTTGGCCGAGCACACCTCGTCGGCTTCGACCAAGCTGATCCACGGCGGATTGCGCTATCTCGAGCAGTACGAGTTTCGCCTGGTTCGAGAGGCCTTGGCCGAGCGCGAGCGCCTGATGCGCCTCGCCCCCCACATCATCTGGCCGCTGCGCTTCGTGCTACCGCACGATTCCGGACTTCGCCCGGCCTGGCTCCTGCGGATCGGGCTCTTTCTCTACGATCATCTCTCGCGGCTACGGGCCCTGCCCGGTTCGCAATCCGTGCGGCTGAGCACCGAAGGCGTCGGCGCGCCGCTGCAACCGCGGCTGACCCGGGGCTTCGCCTATTCGGATTGTTGGGTGGAGGACAGCCGCCTCGTCGTCCTCAACGCGCTCGACGCGGCCGAGCGCGGCGCCACCATCCGCACCCGCACCCAGGTCGAGTCCGCCCGGCGCGAGGAGGGTGGCTGGACCGCGACGTTGCACGATTCAGAGACCGGGCGGCGTGAGCGCGTGCGGGCGCGGGCCATCGTCAACGCCGCCGGTCCTTGGGTTGCGCAGACGCTCCTGCGGACGCTCTCCGTCGAGGCGAGCCCGAAGGTGCGCCTGGTGAAGGGCAGCCATATCGTCACCCGCAAGCTCTACGAGGGTGATCACGCCTACATCCTGCAGCAGCCCGACCGGCGCATCGTCTTCGCGATCCCCTACGAGCGCGACTTCACCCTGATCGGCACGACCGACGTGCCGTATGAGGCCGGTCCCGGCCGCGTAACGATTTCGCCCGAGGAAACCCGCTACCTCTGCGACTGCATCAACCGCTCCTTCGCGCGAGCGATCGGGCCGGACGATGTGGTGTGGAGCTATTCGGGCGTGCGCCCCCTCTACGACGACGCGGCCGAGAACGCCTCCGCCGTCACCCGCGACTATGTGCTGGAACTCGATGCGGATGGCCCGAAGGTCCTGTCCGTCTTCGGCGGGAAAATCACCACCTACCGGCGTCTGGCCGAGCATGCGCTGGAAAAGCTCGACCTCCCGGGCCTCAAACCCCCGTGGACTGGCAGCGCCCCCCTGCCCGGTGGCGATATGCCGGAGAGCGATTTCGAGACGTTCCAGGCCGGCCTCCGCGCAACCTATCCGTTCCTGCCGGACGCCTTGGCCCGCAGGCTCGCCCGCGCCTACGGCACCCGGGCCGAGCGTCTCCTGGGCGAGGCGCGCAACCTGTCCGACCTCGGGGAGAGCTTCGACGGCGGTCTCACCGCCCGCGAGGTCGATTATCTGGTGCGCGTGGAATGGGCGCGCTCGCCCGACGACATTCTGTGGCGACGCACGAAGCTCGGGCTGAGAACCGGCCGCGCTGGCGTCGCGCGCCTGTCCCGACATCTGGCCGGGCGGTCGATCGAAGTGGACTGACGTGGCAGGGGTCTCAACGGCCGTGATCCGACCAAGATCGCAGAGCTTGAGACCCGCAGCGCACGGGCCTCAGCGCCCGTAGACGTCCTCGACGCGGATGATGTCATCCTCGCCTGTATACGAGCCGACCTGCACCTCGATCAGTTCCAGCGGAATCTTGCCCGGATTGGTCAGGCGATGCATCGAGCCGATCGGCAGGTAGACCGCCTCGTTCTCGTGAACGAGGATGATCTGATCGTTCAACGTCACCTCGGCCGTGCCCTTCACCACGACCCAGTGCTCGGCCCGGTGGAAATGCTTCTGCAGCGAGAGCCGTCCGCCCGGCGTCACCATGATCCGCTTGACCTGGAATCGCTCGCCGATGTCGATGCGCTGATACCAGCCCCAGGGTCGGTACATCCGCCGATGCGCGTCGGCTTCCGGATGCCCCTTTTCGCGCAGAACCCCGACGAGGTCCTTCACCTTGCCGGAGCGTGCCTTGGAGGCGACCAGCACCGCGTCGGGCGTCGACACGACGATCACGTCGTCGAGGCCGACGACGGTCGTCAGGCCCTCCCCCTCGCTGTGAACGAGGCTGCCGGTGGTCTCGACCAGTTCGACCCGCCCGCGCACCGCGTTGCCCTGCGCGTCGCAGTCGAGCACCTGCCAGACGGCATCCCAAGTGCCCACATCCGACCAGCCGAACGAGACCGCGAGCACACCGGCCCGGCTTGTCCGCTCCATCACCGCATAATCGACTGAAGTCTTCGGCGCGCGGGAGAAGGCGGCGGCGTCCAGGCGCACGAAATCCAAGTCGGTCTTGGCCGCCTCCAAGGCGTCTCGGGCCGCTTCCAGAATGTCAGGAGCGTAAGCCTCCAGTTCGCCGATCATGACGTCTGCGCGGAACAGGAAGTATCCGGAATTCCACAGGGCCCCTTCCTCAATGAGTCGCGCGGCGCCCTCGGCATCCGGCTTCTCGACGAAGCGCTCGACGCGGTGCACGCCCGGAGCGCCCGGCACGGGGGCGCCCTTGTGGATATACCCGTAATCGGTGGCCGGACGGACGGGCGTGATGCCCAGCGTCATGATCTGCCCGAGCCGCGCACCGACGGCCGCTTGACGCGCCGCTTCGGTGAAGGCGGCCGAGTCCTCGATCACGTGATCGGCAGCCAGAATGAGCACCACCGTCTCGGGCCCCTGCCGCGCGGCGTGAAGCGCGGCGACCGCGACGGCGGCGGCGGAATCGCGCCGATCCGGCTCCAGCAGGATGTCGGCGGCGACCTTCGCCTGGGCCAGCTGTTCGGCGACGATGAAACGCGCTTCCGAGGAGGCGATCACGGTCGGCCGGGCGAAGACCGTCGCATCGACGACCCGACGGGCGGTGGCCTGGAAGGTCGAGGAATTGGGATCGACGAGGGGCGTGAACTGCTTGGGCATGCTCTCCCGGGACGCGGGCCAGAGCCGCGTACCCGAGCCGCCACACAGGATGACAGGAAGTATCCGGCTGCCGTCCGACATCGCGCCCCCCCCTCCGGCCTCAGGCCCCGTCGGGTCGCCCGTCTGCCGCGGCGAAAAGCTCGGGAAATTTCCGAACAATCTGCATCGGACGCGGCTCGCGACCTCGCCATCGTGAGGTCGGCGAATGATCGAACACCCTGAGGACGTGTTTTAGCCGAACGTGCCGCAGGGCACTACAGGGAGCCGGCCCGGGTGCACACCCGGGCCGCGATAACGATGAATTAAGATTAAGTTGGCTGCGATTATTCGGCCGCCTGCCGTTCGATGTAGCCCAGGCGCTCGTTGAGTTCCCCCAGCAACTTCACCGCCGCCTCGGCGATGACGGTCCCCGGCGGGAAGATCGCCGAGGCGCCTGCGGCGTGGAGCGCATCGTAATCACCCGGCGGGATGACGCCGCCGACGACGATCATCACGTCCTCGCGGCCCTCTTCCTTCAGCGCGGCCTTCAGTTCCGGCACCAGCGTCAGGTGGCCGGCGGCGAGCGAGGAGACGCCGACGATGTGCACGTCGTTCTCCACCGCCTGCCGCGCCGCTTCCGCCGGGGTGGCGAAGAGCGGGCCGATATCGACGTCGAAGCCGAGATCGGCGAAGGCCGACGCGATCACCTTCTGACCGCGATCGTGACCGTCCTGCCCCATTTTGGCGACGAGGATGCGCGGGCGGCGCCCGTCATTCTCCTCGAAGGCCTCGACGAGGCCGCGCACCTGCTCCACCACCGGCGACATGCCGCCCACCTCCCGCTTGTAGACGCCCGAGATCGAACGGATCTCGGCGCGATGACGGCCCCAGGCCTTCTCCAACGCCTCCGAGATCTCGCCGACGGTCGCCTTCGCCCGCGCCGCATTGACCGCGAGTTCGAGCAAATTGTCGTTCGTGTCCACCGCCCGCGTCAGGGCCGCGAGCGCGGCATCCACATCGGCCTGCTTGCGCTCGGAGCGCAGGCGCTTGAGCTTGTCGATCTGCATCGTGCGGACGTTGTGGTTGTCGACCCGGAGCAGTTCGATCTTCATCTCGTCGTCGGGCTTGTACTTGTTGATGCCGACGATGGTCTGGCGCCCGGAATCGATCCGCGCCTGGGCGCGGGCCGCCGCCTCCTCGATCCTGAGTTTCGGGATGCCGGCCTCGATGGCTTTGGCCATGCCGCCGAGGCTCTCGACTTCGCGGATATGCTCCCAGGCGCGGGCCGTGATGTCCGCCGTCAGGCGCTCGACATAGTAGGACCCGCCCCACGGATCGATGATGCGGGTGGTGCCGCTCTCCTGTTGCAGGAACAGCTGCGTGTTTCGCGCAATCCGGGCCGAGAAATCGGTCGGCAGCGCCAGCGCCTCGTCGAGAGCGTTGGTATGGAGCGACTGCGTCCCGCCCTGCGTCGCCGCCATGGCCTCGATGCAGGTGCGGGTGACGTTGTTGAACACATCCTGCGCCGTGAGCGACCATCCGCTCGTCTGCGAGTGCGTGCGCAAGGGCAGCGACTTGTCCGTCTGCGGGTCGAACTCCTTCACGAGTTTCGCCCAGATCAGGCGCGCGGCCCGCATCTTGGCGATCTCCATGAAGAAATTCATCCCAATCGCCCAAAAGAACGACAGGCGCGGGGCGAACTGATCGATGGTCAGCCCGGCGGCAAGCCCCGCCTTAATATACTCGACACCGTCGGCAAGCGTGTATGCGAGTTCAAGATCCTGCGTCGCCCCGGCTTCCTGCATGTGGTAGCCGGAGATCGAGATCGAGTTGAACTTCGGCATATTCTTGGACGTGTAGCCGAAGATGTCCGAAATGATCCGCATCGATCCTTTGGGTGGATAGATGTACGTATTGCGGACCATGAACTCCTTCAGAATGTCGTTTTGAATGGTGCCGGCGAGCTTCTCCGGCGGCACGCCCTGCTCTTCGGCCGCGACGATGTAGAGGGCGAGGACCGGCAGAACCGCGCCGTTCATCGTCATCGACACCGTCATCTCGTCGAGCGGAATGCCGGAGAACAGGGTCCGCATGTCGTAGATCGAATCGATCGCGACGCCGGCCATGCCGACATCGCCGGACACACGTGGGTGATCCGAATCGTAGCCGCGGTGGGTGGCGAGATCGAAGGCGACCGAGAGGCCCTTCTGGCCCGCGGCGAGGTTGCGGCGGTAGAAGGCGTTCGAATCCTCGGCGGTGGAGAAACCGGCATATTGCCGGATCGTCCAGGGCTGGGTGACGTACATCGCCGGATAAGGGCCGCGCAGATAGGGCGGCAGACCGGGAAACGAGCCGATCCCCTCCAGCCCCTCTCGATCCTCAGGACCGTAGAAGCCCTTCACCGGAATGCCCTCCGGCGTCATCCACGGCTCGCCGACCGGCGGGGGCGGCGCCTGGAAGCCACCGGCCGAGAAGGCGAGCGAGGCGAAATCGGGGATCCGGGAACTCATGCGGCGGTCTCGGTGTCTCGGAGGACGACAAATTTTCTTGCGCATTATAGGCAAGCCACCAAACGCGGCTACTGTCCATAAGGCGGCGCCCGCCACCGGTGTCGCTTCGTCATCAAGCGACCGCCTGGATCACGCCGGATGCTGGGCGCGGGTCCCGTCGGCGCCGCGAGCCAAGCCCGACGCCGAGCGATGAGGTGCTTGAGCCGCTTCATCCGCTCGCGCTTGCAGCCGCAATTCCCGCAACAATCGATATCGTCGGCGCTCACCCCGCCCTCCCCGGTGAGAAACCCGAGAATCATCACGAGCAGGCCGAGGACGAAGATCGCCCCCAACACCGCGACGGGCCACGCGAGTGCGAGGCCGATCATCGCGGCGAGAAACAGCTTAAATCCGAGAGAGACCGCGAGCTTCGTTTTGAGCAGGACGAGCAGCGTCGCACCGGCGCCGAAGCCGCCCCGTATCGTGCGGAAGACCCGACGCTTCAGGCGCGCTCGTGACGCCAGACGCTCGAGACGAGCAAGCTCGCGCTCGGTGCGCCGCACGGTCCTATCCCGCTCCACACCCAGTTGCATTCCCCCTCCCCGACATCACGAATCCGCGAGACGGTGCGCGATTCGGGAGGCAACCAAAAGCAAAGCACAGCTTGCGTCTATTCCCGTAGGACGCGAAGCGTGACGGTGCGCACCTGAGGGGGAGCATCACGGAGAAGGCGGAACTGGGCCGGTGTCCGAGCGCCGCGCGCTCCTGCCGTTCCTGGTCGGCTTCGTTGCCGCCGAGTGTCGGCTCGGGAGGGGCGCAGGCCGGTGGACGGCTCACCCCCTTCGCCTACGAATTCCTGCGCTTCGGGGTGAAGCAGGGCTGGGCCTACCTGTTCGCCGGATTGGTCTGCGCGCTGCTGATCGGCACCGATCTCGCCTGTCCAGCCGATGCCGCCTTGAGCCGCGACGACTTTCCGATGCTGGCGGCGCTGGCGATCCGAGTCTTCCTACTGGTCCCCGGATGGAAACTTGGGAGGAGGCGAAGGCCATCGCACTCTACCACACCGTCGGAACGGTGATGGACGTGTGCAAAACTTCGGTTGTCTGTGGATTTATCTAGGAGCCAGCGTGTTACGGATCGCTAGAGCCGGTCCCGCGCTGGTTGAGACGAGTTAGCGGGTAGCGCGTTGGTGAGTGAAGGAGCTTGCTCATGCCTTCACCCCTGTCTGCGGACCTGCGCGAGCGTGTTGTGGCTGCCGTGATGGCGGGTGCCTCCTGCCATCGCGCCGCAGCCCGCTTCGGGGTCAGCGTGTCGAGCGCCAGCCGGTGGTCGGAGCGCTTCCGCCACGAGGGCCAACTCGCCTCCAAGCCGATGGGCGGTGATCACACCTCGAAGCGCATGCCGGGCTGATCCTGAGGATCTCCAAGCAGGAGCCGCGTCTTTTCCTGCGCGAGGTGCGCGACCGGCTCGCGGAGCAGAGCATCCAGACCAGCACGAGCGGCCTGTCGCGCTTCTTTGCCCGCCACGGGATCAGCCGGAAAAGGGGGCGACATACGCAGCTGAGCAGGAGCGTGCGGACGTAAGAGCGGCCCGCGAGGCGTGGTTCGAGGCGCAGCCCGAGCTCGATCCAGACCGGCTGGTGTTCCTGGACGAGACGGCGGCGGCCACCAACATGGCGCGCCGCTACGGCTGGGCCCCACGCGGCGAGCGCCGCCGGCTCGCAGCCCCGTTTGGTCACTACAAAACTACGACCATCACAGCCGCCCTGCGCACGGGCGGGCTGTGCGCGACCGCACTGCTGGACGGTCCCACGAACGGCAGGCGCTTCCGCAACTATGTCACCGAGACCTTGGTCCCGGTGCTGCACCCGGGCGACATCGTCATCATGGACAACCTGCCAGCCCACAAGGTCGCGGGCGTGCAGGACGCGATCGAGGCTGCAGGAGCGCGGCTGCTCTACCTCCCGTCCTACAGCCCTGATTTCAACCCGATCGAGCAGGTCTTCGCGAAGCTGAAGGCGCTGCTGCGGAGTGCAGCCGCCCGCACGATCCCGGATCTCTGGCCGGCAATCCGTCAGGCCTTCACGCGCTTCACTCCGCAGGAGTGCCGCAACTACCTCGCCGCAGCCGGCTACGAGAACGACTTGGCCGTCGCTACCTGACCGGGAACAGCTCTAGATTACCGCTCTTCGCCGGCTTCATGTGTGCGAGCGTCGGCTCGTAGATCGCCCGCGTGTCGCGGCTGTTCGACTTCCGCTTCACCGGCGTCCGCCGTCGATACGTGCTGCTCGCCGAGACCATCCGACCGTTCGGGCGAACGGTCGTGTCCATCACAGTCTGGCATGTGCACCGCTCGGTGCCGCTTCTCGTCGGCTTCGGGCTGATCTCGCAGTTCGTTGGGCACGCCGAGACTATCGGCACGGGGACACGCGTCTGACTCTACCCGAACCAGAAGACGGCTGGTCGCCGGTCCCGGCGGCCAAGCTCGGCTCTCAGTTCCTGCCGGTGATCGTGTCCGACGTGTGGGTCAAGCTCGTAGGCCAGAGCCGACGCCGGCGGCATCGGCGGCCGACGCGGAGGCAAGCCCGAGGTTGGGCAGCCCGGTCAGTTGAGGTAGGTGCGGATCCAGTTCGGCGAGAGGATCTCGCCCTCTTCGGTGATGATCCAGGGCTGCTGTGCCGGATCGCGCAGGGCGCCCTTGGCGGCCATCAGGGCCTCGCGAAGGGTGTCGTAGCGCTCGGGCTGCGCCAGCGGCGACGAGGCCGGCAGGGTGCGCCAAATGGTGAGGTCTGCCGGTCGTTCGAGGGCCTCGGTTTCCATCTCTTGTTTTTCCTTCCGAACTCTATCGGTTCGCAGACGACCGTCGCCGCGACTGATGTCACAGCGCCGATCTGCGAAGATCTTCCAGGTTGATCGAAGCATCTCTGGGGCAGCTTTGCGATCAATTCGGGTGCTCGTCATCCGAGCGGCCACCGTTTCGTCGCAGTTCCTCGCGCAGACCTTGCCTTGGTTTTGCCAAGGATTGGTCTCCGCCTGCCCACCGATGCTTTTTCATCAGTGTCTCGACACTGCTTTGAAACAGTCACCAAGTGGTTACCTGCGAAGCCTGACTGCTACGGTGCGCTGCCGCACCCTCCCGGTCCGCTTTGGAAAACGGGGATTCGTTGACGGCGGGCCACACCGGACACAGCTTAGCCCCAGTTCGGTGCCCAGGCCGGCCCGACCCGTCGATCGTTCCGGCGCGTCGGCTCACGACGACGTCTTCTCCGCTCCGTCCATTGCCCAAGACCAAGAGAAATGCCCGGTGCCTGATCGTTTCGTGCGCATCGCCCTCGGGGTGACGTTGGGCCTGCTGATCGCCTTCGTGGCGCAGCCCTACATCTTGGCCTTCCTCTACTCGGCCGAGAGCCCCCGGGCGGTGACCGCCCGGGGCGACCTCTCGGCGGCTGAGCGGACTACCGTCGACCTGTTCGCCCGCGCCTCGCCGTCGGTCGTCCACGTCTTCGCTCAGGCTGCCGCCCGGGGGCAGGCCCTCATGGACCCGGACGACGAGTTCGGACAGTTCGGACAGGAAGAAGACGGAGGTCGGCAGCAGCAGGGCGGCAGCGGCACCCAGACCGGCACCGGCTTCGTCTGGGATGCCGCCGGCCATGTCGTGACCAACAACCACGTCGTCGAGGCCGCGACCAAGGGCGGCGGCTCGATCTCGGCGCGCCTGTCCTCGGGCGAGGTCGTGAGCGCGCGCGTCGTCGGCACGGCCAAGAGCTACGACCTCGCCGTTCTCCAACTCGGTCGCGTCGCCAAGATGCCGCCGCCGCTGGCTCTGGGCACGTCCGCCGACCTGAAGGTGGGGCAAGCGGCCTTCGCCATCGGCAACCCGTTCGGCCTCGATCACACGCTGACGACCGGCGTGATCAGCGCGCTGCAGCGGCGTTTGCCGACGCAGGAGGGTCGCGAATTGTCCGGCGTGATTCAGACCGACGCGGCGATCAATCCGGGCAATTCCGGCGGGCCGCTGCTCGATTCCGCCGGGCGGCTGATCGGCGTCAACACCGCGATCTACTCGCCCTCGGGGGCGAGCGCCGGCATCGGCTTCGCCGTCCCCGTCGATGTGGTCAATCGCGTGGTCCCGGACCTCATTCGCAATGGGCGGGTCCGCAATCCCGGCATCGGCATCATCGCGGGCCAAGAGGCGACGGCGGCGCGGCTCGGCATCGACGGCGTGGTGGTGGTGCGGGTGCTGCCCGGCTCGCCCGCGGCGCAGGCGGGCATCGCGGGCATTGATGCCCGCAGCGGCAATATCGGCGACGTGATCGTCGGCGCCAATGGACGCCCGGTCCATCGACTGGCCGACCTGACGGCCGTCGTCGAGGAGGCCGGTCTCGACAAGCCGGTCAATCTTCTGGTCGAGCGCGACGGACGGGTCCGCTCGGTGCGGGTCACGACCACCGACGTGGCACAATCCCGCCTTTAGTCAGCCGGATCGCGAGGAAGCTACCGAGGAACCGCAGCCCCAAGACGGCTTTACCCGAGCCGCGAACCGTTCGATGAGGCGGGATGCTGCTCGCCCTCGGCCTCCTGGCACTCATCGGATTCTGGTGGCTCGGTCGTTACGGCGGGCGCCTCCCCTTCGGACTCACGCCTCGCCGGCTCGCCGGCTATGCGGCCTTCGCCGCGGCCTTCCTGCTCTCGTTGCGGGGCAGCCTCGTTCTGGCCGGCGTCGTCGGCTTGGCCGGTGTCTGGCTGCACGAGGGACGCGACGGCGTGTTCCGCCGGATACCGGGCCTTCGGGGCACGCCGCCACCTCAGCGGCTGCGGACGGCATCGGTCGAACTCGACCTGATGCCCGACGGTACCCCGCTCGACGGCAGCGTGTTCGTCGGTCCCTTCGCCGGCCGCCGTCTCTCGGCGGTCCCGCCCGCCGACCTCGCCGAGCTCGCACGCCTGCTCGCCGCCAACGACCCGCAGGGCGCCAGCCTGCTACAGACGTATCTCGACCGCCGGCATCCCGGCTGGCGTGTAGACGCTGATGGCGATCCGGACGCGAGGGCGGGCCGCCCGTCGAAGCCAGGGACGATGACGGAGGAGGAGGCCTATCAGATCCTGGGGCTTGAGCGCGGGGCGACCTTGGAGCAGGTCCGCGCGGCCCACCGGGCGCTGATGAAGGAGGCCCATCCCGACCAGGGGGGCAGCGTCGCGCGCGCCGCGCGCGTCAACGCGGCGCGGGACAGGCTTTTGGACCGACATCGCTGATACTCCACGCGCGTTGTCAGAAATAGGCAGGCGAATTTGCGCAGCGCCTCGCACCTTTCCCGACGGGGAAAGGATGTGACCGGCTTCGATCCGGTGAGGCCCGCGCGGGACCGGCCCTGAACGAGGGCCGGTCCCCGGTCTTCTCGGAGCCGTCAGCTCCGGGTCGCGAAGCAGCTGAAACCGTTCTTCTTGAGGGCGGTGCAGGCGTCCTGGGCCGCACCCTGCTCGGTGAAGCCGGAGAAGCGGGCGCGGTAGAGCGTGGTGGCGCCATGGGTGACGCGCACGGTGTAGGGCGCGGCCTTCGAGAGGGCGCCGGTGCGGCTGCGGGCATCCGACAGCATCGACTTGGCCTTGTCCTCGTCGTCCATCGCACCGAGCTGGATCACCCACGGGGTCGGCGTCACCGGGCGGAAGGCCTCGGAGCGGGCATCCTTGGGCGGGGCTTCGGTGCGAGAGGCGACACCCTCGACGGCGGGCAACCGCGCGGTGGTCTTGCCGCCGGCGCCCGGGAACGGCGCCTGACCCGCCGGACCGGCATAGGCCTGGGCAGCGCCGGGAAGCGCCTGCAGCCCGGGGCGGCGCACCATGCCCGGCGTGGTGGTGATGGAGGCCGGCGGACGGATATCGACGGGGCCCGTGCTCGTCGAACTCGTCGTCTCGACCTCCTCGTCGTCGGCGGAGGCGATCTCGGTGCGGGTGTGCGACCCGGCCTCGGCGATGACGGCGGGGCGCCCGCGCTCGGCGAGTTCGGTGACCGGGTTGGTCTGGCGGGCGCCGGCATAGGCGCGGGGCAAGCTCGACCGCACGAGATCGGCCATGATCCGGTCGCGGCTCGCCCCCGACTTGCCGCCGAGCACGATCGCCACGATCTGGCGATCGCCGAGCTTGGCGGCGGTCATGAGGTTGAACCCGGAATCGCGGGTGTAGCCGGTCTTGATGCCGTCCACGCCCTCGACGGTGCCGAGCAGCCGGTTGTGATTGCCGATGACCCGGCCGCGGAAGGCGAAGGAGCGGGTCTGGAAGTAGCGGTAGTAGCGCGGGAAGCGGTCCTGAATGGCGCGGGCCAGAATCGTCAGGTCGCGGGCCGTGGTGATCTGGTCCGGATCCGGCAGACCCGAGGCGTTGGAATAGTTGGTGCGGCTCATGCCGAGGGATTTGGCTTTCCGCGTCATCATCTCGGCGAAACGCGGCTCGGAGCCCGCGATGTTCTCGCCGATCGCGCAGGCCACGTCGTTGGCGGATTTGGTGACGAGGGCCTTGATCGCCTCCTCGACGGTGATGGTCGAGCCGGGACGCAGACCCAGCTTCGACGGTGCCTGAGCGGCGGCGTTGGACGAGATCGACAGGTCGGAATCGAGTTCGTAGCGGCCCTTCTCCAGCTGCTCGAACAGCATGTAGAGGGTCATGACCTTGGTGATCGAGGCGGGGTGGCGCAGCGCGTCCTCGTTCACCGCGTGGAGCGTCTTGCCGGATTTCACGTCCACCACCATGGCGGCGTAGGGCGGAGCGTAGCCGCCACCGGCCGGGCGGTGATGGCCCCCTCGCTTCCTCGCCTCCGCCGGTGCGACCGCCGCGGTGAGGACACCCGCCGCCAGGAGCACGACGGCGGCAGCGCGGGACCCCATGGTCCGGCCTTCTACGCGACGCATCTTGGAACCTTCGCCTCGACAACCGGGAAGCAGGCCCGGTTCGCACCAGTCGTTCGCGGATGGCCGGAAGGCCGAAACCCGCATTCTCTGGAGGGCACGGTAGGCGTGACGCGGTTACGCGGGCGTTAATGCTGTGCAGTACGCAACACAGATCGTTGTTTTGCCTCAGGGGTTAAGCAGGTGTGAAGGATCGGTCGCGTCAGCCGGATGCCGGAGCCTTTGCCGTCGGGCGAACATCACGTCGAAGCCGGCGATAGCGGGTGGAAAGGTCCCTCGCCCTCTCGACGCCGGTCGTGGTCGGGATGGGTTTTGGCGCCCCGAAGCTCGTCGCAGCGCGGCGTCGATCGGGCGGCATTCGATCCGGCGCACGTCGATCGAGGCACGCCGAGCCGCTACGGAGTGCTCCTGCGCAGTCTGCAACCCCCTCCCCCTCGCGAGGGACAGTTTCACGCACCTCACTGGCGCAGTCGTTTTTCGGCCTATAGATTGCCTTTCAAGGGCACCGCACCCGAGGGGCGCGGGAGTCGAAGACCGCCAGACAAGGTCGCTGCGTATCAGATGATTTCCATGTCGATCCAGGAGGGCGCGGCATCGTGGGCGGAGCGGGGGCTCCGGCCCGTCGTCGCGGCCTCCACCCCGCGCGGCCCGGGCGACGACGACCGGTCCGGCACTGCCATCATCACCCGCACCAAACCGCGGGCGAAACGGCCGAGCCTGTACCGCGTCTTACTGCTGAACGACGACTACACCCCCATGGAGTTCGTCGTTCATGTGGTCGAGCGGTTCTTCAACAAAAGCCACGACGACGCCTACCAGATCATGATGCACGTCCACCAGAACGGTGTGGGGGAGTGCGGCGTGTTCACCTACGAAGTGGCGGAGACGAAGGTGACGCAGGTGATGGATTTCGCCCGCAAGCACCAACATCCGCTTCAGTGCGTTATGGAAAAGAAATAGGCATCCAGCGAAGGCCAGAGCATTGCCCAGCTTCTCACGTAGCCTCGAGCAAGCCCTCCACCGCGCCCTGGCCTTGGCCGGTGAGCGTCGCCACGAATACGCCACCCTCGAACATCTCCTGCTCGCCCTCGTGGACGATCAGGATGCCGCGGCGGTGATGCGGGCCTGCAACGTCGAACTCGACGTTCTGCGCCGCAACCTCGTCGAATATGTCGACACGGAATTGTCGAATCTGACCGGCGATGGACGCCAGGATGCCAAGCCAACGGCCGGCTTCCAGCGGGTGATCCAGCGGGCGGTAATCCATGTCCAGTCCTCCGGCCGTGAGGAGGTCACCGGCGCCAACGTGCTGGTGGCGATCTTCGCCGAGCGCGAGAGCCACGCCGCGTACTTCCTGCAGGAGCAGGACATGACGCGCTACGACGCCGTCAATTACATCAGCCACGGCATCGCCAAGCGCCCCGGCGCTTCGGAGGCCAAGCCCGTCCGCGGCGCGGAAGAGGATGGGCCCTCCGAACGCCCGAGCGGCGAGGACGGCGAGGCGCGCCCGAAGAAGAAGGGCGATGCCTTGGAAGCCTACTGCGTCAACCTCAACAAGAAGGCCAAGGACGGCAAGATCGACCCGCTGATCGGCCGCCATTCGGAGGTCGAGCGCACGATCCAGGTTCTGTGCCGGCGCCAGAAGAACAACCCGCTGCTGGTGGGCGACCCCGGCGTCGGCAAGACGGCCATCGCCGAGGGCCTGGCGCGCAAGATCATCCAGAACGAGGTGCCGGAGGTTCTTGCCGACGCCACGGTCTTCTCGCTCGACATGGGCACGCTGCTCGCCGGCACCCGCTATCGCGGCGACTTCGAGGAGCGCCTCAAGCAGGTGATGAAGGAGATCGAGGCGCATCCCAACGCGATCATGTTCATCGATGAGATCCACACCGTGATCGGTGCGGGCGCGACCTCGGGCGGCGCGATGGACGCGTCGAACCTACTTAAGCCAGCGCTGGCATCCGGCTCGCTCCGCTGCATCGGCTCGACCACCTACAAGGAGTACCGCCAGTACTTCGAGAAGGATCGCGCCCTGGTGCGCCGGTTCCAGAAGATCGACGTCAACGAGCCGTCGGTGCCGGATACGATCGAGATTCTGAAGGGCCTCAAGCCTTACTTCGAAGAGTTCCACAAGCTCAAATACACCACCGATGCCGTGAAGGCCGCGGTGGAGCTGTCGGCGCGCTACATCAACGACCGCAAGCTGCCCGATAAAGCGATCGACGTGATCGACGAGACCGGCGCTTCGCAGATGCTGGTGCCGGAGGCGCGGCGCAAGCGCACCATCGGGGTCAAGGAAATCGAGGCGACCATTGCCACGATGGCCCGGATCCCGCCGAAGACCGTGTCGAAGGACGATGCGGTGGTGCTGAAGAACCTGACCGAGAATCTGCAACGCGTCGTCTACGGTCAGAGCAACGCCATCGAGGCGCTCACCTCGGCCATCAAGCTGGCGCGCGCGGGCCTGCGGGATCCCGACAAGCCGATCGGTGCCTATTTGTTCGCCGGCCCGACCGGCGTCGGCAAGACCGAGGCTGCCAAGCAGCTCGCCTCGTCGCTCGGGGTCGAGATGCTCCGCTTCGACATGTCGGAATACATGGAGCGCCACACCGTCTCGCGGCTGATCGGTGCGCCTCCCGGCTATGTCGGGTTCGACCAGGGCGGTCTGCTGACCGACGGCATCGACCAGCATCCCCATTGCGTGCTCCTGCTCGATGAGATCGAGAAGGCGCATCCGGACCTGTTCAACATCCTGTTGCAGGTGATGGATCACGGGAAGCTGACCGACCACAACGGCAAGCAGGTCGATTTCCGCAACGTCATCATCATCATGACGTCGAATGCCGGGGCGTCGGATCTCGCGCGCTCCGCCTACGGCTTCACTCAGAACAAGCGGTCGGGCGACGACGTGGAGGCGATCAACCGGCTGTTCGCGCCGGAATTCCGCAACCGCCTCGACGCGATCATCTCCTTCGGTCATCTGCCGAAGGAGGTCGTGGCCAAGGTCGTCGACAAGTTCGTTCTCCAGCTGGAGGCGCAGCTCGCCGACCGCAACGTCACGATCGAACTCTCGGACGAGGCACGCGACTGGCTGGTGGAGAATGGCTACGACGATGCGATGGGTGCTCGCCCTATGGCGCGTCTGATCCAGTCGACCATCAAAACGCCGCTCGCCGACGAGGTTTTGTTCGGTAAGCTGAAGGATGGCGGCGCCGTCCGTGTCGTGCTCCAGCGTCCCGCGGGCGAGGATGCCGGCGTTCTGACGAAGGGCAAGGGCACCCTCGGGTTCGAATTCCCCGCGGGCCCCGTGACCCCGCGTCCCGAGAAGGACGTCACCAATGCCGCGAAGCGCCACAAGCGCTCGAAGCCTCGGTCCGCGCCGCGCAAGAAGCCGGGCAAGGGCGAGAGTGGCAAGGGCGACGGCCCGAGCGGCGGCGGATCGTCCGGCGGCGGTGTCCGTACGGTGCCTAAGGTGCCCCTGAAGGTCTGAAGAGAGGGCGGCACGGGTTGCGTTCCCGTGCCGCCTTGAGGATATGAGCGTCATCGCGGGACGATTGCGCAGCATCGATCCGCGGTGACGCCGCCGGCTTATGGGCCGATGCGGTACTCAAATCGGGGACGTCTTCCTGAATACGGTTCTCAGGACGAAGCCCTCGCCGCACAGTGCCGAGCAGAGTGGGGAACGCATGACGAGCGACGCGCAGGAGGAACCCCTCAGGCCGGTCGCGGCGCCGCCCTCCCCGCCGACGAAGCCCAAACCCCTCACGGCCCGCGAGCAGCGCCGCCGCCGCCGGAGGGCCCGCCACCGCGGGGAAGAGATCCTCGGCTGGATTCTCGTGCCGGTGATCCTGTTCGGGATCTATTGGGGCATCACCGCCGGTCTGGACTTCATGGGCACGAGCCCAGGTGTGGTCTGGGACCAAGTCATGCAGGTGAAGGCGGCCCTCGAAAAGAAGATGTGACGGACCGGTTGCCCTCACGAGCAGCGACCGGCTCACGCCATGGAGCGTGACAGGCTGGTCGAACGCACAGTTTCGGCTGCGCGACAGCTATTCCGCCGCCTGTCGATGCAGGCCGATGCGGCGCCAAATCGTACTCAGGGCCTCGACGAGGTGATCGATGTCGGCATTCGAGTGCAGCGGCGACGGTGTGATGCGTAAGCGTTCGGTGCCGCGCGGCACGGTCGGGTAGTTGATCGGCTGGACGTAGATGCCGAATTCATCGAGCAGGCTGTCGCTGATCGCCTTGCACAGGACGGGGTCGCCGACCATCACCGGCACGATATGGCTGCGATTGGCGAGCGTCGGGATGTCGGCGGCGTCGAGGGCCTGCCGCACCCGGGCGACCCGCTCCTGATGGCGCGCGCGCTCCACGCCGCTTTCCTTGAGATGCCGGATGCTGGCCGCCGCGCCCGCAGCCACGGCGGGCGGGAGGGAGGTCGTGAAGATGAAGCCCGAGGCAAAACTCCGCACAAAATCGCACAGGCGGCTCGATCCGGTGATGTAGCCGCCGTGCACGGCGAAGGCCTTGCCGAGTGTGCCCTCGATCACGTCGAGGCGGTGCGCGAGCCCCATCCGCTCCGAGATGCCGCCGCCACGAACTCCGTAGAGGCCGACCGCGTGCACCTCGTCGAGATAGGTCAGCGCCCCGTGCGCCTCCGCCACGTCGCAGATCTCGTCGATGGGAGCGATATCGCCGTCCATGGAATAGACCGACTCGAACGCGACGAGCTTGGCCCGTCCCGGCTCGATCAGCGACAGCTTGCGGTTCAGATCCTCCGGATCGTTGTGACGGAAGATCTGACGCTCGGCCCGGCTTGAGCGGATACCCTCGATCATCGAGGCGTGATTGCCCTCGTCGGAGAAGATCACGCAGCCCGGCAGGCGGGCGCCGAGCGTGCCGAGCGCTGCCCAATTGGACACGTAGCCCGAAGAGAAGATCAGGGCCGCCTCCTTGCCGTGGAGGTCGGCCAGCTCCTGCTCAAGGAGCACGTGATAGTGGTTGGTGCCGGAAATGTTGCGGGTGCCGCCCGCACCTGCGCCGCAGCGCTCAATCGCCTCGTGCATGGCCCGCACCACCACCGGATGCTGGCCCATGCCGAGATAGTCGTTGGAGCACCAGACGGTGACCTCGCGTTGGCCCGCGGGGCTGTGATGCGTGGCGTAGGGAAAGCGTCCCGCCTGACGCTCCAGATCGGTGAAGACCCGGTAGCGGCCCTCGCGATGCAGGCCGGCGATCTCACTGTCGAAGAACGCTTCGTAGTCCATGGCCGTCCTCCCGATGCCCGCGGATCTGACGTCCGCCTGCAAGCTAGTCGTGTGGGGTTGCGCCGCCCTCCGAGGCGTCGGCGGCGACGGGTGCGGATCGGCCCGGCAGGCCCCAGCTCCAGAGTGCCGCCGAGGGGAGCGGCAACATCAGGAACCAGTGCTCCAGCGTGGCGAGCGCGCAGAGCGTCGCGAGAAGGGTGAGGCTGGTTGCCGTCCCGGCGGTCATCTCCGGGGCGATCGCCCCCCGGACGAGCAGCACGGTGGCCGCTGTGCCGACCGTCACGGAGACCGGAAACAGCGGGTTCATCGGCCGTCGTGACAGGTAACAGGCCAGGTAGCCGAGATGGGCCGGCAGGAATTCGGCGTGGAGATTCCGCACGCCGAGAAACAGATTGAGCCGCGCCGAGGCATTCATCAGCGTGAGCAGCGCGTAGGTCCACAGCGCAACCCGGTTCTCTTGCCCCCAGGTCAGGCAGAGAATAGCCAAACCCCCGGCGAGAATCGCGAACTCGTGCCACAGACTGGTGGCGAGAGCGGCGAAGAACCGGTCGAGCCCGCGCAGCGACGGTGCGCAGGCCGCCGGGCGCGGGCCGGAGACGAAGCCCATGTAGTAGCTCATCTCCTGCCAGCCCCAGACGGCGACCGCCGCGGTGAAGCCGAGATAGGCACCCGCCTCCGACGGATCGCCCGCGCTTGCCCGGATCGCCCAGAACGCCCCCGCCAGCCCGATGCTCGCCGCCAGGATCAAGCGGGCATGGTGCTGCCTCGGCCGGTGCTGGAGCACCAGCACCAGTCCGGTGGCGGCCCACCACAGCAGGACGGCGAAAAGCGCCGGGGCGGCGAGGTCACCCATGCTACCAGACCGGCTGGAGGCGGATGTCGGCGGGCATCCGGTGCTCCTTCACGGGCAGACAGTAGAGGCGGGCGAAGGTCCCGGCCGCACGCAGCGCCTGAACGCCGTGCTTGAGCTTGCCGCCGATTCCCCCCTGTGCCCGTGCGTCGGAGATCTTCCGGGCACAATCGAGCAACCGGTCGAGCCCGGCCTTGAAGCGCGGATCGTCGATGTCGAGGGTGATCGGGAAGGTCTGCTTCGAGATCTCGGAGGTGATCCGGAAGACCTTGAAGTCGTACTCGCTCGGATCGACGCCGAGAGCCTTGTGAAAGGCCGGGCGGCAATGGTCGCGGACATACATCGTCGCGTAGACGGCGAGCAGGAAGAAGCGGATCCAGTAGCGGTTGACGCCCGAGGTCAGTTTCGGGTTGGCCCGCATCAGCAGCGCGAAGGCCTCGCCGTGGCGGAACTCGTCGTTGCACCACTTCTCGAACCACTTGAAGATCGGATGGATGCGTCGATCGGGGTTACGCTCCAGCTCGCGGAAGATGGTGATGTAACGAGCGTAGCCGATCTTCTCCGACAGGTACGTGGCGTAGAAGATGAACTTTGGTTTGAAGAAAGTGTACTTCTTTGATCTCGTGAGGAAGCCGAGATCGACGCCGATCCCGAAATCCTTCAGCGTGTCGTTGATGAAGCCGGCATGCCGGGCCTCGTCGCGGCTCATGAAGCCGAACAGTTCCTTGATGTCCTTGTTCTTCGCGCGTTTGCGCATCTCGGCATAGAGCACGCAGCCGGAGAATTCGGCGGTGATCGACGACACGAGAAAGTCGAGGAACTCCTTCCGCAATTCGGGATCGAGATGCGACAGGTCACAGTCGAACTCTTCGTTGCGCACGAAGTGGCGCTTATTCGGGTCGGAGCGCAGCTCGTCGATCAGGATGTCCCACTCGCGCCGCACCGGCTCGACATTCGTCCGGTCCAGTTCCTCGAAATCCGTCGTGTAGAAGCGCGGGCTGAGGAAGGTCGTCTCCTGGGCGGCCTTGGTCGATTCGTTGACCGGATGGCGCGGGACCGGAATCCCTGCCGGGGGCTGGACATTGGCGTTCACAGCGTCCTCCGTTCGGAAAAGCTCACCTCGTAGAGCTCGGTCAGCTCGAGATGGGCGATCAGCTTGGTCCAAGCCCGCTCCAGGCGGCCGGCACGGGTGACGGTGGCGGTGCGGCGCACGGTGAGCCGTTCGCCGTAGGGCACCTCCGTGGGCGCGTCGTGCACCTGCACCTCGTCGCCCGGCTCGATGTCGAAGCCGGCATCCAGCGTCACGTGGGCGTGCAGGCTTTCGGGCGTCTGCTCGATCTCGACGGTGCACGGCACCTCGACGACCGTTCTGCCGATCCAGGTCATGGCCGGCCCCTCCCCTCTTGGACTTCGTTGCCGGGCAGGAGGCGGGCGAAGGCCGCGGCGTTGGTGGCGCCGAAGGCCTCCAGCGCGACGTGGCGCCCGGTGGCGGCATCCTCCAACGCGAGGGTGCCGTTGTCGAATCGCGTCAATGTGAAGGGCTGCTCGGGCCCCAGCCCCTCGCGCTGACGGGCCTGTGCCAAGCCGCGCAAGGTGCCGCGCACGAACCCACCCTCGCCCGGCGCGATCCGGGCCACCAAGCGATTGTCCTGCGCCCCCACCAACTCGACCGCTCCGTCCGGCCGATCCTCCGCCCGGAAGCCGAGGCTCGCCACCGGGCGGGCCGACGGCAGCTCGGTCAGGCCGACGCCCTCGCGGCGCCCGATGAACACCGCGAGCAGCACGATCCCCAGCAGCGCGCCCACACCGAAGAGAGCGAGCGATTGCAGCGGGCGGCGTACGGGCGGCGGCTCGGATGGGCGGCGGGCGGGGAGCTCGATCGGCATGGGCCTCTCCTCGACCTTATCCGGCTGCGGCAAGGCGGCCGGGCTGCGCCGAGCTGGCCCGCGAACGCTCCGGCATGATCGCAACCGGGCTCTCGGCGACGCGCGGCCCCTCGGCCGCAAGCGCATTGGCCAGACATTCCGCGACCGCCCGCGCCTCGGGCACCGAGCGCAGCATCGGCTCGGGGCGGCTCACCCGCCAGGGCCGGGCATGCGGCCAGAGATGGAGATAGGCGATCCGTTCGCCCGGCGGCAGAAGCAGGGGTATGTCGCCGGTGCCGTCCGCGAAAAGATGGAGGCCCGCCGCCTCGATCCGGGCATGGGGCAGGTTCAGCGTGATAGGCAGAGCGATTCCGACATGCATGACCACCCGGCGGTCGGTGATCGTGTAGACGGTGGTGCGGTGGACCAGCCACGCCAGCACCGTGAGAAGCGCAATGCCGCCGCCGCCGATCAGCAGGGTCGGACCGACCACGCTGAGCGCCGTCATCACGCCGCCCTGAGCCGCGGCGGCGATGCCGAACAGCGTCGCGGTGCCGGCGAACCACGCCACGACGGGACGAACATGGAAGACCTGGGTGAGGACACCGCGCCAGGTCGGGGCGCCGCGCCACAGGATGCGTTCGCCCGCGGGCAAAGGGCCGGGCATCCCGCGCAGGGTGCCCTCGGGGAGGAAATCCGACTCGCTCACAGGATCGGCTCCGCGCGGGCCGGCGTGGCGTAGAGGGTTCCGGCGCCGAAATAGGCCATGATCCGCTCCTCCTCGAGCAGCGTCACCGAATCCGGATCCTTGTGGCCGGGTACGTCGGCGAATTGCGAAGCCAGCAGAGCCTCGGTCGAGACCGTCCGGGTGAACAGGCTGGTGGTGCAGAAGGTCGCCGGCATCAGCACCCGGCGCCCGCCCGCGCCGAGTTCGACCTCGTAGTACCGGACGAACGATTCACCCCGGTCGACCCAGAGGTCGCTGATGGTGCCCGCAACAGTGCGGTCGGCCCCCAGCACCGACATGCCGATGGGATTCGGGCCCGCCTCGTGCACCACGAAGGTGTCGGCGACCCGCAGGGGAACGATTCGGTAATGCCCGTCCCAGGTGCGGTCGTGCTCGTCGTGGCGCGGCGTCCAGGAGCCCGGCCCGACACCGGCCTGGAGCGAGGTGTCGGTGCGGAAATAAGGTGCGCCCGGCCAGGGCTCGCGCTTGGTCGCCGGCACGTCGGTCTCGTAGGCGACGTTGGTCTCCGGCGCGTAGGTGGTGTGGCCGCTCGACAGGCGGAACGCCTTCGGTGTCGGTATCAGCACCGGATCGTAGGACTTCAGACGTCCCGCGGCCTCGTTCTCAAGGGGATATCCCTCGCGGCGATCCTCGCGGCGCAGATAGAAGACCAGCCCCGCGAAGAAGAGCCAGAACGCGTAGAGCGTGATCTGTGCGACGTCGATATAGCCGGTGATCTCGCCTCTGGGCATGACGCTCCTCCCGATCAGGTGGGACGATTGACGAGGGGGTCGAAGGGTCGCGCGCGTCCCTCGTCCGGACGCACGGGCTCAGGGCTGTCGATGCGCACGAGCGGGCCGATCGCCACGAGGGTGGCGAACAGGAGCGCGATCTCGACGTGGTAGACGATGAGGTAGCCGATGGCCGGCTCGTTCATGCCCTCGCCGAGCACGCCGGTCTGGGCCACCGCCGCGCCGACATCGCGCAGAATGCCGCTCGCCGCGATGGCCATCCCGGCGGCGGTCGCCTGCACCGCGCCCCAGGCGCCGAGCGCCAGTCCGGTGTCGTCCGGCCCGGCCTTGGCCATCGAGGCGGTGAGCGTGCCATGGGCGAACAGGCCGCCGCCGATGCCGATCAGCGTCACCCCCGCGGCAAACAGCCGGGCGGAGGCGAGCGGCGCCGCGAAGACGACGGCGGAGAAGGCGAGGATGCCGATGACCGAACCCACCGCCGCGACTCGGTAAGGGTCGCCGCCGCGGGCGAGCCAGCGCGCCGCCGCCACGAGGCCGAGGCCGCCGCCCGCCGCCAGCATCGCCGTGAGCGCCGTGGTCTGGCCGACGCTGAGTCCCAGGATCTGACCGCCATAGGGTTCGAGCAGAATGTCCTGCATCGAGAAGGCCGCCGTACCCAGCCCGATCGCGACCAACCGGCGCCGCGCCGTCGGCTCGCCGGCATAGCCGTGCCAGGATTGCGAGAAGCTCGGACGCGGGACGTCGCGGCCGGTGCGCGCGGGATCGCGCGGCTCCTGCTTCCACAGGGCGATGCCGTTGAGAACGATGGTGATGAGGGCCGCGCCCTGGATCACCTGGATCAGCCGGACGGCGGAGAAGTTCGCGAGCGCGAGCCCGAACAGCAGCGCACTGCCCATCATGCCGACGAGCAGCATGGCGCAGAGCAGCGCGACGACCTTCGGGCGGGCATGGGCCGGGGCGAGGTCGGTGGCGAGCGCGAGGCCGACGGTCTGCGTGGTGTGGAGGCCGGCCCCCACGAGAAGGAACGCGAGTGCGGCGGCGGCGTGACCGACCCAGAGCGGGCCGGTGGTGTCCCCCGACAGGATCAGCAGGGCGAACGGCATGATCGCCAGCCCGCCGAACTGCAGCAGCGTGCCGAACCAGATATAGGGCACCCGCCGCCAGCCCAGCACCGAGCGGTGCGTGTCGGATCGGAAGCCGACCAGCGCCCGCAAGGGGGCGAACAGCAGCGGCAGGGACAGCATCACCGCCACGATCCAGGCCGGGACCGCGAGTTCGACGATCATGACGCGGTTCAGCGTGCCGATCAGCAGCACGGCCGCCATGCCGACCGTGACCTGAAACAGCGCCAGCCGCATCAGCCGCCCGAGCGGCAGCTCCTTCGTCGCGGCATCGGCAAAGGGGAGGATCGCCGGGCCGAGGCGCAGGAGGGCCTGCGTGAGGGTGAGGCCGGACTTCATGCCGACCGACCTCCCGCACTCCCATTCCCTCCCCTCATCCTGAGGTGCTGCGAAGCAGCCTCGAAGGAGGGCTCGAAGGATTGCGCGACCGGCTGGAGCCCTCCCTCGAGGCCTCCGCTACGCTCCGGCTCCTCAGCATGAGGGTGATGGTTGGAGGATGGGGATTTCGTCAGCTCGATCGCGTTGGAGAGGTAGAACCCGCTGTTGATCCGCCGCGTACGCTCCACCGCGAAACGCTCCAGGGCCGGCTCCCGACTGATCCGGCGACGCAAGCCGCCCTCGGTGATCGGGACGATGGCGGGCGCCCGGTCGGCCTTCGGGAAGAACTTGCCCGCGGCATGCATCAGCGTGAGCAGCGCGGTGCGGGGCGCCACGGTGAAGACGATGCTGCCGTCCGTGCGCAAGGACAGCTCGGCCAAGGCCCGGACGATGTCGGGTGCTTGGTAGTGGATCAGCGAATCCATCGCGACGACGTGGTCGAAGCGCCCGAGCCAGGGATCGAGCATATCGCCGACATGGAACTCGATGGAGCCGGGCCCGGCGATCTCCGGGAGGCGCTCGCGGGCGAGTCCGATCAGGGTCGGCGACACGTCGATCGCCGTCACATGAGCGCCGCGGCGCGCCGCCTCCACGGCCAGCGCTCCGGTGCCGCAGCCGGCATCGAGCAGGCGCAGGCCGCGCATGTCGGCGGGCAACCAGTCGAGCAGCGTCGTCCGCATGGCGTCACGACCGGCGCGTACGGTGGCGCGGATCTTCGAGACCGGCGCGTCCGAAGTGAGCCGCGACCACGCCTCGACGGCGGTGCGATCGAAATAGGTTTCGAGCTGGGATCGGCGGGTGACGTAGCTGCTCATCACGCGATCCGATCAATCGAAGCCGAGGAATTCGAACAGGTCGCGATCCTTCATCGGAACGGCCTCGCACGGGTCTTCCCCGGCCCAGAGCGTCTCGGCGAGGCGCATGTATTCGTCGGTGACGGCTCTGAGTTCGGGCGAATCCTCCATCTCGAACAGCGTCGATTTCTTGAGGCGCGAGCGACGCACCACGTCGAGATCGGGGAAATGGGCGAGGCGGCGCAGGCCGACCGCGTCGTTGAACCGGTCGATCTCGTCGGTCTTGGCCGAGCGGTTGGCGATGACGCCGCCCAGCCGCACGCCGTAATTCTTCGATTTGGCGTGGATCGCCGCGACGATCCGGTTCATCGCGAAGATCGAGTCGAAGTCGTTGGCGGTGACGATCAGCGCGCGGTCGGCATGCTGGAGCGGCGAGGCGAAGCCGCCGCAGACCACGTCGCCGAGGACGTCGAACACGACGACGTCGGTGTCCTCCAACAGGTGATGCTCCTTGAGGAGCTTTACCGTCTGCCCGACGACGTAGCCGCCGCAACCGGTGCCGGCGGGCGGGCCGCCGGCCTCGACGCACATCACGCCGTTATAGCCTTCGACGACGTAATCCTCGGGCCGCAGCTCCTCAGAGTGGAAGTTCACCGATTCGAGCGCGTCGATGACGGTCGGCGCGAGGCGCTTCGTCAGGGTGAAGGTCGAATCGTGCTTGGGGTCGCAGCCGATCTGGAGCACCCGTTTGCCGAGCTTCGAGAAGGCGACCGAGAGGTTCGACGAGGTGGTCGACTTGCCGATACCGCCCTTGCCGTAGACGGCGAAGACCTTCGCGGTCTCGATCCTGTCGGACGGGTCGAGGGCGACCTGGACGCTGCCCTCCTCGCGGCGCAGCGGCACGGGGTTCCGAATGGCGATGTTCATGCCGCGACTCCTGCGGTGATGCCGGGTGTCACGCCCTCGAGCCGGTCCTCCAGCTCCTCCTCGGCGCGGTCGAGCGCGTCGCGGGTGGCGGCGTCGGGGGTCCAGAAGCCGCGACGATGGGCTTCGATCAGGCGGCTCGCGACCTTGGCGCAGGCCGTGGGATTGAGCGCGGCCATGCGCTCACGCATCGCCGGATCCAGCACGTAGGTTTCGGTGATCCGCTCGTAGATCCAGGGCTGCACCGCCCCCGCGGTGGCCGACCAGCCGACGGTGTTCGTCAGCGTCGCCTCGATCTGGCGCACACCTTCATAGCCGTGGCCGAGCAGACCCTCGTACCATTTCGGATTGAGCATGCGGGTGCGCGTTTCCAGCGCCACCTGCTCGTCCAGGGAGCGGACGCGGCCCTCACCCCTGGTCTGGTCGCTGATATAGACCGGCACTGCCGACCCGCGGGCGCGGGCGACGGCCCGGCTCATGCCGCCGAGCCCGTCGAAATAATGGTCGACGCTCGTGACGCCGAGTTCGACGGAATCGAGATTCTGGTAGGCGAGGTCGACCCTGGCCAGCACCGCGCGCATCAATTCGCGCTGCGGCGCCGGGCGGCCGTTGCGGCCATAGGCGAAGGATTTGCGCTTCGAGAAGGTCTCGCACAGCTCGTCGGCGTCGTCCCACCGGCCCGACTCCACGAGGTGATTGACGTTGGCGCCGTAGGCCCCCTCCGCGTTGGAGAAGACACGGAGGGCCGCCGTCTCCATATCGCAGCCCTGCTCGGCCTGAATCGCGAGCGCGTGCTTGCGCACGTAGTTGGTGTCGCTTGGCTCGTCGGCCGTCGCCGCGAGGTAACTCGCCTCTGCCAGGAGTTTGGTCTGGAGCGGGAGTAGATCGCGAAAGATGCCGGAGAGGGTGACGACGGCGTCGATGCGAGGACGGCCGAGTATGTCGAGCGGGATCAGCTCGGCACCGGCGAGGCGACCGTAGCCGTCGAAGCGCGGTGCGGCGCCGATGAGGGCCAGCGCCTGGGCGATCGGCCCGCCCTCGCTCTTAAGGTTGTCGGTGCCCCACAGGACGATGGCGACGCTCTCCGGCAGGGGCTTCCCCTCGGCGGTGTAGCGCTCCAGCACACGGGCCACTTGGCGCGCACCGTCGGCAACGGCGAAGGCGGAGGGAAGGCGGTATGGGTCGAAGCCGTGGAGATTGCGTCCCGTCGGGAGGATCGACGGATTGCGCAGAAGGTCGCCGCCCGCAACCGGGGGGACGAAGCGCCCGTCGAGCGCCCGCAGCAGCGCCGGGATCTCGTGATCGCGGGACAAGTCGCGATCGATCCGGGCGAGATCGGCGAAGGCGGAGCGACCGGTCTCGTCGAGCGGAAGGCCCGCGGCCGAAAGCGCCTCGTTGAGAGCCGCCCCCCCGATCAGCAACTCGATCCCGTTTCGCGCGGGCTTCAACCCGTGCGAGGCCTCCGCCAGAGCCATCAGCAGGTCGATACGATCCTCGGACGGCATTCCTTCGCCGACGACGTGCAGCCCGTGCGGGATCAGGGTGTGTTCGAGTTCCGTCAGCGCCGCGGCGAGCGCGGAAACCCGCTCCGCGACATCGCCGTGCCACGCGGGCTCGGCGGCGGTGAGGTCCAGCGCCGCGCCCTGGGACTGGATCACCTCGACCAAGCTCGCCCGCTCGGCGGCGGCTTCGGGCTCGAGCGCCCGCCAGCGCTCGACCGAAGCCTTGAGGTCGATCAGTCCGCGATAGAGCCCGGCGGCGGCGAGGCTCGGGGTGAGGTAGCTCACCAGGGTCGCGGCGGAGCGACGCTTGGCCAAAGTCCCCTCGGAGGGATTGTTGGCGGCGTAGAGATAGATGTTCGGCAGGGCGCCGATCAGTCGCTCGGGCCAGCATCGCTCCGACAGGCCGGTCTGCTTGCCCGGCATGAATTCCAGCGCGCCGTGGGTGCCGAAATGCAGGACTGCATCGGCGGCGAAGTCTTCGCGCAGGTAGCGGTAGAAGGCGCTGAAGGCGTGGGTCGGAGCGAAACCGTGCTCGAACAGCAGCCGCATGGGATCGCCCTCGTAGCCGAAGGCAGGCTGCACCCCGACGAAGACGTTCCGGAGTTGAACGCCGAGGACGAGGATGTCGGCGCCGTTGCTCTGATGGCGTCCGGGGGCCGGGCCCCATTGCGCCTCGATCTCACCGAGATGAGGTTCGCGGCGAACATGATCCTCCGCCGAGATACGGGCATGGACGTTGGCGGCGGTGCCGAAGCGCGCCGCATTGCCGCCGAGAAGCCTTTCGCGCAGCGCGTCGGCGCTTTCCGGCACGTCGACGTCGTAACCGTCGGCGGCCAAGCCCCGCAGGGTGTTGAGCAGCGAAGCGTAGACTGAGAGGAAGGCGGCGGTGCCCGTGGCACCGGCATTCGGCGGGAAATTGAACAGCACGATGGCGAGCCGCCGCTCGGCCCTCGCCTTGCGCCGGAGCGCCACCAGCCGCTCGACCCGGTCGGCTAGGCGCGCGGCCCGCTCCGGGTGCACGCGCATGTCGCGGGCGTTGTCCGGGCCGGAGGCGGAGGAGCGACCGCCGAACACCATCGGCGCGGTGGCGCCGTCGAGTTCGGGAATCGCGACCATCATGGTGGCCTCGACCGGCGAGAGGCCGCGATCGCCCTCCTGCCACTGCTCGATCGTCTGGAATTCGAGCGCCTGGGCGGCGAGATACGGAACGTCGAGCCGAGCCAGCAAACCTTCCGCCGCCGCCGCGTCGTTGTAGGCGGGCCCGCCCACCAGGGAGAAGCCGGTGAGCGAGACCAGGGCGTCGATAACCGGTCGCCCGTCCCGCTCGAAGAAGGCCTCGACCGCCGGGCGGTTGTCGAGGCCGGCGGCGAAGGCGGGAACGACGGAGAGGCCGCGCGATTCGAGGGCGGCGATCACGCCGTCATAATGCGCCGTGTTCCCGGCCAGAACATACGACCGCATCAGCAGGAGGCCGACCCGCCCCCTTGCCCCCGACATGGAAGGCAGGCGGGCGGCATCCTCCCCGACCCGGCCCGGCATGCGCGGATGGTAGAGGCCCGTCTCGGGATAGTGCAGCGGGGCCGGCGCGGCGGCGATCTCACGCCATGCGGCTCGCGGGCCGGCGGCGTAGCGCTGCACGAGAAACCGGACCAGACCGGCGACGTTCTCGTCGGAGCCGGCGAGCCAGTATTGCAGCGTCAGAAAATAGGCGCGCACATCCTGGGCCGATCCGGGAATGAAGCGCAGGATCTGAGGCAGCTTGCGGACCAGCGCCATCTGGCGGGCGGCGTTGCCCTCCGCGCCGGGCTTGCCGCGCAGCTTCTTCAGGAAATCCAGCGCCGAGCGTTTGGCCCCGCTCATATCGAAGCGATTGAGGCGGGTCGTGCGCACCACCTCCGCGGCCGAGAGGCAGCCGATCATGGCATCGCAATGCGGGCGCCGCGCCGTGAGCGCGGGAAGAATCGCCCGCACATGTTCGTCGAGGAACAGCATCGCCGAGACGACGATGTCCGCCCGCGCGATCTCGGCCTGGCAGGCGGTGAGTGCCGATGGATCGGTCTCCCATTCGGCCGCGGCGTGGAAGCTCAGGGTCAGACCCGGCATGTCGTGGGCAAGGCGCAGACGTGCCCGCTCCACCGCGCTCGCCAAGTGATTGTCGAGCGTGACGATGGCGATGCGGATGTCGGGCCTAGCGGCCGAAATGCGCCTTGGCATCGTAGAGGGTCTCGAGGGTGATGAGCGGGAGCTGCCGCTCGCGGGCGAAGCGCTCGGTGTTCGCGCGGGCCTTCCCGCGCACGAAGAACGGGATCTTTCTCAGTTCCTTCTCGGCATCCGCGCTCCAGGAGGCGGTGGTCGGGATCGGGTCCACGGTGACCTGTGCGGCCTCGACCACGATCGGAGCGGGCGCCGGGGCGAGCGGTAGAGCCGCCGGCACCCGCCCCATGGCGGCCGGCTCGACACTCGTGCGACCGAGATGCGAGGGGGCAGCGCCATCGTGGAACTCGGGGTCCTCACGGAACATCCCGAGCAGGTGTTCCTCCAGCCCCATCATCAGGGGATGGACGAGGGTGTCGAACAGGACGTTGGCGCCCTCGAAGCCCATCTGAGGCGAGTGGCGGGCCGGGAAATCCTGCACATGGACGGGGGCCGAGATCACCGCGCAGGGGATGCCCAGCCGCTTGGCGACGTGGCGCTCCATCTGGGTGCCCAGCACCAGTTCGGGCTGGGCCGCCTGGATCACGGCTTCGACGTCGAGATAGTCCTCGGCGATGATCGCCTCGATGCCGAGAGCGGCGGCTTCCGCCCGGACCTCGCGGGCGAATTCGCGGCTGTAGGTGCCGAGTCCGACGACGCGGAAACCGAGTTCCTGGGCGGCCACGCGGGCGATGCCGAGCGCATGGGTCGCGTCGCCGAAAATGAAGACGCGCTTGTCGGTGAGGTAGGTCGAATCGACGGATCGGGAGTACCAGGGCAGTCGCGACGGCACGCCGCCGAGGACGGGCGCCGGATCGACACCGGCCAGCGCCGCCACCGCCTCGACGAACCGGATCGTTGCACCCACGCCGATGGGGACGATGTCGATGAAGGGCTGACGGAAGGTCTTCTCAAGGTGCTGCGCCGCCGCGCGAGCGATCTCGGGATAGAGGACGACGTTGAAGTCGGCGGCACCCAGGCGCCCGAGGTCGGCAGGGCTCGCGCCGAGCGGGGCCACTACGTTCACCTCGATGCCGAGCGCTTCCAGGATCTTCCGGATCTCGATCAGGTCGTCGCGGTGGCGGAAGCCGAGCGCCGTGGGACCGAGGATGTTGCAACTCGGACGGCGTCCCTCGCGCGGGGCGCGCACGACGGCAGGACCGGAGAGGGCACGGACCAGCCGGTAGAAGGTCTCGGAGGCGCCCCAATTCTCCTTCTTCTGATAGGCCGGCAGCTCCAGCGGGATCACCGGGATCGGCAGGGCCAGGGCCTTGGCCAGTCCTCCGGGATCGTCCTGGATCAGCTCCGCCGTGCAGGAGGCGCCGACGATCATCGCCTGCGGCCGGAAGCGGGCATGGGCCTGCGCCACCGCATCCTTGAACAGCAGGGCGGTGTCCCCGCCGAGGTCGCGCGCCTGGAAGGTCGTATAGGTGACGGGCGGGCGCTTCTCGCGCCGCTCGATCATGGTGAAGAGCAGGTCGGCATAGGTGTCGCCCTGCGGCGCGTGGAGGACGTAGTGCAGGCCCTCCATCGCGGTGGCGACACGCATGGCGCCGATATGCGGCGGCCCCTCGTAGGTCCAAACGGTGAGCTGCATCGCTACACCTCCAACCGGGTGCGGCGGTGGAGCGGGCGGGCGAAGAGTTCGGCGAGGTCGCCTGCCTGATCGTATCCCTGGATCGGCGTGAACAGGAGTTCGATCGACCACTTGGTCGAGAGCCCCTCCGCCTCCAGGGGATTGGCGAGCCCCAGACCGCACACGGTGAGATCCGGCCGCGCGTCCCGGCACCGGTCGAGCCCGTCATCGAGGCTCTGCCCCTCCACGATTCGGGTGCCCTTGGGCAGGAGTTCGAGTTCGGCCGCGAGATGGGCACGGTGCAGGTAGGGCGTTCCCACCTCGATCAGATCGGCGCCGAGCTCGCGCGAGAGGAAGCGCGCGAGCGGTACCTCTAGCTGCGAATCGGGGAAGAAGAAGATCCGCTTGCCCGCGAGCCGTTCGCGGTAGCGGGCCAGCGCCCGATCGGCCCGCGCGCGCCCCGGCGCGGTCACGGTCTCGAACTGGGTCGGATCGACACCGAACACATCGACCGCCGCCTGAAGCCAGCCCGTGGTCCCCTCGGCACCGAGCGGGAACGGAGCCGGGATCCGACGCGCGCCGCGCTCGTCGAGCGCCCGGGCGGTGCCCGTGAGGAAGGGCTGGGCCAGCAGATACGGCATGCCGCGCCCGATGGCGGGCATGTCGCCGGAGCGTCGCGCGGGCAGGAAGTGGGCGCGGATGCCGAGTTCGGCGAAGAGCCGGGTGAACTGGTCCTCGACCACATCCGCGAGGGCGCCGACGACGAGCAGATCGCCGCTGGCCGTCCGCGATTCGGGGAGGCCGGGGACGAGGGCCGCGAGGCAGGCATCCTCACCCTCGGTGAAGGTCGTCTCGATGCCGGAGCCCGAATAGTTGAGCACCCGCACATCCGGCGCGAGGCGTTGCGACAGCCGCAGGGCCGCCCGCGACAGGTCGAGCTTGATTACCTCGGAGGGGCAGGAGCCGACGAGAAAGAGGAGCTTGATATCGGGCCGTCGCTCGATCAGCCGGGTGACCACCCGGTCCAGCTCTTCGTTCATGTCGGCGAGGCCGGCGAGGTCGCGCTCGTCGATGATCGCGGTCGCGAAGCGCGGCTCGGCAAAGATCATCACACCGGCGGCCGACTGGATCAGGTGCGCGCAGGTCCGAGAGCCGACGACCAGGAAGAACGCATCCTGAATCTTGCGGTGCAGCCAGACGATGCCGGTGAGGCCACAGAACACCGCCCTCTGGCCGCGCTCGACCCGGATCTCGGGACCGCAATCGGCGGCAGCGTGCGTCTGGAGAGGGGCGTGGGCGTTCACCGGGCGCCCTCCCCGGCCAGGGTCAGCGACGTCGGCGCCTCGAGCCGGGCCGCCCGCAGCTTGAGCAGGAACTGGCCGGCATTGATCAGGTAGGTGGCATAAGCCGCGAGCGCGAGAACGAGGAGCCCGCTCGTATCGAGAAGATGCGTGGCGAGAGCGATGAGGTAGGCCGTGTGCAGCGCCAGCACGAGCATGCTGAACACGTCTTCCCAGTAGAAGGCCGGCGCGAACAGGTAGCGGCCGAACACCGCCTTCTCCCAAATCGAGCCGGTCACCATGATCGCGTAGAGAACGAGCGTCTTGACGACGATCGAGGCATGGGCCGCTTCCGCACCTTCTCCGGTCGCGAGAGTCCGCAGGACCAGCACGAGACTGATCAGAAAAACCAGAAATTGCAGCGGTGCCAGCACGCCCTGAACCAGGGTCCAAGGCGAAGCATCGCGCCGATGGCGCTCCTCGCTCGTGTAGAGCGCTCTCTGTCGGCCCTGGCGTTGCCGCATGGCCTCCGCCTCCGCTCGCCTTGGGCCCCGTCTGCGCAGGGCCTCATCCCGACCCGGAGCCTAGGCCCGGGGTTGCGGAAGTGTCAATCCAGCTTGACGCTCATAGCCGCTGACAATTGTTTTGAATGTATTCAATTAGAGCCATTGCCAACGCACGGAAGAGGCGTATCGTGACGCTGACAACACCTGACCAACGGGTGTGACAGGGTATCCTGCACTAATCTGCGTGATGCGCTGCTGCCTTGGGAGTGACCCATGGGAGGCTGGAGGCATTTCGGCGAGCGCTTGGAGTTGCCTGCCTCGCCACGCGAATGCGGTGGTGCAGGCGAGGCGCTCACGGTTTCCGCCTTCGATTTCCAGCCGGACGGCGAGCGAATGCGCCGACGGCTCGCAAGTGTCGTGGAAGCCGAGATCCTGCCGCGCCTGATGCTCGTCCATCGCGGGCGAACGGCCCTTCCACCTGCCGCGAGGGACCGGCAGCCGACAAACGAAGACATCGAGCGGCTGTGCGATCTTCTGCTCTCCCGGGTTGAGGGCGACCTCACGATCCATTTGCTGCGTTTCCTCGACGAGGGCCTGACGCTGGAAAGCGTTCTCGTCGAGTTGCTGACCCCGGCCGCGCGGCAGCTCGGACAGCTATGGGAAGACGACACGTGCGATTTCGTCGAGGTCACGGTGGCGCTCGGACGGCTCCAGGCCGTGGTGCGCGATCTCTGCGCTCGTTTCGGAGATGAGTCGGTCACACCGCAGGATCGGAGCATCCTGATCCTGCCGTGTCCCGGCGAAACGCACGTGTTCTGCCTCGCGGTACTGGCCGGCATCTTTCGCGAATCGGGATGGGACGTCACGACCGCCGGCTTTGATCCCGGCCTCGACCCAACGGAACTCGTCGCCCGCGAATGGTTCGACGTGATCGGCCTCACGCTGTCCTGCGACGTGCTCTTTCCGATTCTGTCCCGAACCATCGCAGCGTTGCGCTTGGCATCTCGGAATCCGAGTCTCCGAATCCTCGTCGGCGGGCCGTATTTCGTGCGTCATCCCGATCACGTCGGCCTCGTCGGCGCCGACGCGACGGCTGAGGATGGCCGCCTTGCCCCCTTGATTTCCGAGAGCTTGCTTGAAATGCGGTCCCGGGCCTGTTGAAAGGACCTCTTTCGCGTCTTCACGAAGCGGTGATCTTGAGCAGCTTGGCGAGCCATTCCCCGCAGACGCCGTCCCCGGCGCTGCAACAGGCGGCCAGCCTCCTCGACAGCGAGGCGGCCGGGATCCTTCTTGCGGCAACGAGCGACATCTCGCTGATCGTCGGTAGCGACGGGGTGATTCAGGAGACGGCCACCGCGGCGTTGGATTTCGAATCGGAGGACATCGCTTCGTGGCGCGGTCGCGCCTGGGTCGACACCGTCACCGTGGAGAGCCGACCGAAGATCGACGCGCTCCTGCGCGACGCCGCCGCCGGGACGATGACGCGCTGGCGGCAGGTCAATCATCCGTCCCGGAACGGCCCCGACGTACCGATCCGCTATGCCGGCCTTCGGCCCCAGAAAGACGGCCCCATCATCGTGGTGGGCCAGGATCTGCGCACCCTGGCAGGCCTGCAGAGGCGGCTCGCCGATACGCAGCAGGCGCTGGAGCGGGATTACGATCGCCTTCGTTCCGCCGAGACCCGCTACAAACTGCTGTTCCAGCTATCGGGCGAGCCGGTGCTCGTGGCGGATGCCGGAACGCGGCGCGTCAGCGAGGCGAACCCAGCCGCGGCCCGTCTTCTCGGCCGCCCGCACAAGCGGATCCTCGGTCAGGACGTGGCCGATCTGTTCGAGGTCACCGCCACCCGCGACATCGCCGCTTTGTTCGCCGGCCTCCGCACGTCGGGCCAGGCGGGGGATGTCGTGGTGCGACTCACCGGGGGCCGCGGCGAGACCCGCCTCTCGGCGTCCCTGTTCCGCAGCGAGGGCTCGACCTCGATCCTGCTGCGTCTCTCCCCCCTCGCCGCGGTCCGTGCGGGGCAGCTCGCGACGGACGGGGGCGCTCTCGACGTGATCCGGCGCATACCCGAAGGCTTCGTCGTCACCGATCCGGCTCGGCGTATTCTCACGGCGAACACCGCCTTTCTCGATCTCGTACAGCTTGCGACCGAGGAGCAGGTACGCGGTCAACCGCTCGACCGTTGGCTCGGGCGTGAGGAGACGGAGACGCTGGCCCTGTTCGCGACGTTGCGCGAGCACGGCTCCGTGCGCCACTTCTCGACGGTGATGCGAGGCGATTACGGGTCGCTGGAAGACGTAGAGGTCGCGGCGGTCTCGGCGCCGTCCGCCGAACAACCCTGCCTCGGCTTCACCATTCGGGCGACGCCGCGCCGAGCCGCGCCGGTCCATTCCGGCGGGCACGAACTACCGCGCTCCGTCGAGCAGATGACCGAGTTGGTGGGGCGGGTGTCCATGAAGGCGTTGGTCCGCGAGACGACCGACCTCATCGAGAAGCTCTGTATCGAGGCGGCCCTGCGCATCACCCGCGACAATCGCGCCTCGGCGGCCGAGATGCTCGGTCTCAGCAGACAGGGCCTCTATGCCAAGATGCGCCGTTACGGCATCGGTGATCTTGATACCGGCGATACGGAAACTCCGCCGGACGACGACGCCTGACGCAAGCGATATGAAGTATAATGCAGCTATGTCACGTAGCGGTTGTCATCTGAAATTCCTCCCAAACATGTAAAGTTATGTTGACACATGGAGCGGCGGGCCACTAGCTTCCGGCATGGCCACGCCCGCACCAAGCGCAGTCGTCGAGCTTCTCAAGCCGATCACTTGGTTCGCACCGATGTGGGCCTTTGCCTGCGGTGTCGTCTCATCCGGCCAAGCGCCGTCAGGACAATGGCCGGTGATCGCCGCAGGGGTTGTGCTCGCGGGTCCGCTGGTTTGCGCCACGAGTCAGGCCGCGAATGATTGGTTCGACCGGGACGTCGACGCCATCAACGAGCCGAACCGCCCCATTCCCTCCGGTCGTATCCCAGGGCGCTGGGGGCTCTACCTCGCGGGGGGCTGGACGTTCCTGTCCCTCGTCGTCGCTGCCATGCTGGGGCCCTGGATTCTCGGCGCCGCTCTGTTCGGACTCGTCCTGGCCTGGATCTACTCGGCGCCCCCGATCCGGCTGAAACGGAACGGCTGGTGGGGCAACGCCGCCTGCGGGCTCTGCTACGAGGGTCTTCCGTGGTTCACCGGGGCCGCCGTGATGGCGGCCGCGATGCCGGACGGACGGGTCGTGACCGTGGCGCTCCTCTACGCGATCGGCGCCCACGGCATCATGACCCTCAACGACTTCAAGTCGGTCGAGGGGGACCGGGCGCTCGGCCTGCGGTCGATCCCGGTGCAGATGGGACCGCGCTACGCCGCCCTCTTCGCCTGCCTCGTGATGGCCTTGCCGCAGACCCTGGTGGTCTCTCTCCTGCTCAGCTGGGATCGACCCTGGCATGCCGGGGCGGTCGGCCTCCTGCTCGCCGGACAGCTGGGCCTGATGGCGCATTTCCTGAAGGATCCGCGGGCTCGGGCCGCTTGGTACAACGGCACCGGCACAACCCTCTACGTCCTCGGCATGCTGGTCGCGGCTTTCGCCCTGCGGCCCCTCGTGCAAGGGGTCGTGCCATGACCAGCCAACCCTCCTCCTTCTCCTGGCTCCAGATCGTCCGGCTCGGCCTCGTTCAGACGGCGCTCGGAGCCGTCATCGTGTTGATGACCTCGACGATCAACCGGGTCATGGTGGTCGAGCTGGCGCTGCCCGCCCTGGTGCCGGGCGCCTTGGTCGCCCTCCATTACGCGGCCCAAGTCCTGCGCCCGCGCTGGGGCTACGGCTCGGATATCGGCGGGCGGCGCACGCCCTGGATCGTCGGCGGCATGGCGGCCCTGTGCCTGGGCGGCTTCGGCGCAGCCGTCGCGACGGCGCTCGCCGAGACCTCCCTGTCTGCGGGCCTGACGCTGGCGGTCGCCGCCTTCCTGCTCGTCGGCATGGGAGCTGGCGCTGCGGGCACCAATCTCCTCGTGCTGCTGGCGACGGGTGTCGAATCGAGCCGTCGTGGCGCAGCCGCCACCATCGTCTGGGTGATGATGATCGCTGGCTTCGCGGTCACCGCGCCGCTCGCCGGTCACTTCCTCGATCCCTTCTCGGGGCTTCGGCTCGTCACGGTCTCAGGCACCGTCTCCCTCGTGGCCTTCGCGGTGGCCGCCCTGGCCGTGATCGGTCTCGAGCCGCATCGCCCCGCCGCGAGCCCTCCTCAACAGACCGAGAAGCCGCCGTTCCGCGCCGTGCTGGCGCAGGTGCTGGCTGAGCCCGCGGCGCGGCGCTTCACGGTCTTCATCTTCGTCTCGATGCTGGCCTACAGCGCGCAGGAACTGATCCTCGAACCCTATGCCGGGCTCGTCTTCGCCATGAGTCCGGGGGCGACGACGAAGCTCGCTGGGCTTCAGCACGGCGGGGTGCTGGCCGGTATGCTGATGGTCGCCGGCATCACGGTCTTCGTCGGTGGCCCGATCCTCGGCTCGCTCAAGGTCTGGACCGCCATCGGCTGCGCGCTCTCGGCGCTCGCGCTCGGGGCGATCGCCCTCGGCGGACCCATCGGACCCGAATTTCCGCTGCGGGCGGCGGTGGCCGCGCTCGGCTTCGGCAACGGCGTCTACGCGGTGGCGGCCATCGGCTCGATGATGGCCCTCGCGGGACGCGGCGGCGAGGCGGAACGCGGCACCCGCATGGGGGTATGGGGCGCCGCACAGGGCGTCGCCTTCGGCGCCGGCGGCTTCCTCGGTACGCTCGCCGTCGACCTTGCCCGCCTCGTCGCTACGGAGCCGGTCACCGCCTACGCGGTCGTCTTCGCGGCGGAGGGCGTACTCTTCATCGTCGCCATGCTGATCGCACTGCGGGTCGAGCACGCCTCCGTCGGAAGACGCGCCAACCCGCTGACGCAGACGGCTTCGTTCCACCTCACCCCCGGTTTCGACGCGAGGTAGCCCATGACCCACCACGGCGCTTCCGATCTCTTCGACGTCGTGGTGGTGGGCGGCGGCCCGGCGGGGGCGACCGCGGCGACCGATCTGGCGCGCGGCGGTCGCCGGGTCCTGCTTCTCGACCGGGCGGGTCGGATCAAGCCCTGCGGCGGCGCGATTCCGCCTCGCCTGATCCGCGATTTCGCGATCCCCGATGAGCTGCTGCTGGCCCGCATTCGCAGCGCCCGGATGATCGCCCCGAGCGCGCGCCATGTGGACATGCCGGTGGGCGACGGCTTCGTCGGCATGGTCGATCGCGCTCACTTCGATCCGTGGCTGCGGGACCGCGCCCGGCTTGCTGGCGCCGAGTGCCGCGATGGCGTGTTCGAGCGCATCACCCGCGACGAGGCGAACCTCGCGACGGTGCATTATCGGGAGGGCAAGGACGGTCCCGCGGTTTCGGTGAGAGCCCGCCTCGTCGTCGGCGCCGATGGAGCGACATCACCGGTCGGCCGGGCCGAGATACCGGGCCACGCGAAGATGCGCCAAGTCTTCGCCTATCACGAGATCGTCCGCAGCCCTTCCGCCGAGGCGCACGACGGAACGCGCTGCGATGTCTATTACCAGGGCCGTCTCTCGCCGGACTTCTATGCCTGGATCTTCCCCCACGGCGACACGATGAGCATCGGCACCGGCAGCATGCAGAAGGGCTTCTCGCTGCGTTCGGCGATCCGCGATCTGCGCGCCGCAACCGGACTCGATGCGTGCGAGACGGTCCGTCGCGAGGGGGCGCCGATTCCCCTGAGGCCGCTGAAGCGGTGGGACAACGGCCGCGACGTCCTGCTGGCCGGCGACGCGGCCGGGGTCGTCGCCCCGGCCTCGGGCGAAGGAATCTACTACGCGATGCTCGGCGGCCGGCTCTCCGCTCAGGCGGCCGAAGCCTTCCTGGCGACCGGCGACGCGCGGGCGCTGGCGAGCGCGCGGAAGTCGTTCATGCGCCTGCACGGGCGCGTGTTCTGGATCCTCGGGATGATGCAGTGGGTCTGGTACCGCAGCGATGGGCTGAGGGAGCGCTTCGTCTCCATCTGCAAGGACAAGGATGTCCAGCAACTCACCTGGGACGCCTACATGAACAAGGAACTGGTCCGCGCCAAACCGGCGGCCCATGCGCGCATCTTCTTCAAGGATCTGGCGCATCTGTTCCGCTGGGTTTCGCCGTGACGACGATGTTCGCGGGCGAATGGGGTCCGGCCCTCGTCACCGCCTTCGCGGCGCTCGCCGTCGCCGTGGCGGGTGGAGTGGCCACGCGCACCGATGCTTGGTACTTCGCCCTGCGGTTCCCGGCCTGGAAGCCGCCGGATTGGGCCTTTGGGCCGATCTGGAGCGTCATCATCGCGCTCACGGCGACCTCGGCGGTGCTGGCCTGGAACGCCGACCCGGAGCCCGCCGCACGGGCGCGGCTCGTCGCGGTGTTCACGGTCAACAGCGTCCTTAACATCGCCTGGAGCTGGATCTTCTTCCGCCTGCGCCGGCCGGACTGGGCCTTGGTCGAGGTTGGATTGCTCTGGCTCTCCATCGTCGCCCTCGCCCTGACGGTCGGCCACGCCTCGCCGATCGCGGGCCTGCTGAACCTGCCCTATCTGGCCTGGGTCAGCGTCGCCGCTTGTCTCAATCTCACCATCGTGCGGCTCAACCCGCATGCCTGGGGCGCGTGAGATGGCGGACCTTTTCGCCAGTGGGCGCATCGTCGACATCATCGTCGTCCTCGTCGCCGTCGAGGCGCTGGCTCTCGTGAGCCTGAAGCTGTTTTCCGGGCGCGGCCCATCGACGGGCGCCCTGCTCTCGAATCTCGCGTCGGGCGCAGCGCTGATGCTGGCTGTCCGGGCGGCGCTGACCGGCGCGGACTGGCCGATGGTGGCGGCGTGGCTCCTTGCCGCGCTTTTCGCGCATCTCACGGAAATGATGATCAGATTTCGCTGAACACCCCGCTCAAGATCGCGGGGCTGTGAGCGTGAGAACTGGAACAACCGGGACTGACTCGCGTTGCGAGCCCGTTCCTAGACTGAGAATAAGAACAAACGAGGCCGGGGTCGTCACCTTTCGGGAGACCGGGTTCATGACACGACGCACCGTACGCGGCCCCGGCTGGCTCGCCTTCGCCGCCCTCTTCGCGGCCGGGCCGGCCCTCGCTCAGGCGGGCGATGCGGATCTGATCAAGCGCGGCGAATACCTTGTGACGGCGGGCGATTGCGTGGCCTGTCACACCGCGCCCGGTGGCAAGCCTTTTGCCGGCAATTACGGCCTCAACACCCCGATCGGCCTCATCATGACGCCGAACCTGACGCCGGATCCGGAGACCGGCATCGGCAAATGGGATTACGACACGTTCGAGAAGGCGTTCCGCCACGGCATCGGCGACGAAGGCGAATACCTGTATCCGGCCTTCCCGTTTGCTTGGTACACCAAGGTCAGCGACGAGGACACGAAAGCGATCTTCGCCTACCTCAAGTCGCTTCAGCCGGTGAACGAGAAGCGGAAGGAGAGCCAGATCCCCTTCCCGTTCAACATTCGCACCGCGCTCATCACGTGGCGCACCGCCTTCTTCACCGAGGCGCGTTTCAAACCGGATCCGAATGCGAGCGAGGAAGTGAATCGCGGCGCCTACCTCGTCGAGGGGCTGGGTCATTGCGGGATGTGCCACAACGAACGCAAGATCGTCGGCAATTCGAGCCTCGCGGGCAAGCTCGGCGGCGGCGTCATCGACGGATGGTACGCGCCGAACATCACGCCGGACGGGCACCAGGGCATCGGTGCTTGGTCAGATGCGGAGGTCGTCACCTACCTCAAGACCGGTACCGCGCCCGGCAGCCGTCCCGGCGTCGCGGCGGGCCCGATGCGTCAGACCATCGAGGAATCGCTGTCCAAGATGACCGATGCCGACCTGCAGGCGATGGTCGCGTATCTCCGCACGGTGCCGGCCAAGCAGACCTACAAGGAGAAAGACCTTCAGGCCTTCAACCAGCCGGGCGCGCCGGGCGCGGATGTCTATCTCTCCTACTGCTCGTCCTGCCACCGTCCCGACGGCAAGGGCGTCGAGGGGGCGATCCCGGCGCTCGCCGGCAACACCTCGGTCCAGTCGGCGGGCCCACAGACCGTGCTGCGCGTCATCTATGGCGGGCTTGCCGCCCAGAGCGGCTATGCGCCGATGCCGGCCATCGGTCAGGACATGACCGAGCAGCAGGTCAAGGACGTAACCGATTACATCCGCAATTCCTGGGGCAACAAGGCGCCGGTGATGAATTCCGGCAGCGCCGTCTCGGAGGCCAAGGCCGCCACGCAAACCATGCTCGCCGGCACCGCGCCCTGCGCGGAGATCGAGCAGGAGCCGGTGCGGAAGGCGATCGAGGAGAACGGCGTGGTCGCCGAGTTGAAGGGGCTCACGTCGAGCGACTTCATTCCAAAGCTCGCCACGATCGTCCCCAAGGTGAAGGCTGCCGCCGCGGGCGCGAAGGACGACGACATCGTCAACGGGCTGACCACCGCCTTCTGCCAGGCGGCCCGCGACGAGCCGGGAGACGGCAAGCTGAGCTGGTCGGCCCGGATCGGCTCCTTCTCCAACCTCGCCTATAGCCAGATCAAGCATCCCGAGAAGCAGGCGAGCGCCGATCCGGGTCAGCCGCCGGCGACCGGCGCGAGCCCGATGAAGCAGTGACGTGCTGCCGGGGTGGGCGCGTCGAACCGGGAGCGCTCTTTCGCGGCGTGCTCTCCTGCCCCGTCCCGACGATTCGCCGATGCCGCCCCGTCGCTGCCGGTGAGGCCAAGCTCATCAGCGTGGCTCAGGGCCGATCCCGACGCATGGCGGTCCCGGCGACGCCGAGGGGAACGCGAGCTATGCCGAAACGTTCGAACGGCGAACCGCACCGTCCCATCGGACGGCGAGCCGCTCCCTGAAGGGTCCGCCGCCGCAAGGGGCGGCAACCCGATGGGAGTGCGCGCGGATGCAAATCGGCATGATCGGCCTCGGCCGGATGGGCGGCAACATCGTCCGCCGCCTCCTGCGGGACGGGCACAAAGCGGTGGTGTTCGACCGGGACCCGGCTGCGGTGCAAGCGCTCGCCGCCGAGGGGGCGACGCCCGCAGAGAGCTTGGACGATCTCGTCGACAAGCTTGAGGCTCCGCGCACCGCCTGGGTCATGCTTCCCGCCGGCGCGATCACCGAAGAGACGGTGACGAAGCTCGGCGCGCTCATGAAGGCCGACGATTGCATCATCGACGGCGGCAATTCCTTCTACCAAGACGATGTGCGTCGAGCCCGCGAGCTCGACGCCAAGGGTATTCACTACGTCGATGTCGGCACGTCCGGAGGCGTCTGGGGCCTGGAACGCGGCTATTGCATGATGATCGGCGGTCACAAGGAGGCGGTCGATCGCCTCGACCCGATCTTCCGCACCCTGGCACCGGGCCTCGGCGACATTCCGCGCACGCTGGGACGGGACAATCGCGATCCCCGGGCCGAGCTCGGCTATATCCATGCCGGTCCGAGCGGTGCAGGCCATTTCGTCAAGATGATTCATAACGGCATCGAGTACGGGCTGATGCAGGCCTATGCCGAAGGCTTCGACATCCTCAAACATGCCAATTCCACGCAAGTCCCCGAGGAGCGGCGCTTCGACCTCAATCTCGGTGACATCGCCGAAGTCTGGCGACGCGGCAGCGTCGTCTCGTCCTGGCTTCTCGACCTCACCGCGACGGCGCTCGCCGGCGATGAGACGCTCGACGGATTCTCCGGCTATGTCGAGGATTCCGGCGAAGGACGCTGGACGATCAACGCCGCCATCGAGGAGGCGGTCCCGGCCACTGTTCTGTCGAGCGCGCTCTATCGGCGATTCCGGTCCCGCGAGGATGCGAGCTATGCCGATAAGCTGCTCTCGGCAATGCGGAAGGGCTTCGGCGGCCATCAGGAGCCGCCGCGTCGCGGACCGGCGCCGTGATTCCCCTCCCGCCCAACACCCGACTGATGGCGGACGCCGAGGCGACCGCCCATGCCGCTGCCGAGCATCTCATCGCCGCGGTCACGCGCGCGTCCGGAGAGCGCGCGGCGGTGTGCCTATCAGGCGGATCGACTCCCAAGCGTCTCTACGCCCTGCTGGCCTCCCCCGGCTTCGTCGAGCGTGTGCCGTGGGAGCGGGTCCACTGGTTCTTCGGCGATGACCGGGTGGTGCCCTGGGACGACCCGCTCAGCAACGTACGCATGGTCCGGGAAGCGTTCGGCCACGCGGCGCCGCTGCCGCCGACCCATCTGCACTTCATTCCCTCCGATGAGGGTGCTGAAGCGGGCGCCCGCGCCTACGAGGCGGTGCTCAAGGACTTCCACGGCGTCGAAGCCCTCGATCCGGCAAGACCCCTGTTCGATCTCGTCCTGCTGGGGCTTGGCAGCGACGGCCACACCGCCTCGCTGTTTCCGGGAAAGCCCGCCCTCGACGAGCGCGTGGCTTGGGTGGCTCCCGTCCCGGAGGCCGGAATGGAGCCCTACGTGCCCCGTATCACCCTGACCTTCCCGACACTCGCCTCCTCGCGCTCGGTCCTCTTCCTCGTCAACGGCGCCGCCAAGCGCGACCCGCTCTTGCGCCTGAGCCGGGGCGAGGATCTTCCGGCGGCCCATGTCGCGAGCGCCGGTGGACTTACGTGGTTCATCGACCGCGACGCCGCTGAGGATGTATCGGCCTAACAAAGATCAACGGCTCACAAAAATCGTCCAATGCGTCCGGCAAAAACTGCGATATTCGGGCGCCAACAACGCTCCCGCCCCAATTTCGCCGCGGATCTTTCCGGTGGGTTAATCCTGCATCCGGCGAAGCAAAGGGGCGTGCCGTGTCGGGAATGGATTTCGCTGTCGAGCCGGATCGCTGGACGCTGCCCCGGCGTCAGCCGTTGCGGTTGCGCAGCCAGACCGTACGGCTTGGACCCCTGAAGTCGCCCCGGGCGCGTGGTCGTTTACCGAGATGGTTGGTCGGGCCGAGCCTCGCCGTCCTGTCGCTGTCGGCCGCCATCACCCTCACCGCCCGATTCCCGGCGACGGCCGTGTCCGAACCGGTGACGCCCGTCGCGGGGAAGACGCTGCCGGCGGCCCGTATCGTCGGTGTCGCGCCGCCCCCTTCCTCGCAGGCCGCCGCACCACCCGTGCAAACCGCCGCGGCGGATCTGCCGGTTCTGCGTGCCCCGGAGACGCCCGACCCGATCCCGGTCACATCGCCTCCATCCCCTCATGCGGCGGCGGTGAAGCCCAAACCCGAACTCGGCCCATTGCCCGTCCTCGAAGTCGAGGCCGAGGTGTTCGAGCCGCTGGCCATCGCGGAAACGCCGACGCCGTCTCCCGGGAGGACGTCGGCGCGACCGCCTTCCCCCCGGATTGCCGGTCAATTCTGACGAGCCGCCCGAGGCCGTCGGCTCGACTTCTGTCCGGTTTTACCGGCGGCGGCCTTCGGCTAAGTTTTCGGTGAATGGGGCGGGAGACGGGTGTGGCGATCCAATCGATCGGAGCCGGGCGAATGTGGTGCGCCGCGGCTCTGACCCTGCTCAGTCTCATGCTCGGGGCCTCGGCGTTTTCGGCCGAGGAGAGCGTCGCCACCGCCCTCGTCGTCTCGGTGGACATCTCGGGCTCGGTCGATGAGACCCGCTACCACCTGCAGATGGAGGGCATCGCCGAAGCTCTCGAAGACCCGACGGTGCTGTCCGCGATCCAGGCCAATTCCGGCGGAATCTATTTTGCCCTGGTGACTTGGGCCGATGGGGCACGGCTCGCGGTCGATTGGCGCCGGATCGCCACGAAGGCCGACGCCGCCGCGACCGCGGTGCTGGTGCGGGCTGTGCCGCGCATCCCCGGCGAATTCACCTGTGTGGGACAGATGCTGCGCACCGTCTCGTCCAGTGTGGTGCCGCGCCTGCCCGTCGCGGCCGACCGGGTCGTGATCGACGTGTCGGGCGACGGGATCGACAATTGCAGCGATGTCGATGCGATCCACACGGAGCGCGACGCGCTGCTCGCCGCCGGCACGACGATCAACGGCCTGCCGATCCTCGTGCCCGGGGAGAACGACGTGGTGGGCGTCGGCGCCTATCGCGCTCCGGGATACGGGCTGCGCGAGCTGCCACGTCAGACCTATCGCGACGGCACGACGCTCGACGCGTGGTACCGGGAGCACATTGTCGGCGGGCCCGGCAGCTTCCTCCTCGCCGCCCGCGGCTACGGCGACTTCGCACGGGCGCTGCGGCAGAAATTCGTAATGGAAATCAGCGGGCTGGCCCCGACCGATCCGGTGAACGGACAGGGCAGCGTGGCGAGCCGGTGAGGCACTTCAAAGAGCTTGTGAGTCCCTACGAGCGACCTTCGACTCCCTGCAAAGGCACGGAGGTACGACCCTGGCGAAATGGAGTGACGAGGCCCGATCCGCTCACGCGAAGTGTTTGGACAGCTTCAGTCCCTGCGCCTGATAGTTCGAGCCGGCGCCCGCGCCGTAGAGGGTCGCGGGCCGTTCCACCATCCGCTCGTAGACGAGGCGACCGACGATCTGGCCGTCCTCAAGGAGAAACGGGACGTCGCGGGAGCGTACCTCCAGAACCGCCCGCGCTCCGGCACCGCCGGCCTCGCCGAGGCCGAAGCCGGGATCGAAGAAGCCCGCATAGTGGACGCGGAATTCGCCCACGAGTGGATCGAACGGCACCATCTCGGCGGCATGGTCAGCCGGAACGCGCACGGCTTCCTTCGAGGCCAGGATGTAGAACTGGCCCGGATCGAGGATGAGGGTGCGCGTGCCGTCGGCGGGGAGCGGCTCCCAGAAATCGGCGGTCCGGTGCGCCGCCGGTCTGTCCACGTCGATCAGCCCGGTATGACGCTTGGCGCGGTAGCCGATCAGGCCGCCGAAGCCGGCGAGATCGACCGACACCGCGACCCCCCCGTGCAGCGAAGGACTTGCCACATCGACCAGCGGGTCGCGGGCATGGAGCGCCGAGAGATCCTCCAGGCTCAGCCGCGGCTCGCCCGAACGAAACCGCACCTGGGACAGCCGCGATCCGGTCCGCACCCGCACCGGAAAGGTGCGGGGCGAAATCTCGGCGTAGAGCGGCCCGCGATAGCCCGCCTCGATCTGGTCGAAGGCGCTGGCCCGGTCGGTGATCACGCGCGTGAAGACGTCGATGCGACCGGTCGAGCTCTTGGGATTGGCGCCGGCGCTCAGATCGGGCGACAATGCGAGACTTTCCTGAAGTTCGGCGATGTAGACGCAGCCGGTTTCCAGCACCGCCCCCTCGCTGAGGTCGATTTCGTGCAGCGAGAGCGCGTCGATACAGGCGGAAACCGGTCGCCCACTGCCGGGGAGGAAGCTGGTGCGGACCCGATAGGCGCGGCGCCCGAGCCGGAGGTCGAGACTCGCGGGCTGGATCTGATCCGATGCGTAAGGGGTGGCCGGGAGGATCGCCCCGGCCTGTGTCAGCGCGGCAATGGCCTGCGCGGGAAGGATGCCGCCGTGGCGCCCCGTGACGTCTTCGCTCATCGCGTCCCCCTCCCGTCCGTCTTGTCCTGCGCGGCTTCCCGCTCGGCCGCGTCGAGGACGGTCACCATCCGCGCCGAGGCGATGCGGGCACAGGCCCCCATGGCCACGAGGCCCGCCAGCGTGCAGGCGAGAAGCGGAAACAGGTCCGGCCTCAGCCATGATCCGCCTGCGACGAGCAGGCCGCCGATCCACACGGCCCGGCCCAGCATCAGTAACGGCGAGGCCACACCCTGAAAATCGGCCGAGACGCCGGTGCGAGCCTTGACCAACCGCACGATCACCCGTGCACCGGCATCGAGAAGCACAGCGAGGATGAGGGCGAGCGCCGCCCAACGATTCTGGGCCGGGTGCCACCACGCGAACAACAGCGCGACGGCAACAGTGACGAGAGAGCCGATGGCGTCCGACAGCGGCGGGCGCCGCGCCGCGGCGGCCACGGCATGCGAAGCGTTCGGCGATACGTTCGGCACAGTCTCTCCGCCGGCTTACCGGCCTATTGCCCGACAGACGACGCCGCGATTGACGGGATTTCGGGCGCCACGTACCACGACCCAACGCAGATGTCGCGTCGCGGCCTGCCCCTCGTCCACGGAGACGCATTTTCGCGATGTACAAGGCCGAGACGCGCGGCATCACGGTGACGGTGGAGCCCCGCTTCGTCGAGGAAGAATCCTCGCCGGGCGAGAGCCGCTATTTCTTCGCCTATACCGTCGAGATCGTGAACAACGGCAGCGAGCAGGTGCAACTGCGCTCGCGTCATTGGCGGATCATCGACGGACGGGGTGCCTGCCAGGAAGTGCGCGGCGCCGGTGTGGTCGGCAAGCAGCCGGTGCTCGAGCCGGGGCAGTCGTTCAGCTATACCAGCGGCTGTCCGCTCACCACGCCGGACGGATTGATGGCCGGCAGCTACACCATGGCGACCATGGGGGGCGAGAGCTTCGAGGCCGAGATCCCGGCCTTCTCGCTCGACTCGCCGCATGTGCGCCGCGTCGTCCATTAGGATGGCGGGTCGGGGTCGCGTTCTCAGCGCACTCGAACTGCTGGAGCGGCTCGTCGCCTTCGACACCGAGAGTTCCCGGTCGAACATCGCGCTGATCGATTTCGTGGCCGAGTATCTCGACGGTTGGGGCGTGTCCTTTGTCCGGGTGCCGAATGCGGCCGGCGACAAGGAAGCCCTGTTCGCCACGATCGGGCCCAGCATCGACGGCGGCGTCGTGCTGTCCGGCCATACCGATGTGGTGCCGGTGACGGGCCAGAACTGGACCACCGACCCGTTCAAGCTTCGCATCGCCGATGGACGTGCCTATGGCCGCGGCGCCGTCGACATGAAGGGGTTCGACGCTCTGGCGCTGGCCCTGGTGCCGGAGGCGGTGAAAGCCGATCTCGCGCGGCCGATCCACATCCTGCTCTCCTACGACGAGGAGACGACCTGCCTCGGCGTGGCCGACACGATCGCGCGCTTCGGTGTCGACCTCCCGCGACCGGGCGCCGTCATCGTCGGCGAACCGACCGAGATGCAGGTGGCCGACGCTCACAAGAGCATCGTGACCTACCACACCACCGTGCACGGCCATGAGGCGCATTCGGCCAAGCCCATGCTCGGCGCGAACGCCGTGATGGCGGCGGCCGACCTGATCGCCGAACTCAACCGCATCGCCGACGCGATGGTGGCGCGTGGCGACGCCTCGGGCCGGTTCGATCCCCCGAACACCACGGTCCATGTCGGCACGATCCAGGGCGGCACGGCGCGCAACATCCTGCCCAAGCTCTGTGCTTTCCACTGGGAATTCCGCGGCCTGCCCGATCTCGACATGTCGGAGATCCCGGGCTTGTTCGAAGCGGCCTGCGCGCGGGTCGTCCGCGAGCGGTTGAACCGCTACGGCGATTACGGGCGCATCGAGACGATCGAGGAAGTGTCCGTTCCCGGCCTCGCCCCCGAACCCGGCTCCGCCGCCGAACAATTGGCCCTGCGGCTGTCGCGGCACAATCGGACGATCTCCGTGCCCTACGCGACGGAAGCGGGGCGCTTCCAGGGGGCTGGCATTCCAACGGTGGTGTGCGGACCGGGCTCGATCGACCAGGCGCATCAGCCGGACGAGTACATCACCCTCGATCAGCTGACCCGTGGGGAAGCGTTCATGCAGCGGCTACTGGCCGATTGCCGGACCTAGACAAGTTCTTACCCCGTCACATCAACGTGAAGTGATAATAAACTTTAGTCGAGCTTGTCCGCCTGGATGATCGCCCCAGCTTCGGACGTGCCACGGCATCCGCAGGACTCGACCGAGTTCCGAGAGACATGCCGGGCCTGGATGGAAGCTCAAGGATACGTGCCGATGACACACACGATGAAACTCGCCGCCGTCGCGGTCGCGGCGTTGGCCGCCACGCCGGCGCTCGCTCTCGAAGTCTCCAAGACGCTGACCGTCGATGCGCCCCCCGCCAAAGTGTGGCAGGTCGTCGGCGACTTCTGCGGCATCGGCCAGTGGCACCCGGCGGTCGAGAAATGCGCTCCCTCGATGAAGGACAGCAAGTCTTTGCGCACCCTGAGCCTCAAGGGCGGCGGCACGATCGTCGAGGAGCAGTTGGCCCGCGACGACAAGAAGATGGATTACGGCTATACCATTCTGGAAAGCCCGCTCCCTGTCTCCGATTACAAGTCGACCCTGGCCGTCATGCCGAACGGATCGGGCTCGAAGCTTGTGTGGTCGGGAAGCTTCAAGGCGAAGGGTGCACCGGATGCCAAAGCTGAGGAAGTCATCGGCGGCATCTACGAGGCGGGGTTGAAGGGCATCGCCGAGAAGGCCAAGTAGGCTCATCACGAGCGAGCGGCCCGGAACGGTCGCTCGCCCTCAAACCGCCGGGGGGATTGGTTCACCACGGACTGCTTGGCAGCCTTAAGCCGATCATTCTCTTCAATTGCGTCGGCAGGTTGCTCGAAACACAGCCCCCACCATGCAAGGGTCATGTGCCTCGATATCTTCGAGCACATTCGCCGTCGCGTCACACGCAGCCGGACGGGAACGATCGACCGTTCGAGCGCGTTGCAGGTTGCCAAATATATCACTGCGTCCGCCGATTGAACGCCTTCGAGGGTGCCCGGGCATAGGTTGCCTCGCGGATTGCAATATCGGCTTCGATCTTTTCATTTTCGCGTCGCTTCGGGCATTCAAGCTGCGATTGAGAAGCTATTTCCAAAAAACTGATCGAATGCATGCGCGCTGTTTGCGCCGCAACGCCACCTAAGTCGCTGACACCGGTAACGATTTTGCCGATTTTGCGGCCAGTCCGCACGGGATGCCACGTCCGTCCCTTCAGCTTCTGTCTGAATTTACACAATCAGAAATCATTAACTGATGGAAATCAGGCTCGCACAACCTGAAATCGATCCGATGTGCGCAGGCCATGACCAAAGTTCAGGCAGTCCGCAGAGCACAAACCGCGCAGCTGAAGCGCCTGAAGTCCATAAAAAGCGACGAAGATGGCGCGGTCGTCATCGAGTTCGTATTTCTTGCGCCTCTATTTCTTCTTCTGATGCTGAACATCATTACGGGCGGCATCTATATCGGCGCCTACCATACGCTACAGCATGTGACGGCTGAGGCAGCGCGAGCATCGCTCGCGGGGTCGAGCGACAGCGAGCGCCTCATTCTCGCGCAGCAGAGCATCAATACGGGCTTGTCGAACGGCTATCTGGTCAAAGCTCAGGCCGTCAAATTGCAGATCGGATCCACCGGACAAAGTCAGCCGACGTATCGCGTGGCTCTGAGCTTCGATGCGAATACGCTCGGGCTGTCGAATGTGCCCGGCTTCGCGATCGTCGCGCCGGCGACGCTCACCGCCTCCTACGATGTGCGCCCTGGGGGCATGTGATGCGCTTCGCCTCCGACGAACGGGGCTCGGTCATGGTCATGGCCGCGTTCAGCCTCACCATGATGCTCGGCGTTGCGGCGATCGGGCTCGATCTCGGACTCCTCTACAACGTCAAGCGCAAGGATCAGGGGGCGGTCGATCTCGCGGCCCTCAACGCGGCGAGCGACATCAAGCAGGCGGAGGCCGCAGCGCGAAAGTCGTTGTCCGACAATCGTTACGATCAGGCGCGAGACATCACCGTCCTTGTCGGCACCTATGCGCGCCGCAACGACGGCTCGCCGGCCGGCCAATTCGTGGCCGGTGGCGCATCCCCCAATGCCGTCCGCGTTTCCATGACGACGGCGAAACCCACGATCTTCGCCCGGATGATCGGGTGGGCGAGTACCCTGAATGTCGGCGTCACCAGCACCGCCGTCACCACGCGGTTCGCCTCTTTCAGCCTCGGATCGGGCGTCGCGTCGCTCAATGCCGGCATCGCGAATGCGCTGCTCGGCTCGATGCTGGGGACGAACCTGTCGCTGAGCGTGCTGGATTACGACGCTTTGCAATCGACCCATGTCGACGCCCTGCGCTTTCTCGATTCTCTGGCCACGAAGATTAACTTGCAGGCCGCGAGCTACAACGATCTTCTCGTCGCCTCCGCTCGCCCAAGTGAAATTCTTTCGGCGCTGGCCTCGACTGCACCGGCCGGAGCCGCCAGCGACGCGCTCCGGCGCCTGTCGCTCGTCGCAAACGGTGACGCCCGCCGCATTCAGGTGAACCAATTTCTCGATCTCGGCGATGCCGCGACGCTCTCCATGGCGCGGGGCAGTCAGGGGCCGACGATCGAGACGCTTGCCACGGTTTCGGCCTTGGCCTCCATCGCCAATGGCGAGCGCATCGCCACGGCCGATCTCGGCGCCACGATCCCGGGTCTGCCCAAGCTCCGGATTTCGACCCGTGTGGGCCAGCGGCGTCAGAGCTCCGGCTGGGTCGCCGTCGGAAGCCCGAAGGCGATTTTGCGCGCGGCGCAGGTGCGGGTGCTGCTGGAGGCGGAGATCAGCGCCCCCTTGAATCTCGGCAGCCTGTTGCTGCCGATCTATGCCGAGACCGGCTACGCCCAGGCCACCCTGAAATCCGTGTCGTGTCCCGCCGGATCGACCCGGCAGCGGACGATGGATCTCGACGTGCAACCCGGGCTCTTCAGCCTCGCCCTCGCCGACATCTCCGCCTCCGACCTCGCTTCGGACAACACCCCGCCGGGCGTGGACCGGCCGGCGACACTGCTTTCACTGAAGCTGCCACCCCTCTCGATCCGGGCCAAGGCAAGTGTGAAGACAGGGAGCCCGCGGACGCAGACCGTCTCGTTCAACGAGGACGACATTGCCCGCAACCGGCCGCGCACGGTGGTCAGCACGGACATGATCGGCTCGACGGTCGGCACCCTGATGAGCAACACCGATCTCGACATCAATGGAACGAGCGTGGTTCCGCTGACGGCGCTGCGTCCGCTGCTGACCGCGACGCTGAGCGCCGCCGCCGCGCCGCTCGACCTCGTGCTCGATTCGACCCTGCGGGCGCTCGGCATGCGTCTTGGCAGCGCCACCGTGACCGCCGAGGGCGCGCGGTGTGAGCAGGCAGTGCTGGTTCAGTAGCCGCTCATCGACAACGAGAAGATTTGGCAGAGGGGGCACGATGTCCGCGTCGGAGACGATCCACATCTTCGCCATCGACGAAGTTCTGAAGGTCAGCCTGATCGATGGCGGCGACACCCTGGCCGTGCAGCTGCGCGACACAGCGGGCGACGAAGTCGCCATTCTCCTCTCCGTCGCGGTCGCCGAAGGCCTGAATGCGCAGGTCCAGGCGAACCTACGAGAAACGGCGCACCGCCCCAATCGAACGCGTCCCAAGGCGGATTTGCCCGCGGGCGGACACCGCTCTTGTGCGAGGATCGACGACGCTCCGATCACCCACCTTCCATCGAATCTGGTCGGGGCTTGAGCGATGTCGCGGACCAGTCTGCATCCCCTCGGCATGATTTGGTATGATGAGCAGGATTACCTCCAGCTACGCGGCCTGATGATTGACGCCGAGACGCTCCCGCCCACCTATGAAGTGTGGCTGCGGCAGGCCCTTCAGGCGGAGCGCGCCGCTCTCGGGATCGGCGTGCCGGTCGTTCGCGCGACGGTGCGATCGGCGAACTTTCTGGCTTGGTGCTCCGATCACCGAGCGCGACCGGATCGGGAGGGCCGCAGCCAGTTCGCGTTCGATTACGCCCACGACCTCTTCACCGGCCGATTGCGCGAAGTGGCTGCGGTTCGCATCACTCCCGAAGCCCATTAGGTCCGATGCGGGGCGTCGCGGCGTTGCGTCCCGTGGCCGGATCGCGGACAGACGCGGCATGATCGTCCGTCCGCGTCCCAGCCTCTTCACCATCCTGTTTGCCCTTCGCGGCTCGATTCTGCCGAAGGTAGCCCCGAAGGTGATCGCGATCACGGCCTTGGCCTGTCTCGTGGTGGGTCTTGAACAGCGTCACGCGGAGTGGTTTCCGGTCACCGCCGGCATCGGCCCCTTCACCCTGGTCGGCCTCGCCCTCTCGATCTTCCTCAGCTTCCGCAACGGCGCCTGCTACGACCGCTGGTGGGAGGCACGCCGGGCCTGGGGCACGCTCATCGTCGAGATGCGGGCGCTGGCGCGGTTGATTCCGGCGCTGCTGCCCGAAGCCCGCCACGCGGATCTGCGTCGCCGGATCTTGCGGCGGACGGTCGGGTTCGCCCAGGCACTGCATGCGCGCCTGCGCGATTTGGATGAAGCGGGAGCGGCCGAGCCCTGGTTGCCGCCCCATGAGAGCCTCTCCCTCACGGACCGACCCAGCGCCGCCGACGCCGCCCTCACCGGGCTGACCCATGACCTCGCCTCGGCCCTGCATACCGGTGCCTTCGGCGAAGTGACCTTCGCAACGCTTGAGCACAAGATCGCAAGCCTCGCGGCCATCCAGGCGACCTGCGAGCGCATCCAGGGGACGCCGCTCCCCTTCGCCTACACGCTGCTGCTCTACCGGACGGCCTGGCTCTACTGCCTGCTGCTGCCGTTCGGATTGGCGGGCTCCCTCGGCTGGTCGACACCGATCGTGGCCGCCCTCGTGGCCTACGCCTTCTTCGGCCTCGATGCTCTGGGCGACGAATTGGAGGAGCCGTTCGGTACCGACGCCAACGATCTCCCCCTCGACGCCCTGTTGCACGCTGCCACCGCTCCGGTTCTCGATGCGCTGGGCGAGGCCCGTCGGGAGGCGCCGCGGGCGGAGCGCTTCACCCTGCGCTGACGGATCAGGCGTCGCTGCGCCGGTTTCCTTCCATGTCGGGCACGACCTGTCCGAAATTCAGCACCGACACCAGGGTGACGCCGCCGAGCACGTTGCCGATCAAGGTCGGCACGAAGAAGCCGGTCACGTAGGTGGGGAAACTGATCTCGCCGATGGCGACGAGGTAATAGGCATCGACCGATCCGGCGACGATGTGGGCGAGCCCGCACATCGAGACGAGCCACGTCATCAGGATGATGATGAACGGCGCCGCCGAGCCCGTCGCCGGGAGGATCCAGACCATCAGGGCGATGAGCCAGCCCGCGAACACCGCCTTGATGACGGTCGTCCAAAACGGGTCCTCGATGGTGTGGCGGCTGATCTCGGCGAAGGCCTTGCGCACCTCCGGTTGGAAGGCATCGGTATGGGCAAGCACCGAGGCGATGACGAAGGTGGCCAGAATGTTGCCGACCAGCACGATGGCCCAGAGCCGGATGACCCGCATCAGCGATGCGACGGTGCGGTCGGTCAGGAGCGGAAGGATCGGTGTGACGGTATTCTCGGTGAAGAGCTGCTGGCGGCCGAGCACGACAATGAGGAAGCCGATCGAGTAACCCATGCTGAGAACCAGCTCGGCCCAGGGCTCGTGCGGCAGATGGCCTTTCAGCACGCCCGGCACGATCAGCGAGAAGCCCATGGTCAGCCCCGCGGCGAAGGCCGAGAGGGAGAGAGCCAGCGTGGTGCGGCGCAGTTCCTCCTCGCCCTCCCGGCGGATGATCTCGTGCAGGATCAGTGCGTCCGGGCGATGACCTTTCTCGACCTGCGCGTCGTCCTTCTCGCGCTTCTCCGCCCCGTGGTTGCGGTGCTCGTCTTCGGACATGCGGCTCTCGGCCCTGGCTTGGCCATGTTCAACGTCTGGAAGCCAAACCACGCTCCAAGCTGACGAAATTTTGTTGCACGTCGCCGATGCGGCGCACCTCCCGTCAGGCCCGCGGCTCGCTGCGCGCCGCCAGCAACGCTGCGCGCGATGCCTCGAGATCGGCCAAGGCTGCCCGCGCCTCTTCGATCTTGAGGCTCAGTGCTTCGAGAATTTCGCGCCCCTCCCCGGAGAAGCTGCGCACGGCCTCGCCGGCCTGGGTCAGGACGAGTCCCGATGCCGCCACCGCGGCGCCGTACTCGGCCTGCGCCCGATCGAGCCGTTTGAGCTTCAGATACATCGGCACCACGCAAGCGCTCGTCGCCACGAGGGCGAGGAGCAGCACGCCGTCAACCAAGGAGTCCATCGCGTCCCTCCTTCTCGGGATTGATCGCCTCCTCCACCCGCAGAACGTAGCTACCCTGCGATTGGCCCGCCCGGCACCAGAACAGCGGACGGTCATTGCCTTCGAGCTTGATCCGCGTGGCCGGCGTCGCGTCGAGCGCGATCACCTGCCCGACCTGCAGGCCGGCGATCTCGCCGAGCGTCAGGTGGCGTTCCTCCAGCACGGCCCGCAGGCTCACGACGGTTTTCTGCACCTCCGCCGAGATCTGCTGGGCCCAGCGCGGATCGCGGGCGGAGGATTCGCCGGTCAACACCTTGCCGAGGGCCGGGCGGAGCGGGTTGAGCACCGTCTGCGGGATGATGAGGAACATCTCGCCGCCGCGGTTCAGCGCCTGCAGCAGGAACTTGGCCTGCACCGACTTCGCCGAGCGCCGGCCGATGATGGCGAATTCCATGCGCGTCTCCATCCGTTCCAGGCGGAACGGAGTCTGCGAGACGAGGCCGAAGGAGGATTCGAGTGCTTTTCCGATCTGCTCGAACACCATCTGCGCGAGGCGCAGCTCGATGGCGGAGAAGTTGCGCTCCTCCTCCACCGGTGGCTCGGAACCGTCGGAGCCGAACAGCACCTCGACCATCGTGTAGATGAAGTCGCGGTCGAGCCCGACCACGATATGCCCATCCCACCCCGGCACGTAGAAGATGCCGACGACCGCGTTGGCCTCGTATTCGTCGAGCATCTCGCCGAACCGCCCGCTCTCGATCCCGCTGAGGGAGTAGAAGGTGGACGAGGCGGCCAGGTGCTTGAGCGCATCGCTGCAGGCGGTGGCGAGCCGGTCGAACACCACATGCAGCATCGGCAGCCGGTCGAGCGACAGACCGCCGGCCTCCTGAATGCGGGAGCGAATATCGACGGCAGGCTTCGACGCGACGGCCTGCAGCAGGGCGTCGAGGGCGGGCTGGGGCTGCGATGGCACCTTGTCGAACGGAATATCATCGATCGACATCTGGTCGAGGAACGTGTCGTCCATGGCGAGGCCCCTCAAGCGGCGGCGGGGGCGCGTCCGCCCGCCAGGGTTGCGGCCTCCACCTCGTCGATGGTCGGACGCTCGGCACCCGCGATGCCTTTGCGGCCATGCTCGATGGCCACCTGGGGCAATGCGCCGTTCATGTACGCGATGAGGGTCTGCTTGATGATCGTGTAGGGCGCGCATTGCCGCTCCCGCACACCCTTCACCTTGATGGCGAGGGGGGCCACCACGCCGTAGGACGCGAAGACGCCGAAGAAGGTCCCCACCAATGCCGCGCCGATGAGGCCGCCGAGGATCTGCGGCGACTGGTCGAGGGCGCCCATCGCCTTTACGATCCCGAGCACCGCCGCGACGATACCGAGGGCGGGCAAAGCCTCGGCGACCGTATTGAGCGCGCCGTAGGGCTTGAGCTTGTATTTCTTGTAAGTCCCAATCTCCTCCTCCATCAGCGCCTCGATCTCGTGCGAGCGGGCATTGCCGATGAGGATCAGGCGACAATAGTCGCAGATGAACATGACGAGATCCGGATGCTTGGTGATGTCCGGGAAATTTTTGAAGATCTCGGAATTGGCCGGATCGTCGAAATGCGGCTCGACCTCGTTGCGCGGCTTGGCTCTCAATTCGCGCAACAGAGCGTGCAGCAGGCCCAGCAGCGACAGAAAATCCTGCCGTTTGGGGCCCTTGTCGGTGAAGGCCTCCATGGTCGCCTTCCCGGAATCCATCACGACCTTCAGCGGGTTGGCGATGACGAACGTGCCCGCCGCCATGCCGCCGATGATGACGAATTCCCAGGGCTGCCAGATGACGATGAGGTGGCCGCCCATGGCCATGAAGCCGCCGAGCATGCAACCGATGGCGATGACAAGGCCGACGATGATTCCCATGCACTCGTTCCGCGGATGGCCGGCGATGCTCAATCGGCCCTTGGCGGATGCGGATAGCCGGGCACGCTTGCGCGGGGCTTTGTCGGACGAATGCGCCTTCGCCGAACGACCTCGCATGCCGCCTTGGAGACGGGCCCGCGAGCGCATACGTCAGGCGCGACGTTGGAATGACGAACCGGAGCGCTTCCTTGCCCCACGCCGATGACGGCCCCGCCCAGATGCACGCCACGACGATCCTGATGGTCCGCAAGGGCGGACGGGTGGTGATCGGTGGCGACGGACAGGTCAGCCTGGGCCAGACCATCGTGAAGGGCAATGCCCGCAAGGTCCGGCGGCTGGCCAAGGGCAGCGTCATCGGTGGCTTCGCCGGCGCAACGGCCGATGCCTTCACCCTGTTCGAGCGGCTGGAAGCGAAGCTCGAACAATATCCGGGGCAGCTCACCCGAGCCTGCGTAGAGCTCACCAAGGATTGGCGCACCGACCGCTATCTGCGTCGGCTGGAAGCGATGATGCTGGTGGCCGACAAGGACGTCAGCCTGCTTCTCTCCGGATCCGGCGACGTGCTCGAGCCCGAGAGCGGTGTCATGGCGATCGGCTCCGGCGGCAATTATGCCCTCGCCGCCGCCCGCGCCCTTGAGGAAGGCGATCTCGACGCCGAAGCCATCGTCCGCCGGTCGATGCGGATCGCCGCCGAGATCTGCGTCTACACCAACGGCAACCTCGTCATCGAAGCGCTCGACGTCGGTTGATCGGCGCGCTGGGCCATCCGGGTCCACACGAAACCGGGCATCCATTTCGAACGCCAACGCCCTCTTCGGCCGCTCGACACCCCCGATCGCCCACGCCGCCGGATGGCCTCGAACCGCGACTGACGCGAACCGAACCGAAACCGCCCCGCCGCCCGCGTCTGGAAAGCGCCCGGTGGCACGCATAGATCGAAGCTCGGCGCCCCCTCGCCGCAGACCTGGAGTCCGATGACCACCTTCTCCCCCCGCGAGATCGTCTCCGAGCTCGACCGCTTCATCGTCGGCCAGAAGGATGCCAAGCGCGCGGTTGCTATCGCGCTGCGCAACCGCTGGCGCCGCCAGCAATTGAAGGGTCCCCTGCGCGAGGAGGTGGCGCCCAAGAACATCCTGATGATCGGACCCACCGGCTGCGGCAAGACCGAGATCGCCCGTCGGCTGGCGCGGCTGGCCAACGCGCCCTTCCTCAAGATCGAGGCGACGAAGTTCACCGAGGTCGGCTATGTCGGCCGCGATGTGGAGCAGATCGTGCGCGACCTCGTCGAGGTCGGCATCGGCCTGACTCGCGAGGAGAAGCGCAAGGCCGTGAAGGCCAAGGCGGAGGCGGCCGCCGAAGCGCGCATCCTCGACGCCCTGGTCGGTTCCACGGCGAGTCAGACGACCCGCGAGAGCTTCCGCAAGAAGCTTCGGGCGAGCGAACTCGACGACAAGGAAGTCGAGATCGAACTTGCGCCGAGCGGCCAGCAGGGCATGCCGATGTTCGAGATCCCCGGCGTGCCCGGCGCCTCCATGGGGGCGATCAATCTGAACGACATGCTCGGAAAGGCTCTGGGCGGGCAGAGGGGCAAACCGCGGCGGATGACGGTCGCCGATGCCTACGCGCCGCTGATCGCCGAAGAATCCGACAAACTGGTGGACGACGATGCGCTGATCCGCGAGGCCGTGCGCGAGGTCGAGGACAATGGCATCGTCTTCCTCGACGAGATCGACAAGATCTGCGCCCGCGAGGGCCGCTCCGGCGCAGACGTCTCCCGCGAGGGCGTCCAGCGCGATCTGCTGCCGCTGATCGAGGGCACCACGGTCGCCACCAAGCACGGGCCGGTCAAGACGGACCACATCCTGTTCATCGCATCGGGCGCCTTCCATGTCTCGAAGCCGTCCGATCTCCTGCCGGAGTTGCAGGGGCGATTGCCGATCCGTGTCGAGCTGCAACCGCTGACGGTGGATGATTTCAAGCAGATCCTGACCGCGACCGAGGCGAGCCTCCTCAAGCAGACGGTCGCTCTGATGGAGACCGAAGGCGTCACGCTCGATTTCACCGACGATTCCGTCGATGCTCTTGCCCGCGTCGCGGTCGAGGTGAACGGATCCGTCGAAAATATCGGCGCCCGCCGCCTCCAGACGGTGCTGGAGCGGGTGATCGACGACATCTCCTTCACCGCCACGGATCGCTCCGGCGAGACCGTGCGGATCGATGCGGCCTATGTCCGTGATCGCGTCGAGGATCTGGCGGCGAATGCCGATCTGAGCCGGTTCATCCTGTGAAGAGGCCGTGATCCGACCGGATTCGATGCCGGAGAAGCCGGGCGGAACACTGCTTCCCATAGCGGCGCTCATCGCCGCGATGGTCTCGATCCAGACCGGGGCCGCCTTCGCCAAGCACCTCTTCCCCGTCATCGGGCCGGAGGGAACGACCGCGTTGCGGGTCGGCTTCGCAGCCGTGATCCTGCTCGCCCTCCTGCGGCCCTGGCAACGCAGCCTGACCCTGCGGGACACGGGGGCGGTGGCACTGTACGGCGCGGCGCTCGGGCTGATGAACTGTCTGTTCTATCTATCGCTGCGCACCGTGCCGCTCGGCATTGCCGTGGCGATCGAGTTCACCGGTCCGCTGGCCGTCGCTCTCTGGGGCTCCCGGCACCCGTCCGACTTCCTCTGGATCGGGCTCGCCCTCCTCGGCCTGGTTCTGCTGCTTCCGCTGAGTGAGGCTTCCGGCGTCGATCCCGTCGGCGCGGCGCTGGCGCTCGCGGCCGGGGTGGCGTGGGCGCTCTACATCGTGTTCGGTCAGGCGGCGGGCCGGGCCGGCGGCTCGTCGGCGGTGGCGCTCGGCATGACGGTGGCGGCCCTGCTCGTCGTGCCGGTTGGGATCGTGCAAGCGGGCGCCGATCTCCTGATGCCGTCGACGCTCGCGGCGGGGCTCGCCGTCGCCCTCTTGTCGAGTGCCCTGCCCTATTCGCTGGAAATGTTCGCGCTGACCCGCATGCCGCGGCCGGTCTTCGGTGTGCTGATGAGCCTGGAACCGGCCATCGCCGCACTGGCCGCCCTCCCGCTCCTCGGCGAGCGGCTCAGCCCGCTTCAGGGTTTTGCGATCCTCTGCATCAGCGCGGCCTCCATCGGTATGGCAATCGGCACGAGACGCGGCGGCTGAGGCCGCTCACCGCCGGATCAGCACCACGCCGCCGACGAGCAGGGCGATACCGAGCAAGCGCGTGGCATCGAGCGGTTGCCGTTCGAGACCGAGCAGGCCGAAATGGTCGAATCCGGCGGAGGCGAGCATCTGCCCGGTCACAACAAGCGCGATGAAGGTCGCCGCACCGAGCTGCGGCACCAGCACGATCGCGAGTCCGATGAAGATCGCCCCGAACAGCCCGCCGCTCCAGGCCCACCACGGCACCCGCAGCATCACGCCGGCCGAAGGCGGCGGATCGCGCAAGATCACGGCGAGGAACGCCATGCAGGCCAGTCCAACGAAGTAGCTCGCGAAGCCCGACCAAGCTGCGGAAGACAGGGCCGCGCGCAGATTGGCGTTGAGGATCTGTTGCGTGACGACGCTGATGCCGGCGAGAACCGCGAGGCCAGTGGGAATGAGGAGGAGCATCGGCTGAACCCCTGACCCCGCCGCCGGGGCAACTGATTGCGCTCAGCCTCGACAATCACCCACATCCCATGCCGTCAATTGCGTCGACAGGTGGGGACGAAACAGATCCAGCATGATCGATGCGGCTCGACCGAGACTACCGGGCGGTGATCCGGCGCGGCGCCTCGATTCGAAGTGTGGACCTTTAGGAACGGGCTGCGCGGGTGCGGTGCGCTACCCCTCCCACACTTGACCGGGACGCAGGGCCAAGAATCGCGCCGCCGGCAGTCCGGTTGCCGTGAGCGCCTCTGCGAGCGCCTCCACCGGGCGCTCGATACCCTCATCGGTGAGGCGGAAGGTGCCCCAGTGATGACCGAGCGCTTGATCGGCCCCGAGCAGAGAGAAAGCCTCCACGGCGTCGGCGGGGTTCATGTGCTGAGGCTGCATGAACCAGCGCGGCTCGTAGGCGCCGATCGGCAGGGTCGCGAGTCGCGGCGGTCCGAACCGGGCGCGGATCTCGCGGAAGATGGCCCCATCGCCGAGACCGGTATCGCCGACATGGTAATGGACGCCCCGCGGCGTGGTGAGGAGAAAGGCACACCACAGGGCCATGCGCCGATCGTTGAGCCCCCGCGCCGACCAATGATGGGCCGGCGTGAGATGTGCGGTGATGCCGCCGCCGAGATCGACCGTTCCACCCCAGTCGCGGGTCTCGACGTGCATGGTGTCATCGTAGCTGCGCAGGATCGCGTCGTTGCCGAGGGGCGCCACGATCAGCGGCTGGTGATCCTGCCACAGCCGGGCCATGACCGGGCCGTCGAGATGGTCGAAGTGATTGTGCGTGATCAGCACCGCATCGATCGGCGGAAGATCACCGTAGACGATGCCCGGCGGGTTGACGCGCTTGGGCCCGGCGAAGCGGACCGGGCTCGCCCGACGGGAGAAGACCGGATCGACGAGGATGTTGCGACCGGCGATCTGGAACAGGTAGCTCGCATGCCCGATCAGGACCACGCGAAACCCTTCGACCCGCTGCGGCGGCTTGTCCGGCGGGAAGGGGCTGGGAAAGCTGTGCGGCCACGCCTCCCGCGTACCCTTCATGCGCCAGCGGGCGAGATCGGACAGATCCTTGTCGGGCGGCTGGTCCGGCGCATGGAAGCGCAACCCGTCGAAGTGATCGCTCTTCGGACCCTGGTAGTACGGATTCTTGCCGCGCCGTCGCGCGGCATAGCCGACGCCGCCGAGGGTCATCACCGTGGCCGCACTGGCGACCGTGAGCAGGCCACGCTTCTTCATACTGTCGAGATGGCTCACGGAGCCGTCGCGATCAAGCGCGGCGCGGAGCCTCATCGGAAACAAGAGGGTCAACGGGGTCGGGGTCAGCCAATCCTCTCAGCGCTGATCGCTCAGCGGCGACTCCAGGCACGGGCAGCACTAACTTCACGCCTGAATGTTACCACGACCTCTGAATTTCGCTCACATGCGAACCGCTGCCCGCAACGAAAACTTATAATGATATAAAATAACTTTATTTGTTTGCAATTTAATAAATATCATGGCCTGCAATCAATCAAATAGCCTGAAACGCAGGCCGATCATGGGATGATCATAGCGAAATATTCGAGCAAATTTCCAGAGCATCATGCCGGATATTTGACACAACATGATGCTCTGGATGATCGTGCGGCATTGGCTTTTTTTGAAAGCCGGCACTCACCTCTCGGGCGGGTGCGCTAGACCCCGCGCCCCTGCGTGACCGTGATCTCGTGGATGTCGTCGCCAACCGGAACCGTGATGACGTAAGCCTTGGCGACGTTGCCAGCACCGGCCGGAGGCTCGATGTGGAGTTGCCCGCCAATCCACTCCGTCGGCATCACTGTGTTGTCTTTGATCACGTTCTGCTCGAGGGCCGCAAGATTGACCTGTCCGGCCGCAACTGCGCCACCAATCATCGCGGCATTATGTGCATCGGCCCGCGCACCGTTGATGGCGCCGGCGATTGGGCTGTAACGCCCGCTGCTTGTGTAGCTCGACTGTTGGGCCGCGTAAGCATTGCCGGCCGCTGCAGCGCCGATAAGAATTGCTCCGACCACCTGCCGTGTGCGCTCTTCGGAAACGAGCTGTTCATAGGGCACGATCGCCATGCTTTTCGATGGCGTGCCGTCCTGGATCTGCACGGCGCTGACATTGGAGACACGAAAATCGCTTGGGATCTTGCCGTTGTTTTGAATTCCAACGACGAAGACTGGCCGACTACCACTCGCGATTGCCCGGGATGCCGACGTAACGATGACGGTCGAATTTTTTTTCTTTGAAATAACTGCGTTACGTCCATCGCGAACAACTGATTGCTGCTGAGGTCCGGCACTGAACGCTACTTTTTCAGTTGGAACGCAGGCAGCCGTCATCGTCGCGAGCAAAGCGCCCGCTAAACAAACCCGAAAGTTCATTAAAATCCCCCTTTGAGCGGTCGTTGCCGCCGATACATTGTTCAGCACGCCACCGGATCGGCGTCTATCTCACCCAGAGTGACCCGATCTACAATACTGATTAAGTGTTGCAGTCCGGCAACTGCACAACCGCACGGTAGCGTTTCCGGAGCGAAATTCGGAGGCGAGAGAGGTCGTGGTCGTGCCGAGCCATGCGACTGCCACCGCCGCTTGATTTGAGTATGTACGAGTTCAAGACTTGATGATGTGAATGTTACCCGCATAGGGGCGGATCATGGCGCATCGAACTCAAGGACGGCTACAGGGTGACGTTGATGGACGTAAAGCCCCGAAGCATGACATGGCACTCGCCGGAATCTGGCGACACCTTCGACCTGACGCGCTGCCCCTGACACGGCGACGGCAATTTGCGTTGCTTCTGCAGAAGATGAGCGTTCGACGAGATCCAGCAGGACGACATCCGGAGCGCATTCGCCAAACGTAAATCGCCGGATTCGTCCTGCGCGATTCAGTCGTTGCCGGCAGCATAAGGAGCGCCCGGCATCACCCCGTCATCCTCGCTCAGTGTTTAAGTCGAACCTCGTTCGCCTCATCGGCACGCGAGGTTGCTGCATCGGCGGCGACCTCATCGGTGACGACCAGATCCATTGTCTTGCTGAAGCCAGAGCCGACGACACATGTGTCATGACACAGATCCCGACCTCACGCCCGGGGCCGGCATATTCGGTTCTCGCCAATGGGCTGACTATAGACTCACCGAAAGGCGTAACCGACGAGCAGAAAGGCACTAGAGAATGGTGCCGCAAGAGGGATTCGAACCCCCGACCCCCTCATTACGAAACACGGGTTATGTAGCAGTTCAGTTGACAGGACTGCTTACCGGGCCGAAGAAGCGACGTGTTGTGAGAGGCTTGCGCACGTGTACCCTCTCACGATGCGAACGGGGCGACCATAGGGGACCGTTCGGCTGCTTACCATGTGCTTACCGGGACGGCGATGCGCCTCACGAACCAGACCGCCGCTGCCCTGAAGCTCCCGGCCGGGCGCGACAAGCTCGTGGTGTTCGATGACGATCTTCCGGGCTTCGGGATGAGCCTGAGCAAGGGCGGCTCCAGGACTTGGGTCGTGCAGTACCGAAACGCGCTCGGCCAATCGAAGCGGGAGACGCTGGGAAAGGTCGGCATCCTCTCGGCGACCGAGGCCCGCCGCGCGGCGGGTGAGCGGTTGGCGCGGGCCAAGCTCGGTGAGGACCCCCACGCGGAAAAGGTGAAGGCCAAGGCGCGGGCGGCTGTCACTTTCGGCGCCGTCGTCGAGCCATACCTCAACGCGGTGTCTTCGCATCTGCGTCCCGCCTACCTCGCGGAGGCCGGGCGATACCTGCGCACCGTCTGGAAGCCTCTGCATAAGCTCCCGCTGCATACGGTCGGCCGGCAGGAGATTGCCGAGCATCTCGCCAAGATCCGCCGTGAGACCGGCCCGCACGCGGCCAATCGCGCCCGCGCGGCACTGTCGGCGCATTTCGCGTGGCTCGTCGGTACAGGGGCGGCCGAGATAAACCCCGTCATGGGTGTGCCGAAGCCGGCGCCGGAGGTGCGGCGAGCGCGGGTTCTGACCGTAAATGAGATCACACGGGTGCTGGCGGCCTGCCGGGACGACGACTTCGGCCGCATCGTCCGGCTTCTACTTCTGACCGGCCAGCGGCGTGACGAGGTCGCTGATATGAACTGGTCCGAAGTGGATCTCGCGGGCGCCGTGTGGTCGCTCCCGAACGAGCGTGTAAAAAACGGCCAGGGTCACGACGTGCCGCTGTCGTCGGCCGCGCTCCGAATCCTCTCGACGACGGATCGCGTCGAAGGCCGCTCGTTGGTGTTCGGCCAAGGTGTTGGCGGCTTTCAGGGATTTTCGCGAGCGAAGGCCTCGCTCGATAAACGGTCGGGCGTGACGGGCTGGCGGCTTCACGACCTGCGCCGCACGGCCTCGACGGTGATGGCCGAGCGCCTCAAGGTGTTGCCGCACGTCAACGAAGCGGTGCTGAACCACATCTCCGGCCACAAGGGGGGCGTGGCCGGCATCTACAATCGGGCGCTCTACGCGACTGAGAAGCGCGAAGCGTTAGACCTGCTTGGCGCCTACCTCACGAGTCTTCAGCCACGCGTCGAGGTCGCCGCGACGGACCCCGAGGCGACGCTCGCTGAGGCGGAGGAGGGTCGGCCCCTTCCCGTCGTTGCACATCCGGCGAAGCGTCGCCGCGCTCAGTCCTAGTTCGCGAGCTGCTGCCTGAAACGGCACAACGTGTCGTGCGGGATCGCTCATTGCCCCCTCTCCTTCATCCCCTGCTCGCGGGCCCGGTTAAGGTCCGCCATCATGTCGTGCGAGCCGCCCGGGCGATCCGGATGCCGCTCGCGCGCGAGACGCTTGAAGGCAGCCTCATCCTCCTGGCGCGTCGCCGTCTGCGATAAAGCCAACACAGACCAACACGGCGTCGAGCCCGGCGCCGGGATTAAGGAGCCACCAGACTCTTTCCCCAAGCCAGCAGCGAATCCGAGCCCGGCTTTTTTGCTGGCGATATCGAAGGGACACGGGACATGCGCCTTCGAGCCCAGATTAAGGTGCTTTGACGGGAACATCCCTTTAAGTGACGATCTTGAACCTCCGAGTTTTCGGAGGATCGAATGGCATTTTTGACAAAAGATCGTGCGTGCGTTGTGTCGCCAACTCTGCAAAGGCGTTGGGGCCAAATGAATTTTTTGGAAATTGTGGGTCTGGTAACATCTGCTGATCGCCTTCGAGACGAAGATCGGAAGATTGCTAAAGCTCGATTGACTGAGCAAGCTAAGCGGCTTGCTGGTCGTTGAGTAACCTCTGAGGCTGCGTAGAAAGGGCGTCAAATCCCCTCTTGCCTCGCCCTGTCGCACTCTTTTCGAAGGATTTGTTGGCATGATGTATCAAGCCACGGCGGGAAGGGTGAGGGCAGCTTGGAACGGCTGCCAGCGGATCAGCACGCCCTCGAAGGCGATGCGGTCGCCCTCCTCCGGCGGGTGCTCGGCCCACCAAAACCGGGCCATGTCCTCGACGTTGGCGAAGCCGTCGGCGCGGGCGAACGCATCCATCGCCGTCGGGCTCAGATGCTCGCCGCCCACCTCGAACAGTTCGGTCGCGCTGCGCTCCGAGAAGCACAGGCGCACGGGCATCACGGAAAGGCAGGTCGGGCGGCCGAGCAGCGTGCAATGGCGCGTCCGCATCCCGGTGTAGAGCTGTAGCTCCTCACCCTGCCGCGCGTGGCGCTTCCGATCGGCGCGGATCGTTTGTGCCTTCGTGCCTGCGAGGATGGGCGGGCCGAACCGCTTCTTGAAGGAATAGGCGACCATCACGCCGCTTCCGCAGTCGGGGAGCCGTTAAGGCGCGCCCAGAGCCTGGCCACGATGCCGGTGCGGGAGGGCTCGGGCTGCGGAGAGGCGGTCGGCGGCTCGGAGCGCGGTACGATCCGCAGGACCGGCGCGGGCCGGCTCCGGTTCTCGTCGGCGAGAAGCCGAGCCATGAGGGACACCAGCCGCGCGCCGTCGGCGATTGCAGCGGCGTGGGCGTCCATCTCCTCGACGGCCTGGGCGGTCCCAAGGAAGCCGTCGGGGACTTCGAAGCGCGCGGCCTGCCGGCGGCACCGATCCTGGTGCAGGGCGGCGGCATCCAGCCGGGCGCTGAGCGCGAGCATGGCGGAAAGATCGAGGCCCGCGAGGTCTGCGATATTCAGCATGCGGCGCTCTCCTGGGCGGCGGGCTGGGACGCGGCATGGCGGCGCCGGAACAGCGCGCGGAACCACGTCGGCAGGCGGTGGTAGAGGGCGAGCCAAGCGGCCTCGTCGGGCGCGAGGGGCTCGGACAGAGGCGCCGGCGTCTCCGGGGCGCTCAGGAGGGTCGGATCTAGACCCAGCGCCTCGGCGAGGAGTTTGTGGCGCGAGGCCGGCACACTGCTGCGGCCGAACTCGTAATCCTGGAGCGTGCGGACCGAGATGCCGACCGCGACAGCAACCTCGCTCTGGCGGAGGCCGCGACGGCGGCGCGCTTGGTGGAGCGCGCGGCCGACGAGAAGATCGTCGACGAGGGTGGGGCGGGCCATGTCAGGCAGTCTCCCCGCCTGCATCCTCGATGGCCCGGATCAGCTTGAGCCGAAGCGTGCGGGTCTGCTCGACGCCCATGGGGTGGCTGTCGTGGTCGTCTGCCCGGCCGGCGATGAAGCCGCGGCACCAGCACAGCAGGTCAGCCATGCCGGATGAGAGGTGCCGAGCGTCTTCGACGCTCAGCATGAGGGTGACTGGTTTCGCCTCCGCCACGGCTCAGCCCTCCGCCTCGACGGAGTCGAACCCGGCTTTCCAGGCGGCCATGCGCTTCTCGTCAGCGGTGATGGCCGAGATTACGCACCGCTTCTGACCCTTCCGCCGATCCTCGGCCCCGCGCTTAAAATCCGGGTCGTTCGGATCGACGGGTGCCTCCTCCCCATCGTCCTGCTGCGTCTCCTGTCCAGCCGGCGCCTTGATCCGCGCGCGAGCGGCCTCGGCCGCGTTCTCGACCCGGTTCCGCTGATCGCGCGATAGGCGGTCGGACTCGGCGTATGGTGTCAGAGCATCTTCGCAGTCGGCGATGTCCTGCTCGGTGCGGGCGAGCTGCACGTCGCTTTCGAACTGCGTGACGACCGTTTCGGCGTCGTCCTCGACCGCCCGGGAAACTTCCTGCCCATCGGCAGGCGTGGGCTTCCCAGGCGCAGCAGCAGGCTTCGCGGTGGTGAGGCGCGGCGGGCCGCTCGGACGCGATCCGCTTGGGCTGGTGCTGCTCTCGATCTGCCGGGGCGGAGTGACGTCGCGCGGCGCGCTCGGCGTCGCGTCCTCGACCTCCTCGGTAGACTGAATGCCGAGCATCACCTCCGGTGCGTAGAGGCGGATCAGCATCGCCGCCGAGCGCCACCGGAGCATGTGCTCCGGCATGGTGGTGTATTTGGCGTTCTTGGTCCAACCGTCGGCCTTCGCCATCGCCATCGAGACGGCGACAGACACAACCTCGCCGCTGTCGGCCAACGTGGCGCCCGCGGTGACTTCCAGCCGCTCGCCCTGCCCTTCCGACTTCCATGTGATCCGCGTGGCGAACACGCCCGACTTGTTGGCCCGGGCGATCATGTACTGCGTCTGCCAGCACGGCTTGCCGGACACGATCGCGAGGTTCTGCATCACCGTCAGCGGATCTTCCTGCATCCGGTCGGCGATGTTCAGGGCGATCAGGCAGTCGGCGATCTTGCCCTTGAAGTGCGGCGGTACGAGTTGCGAGTCGGCGAACACCTTCGCCACGCGCTGGGAGTGCTCGAACTTGTCAGGGGCGGCGAAGATGCCGACCGGAGCGAACATTTGCGACGGGCGGGGCTGATCCTGGACGGCGGGGAGTTGGGCGCGCGCGTTCATCGGTTCTCTCCTCAGGCGGCTTTGTCGGTGGTGACGATGCGCGTGCCGGGCAGCGCAGTGCCGGCGGCGGCGACGCGGTTGGCGAGCCGCTGCACGAGTTCACGGATTTCGGGCGCGTCCTTCAGCGCCATCAGCGCGGCGTCGAAGTCGTCGATGGCGGCGGTTCGAACGACGCGAAGGCTCGTCTTGCGGCCGGCGGTGCCAGCGGCAGCGCTCGCGGCGGGCCGGATCGCCTCACCGGCCTGGGCGGCTGCGGCGCGCTCCTCGGCCTCCCGACGCCGCTTCTCGACGAGGAACGGCGTCTGCGCGTCCTTCAGCCGGGCTTTGAGGGCGCCGGCGGCGTCCTGCACCGGGCGCCAACGGGCGTCGACCTCTTTGGCCGCCTTCTCGTGCGGCACCTTCTCGGTGCGCCGCCCCTCCTGGGCGCGCTTCTCCATGTCGGCGAAGCGCAGCGCCCAATTCGCGGCACGGTCGGCGCCGGCCTGATCGGAGATCGGCGTCGCGAGCCACGCCTCGGCCTCGACCCGCTCGCCTTCGAGCTCGATCCGGAGCGCCTCCAACGGGTCGCTCGGCATGTTCGCGTAATCGGTGGTCCGCTCCGGAGGTAGGTCGGGCCACGGCGCCCCCTCCTCGGTCACGGCGAAATAGACCGCCTCCGTGATGGGCGAGCGCCAGCAGAATGCGATGACGCGCTCGCAGAACTCCTGCTCGCCCTCAGCGAGGCACGTCGGGTCGTTCGCGCCAACCTTCGCCCAGCGGACGCCCTGCTCCTGCCAGACCGCAACGGGCAACAGGTCGCCCTCGCGCGTCCGCAGTCGGAAGAACCCGCAGGGAGCGTGCCCGAGATCGAGGTGCTCAATCTTTCCCGCGAGATTGTCTCGGTACCACGCGAAAGGATCGGCCTCCGTGGTCCCGGCCTTGTCGATCATCTCCATGTCGGTCACTCCGCAGCAGAGCGGCGCCGGGCCAGCCGCTCGCCAAGGGCGCGGCTCTGCTCGGACACGGCGTTGAGGTGGTTCGGGTCGAAGGGGTCGCGGATCGCCCGGGCCTCGATTTCGAGGTGGGTGAGATCCGCCGCGAGCAGCTCGGCGAGCTTCCGCCGGAGGGCCGGACCGCAATCGGCCGCGGCGATGGTGACGACGCCGTGGCCCTCACGATCGACGACGCAGGCGGTCCGCGCCGGATCGACGTGGAAGGGCCCGTAGCGTCCGATGGCGTGCAGGTCGTCGAGGAGACCGGCGGGCGCGAGGCCTGTGCGGGTGATGTGATCAGCCACGGTCGCGGCCCTCCCCGTCGTCCGTTGCCTGCTGGCGGAGACTGTCGCGACGCGCGGTCGCGGAGGCGCACAGCGAGGCGATGAGAAGAATGAAGGCGATGCCGGCGAGGCCGGCGGGGATCTGGTCGGCGCTCATGGCCGACCCGCCGCGACCTGGATGCGGTGGGCGGCGAACAGCACGACGTTCGCGGGCGGTTCGCTCAGGTCCGGGCGGGCGTTCGCCTCCAAGAGGAAGCTGGCGCCACGGCGTGCGGCGCTGGCGGCGCGCTCGATCGCCTCCTCGAGGCTCGCCTCGGTGTTGCGGTGGATGCCCTGCGCGACCGCCTCGTGATCGAAGGTGAGGGCGTAGACCTGCCCGTACCGGAGCGCGGCCAGTCGCTCGAGGTCCTCGATGCGGGCGACGAGGTCGGAGTAGGAGGCCCAGCGGATTTGGGCGAGCGCGCGGTCGCAGAGGTCGACGATTCGCGCCGCTTGGGCGGTGGACACGGGTTGGGCTTCGGGCGCGCTCATGCTGCGGCTCGCTGGCTGGGGGTGGCGGAGGCGTTCGCGATGGCGCCGACCATGGCCGCAAGGCCGAGCAACTCGGCGTGCAGGTTGGCGGCGCGGGCGAGGTGGTTGGGGCCGCCGAGTCCGGACGAGATCCCGTCGCGGATGGCCTCGGCGTCGTAGGCGGCTTCGGCGATCCTGGTTTCGATGCGCCGGAGAGCGTCGCTGATCTCGCCAGCGGAGGCGCAGGGCATGATGGGCGCGAGCATCAGCGCCCCCGCCAAGCGAGCCGTACGAAGCAAGCGGCCTCATAGGCGAAGAAGGATGCGGCAAGCGTGCCCACGGCCGGTCCAAGACCGCAGACGGCGAGAGCCTGGAGCGGCGACAGGGCGTCGAGGAAGGTCAGCATCACGCCGCCTCCGCCAAGCGCTGGGCCTCGAAGTCGTCGAGCGCGGCGTCGTCGTCCTGGGCAGCCTGCTTCAGGTCGAGGATGTGAGACTCGGCCTCCCCGATGCAGGGGATGCCCTCAAGCTCGATGCCGGCGGCAGAGCGGACGGCGTAGGCGCCGTCGAGGCGAACGATCCAAAAGTCAGCGGCGGCGGGCACAAGGGGCTCCATCGCTGGAAGGCGATGGAGAAACTTTGCCAATTGGCGAAAAGCTCGTCAAGAAAATTATCGCCAATTGGCGAAATTTGCCGACTGGTTAGCCTCTAGGCAATGTCCTCCTGCTTCACGCTGACCAGTGTCGCGATCGGGTTCTCGCACTCTCCGCAGGCAAAGCTTTGACGCTGAAGCCAGGCGCTTTCGAGCAGCTCCTCAACGTTGCAGGGGGCGTCCTCCAAGTCCGGCGACTCAATGGCCCTCGTTGTCGTCTTCAGACAGTTATGACACCGCAACCGCACTATGAACCGCGCTCGGACCGTGGACCCCTCGTCGAACATGCGCGCCCTTCTCACTCCGTGTTCACTAATTGTTCTACAACTGAGCACGGGTCGTCCATGCCCTAATGGGCTAAAATGCAACTTTTGAACATCACGGTAAGTTGAACGACTGAACTAGCGAGACAAACGCATCCGGGGAACGCGTACTCTCAATGAGACGTCACGAACTAATCCAATGACCTCAATAGAGCCCCACTGCTCATTGCTGGGGTCGTTTACAATCTTGATGGGCTTATGCTTAGAATTCGTTGATCTTGGGCAGAACCAAACTTCGTCATCGTGCAATTCGATTTGCTTGACGGACCATTCGCGCAGATGTCCCCCCTCGCGGACCCGCTGCACAACAACAATCATTCCCTCGATGAAGGGTTGTCCGGTTTGGTCGAAGTCTAAACAAACAACTCGCGCGCCATCTGGCATAGGCGGGATAGCAGCGTCCATGCTGTCGCCCTCGACAGTCAGTGCGAAGCGCCTGGCTTTCGGGAAATCTTCATCTTCCGGTTCAAAGACGTAATCTGGCTCGGCGTCGTCGAATTCAACCACTTCGCGAAAGATGCCAGCAGCCGTTCGGCCTACCAGAGGAACGGGTAGCAGGTCACCTCGCCGGGGCGGTGTTTTCGCGCCAGCTGCCTCTTCGCCAAGCAGCTCGGGAATCGAGCAGTCCAAGGCACGGGCCAACGCTTCGAGTTCGGTTCGCTTCGGCTCACGCTCTCCAGTTTCAAAGCGCTGGATCTGCGAAAGCGACACGCCAACGATCTGCGCTAGGGCATCCAGCGTCAGCTTCTTCTCTTTGCGTCGTCGTTTTAGCTCAGGCATTGCCATTAGGCGAAACTGCTTGAGTGGCTGGGGATCGAACAGAGCCAATTGGCGAGACATCCGTTGACAAAATTCGCCAATTGGCGAATTCATAGGAGATGGACCTTCCCGCCTACCTCGCTGAACGCAGGATCAATCTGACCGCTTTCGCGGCCGAGATCGGCGTGCCGCCCTCGACTATTCATCGGATCATTCGCGGTGAGCGCGATCCGAGGGGCACGACCATCCGCAAGATTGTGGAAGGTACGGGTGGGAAGGTCACCGCCTCCGACTTGATTGCTGCTCCTGCCTCTCCGGAGGCAGCATGAGCGCGCCCCGCTTCACGATCCGCCGAAACGACCGCTCGGCATTCGATTTCTTCGCTGGGACCGGCGGGGTCGTTGATTCAGGCTCTGCCTGCGATTTCAGCGAAGGGATCTTTTCCCTCTGCCGTGAGCGACTTCGCGATCTGATCGGCGTCATCCAGCGGGAATTGCAGAACGACCCAGCCGAGTCCTGGCATCAGGACCGCCAACACGCGATGTCCGTCGATTGGCGTGGCAGGAACCCGCCAGCCGGGGTCGCGAAGTATGCCGAAGCTGTTGCTCTCGTTGAGGGCGAAGTTATCGCCAAGTTTAGTGGGGAACTCCGGCATCATGCGATCTCGGGCACAAGCGAGGACGCGCATAATCTGAACAAGTTCAAAACCATTCACCTGCAAAGTTGCTACACTTCCGTCCTCGCTATCAATACGCAAGCTGGTACTATTTCGATCTTCATCGACAGTGCTATTGAATTTTCCCGCACCAGCCATGTTTATAGCTCCATTAGAGTTGTAAAATATTATATTGAAAAGGGCGGACTGCCGAACGAGCATCTCGACCGCCCATCCCTGCTTTCTGCGAGACTGCCTGACATGGCCGCGCTCGCCCTCACCTTCGCCGCCTGCGCCAGCTTCGCCCGCGCTGACCTGATGGGATCGGCGCTCGCGCTCGCCGTCGGCGTCATCAATGCCGTCGCGTCCGGGATCGCCCGGATTGCGGGGTGGGTGTCGTGAGCGCTGCCGGTCAGTGCCCACGGATACGGGGCGGCCAGTGCTTGGAAGCTTCTGAAGCAGCCATGCGCCGAAAGACCGCCAGCACGGCGAGCGTATCAGCGTTCGCATCTCCGGCGACGGCACGTACTTGTAGCGCGGTTATGTCCAACAATACAGCCGAGCTGGTTGTTGTTATGTCGCCATCCCGAATTACGGATAGTACAGACCACATCTCGTTGAGATACGGACAATTCAGGGGTGGTTTCCAGCTCGCCATAGGAATTTCCCCGGCGGCCAGATCCACCATTCTCATCTATGGCACAGGCCGCACTCTTCGTGCCTGTTGCAATTTTGGCTCCAGATCGGGCGGCTTCGGCCTCCCGTGCGCGGCGGGTGCGCTTAAGCCCCCAAGCGTCCGCCGCGCTCCCCTTTCGAACCGTGCCGGAATGACCCGGCCGGTGGCGTCGATGGCCCCCGTTTCCGATGGTCGTCGGCGCCTCCCCTCTTCGCATCGTCCCCACGATGCGTCCGTCGCCCTCTTGGGCACATCCGTTCTGGATGGTTTCTCCCGAGACTGCCGGAGCCTGCGGGCTCCGGCCCTTCTCTTCCCGCGCGCCCGCCGACGCCTGGCAGCAAGTAGCGGTCGCGCCTGTGTACCTCGTGCGTTCGTCCTCCCTCTGCACCCGCACGTCCTCCCTCTGTGGTTCGAAGTAATCACAGGGGGATTTGCAGGTGTGCAAAAAGCTTTTGCGGGTGGCGCAAATGAATAGCGCTGACGTCTCACGGGCTCAGACCTGGGCCGATGATCTCGTTCGCTGGGAAGCCAAGGGCTGGGGCGACGCCGGCAACGCGATGAAGCGGGTCGCGGCGCGCGCCAAGGTCCCGTTCTCGAAGGTCTGGGCGCTGAAATACCGGCCACCCAAGGAAATCGCCTCTCACGTCCTGTCCAGGCTCGAAGCCGCCCATGCCGCCGAACGCGAGCGGCAACTCAGGAAGCTCGCCGATGAAACCGCGCTCACCGCCCTCGTCGCCGGGCCTGATCATCGTGCTGTTCGCGCGGCTGGTGCTCTTCTTCGTGCGGCTGCCGTCGAGTCTGACGACAGCGGTGACGACCTGGTGCCGCCGACTCTGGGCACGCGTGCTCGGTCGTCGCGACGGCTGCCTCCCCCCGAACTGACCGATCTGCCGCTGTTCCGGGCGGCCGACCCGCGGCCGTGAGCCGCCGAACCTGAGGAGACGGGCCGTGGGCCAATTCACGAAAAAGCCGGTGACGATTGAAGCGGTCCAGTGGGACGGCAGGACCGTCGGCGATGTGCCGGACTGGATCTTGGAGGCTCTCAACAAGGGTCCTGATGTGCCCGGCGGTATCATGCGGATCGGCGACACCGTCCACGTCTTCACGACCGAAGGGGTGATGATCGCCTCTCCCACCGATTGGATCATCCGCGGCGTCGAGGGCGAACTGTATCCCTGCAAGGATTCGGTGTTCGTGGCGACCTACTCGCCGGCTTCGCGCCAGCCCGACAGCAAGGGCGACCCCGCGCTAAGCCTCGCCGAGACGCAAGCCGTAGTGGAGACGAAGACGGCTCCGCGCGTCACCGAAGCGTCGATCAAAGCCAAGATCGCGGAAGTAGAGTATTTCCGCGTCCGTCACCTGACGATCTGCCTCATCATTTTGCAAACCGGGTTCTTCGTCACCGGAGAGAGCGCCCCAGCCGCGCCTGAGAATTACGATCAGCAGGTGGGTGAGCGGTACGCTTACGAGAACGCGTTCCGGAAGCTCTGGCCGCTCGAAGGCTACCTGTTGCGGGAATTGCTTGCGCAGCGTGAGGCTGAGGCCTGCGGGCAAGACGACGCCATCCAGGCCGCCTGACCATGTCCGGCGCCTCGCCCCTCGCCGCCATCGCGGAAAAGGTCTCTGGCCTCCGGGACGAGGTCGTGCGCCGCTGCGGTGAGCTGCACGGGTGCGAGGAGCCGGCCGCCCGGAGCGAGCGGGCGAACCTGCGGGAAGCCCTTCGCCTGCTGTCCCTGGCCGAAGATCGGATCCGGATGTGCGGCGCCGGGACCACGATCCCCGCTGCGGCTGCCGCCACCCCCTGAAACGCGAACCGCCCGGCCTGCTGGGGAGCGGGTGCCGGGCGGTCTGAAAACTTCCGTTGGAGTTCATCATGGGAAACACAAGTCGCCGTCGCGCGCAACCCAACTCTTCTGCCGTCGACATGCTTCGATCGTTTGCGGAACGGATTGTCCGCCTTCGAGAAGAGATCAAAGTTTTTCAGGCGGATATTAAGGACATCAGGAACGAGGCCGGTGCGCAGGGCTACGACAAGAAAGCCCTGATGCTCGTCGTCGCTCGGATGATGGAGGATAACTCTGACCGGGTGACGCGGGAGGAGACGGCCGCTCTCGCCGACGTCTACCTTGCCAGCCTCGGCATGCTCGACGGGACCCCGCTCGGTGATGCTGCGCGGCGCCGCTTCGATCCGATTGATGATCCGCTCGATAGCGCTGAGGAGTCGGAAGAGAACGCCGACCGTAGCGACGGCAACTCGGACGTCACAAGCGACGAGGAGCCGTCCCCCCCATCCGGAGCGATGAGCGAGGAAACGATCGCGGCGGCGCGCGAGGAAGGCTCCACAGCGGCCGAAGCCGGCGAGCGCGTGTTTGCGAATCCCTATGTCGCTGGCGATCCGCGCCGTGCTGCTTGGGACGAGGGTTGGTGCGTCCGCAAGGGCTCCGACGGGATGGAGATCCCGGACGCGTTTCGCAGGAAGAAGAGGCCGGCGGCTGATGACGCGGGCGATGGAGCCTCGGCATGAGGCCCGTTCGCGAGATGGCTCCAGGCCGCGTCCAGCGCGGAAAGGCTGCGGCAGAAGAAGCCAGCGCCGCCCAACGCCTACGGACAGAACTTGGCACCATGGCTGATGTGCGCGAGTCGAAGGACGCGGAGGAGCCGATCCTCGGCGTTCGGGTCCGTGCCGCTATCCTCGGATGGCTGGCCGAGATCCATGCCGCCGATGATTTGGAAGCGGTCGGCGTGAAGCCGCGCAGCACAGCGCTTCTGTACGGGCCGCCCGGCTGCGGAAAGACGACGCTTGCTCATCACCTCGCTGCCCGTCTCGGCGTGCCACTGGTCATCGTCCAGGCGGATCAGCTCGTCGAGGCGAAGCTTGGTGGCACGGGCAGGAAGGTCGCCGCGCTGTTCGACGGTTTGGCGAAGGTCGGCGTCCCGTGCGTCGTCCTCATGGACGAAATCGACGCCATCGGCTCCGAGCGCAGCAACGACGATCAGGCGTGCGCTCGCGAGATGAACGCAGCGCTTACGACGCTCCTCCAGAAAATCGAAGCGTTCGGCGGTCGCCTGATCGCGGCGACCAACCGCCACGACAAGCTCGACAAAGCGTTATGGCGTCGATTCGGTCTGCAAATCGACGTGGCCTTGCCCGGTGATGACGAGCGCTGGGCGATCCTGAAGCGCTACGGGCTACCGTTCGATTTCGGTGATGAGACGATCGATGGGCTTGCGGAAATTACCCGCGGAGCGGCGCCGTCCCTGCTCCGACAGACAATGGAGGGGATCAAGCGGACGCTGGTGCTCGGCGAACGTCTGAAGCTTCCCGTCGACGATCCGGCCGCCGTGCTCCGTATCGTCATCGAGCACGCCCGCCCGCATCCCGATTACGAGCCGCCCCCGCTGTGGGCCGATCCTTCGCTCGCGCGGATGTTCGCTCCGGAGGCTTGGCCTCCGACGCGCGAGGGCTGATCCATGGCTCGTCGCACCATCTCCCCGCGCCTCGCCCCGTCATTGATTGCGCCTCGGCGCATCGTTGACGAGGTGACGATTCTGCTGCCGGTGCCGCCGTCGGCGAACGCTCTGCATCGGCATGGGGGAGCCCGGCCGATTCGATCCGATGCTTACCGGGCGTGGATCGATGCGGCGGGGTGGCGGCTCCAGATGCAGCGTCCCGGCCGCGTGCCGGGCCCTTACGTGCTGCTGCTCGCCGTTCCTCGGACCGAGACGAAGGCCGACCTCGACAACCTGTCGAAGGCGACTTCGGACCTGCTCCAAAAGCACGGCGTCATTGATAACGACAGGGACGCTGAGCGCGTCGTTCTCGACTGGCACCGCGAGCATTCGGATCTGGCCGCCACAGTGCGCGCCGTACCGCCCGGCACCAAAGTCGAGCCCTTGGCTCCGATCCGGCCGCGCATTGGCGCGCTGGAGGCGGCATGAGCTACCGCGAGAACAAGGCGCACCCGCACGCCGAGCGCGGGAACGATCTGTACGAGACGCCGGGCGTCGCGGTTCGGGCGCTGCTCGCAACCGAGTGGCTGCCGCAGCGGATCTGGGAGCCGGCCTGCGGACCCGGCGCCATCGTCCGCGAACTGGTCCAGGCTGGCCACGAGGTGGTGCCGACCGATCTCGTATCCTACGGCTGCCCTGGTCAGGTCGCCGAAATGGACTTCCTGAAGCTGCACGGCGCCCCGTTCGGCGTCGACTGCATCGTCACGAATCCTCCCTACAAGCACGCCCGCGCCTTC
>NZ_BPRE01000014.1 GCF_022179765.1 Methylorubrum suomiense | reverse complement strand
CAACGTGATGACCTACGAGCACAAGGGCAAGCAGTACGTGGGCGTCCTGTCGGGCGTCGGCGGCTGGGCGGGCATCGGCCTTGCGGCCGGCCTGACCGACCCGAACGCCGGCCTCGGCGCGGTGGGCGGCTACGCGGCCCTGTCGAGCTACACCAACCTCGGCGGCCAGCTCACCGTCTTCTCCCTGCCGAACAACTAAGTCTCAACGACACTTCTCGCCGGTCGCAAGATCCGGCGGGAAGTCCTTCCCTAAACCGGAAGTTGTCGCAAGAGACGCTCGGTCGCATGGCCAGCCCATGCAAAGAGATGCCGGCGCGGTTCCCGCGCCGGCATCTTTATGATTTTATGATAAGCATGTAAGACGCTGCGGTAACCGCACGATTTACGTTGCGGTGCAACATCGTGGTCTCGGGAGAAACGTCGTTGTCCTCAATGAAAACCCTCGCTTTGCTTGGTCTCGTCGGCGCCGCCGTCATCGGAACGGTTCCCACGGCCACTCTCGTCGCCGCGCAGGATGCCAAGCCTGAGCTGGCCAACAAGCTCGATCCCAACGCCAAGGAAATCGACGAGCCGGTCCTCAAGGCCGCCACGGCCGTGAAGGACGAGGATGGCAAGTACACGGACAAGGACGGCCACCCGACCTTCCGCGTGACCAACGACGGCAAGAAGGTCGACTGGTACACCTATTCTGGCTACCGCCGTTATCACGCCGAGTGCCACGTCTGCCACGGCCCGGATGGCATGGGTTCGACCTACGCCCCGGCCCTCAAGGATTCGCTGAAGCGCCTCTCCTACGAGGAGTTCTACGGCATCCTCGCCGGCGGCAAGCAGGAGGTGAACAACACCCAGAACCAGGTGATGCCCGCCTTCGGCGACAACAAGAACGTCATGTGCTACGCCAACGACCTCTACGTGTATCTCCGTGCCCGCGCCGCCGGCGCCTGGGGCCGCGCCCGTCCGGGCGAGAAGGAGGACAAGCCGGAGGCCTACAAGAAGGCGGAGGCGGAGTGCCTGGGCGGCTGATGCCCCGCAGCCACTCTCTCCTTCCCGTCGTCGCGCTCCTGCTGATCGCAGCAGGAGCGCGCGACGCTCGGGCCCAGCACCTGCCGGACCTCGTCACTACCGATGTCCTGCGGGTCTGCTCGGATCCCGGCAACATGCCGTACTCGCAGCGCAAGGGCGGCGGCTTCGAGAACAAGATCGCGGAGATCGTCGCCGACGAACTCAAGGTCAAGCTGCGGTATTACTGGCTCACCCAGGGACCGGGCTTTGTCCGCAACACCCTCGGCACTGGGCTGTGCGATCTGATCATCGGCACTTCAGGTGGCGAGGTGGTCCAGCCGACCAATCCCTACTATCGCTCGGCCTATGCGGTGGTGACCCGCAAGGGCGAAGTGGATGGGTTGAAGGGGCTCGACGACCCTCGGCTGAAGGACAAGAAGATCGGCATCATCGCCGGCACGCCGCCGGTTGCCCGGCTGACGGAGGTGGGCCTCGCGGGCGATCGTTTGATTCCCTACGCGCCCTACACCTTCGCCGCCGACCGGAAGCACCAGACGGTGGCGGCCGAGGTCATCGCCGACCTCGCCGAGAAGAAGGTCGATGTCGCGATCCTGTGGGGGCCGTCCGCCGGTTGGCTGGCGCGGGAAAGCGGCGTGCCGATGGATGTCGTGCCGCTGCTCAACGAGCCGGGTCGTCCGGCGCTCACCTTCCGCGTCTCCATGGGCGTGCGCCACAACGAGGACGATTGGAAGCGCACGATCAATACCGTTCTGCGGAAGCGCAAGGACGACATCGAGAAGGTGCTGCGCGATTACGGCGTCCCCTTGCTCGCCGCCGAGGAGAACAAGCTCCTCGAAGCGAGCGGCGACGCGAAAGATCCCTGAGGCGGCCTTCGGTCGATCGTGAGAAACAGGGCCCGGATGCGAGATGCATCCGGGCCTTGTCTCATTCGTTCCGCTCGATCCCCGTCGCGTCGAGCTTTGCCAGCGCGTCGCGTACGGTCTCGCCGCCGATGACGAGGTCGGGGGCGATCTCGGCCAGTGGGACCAGCACGAAGGCGCGCTCCCGCACGAAACGGTGCGGCAACACCAGCCGCTCGTCGGACACCTCGACGCCCTCGTAGGACAGAACGTCGATATCGATGACGCGCGGGCCCCAGCGGCGCTCGCGGACCCGGCCGAGGGCCGCCTCGATCGACAGGCAGGCCTCCAGCAATTCGTGCGGTGTGAGATCGGTCTCGACGGCGACCGCGCCGTTGAGAAACCAATCCTGATCCGTATCGCCCCAGGGCGGCGTTCGGTAATCGGCGGAGCGCGCGACGAGGCGGATGCCGGGCCATGCGGCCAGCCGCGCGACGGCGGCCGAGAGCATTGCCGCCTTATCGCCGATATTGCTGCCGAGGCCGAGATAGGCGGACGTCATGTGCGGCGCTCCCGCTCGATCTCAATCGCAGCGTAATCGAGGATCGCCGGGATCGGGGCGCTCGGCTTGTCGATCCGGACCCGGATCGCCTCGATCCGTGAAAACCGGGCGAGGCAGGTCTCGGCGATGGCCTCGGCCAGGGCTTCGATGAGCGCGAAGCGCCGCTCGGTGGCGGTCTCGACGGCGATCTGTGCGAGATCGGCGTAGCTCACGGTCGTGGCCACATCGTCGCTTCGCCCGGCCTCGGAGAGGTCGAGGCGGCATTCGAGCGAGATGTAGAAGCGCTGGCCGAGCCGCTCCTCCTCCGGCAGGACGCCGTGGCGGGCGAAGACCGCGAGGCGGTGGACGAGGATGCGGTCAGCCACGCGCGGATTCCGGACGCATCACCGCGTCGAGCACGTGCAGCGCCTCGATATGCTGCGCGACGTCGTGAACTCGGACGATGTCGGCGCCGAGGGTGCCGGCCAGCACATGGGCGCTGATCGACCCGATCAGACGATCCCGCGGCGCCGTCTCCCGATCGTGCAGCCGTCCCAGCAGGCTCTTGCGGGAGACGCCGACCAGGAGCGGGAACCCGAGTGCACGGATCTCGGGCAGGCGCCGCAGCGCCTCCAGATGCTGATCCCAGCTCTTGCCGAAGCCGATGCCGGGATCGAGCACTATGTCGGCGTCCGGAATGCCGGCGCAGCGGGCGATGTCGAGGGAGCGGGCGAAGAACCGCTTCATGTCCTCGACGATGTCGAGGCTCGGGTCGATCGTCTCACGATTGTGCATGACGATGACGGGGGCGCCGTGCGCGGCGGCCACCCGGGCGATGTCGGGCTCCCGCTGCAGGCCCCAGACATCGTTGACGAGGGCTGCGCCCGCCCTCAATGCAGCCTCGGCCGTCGAGGCCTTGTAGGTGTCGATGGAGATCGGGACGGCCAGATGCGGCGCGAGCGCTGCGATGACCGGCAGGACCCGGGCCTGCTCCTCCTCGGCCGAGATCGGCACATGGCCGGGCCGGGTCGATTCCCCGCCGATATCGAGGATCTGAGCACCCTCGGCGACCAACGTGTCAGCCTGCCGGCGGGCCGCCTCGACGCCTTCGAACCGGCCTCCGTCCGAGAACGAGTCCGGGGTGACGTTGAGGATGCCCATCACCAAGGTGCGCCGCCCCAGATCGGGCAGCAACGCCGTCAGGCGGCTCGTCGGAGGGGAAGTGGCGGACATCGGACCGGGTTCGAATACATCGGGGCCGGCCGGGCCTAGCCTCTCGGGCGCCGGGAGACCAGCCCCCGGCGCGGACGGTTTCAGCTCGCGCCGCGATAACAACGGATCTCGGCCTCGGCCTGGGCGCGGCGGAGATCGGCGACGCGGTCATCGAACATCTTGGTCGATTTGAACGCGGTGGTGCGCTGGCCGATGCCCTGACGCATCGACAGGATGGTCGAGGCCTGCACGTACTTGTCGTAAGGCAGGATCGCGGCCATCGCGTCGAGGGAGCAGGAGCACTTCTCCAGCGCCTCGCGGGTCTGCCCGTTGGCGGCCATGCAACCGAACACGTAATCGGCGCGGGCATCCGTCGGGTAATCGTTTTCCTCGGCCTGGGCCGGAGCCGCCAGAACCGCAGCCAGCAGAGCCGCGGCGAGGGCCTCAGGAATCCTTCTGGTCATAATCGAGCCTCTCTTCGAGGAGTTCGCCGCCATCCGGCTTGGTGGCACGGGCTTGGATCGAGACGATCTCGCCCGGCACGTCCGGCGACGTGACGAAGGTGTAGGTGAGATTGTCGAAGCCGCGCATGCGGTCGGTCAGAGGGTCGCCGACGAAGGGCTGCATCTCGATGCGCCAACCCTCGACCTTGCGGCCCTTGAACTCGACCTCGGTCTTCGTGATCGTGGCCTTCTCGCGCATACCCTTGCGGATGGCATTCTTGAGATAACGCGGATTGGCTTCCAGAAGTCCGGCCAATCCCTTGAGATGGTTCTCGAGGAACAGGCTCAGCACGGGATTGCCCGGCATGTCCACGAACGGCCCCGCCGGAATGCGGTTGCCGCCGGAGAACATCTGGACCCGCACGTCGCGGCTCTCGGCGCTCTTGCCCGGCTCGATCGTGAACTTGATCTCGTCGCTGATCGGCGGGCCGTAGGGACCGCGCACGATGCCGCTGCGGCGCAGGTAATCGTAGGTGATCGTGCTGCCCGGCGCCGTGTTCTTCATCTGCGGCCGCTCGAACAGCAGATCGCCCGCACTCGGCGTCGTGGCATCGGTCGCGACCGGGGTCGGCGCGGGGGGGGCAGCGTCGGGAGCCGCCCGCGCGGCGGTCACGGTCAGGGAAGCCGCGGCGAGCGCGGCCAGCAGGAGGGTACGGTTCAAAGGGGTGCCTTCTCGGTCAAAGGACTTTGCACATTCGTCCCGATGGTGCGGTATATATAGTCCGGCGGGTTCTCGGCAGCCTCTTCGGTGGCAAGATCGCGCATTTTCGAGTGCAGGGGCGAGAGCGAGCAGGCCGGATCGGTGTTGGCGGCATCGCCCGTGAGCGCCAAGGCCTGGCAGCGGCAGCCGCCCCAATCCTTCTCCCGCCGGTCGCAGGAGCGGCAGGGCTCCTTCATCCAGGAGGTGCCACGATAGGCGGCGAAGGCCGGCGACTTCGCCCAGATGTCGCCGAGCGAGTGGTCGTTCACGTACCAGAACTCGAGGCCGGGGATGGTCTCGGCGGCGTGGCAGGGCAGCACCTTGCCCTGGGGCGTGACATTCATCAGCTTGCGGCCCCAGCCGCCCGCGCAGGCCTTCGGATACTTGGCGTAGTAATCCGGCACCACGAGGTCGATGACGAGCTGGCCTTTCAGCCGCTCGCGCGCGGCCTCGACGATGCGGATCGACTCGTCGACCTGGCGCTTGTCGGGCATCAACGAGGCGCGATTGACGTAGGCCCAGCCGTAATACTGCGTATGGGCCACTTCCAGTCGCTTGGCGCCGAGCTTGACCGCAAGGTCGATGAAGCCCGGTACCTCGTGGATATTGCCGCGGTGGATCACCGAGTTCAGCGTCAGCGGCAGGCCGAGCTCCGTGACGCGGGCGGCGAACTGCATCTTCTGCGGCTGGGCGTTCTTGAGGCCGCCGATCTTCTCGGCGTTCTTGGCATCGACGCCCTGAACAGAGAGCTGCACGTGGTCGAGCCCGGCATCGTAGAGCGCGTCGAGCTTGCCCAGGGCACCGCCGACCCCGGAGGTGATCAGGTTCGAGTAGAGACCGAGTTCGGCGCATTTGGCCGTGATCTCGACGATGTCCTGGCGGGCGGTCGGCTCGCCGCCCGAGAGATGGACGTGGAGCACGCCCAGGGACGCCGCCTCGGTCAGCACCCGCAGCCACGTCGCCGTGTCGAGCTCGGCCGAGCGTCGGTCGAGTTCGAGCGGATTCGAGCAATAGGGGCAGCGGAGCGGGCAGCGATGGGTCAGCTCTGCGAGCAGACCCACCGGCGCCGGGATCACTTCGCTGGGGGAGAGGCCGGGCGTCGGTGCGTTCATCGCTCCAGGACCCTTTTCTGTGCGAGGCCGGCCAGCATCACCAGGATGTCGGCTTCGATGACGGCCGGATCGGCGTCGTAGGTTTCGCCGAGAGTCCGGGCGATCTGCGACACGCTGCTCGTGCCGTCGACCAGCTTGAGGACCGCGACCGCGTTGTCGTCGAGGTCGAAGGTGCGCTCGGGCGCGAGCAGGACGTGCTTGTCGCGCACCTCATCGAAACGCAGGCGCACGCCCCGTGGCAGCCGCGGCACGTCGCCACCCTGGAAGGGAGCGGGCGCCCCCGCCGGGCTACCCTCCGAGACGAGGCCCTCGCCCGGCTGCCACGCATCCGGCGGGATCATGCCCGGTGCCACATAGGAGAAATACAGGGCGTCGAGCTGCGTCCACAGCACGTTGCACTTGAAGGTCAGCGCGGCCATGGCGGCGCGCTGCAGCTCCGGCGTGGTGGCGTGCCGCTTCACGTAGTCGAGCGCGAAGTCGGCGTCGCGCGGCGCCTGGGTGAGACGCTTGTCGAAATAAGCCAAGGTCTCCTTGGTGATGAAGTCGTAATTCTTCAGCATCCCGGCGACGCGCTCCGAGATGATCGTCGGCGAGAACATCTCGGTGAGCGAGGAGGCGATGGCCTCCAGCAGGGACCGCTCCGAGACGAAATGCACATAGGCATCGACCGAGAAGCGCGTCGCCGAAAGGATGCCCTTCGTGGACAGGATGTACTCGCGTTCGAATCCCACCCCTTCCGCCAGCTTCAGCCAGCGCTCGATGCCGCCGTCGCCCTCGTGGTCGCCATCGTGATCGACGATGCGCTGACGCCAGATGCGGCGCAGCTGTGCGTCCGGCAGGCGGGCGAGCACCGCCGCGTCCTTCACCGGGATCATCGCCTGATAATAGTAGCGGTTGAGTGCCCAGGCCCGAACCTGATCCTTCGACAGCTTGCCGTCATGCAGCAGGCGGTGGAACGGGTGCAGGTTGTGATAGCGGCGGGCGCCGATATCGCGGAGCGCCGTCTCGAGCTCCTCGTGGCTCAACAGCCGCTGCTCGGCTTCAGGGACGGGGGGCGGAAATTGGGCGGTCATGGCGTCGGACTCTCCCCGGCTTGGTCGCGTTTCCTGGAGCTTTTTTAAAATGGGCAACCGGGTCCTCGAAGGACAGGACGGCCACCGCACGATTGTATCGTGCAAAATATATTAGATCGGGGCCCAAACTTCCAGGCCCAGCACCGCCCACTTCGGCTCAGAGGTCGAGCGTCAGACCGTCATGGGCTACGGTCCAGTCCCGTGCCTCGACGCTCGCGCGCTCGGGCGAATCTTCGACGAGGACCGGATTGGTGTTGTTGATGTGAACGAAGACGCGCCGCCCGATCTCGACATCGGCGAAGGACGTGATCGAACCGTTCTCACCGTTCATCTGGATATGGCCCATGCGCCAGCCGGTCTTGGTGCCGACGCCGGAGCGGATCATGTCGTCGTCTTCGAGCACCGTGCCGTCGAACAGCAAGGCATCGACCCCCGCGACGCGCGTCTTGAGATCGTCGGTCACCCGGGCGCAGCCGGGAATGTAAGCGAGGCGCTTGCCCCCGGCCTCGATCATCGTCCCCACGGTGGTCTCGGTCTCGGCCCCGATCTGCATCGAGGCATCCTCCAACCAGAGCGGCACCTTGCCGGGCACGGAGAACAGCGTGACCCTGAGGCCGGGCACCGGCTCGAAGGTCTCGTTGAGCGAGATCGTCTGCCGCTTCACCACGTCGACGGCCATCACGTCGAAGACGCGGTTCTCGGAAACGGAGCCGAGGATGCCGGGCGTGGCGTAGAGGGTGAACGCTTGCCCCTCGCGCAGAGTGAGAAGACCCGCGACGTGATCGACGTCGCCGTTGGTCAGCAGCACGGCGTGGATCGGCGAGTGGCGCAGACCCTCCCGCGGATGCATCTGCGGGTTCGCCTGGATCTGCTGGCGGATGTCGGGGGACGCGTTCAGCAGGAGCCAACGTTCCCCGTCGGGGGAGACCGCGATGCTCGACTGCGTGCGAGGCTTGACCCTGGGATCACCGGCCCAGGCCAGCGAACAGATGGAGCAGCGGCAGTTCCACTGAGGAACGCCGCCGCCCGCCGCCGAGCCGAGGATCACGACATGCATGGTAGCTACCCGCTCGTCCGCGATCGCCCAGGCCCAGCTCCGACCTTCTTAGTTGAAGGTATCGATCTCAGCCGACTCGTAGCTCGTGACTTCCATGCCGACGCAGATCTCGGAAACGACCGGGGCAGCCCACTTCATGGTGTCTCTCCTCGAAAATTATAGGACGTCAGAGCCTCGCGATCACCACTCTAAGAAGATCGTAAGATACTGACGGTGCACCGATTTTCAGCGCGGGAGGTATATCGCCCAGTCCGGCTCCGCCCGCAAGACCCAAATTGCCGTTTTTTCCCAAGAAGACGTGAGCGATGTTGCCAATTCCCTTCTCGGACGCCCCTGTGCGGCTGCCGTTACGGGCGCAACATCACTCTCAGGGCATTGCCCCGCATCGGGTTTTTCAACTGACCCGCGGCCGCCCGCCGCAGGACGAACAAAAATGCCCACCGTCTCCGACGGCGGGCATGGGGAAAGGAAGCCCTGAAGGAGGCTACGAGGGTGCGTGGACGGGGCGACGGCGTTACCCGTGCCGCACCTTCTCCGCGATATGTGCCGGGCGATGACGGCGATCGGCGGCCACGAGGGCCAGGAAGCGCGGGATCGTGTGAATGTAGCGACCGGCCAGCCGGCGCGGCTCGCGCAGCAGGCGATAGGCCCATTCGAGGCCGATGACCTGGAACGCCTTCGGTGCCCGCGGCACGCGCCCCGTCAGGACGTCGAAGGCGGCGCCGACGCCCATCGCCACGGTGCCGGGCAGGTGCGGGGCATGCTCGGCCATGAACAATTCCTGCTTCGGCGTACCGAGTCCGATCCAGAGGATCTGCGCCCCCGAGGTCCGGATGCGCCGGTACATGGCGGCGGTCTCGACCTCATCCAGCGGGCGAAAAGGGGGGGTCTCGACGCCGACGACCTGCAGTCCCGGCAATCGTGCCGCCATCGTCTCCGCGAGCGCGCCCGCGACGCCCTCGCCGCCGCCGAGGAAGTAATGGCGCCAGCCCGCCGAAAGGCCGGCCCGGCACACGGCCTCGACCGATTCGATGCCTGGCACCTGTCCGATGCCGTCGATTCCGCGCAGGCGACCGAGCCAGTAGAGCGGGCGCCCATCCGGGCAGACCAGCATCGCTGCCTCGTGCGCGGCGCGCAGGCGCTCGTCCTCGGTGGCGCGCACGATGCCATGGGCATCGCGGAACACCACGAAGGTGCCGGGCCGCGTTCGCCCGTATTCGAGGCGGCGCCGGATCGAGGCGACCAGGCCCTTCATATCGATGGCGGAGATGCCGGTGCCGGCGAGGCGGAACCGGGCGACCGCGGGGTCGTGGCTCATCGGACGATTTCCAGAACGGACGGCGAGAGGGGGAGGGGAAGGGCGGCGCGGGCGGTGCAGGCGCGCCGGTAAATGGCCAGAAGCGAGGCCGTCGTCGCCTCTTCGGTCCAGTCGCGCAGATAGGCTGCCCGCGCGGCGAGGCCCATCCGGCGGGCCGCCGACGGATCGGCGAGGATACGGTCCATGGCCCGCGCCAGATCCGCCGGATCGCCGGGCGTGACGAGGAGGCCGGTCACGCCGTCCTCGATGAGGTCGGCGAGGGCGCCGATGCGCGAGGCGATCACGGGTGTGCCGGCGGCGTAAGCCTCGGCGACCACCATCGGCAGGCCCTCGTACCAGAGCGAGGGCACCACGAGGGCGGCGGCACGGGCCATCCGCGCCTGGATCTCGGTGCCGGGCAGGCTGCCGAGCAGGGCAAGATTCGGTGCGCCGTCCAGCGTCCCGCGTAGGGGGCCTTCGCCCGCGACGTCGATGGTCCGTCCGAGCCGGGCCGCCGCGTCCTTCAGGATTTCGACGCCCTTCTCGCGGCTGAGCCGCCCGGCGAACAGTATCCTGTCCCGCGCGATCTCGGAGGGGGGGCCGGGATCGGGAAGACCGTTCGGCTTCACCACGATGCGCTCGGATGGCAGGCCCGCCGCGACGAAGCGGCCCCGTGCGAAGGGGGTCAGCGCGACGAAGGCGTCGACATCGCGGGTCCAGGTGCCGATGCGGCGGTGGCGGTCGATCATCCGCGCGACCGCGAGGCTGCCGAGCCGCGAGCCGCGGTAGCAGCGGTGCCGCACCGCCGCGTAGGGCGAACCGGTGACGCAGGTCTCGCAGGGCTGCCCGTCGCGCATCAACATGGCGCCCGCGCAGGTCAGGCGGAAATTGTGCAGCGTCTGGACCGTAGCCACCCCCTCCGCCCGCACCGCGGCATGCATGCCGGGGGAGACCAGCGGAAAGGTGTTGTGGGCGTGGACCACGTCCGGCCGGAAGCGCCGCACCGCTTCGACCACGCGCCGGATCCCGCGCCGGGCATGCGGTGCCTCGACGGCCGCACGCAGGCGATCGACCGGCCCCTGGATGTCGTCGTTGGAGAAGATCAGCGTCTCGACCGCGCAGCCCGCGCGGGCGAGGGCCGCGGCCTCGCGCTCCACCACGGCATCCTCACCGCCGCGAATCTGATACTGATTGTGGACGATGAGGATACGGGCGCTCATCGGTTCCGGCCTCCGCCCGAGACGAAGTCGGCATAGGCGCGGCGCAGGCCCTCCTCGAGACCGGTGCCGGCCCGCCAGCCGAGACCGGCCAGGCGCGACACGTCGAGAAGCTTGCGGGGCGTGCCGTCCGGCTTGTCGGCATCGAACACGAGCTCGCCCTGGTAGCCGACGACGCGGGCCACGGTTCGGGCGAAATCCGCGATCGTCACATCCGTGCCGGTGCCGACATTGAGGATGTCCTCGCTCGACCATTCCTTCATGGCGAAGACGCAGGCATCGGCGAGGTCGTCGACGTAGAGGAATTCGCGGCAGGGCGTCCCCGTGCCCCAGATCGTCACGCTGGGCGCTCCCGCCGCCCGCGCCTCGTGAAAGCGGCGCAGCAGGGCGGCGGCGACGTGCGAGTTCTCGGGGTGATAATTGTCGCCCGGCCCGTAGAGATTCGTCGGCATCACCGCGATGAAATTGCTGCCATGCTGCCGGCGATAGGCTTGGCACAGCTTGATCCCGGCGATCTTGGCGACCGCGTACCACTGATTGGTCGGCTCCAGGGGGCCGGTCAGCAGCGCGTCTTCGGTCATCGGCTGGGCGGCGTGCTTCGGGTAGATGCACGAGGAGCCGAGATAGAGAAGCTTCTCCACGCCCCGGTTGTGGGCGGCATGGATCACGTTCGCCGCCATGGCGAGATTGTCGTAGAGGAAGGTCGCCGGGTAGCGATCATTGGCCTGGATGCCGCCGACGGTGCCGGCGGCATGGAACACCGCCTGCGGGCGGGTATCCGCGAAATAGGCCTCGACCGATCCCAGATCGCGCAGATCGACGCGTTCGCGGCCGTGGTCGAGAACCTCGCAGCCTTCCCGCGCAAGACGGCGCACCAGGGCCGCCCCCGCCATGCCGCGCGCGCCCGCGACGAAGACCCGCTTGCCCGAAAGTGCGTAGCGCATGGTCCCGCTCGCCATGGCTCGGCTCACTCGGCGGCCAAGCGCAGCGGCACGCCGTGATGACGCGGACGGCGCAAAGCCGTCTCGGCCTCGAACCGCGCCTCTTCCAGATCGGCTTCCACCATCTCGCGCACGAGTTCCTGGAACGTCGTACGCGGGGTCCAGTTGAGGGCCTCGCGCGCCTTGGTGCCGTCGCCGACGAGAAGTTCGACCTCGGTCGGGCGGAAGAAGCGCGGATCGATCCGCACCAGGGCGTCGCCGGTGCGGGCATCGCGCCCGACTTCATCCACGCCCGTGCCTTCCCAGACGATGGTGCGGCCGACCTCGGCGAAGGCCGCCTCGATGAAGCTGCGCACCGAGCGGGTCTCACCCGTGGCGATGACGTAGTCGTCGGCCTTGTCCTGCTGCAGCATGAGCCACATCGCCTCGACGTAGTCGCGCGCATGGCCCCAGTCGCGCTGGGCGTCGATATTGCCGATCCAGAGGCAGTCCTGGTGACCGGTCTCGATGCGGCCGACGGCGCGGGTGATCTTGCGGGTCACGAAGGTCTCGCCGCGGATCGGGCTCTCGTGATTGAACAGGATGCCGTTGGAGGCATGGATGCCGTAGGCCTCCCGGTAGTTCACCGTGATCCAGTAGGCGTAGAGCTTGGCCACGCCGTAGGGCGAGCGGGGATAGAACGGGGTCGTCTCGCGCTGGGGCACGGCCTGGACGAGGCCGTACAGCTCCGAGGTCGAGGCCTGATAGAAGCGGGTGGACTCGGTCAGTCTCAGCTGGCGGATGGCTTCGAGAATGCGGAGCGGGCCGACCGCGTCGGCATTGGCGGTGTATTCCGGCGTCTCGAAGCTGACGGCGACATGCGACTGCGCGGCGAGATTGTAGATCTCGTCCGGTCGCACATCCGCGATGATGCGGGTGAGGGCGGCCGAATCGGTCATGTCGCCGTAATGCAAGTGGAGGCGCACGTCCTCCTCATGCGGGTCCTGATACAGGTGGTCGATGCGACCGGTGTTGAAGCTCGAGGAGCGGCGCTTGATGCCGTGCACCTGGTAGCCGCGTCCGAGAAGCAACTCTGCCAGGTACGCGCCGTCCTGACCCGTGATGCCGGTGATGAGAGCAGTCTTCATCGTAGTCCTCGGTACGCGCCAACTCAGGATACTGCGAGCTCACCTGCTCGTCTCGGATCAGCGGGACGGGATGATGAGATGGATGACTCTTCAGCAAGCGGCGTGCCCTCGAACTCTGTGCCGAAACGGGATGTTTGGCTCATGAAAGGACGAGACCGACTGCGGGAGACTCACCTGAGAGACGACGAGAGGGGAAGCGACCTGTTATGAGCCGCGAAAGCCCGCCTCACGCCGAAACATGAGACCGACCTTCGCAGTCTTGGACTAAATTACGGTGTAACAACAGCCTTTATCGACTCGTAATGAATTGCATAGAACCGACCCGGCGGCGGAGACGCCTCGTCGACGATGCCTTGATGCATGCCGTGTTCGCCGCTCGTGGCGCGCGTGCCGGATGGATCGCAGGGTTGATCGGCGGGAGAGGATGTCGAGGATTGCGACCGGGTGCCGTCGCCGTCGCTCAGCGCTGGGCCAGGAAGGCGGCAGCGAGGGAGCGCACGAGGCGTGAGCGCCCGTAGAGCCAGAGCGGCGTGCTCTGGACGACGCGCCGGCTGATCCCGCGCTTGAAATCGAACACCCCGCGATCGCCCGCCGGATCGATGCCGCCGAGGTCGTAGATCGGGCAGCCCTCGTCCTTCGCCCGTTCAATCGAGCTCCAGACCGAGAGGGCGGCGGCGTTGGTGGCCCGTCCGCGCTCGTTGGAGGCTGCGAAGAAGTCGGTCCAGCGCGCGGCGGCCCGGTGGGCGATCCGGACCATGATCGGTGATCCGTTCTCGCGCACTTCGAGGATGACGAGGCGTGGGTCGGTGGCGGCGATGTCCCGGAACGCCTGCGGGTCGAAGGTGTTCGAGAAGCCTTTACGGCTCCGGAGCGCGGCATACATCTCGGTGAAGACGTCGAAGGCGCGCAGTCGCTCCTGTGCCCCGGTCAATATTCGTGTCTCGAGATCGGCATTGCGCCGGGCCTTGGCGAGCTTGCGCCGCCATTTCGGGTCGAGCTCGGCCTCGATCGTCGCGATCGGGCGGGTCAGATCGAGTTCGAGCGTGTGCTGGCGGGCTGAGACGACAGGGACGAAACCGAGTGCCAGCAAGGCCGACATCGCCTCGTTGTCCTGGAATTCCTGGAAATTGACGCCGAAGAGATCGAAGGGGCCGAGATCGAGGTGATCGCGCAGGGCGCTCAGCGCGGCTTCCGCCCGCGTTCTTCCGGCCGCGGTCAAAACGGGGCAGCCCTGTGCCAGGACGAAGCGCGCGGGCCCGATGCAGCGCTCTTGTACCTGCACGAAAGCGAGGGGACGTCCGCTGCCGTCCTGGACCGCGATGCGCCGGACCGTCCAGTTCAGCCGAGCCTTGTACGTGCCCCAGGGTTTGGCGGCGTAGAAGTTGCCGCCCGGCTCCGCGTCGATCCAAGCATCCCAGTCCGGTGCGTCGGTGTGATCGACGATCACGAGGCCCTCGGCGCTCTGGCGGTGGCCGATGACGTGTGCGGGCGTCGGGCCGTGGCGGCGGCTCTCCGGGCGGGAGGGCGGTCGGATTTTCGGCGCCGAAGCCACAGATCGTGCAGGGGGCGTGGCCTCCTCAGGCGCTGCCAACAGCGCGGCGATGAGTCGACGTAGACCGAACCGTTCTGCCAGCAACGCGCCGGGCTCCCAATGGCCCCGATAGGGGGTTGATCGTCGCCGCGCGGGCATGGTCGTGCCGAAAGTCGTTTCCGAGAGTCGGCCCGCTGTTTTGTCGGCTTCGTTGCAACCTCGCCATAGCTGAACGCAGCCGTGACGGGCGCTATTCCCGATAAAGTGCTGGCGGCGCCTCGGTCGATAGGGCCCAGGCGGCGCAGCCCTCCCACGTTCCGGAAAGGAATCTCATCCATACCGGGACGTTGGGCCGCGCCACGGTTTCCCGGCAGCGCGGCGTTGTCGGTTTGCTTGGCAAGCCGGATGGATGGCGCGATGCGGGGCACGAAGGGAAGCGGATGACGTCGCATCGATCGGTGGAACGGGCGGACCGCGAGGCCACGCTGGAGCGGCAGCGGGCGCTCAAGATGGCGAAATCGGCCCATGCCTATGTCCGCGGGAACACCCTGAAGTTCTATCAGTGGCTCGACGGCCTGCCCCGCGGCACGCTTCCCGAGGGACCGCCGATCTGGATCTGCGGGGATTGTCATCTCGGCAATCTCGGGCCGCTGGCCGATGCGGAGGGGGCGGTCGCGATTCAGATCCGCGACCTCGATCAGACGGTGATCGGAAATCCGGCGCACGACCTCGTCCGGCTGGGGCTCTCGCTGGCGAGCGCCGCCCGCGGCTCCAACCTGCCCGGCGTCGTCACCGCGCGGATGCTGGAGGAGATGGTGCGGGGTTATGCCGAGGGTCTCGCGGCGCCGGACGGCGACGGAGAGCCGCCGGAGCCCGATGCGGTCCGTACCGTCCGCCGCCGGGCGCTCGGCCGGCACTGGAAGCACCTCGCCCGCGAGCGGCTCAGGGACGTGGAGCCGAGGATTCCCCTCGGTCGCCGCTTCTGGGCCCTCGATGCCGACGAGCGCGACGCCCTCGAGACCTTGTTTCGCGAGGAGGGGGTGCGGGACCTCGTCCTGTCGCTGAACGGCCAGGCGAGCGAGGCCCGCGTGCGCATGCTCGATGCCGCGTACTGGATGAAGGGATGTTCCTCGCTGGGCTTCCTGCGCTACGCCGCCTTGCTGCGCATCGACGAGCGCGGCGAGAAGCCGAGGCTGGCGCTGGTCGATCTGAAGGAGGCGGTCGCCGCGGCGGCACCGCCGGCGCCCGGCGTCGAGATGCCGAAGAACCCGGCCGAGCGCGTCGTGGCGGGCGCCCGGGCGCTGTCGCCGAATCTGGGTGAGCGCATGCTGCCCGCGCGGATTCTCGGGAAGCCGGTCGTGGTGCGCGAATTGCTGCCGCAGGACCTGAAGCTCGATGTCGATCAGTTCGGTCGCGGCGAGGCGGTGCGGGCGGCGCGCTACCTCGCCCACGTGGTCGGTGCCTCCCATGGCCGGCAGATGAAGGCGACCGTTCGCACAAACTGGCGGCGCGACGTCACCCGCGGCATCTCGCAAGCCGAGGGCGCGCCCTCCTGGCTGTGGTCGAGCGTGGTCGATCTCGCTGGTCGCCACGAGGTCGGCTACCTCGAACATTGCCGCTCCTACGCGGATGCCGAAGCGGCCTGACAAACCTAGGACGAGGATGCGCCCGAATGCGCGCCGCCTCGTCCACGACGGCAAGCCGGCACGGGGCTGATCGAGCCGATGGGCCCGGTGCGTCTGGATGGAAGGCGTTCAGGCAAAAAATAAGCCCCGTCAGGGGCTTGTTCGACCGGTGGCGCTCCCAAGGGGAATCGAACCCCTGTTTTCGCCGTGAGAGGGCGACGTCCTAGACCGCTAGACGATGGGAGCTTCCGGGCCGGCGAGTGGTGCTATAGCGAGGCCTCCGCGCCCGGGCAAGCCGTTTCGGGCGCTGCAGCGAGAAAAGTTCGGTGACTCACGATACGACCGTCCGCAGCCTCGTCGTCGAACCGGGGGCCGCACCCGAGCGGCTCGACCGCGTCCTGGCCCGGGGCTTCGAGGATCTCTCCCGCGCCCGCCTTCAGGCGCTCGCCCGCGATGGCCACGTCCGCTGCGACGATGTGGAGATCCGCGACCCGTCGCGCAAAATCGCAGGTGGGAGCCGCCTCGAGGTTCTGGTGCCGGCGCCGCTTCCCGCCGAGCCCCAGGGCGAGGCGTTGCCGCTCGTCGTCGTCCACGAGGATGACGACCTGATCGTCATCGACAAGCCCGCGGGCCTCGTCGTCCACCCGGCGGCGGGGCATGAGGACGGCACGCTGGTCAACCGGCTGATCGCCCATTGCGGGGACAGCCTCTCGGGGATCGGCGGTGTGCGGCGGCCCGGCATCGTCCACCGGCTCGACAAGGATACGAGCGGGCTCCTCGTCGTCGCCAAGAACGATCGCGCGCATCAGGGGCTCTCGGCCCAATTCGCCGATCACGGCCGCAGCGGGGCGCTGGAGCGGGCCTATCTCGCCCTGGTCTGGGGCGTGCCGGAGCCCCGCGCCGGCACCATCACGGCGTCCCTGGCACGGTCACGCCATAACCGCGAAAAAATCGCGGTGGTGCGGGACGGGGAGGGGCGCCATGCCGTCACCCATTACCGGGTCGAGAATCTGCCGGGCGGCGACGGGCTCACGGCCCTGGTGCGCTGCCGTCTGGAGACGGGGCGAACCCACCAGATCCGGGTGCATCTGAGCCATCGGGGCCATCCGCTCCTCGGCGATGCCACCTACGGCGCCGCTTTCAAGACCAAGGCGGCCCGGCTGAGCGAGAAGCCGCGGGCTGCCTTGGCCGCCCTGGACCGCCAAGCGCTGCACGCGGCCGAACTCGGATTTCTGCATCCGCGCACCGGCGAACGGCTGCGGTTCGAGAGCCCTCTGCCCGAGGATTTCTCAAATCTGCTCAGAGCGTTGGAGGCTTGATCCGGTCGAAGGCGAAAAGGTGCGTTTCGGCACCGCGATGGGTGCGCCCGCGTGACACGTTAAACCCGGACTCCGCTTCGCGCGTTGGACCCCGCGTGAACAGCGTTGGTCGCTACCGGGCATGGCGGAACCCGTCTAAGATGGGATGCGGCATGGCCGGCTCAAGAGGAGCGGCCGCGCTTGGAGCCCGCCCGACAGGGGGGCTGTTGAAGGAGGTGCACATGGCTGGCGCACTACCCGTGCTTGCCAACGAGGGAGGCCTTTCGCGCTACCTCGACGAGATCCGCAAGTTCCCGATGCTGGAGCCGGCGGAAGAATTCACCCTGGCCAAGACCTGGCGCGACCACGGCGACCGCGAGGCCGCGCACCGGCTCGTCACCTCGCATCTGCGCCTCGTCGCCAAGATCGCCATGGGTTACCGCGGCTACGGATTGCCGATCAGCGAAGTGGTGTCCGAGGGCAATGTCGGCCTGATGCAGGCGGTCAAGCGCTTCGATCCGGACAAGGGCTTTCGCTTGGCCACCTACGCCATGTGGTGGATCAAGGCGGCGATCCAGGAATACATCCTGCGCTCCTGGTCGCTCGTGAAAATGGGCACCACCGCCAACCAGAAGAAGCTGTTCTTCAACCTGCGCAAGGCCAAGGGTCGTATCTCTGCCCTCGACGAGGGGGATCTTCGCCCCGATCAGGTCAAGTCGATCGCCACTTCGCTCGGGGTGCCCGAGCAGGACGTGGTCGACATGAACCGTCGCCTGTCCGGCGATACCTCGCTCAACGCGCCCCTGCGCGAGGAGGGCGAGGGCGAGTGGCAGGACTGGCTGGTCGACAACAGCCCGAGCCAGGAGACGGTGCTGGCCCGCGAGGAGGAGGGGCGCAACCGCCTCTCGGCCCTGCGCGACGCTCTCGGCGTGCTCAATGCCCGTGAGCGCCGCATCTTCGAGGCGCGGCGGCTCGCCGACGACCCGATCACGCTGGAGGATCTGTCCGGTGAGTTCGGCGTCTCCCGTGAGCGCGTGCGTCAGATCGAGGTGCGCGCCTTCGAGAAGGTGCAGGAAGCGGTCAAGCGCAATCTCGCCACGCGCGAACTGCCCCGTACCGAGGCACGGGCGTAAGGTCTCGGGCTCCGGGGAGGCGGGGGCCCCCCCCCCGCCCCGCCAGCGGGGCGAGCCCTTCGAAAACCCGGACTTCTCAGTCCTTCCAGGCGTCAAAGGCGGCCTGCATGGCGCGGGCGCCCGCGCTGCCCTTCTCGAAGGTCAGGATCGCCCGCGAGCCCGATGCGTAGGAGACGGGAAGGTCGAACCAGTTCCGGTGCAGCAACAGATCGGTGTTGCGGTCGACGTCGCTCTTGAGTGACGACAGGCCGATCAGGAACAGGTTCTCGCGCACCCGCACCGGAAGGCCTGACACCGGCGAGCCGCGGGCCGATTCCTCCTCCTTGGGCTGAAGCAGGCCGACATTCTGCACCGAACGCTTGGCGCCCGAGCCGTAATTGGTGAAAGCCAGTTCGATCGTGTGCGAGGCCGGAAGGGTCGCGTCGCGGTTGCGCCGCAGGGTCATCGTCAGCGTGAGCCCGGCTTCCGGATACTCGATCGTGGCGCGCAGAACCGTCTGCAGCGGCTCACCCTGCTCGCCACTCACGGTGTCGAGCCGCCAGACCGCGTGGCCGCCGACGGCATTGGGCTGGGCGCGTGGATCGGCGGTGTTTTCCTCGTAGAGAACCGCGCGCTGCGAGACCGTCATCTCCGGCTGTGCCGGTGCTGCGCCGGGGGCCGCCGGCTTCGGACGCGACTCCGCCTCGCCGCCGACCCGGTCGGCGAATTTCGCGTCCGGGGTCTCGGCGGGGGTTCCTTCCTGAGTCTCGGCCGTATTGCGCTGTAGCTCGGACGGCTGGTCGCGCAGGAAGAAGGCCGCGACGGCGATCAGGGCGATCACGCTGACCAGCACCGCGCCGACGAACAGATTGCGCAGGAGGCGCGATCGACCACCCGACGGCGCCACCACGTCGATACGCGGTCGCTGGCGGCCGTTCGCGGGATCGTTCGACGGGGTTTCGTCGCTCTCGGCATTCGCCGCGACCGGAATGAAGCCCGGTGTCTCAGCCCGCTCCTCGACCTTCGGTCGGCGCGGGGGCGGCACGAAGGGTTGCGCGTCGACCGGCGGGCCGGGCTCCGGCAGATGATCGGAGGTGAGCGCCGCCTCCGGCACCGGCTCGGGCGCGCGCAGCTCAGCGGGCGGCAGTATCGGCGTCGCGGGCTCGACAGGATCGGCCTGCGGCGGTTTCGCCTCGACGGGCTTGGGCGAAGCGGCCTCGGGCCGAGGCGGCGCAGCGGGCGCCACCGCCGGCATCTCCGCCCTGGGCTCGGGCCGACCCGACGGCACTGCCGGAGCCGGTGCGGGCGCCGCCGATGGGGCCGCGGGCGTGGTGCCGTACTCGATCTCCAGCCGCCCGATCGCCGCGTCGAGCGCCTTGCGCTCCAACTCGATATCGGCTCCCGGCACCGGCGGATCGAGATTGCGCAACTGCCCGATCAGGGCGCTGCGGGCCCGGTCGTAGACCGCCTTGCGCAAGGCCGGCGTACGATCGGGCAGGGCTTCGAGCGCGCGCGCGAGCAACGGATAATAGTCGGCCATCGTGCCCGGATCCGCCTGTCCTGTCCGCCGGCTCTACCGGTCCAATCCTGCGCTCAATCCTCGAAGGGATTGTGCATGAGGATCGTGTCGTCGCGCTCCGGCGAGGTCGAGAGGAGCGCCACCGGTGCCCCGATCAACTCTTCGATCCGGCGCACATACTTGATCGCCTGGGCCGGCAGTTCCGCCCAAGACCGCGCGCCCGCGGTGGTGCCGGGCCAGCCGGGAATCGTCTCGTAGACCGGCACCGCGCGCTGCTGCGCGGCCTGGCTCGCCGGCAGGTGCTCGTAGCGTTTGCCGTCGATGTCGTAGGCGGTGCAGACCTTGATCTCGTCGAAGCCGTCGAGCACGTCGAGCTTGGTCAGCGCGATGCCGTCGATGCCCGAGGTCTGCACGGTCTGGCGCACGAGGCAGGCATCGAACCAGCCGCAGCGGCGCTTGCGCCCGGTCACCGTGCCGAATTCGTGGCCGCGCTCGCCGATGCGCTGGCCGATCGCGTCGTGGAGCTCCGTCGGGAAGGGACCTTCGCCGACGCGGGTGGTGTAGGCCTTGGCGATCCCGAGGACGTAGCCGATCGCCCGCGGCCCCAGCCCCGAACCGGTCGCGGCCTGACCCGCCACGGTGTTGGAGGAGGTGACGAAGGGATAGGTGCCGTGATCGACGTCGAGGAGCGCGCCCTGGGCGCCCTCGAACAGGATGCGGCTGCCCTTGCGGCGCGCCTCGTCGAGCAGGTGCCAGACGGTGTCCTGATAGGGCAGCACCCGGTCGGCGATGCCGGTCAGCTCGTCGAGAATCGTCTGCTCCGCGATCTCCTCGAGACCGAAGCCGCGGCGGAGCGCATTGTGGTGGGCGAGCAGGCGCTCGATCTTCGGCGGCAGGGTCTCTGGCTCGGCGAGATCCATCAGCCGGATGGCGCGGCGACCGACCTTGTCCTCGTAGGCCGGTCCGATGCCGCGCTTGGTCGTGCCGATCTTGGTGCCCGGAGCCCCGTCCTCGCGCAGGGCGTCGAGTTCGCGGTGAAGCGAGAGGATCAGCGTGGCGTTGTCGGCCACGCGCAGATTCTCCCGCGTGACCGTGATGCCCTGTCCGGCCAAGCGATCGATCTCGGAGGCGAGGGCGTAGGGATCGAGCACGACGCCGTTGCCGATGACGCCCAGGGTGTTCTCACGAACCACGCCCGAGGGCAGCAGCGACAGCTTGTAGACCGCGTTGCCCACCACCAGCGTGTGGCCCGCATTGTGGCCGCCCTGAAAGCGCACCACGATGTCGGCCTGCTCGGAGAGCCAGTCGACGATCTTGCCCTTGCCCTCGTCGCCCCATTGGGCGCCTACGACGACGACGTTCGCCATGCGCGTGTGACCTGTCTCGTAATCGCCGGCGCCTCGCCCCGAAACGATTCCGGAACGGTGCCCCGGCCTGTCGATGCCTTGCCGCGGCCGTAAGCCAAGCCGGCAATCACCCTTCGGGCCGATATCGCCGCGCGAGCGCCAAGCGGGTGCGCCACGCGCGAAAACCCCGGCCTTGCGCCGGGGGATCAAAGATACGGGGCGTCTTCGGCGATCTGCGCAGGCCCGTCAAGCGAAGCGGCCCGTGCCGGCTGGGGACCGGCCCCCCGCTACCTGCGGGGCTGCCGTGCTCGAACTCGTCTCCAGCGACTACTTGGCGTTGCCCGGCGGCTTGATGACCGGCGTCGAGTTCGGGGTCGGATCCGGCGCGATGGTCCGGATCTCGGGATCGACGCCGGCCGGCGGCTTGATCACGCCATCCGACTTCTCGAGCTTGTCGCTCAGCGTGGTCCCGGTCGTATCGCCCTCCGGCCGGACCTTCTCGGGGACCCGGTCGTTGGGGGCCGGCAGCTTGGGGTCGCTGTCCTGCCCGCGCTGGGGCACGGAGGGATCCTGTGCGAGCGCCACCGTGCCGGCGAAAGCGGCAAACAGGGCGGCGGCACCGAACATCGTCTTTCCGAAAGTCATAGCGTCCTCAGTCGATCCTATGCGGACCAACGGGGGCGCCCCCATGGACGTTCCTCTTCGCGGTCCTCTTCGGATCTCCGCACGCCTATCCCCGCCGGCCCTCGGCGAAGGCGAAGTAGAGTTCGCGCAGGCGCCGCGCCACCGGCCCCGGCCGGCCATCGCCGAGCGTGTGGCCGTCGATCTCGACCACCGGCATCACGAAGGCCGAGGCCGAGGTGTAGAAGGCTTCCGCCGCCTCGGTGAGTTCGCGGGCGTTGATGAGCCGCTCCTCGAAGGCGAGCCCGGTCTCGGCGGCGAGGGCCAGCACGGCGGCCCGGGTGATGCCCGGCAGCAGCGCGTGCGAGAGCGGGCGCGTCACGATCGCGCCGGCCTTGGTCACGATGAAGACCGAGGAGGACGAGCCCTCCGTCACCACGCCGTCCTCGACCATGAAGGCCTCCGCCGCGCCGGCCTCCGCCGCCTGCTGCTTGGCGATGACCTGCGCCAGCAAAGCCACCGACTTGATGTCGCGGCGCTTCCAGCGGAGATCCGGGACGGTGATCGCCTTCGCCCCAATCTCGGCCAGGGGATTGGCGACGATGCTCTTGGCCTGGGTGAACATCATCACGGTCGGTGCCACGTCCTCCTTCGGGAAGGAGAAGTCGCGCTCGGCCACACCCCGCGTGACCTGGATGTAGACGAGCCCCTCGGTGAGCCCGTTGCGGGTCGCGAGTTCCGTCTCCAACCGTTCCCATTCCTGTGCGGAATGCGGATTGCGGATGCCGATCTCCGACAGCGAGCGGTCGAGGCGGGCGAGATGCGCGGCGTTGTCGACGAGCTTGCCGCCGAGCACCGCCGCGACCTCGTAGATCCCGTCGGCGAACAGGAAGCCGCGGTCCATCACCGGAATGCGGGCCTCGTCGAGGGGCAGAAACTCACCGTTGAGGTAGGCGGTGCGGGTCATCGGAGGTCTCGGGCGTTCCGTCGTCGCGTGGAGAAGCAGATTCCGTGCTGGACGTCCCCGCTCAGGCCGCCCCGAACACGCGCGAGAAAATCGTGTCGACGTGCTTGAGGTGATAGCCGAGGTCGAAGCACTCCTCGATCTGCTCCGGCTTCAGCACCGCGGTCACCTCCGGATCGGCCTTGAGCAGCGTCAGGAAATCGCCCTCGCCGCGCCAGACCGGCATCGCGTTGCGCTGGACCAGCCGATACGAATCCTCCCGCGAGACGCCGCCCTGGGTGAGGGCCAGCAGCACCCGCTGCGAATGGACGAGGCCGCCGAGCCGGTCGAGATTCTTCTGCATGTTGGCCGGGTAGATCAGCAGCTTGTCGATCACACTGGTGAGCCGCGCCAGCGCGAAGTCGAGGGTGACGGTGGCGTCCGGACCGATCATGCGCTCGACCGAGGAATGGGAGATGTCCCGCTCGTGCCAGAGCGCGACGTTCTCCAGCGCCGGGGTCACGTAGCCGCGCACCATGCGGGCGAGACCGGTGATGTTCTCGGTGAGCACCGGGTTGCGCTTGTGGGGCATGGCGGACGAGCCCTTCTGCCCCTCGGAGAAGAATTCCTCGGCCTCCAGCACTTCCGTGCGTTGGAGATGGCGCACCTCGATGGCGAGCCGCTCCATCGAACTCGCGATCACGCCGAGCACCGCGAAGAACATGGCGTGGCGGTCGCGCGGGATCACCTGGGTCGAGACCGGCTCCGGCTGGAGTCCCATCTGTTCGGCGACGTATTCCTCCACCCGCGGATCGATGTTGGCGAAGGTGCCGACCGCACCCGAGATCGCGCAGGTCGCGACTTCCTTGCGCGCCGCGATCAGGCGCTCCTTCGCACGGTCGAATTCGGCATAGGCCTGGGCCAGCTTGAGGCCGAATGTGACCGGCTCGGCATGGATGCCGTGCGAGCGGCCGATGGTCGGGGTCAGCTTATGCTCGAAGGCGCGCCGCTTCAGGGCGGCGAGCAGCGCGTCGAGATCCTTGATCAGGATGTCGGCGGCCTGCGTCAGCTGCACGTTGAGGCAGGTGTCCAGCACGTCCGAGGAGGTCATGCCCTGGTGGACGAAGCGCGCCTCCGGCCCGACGATCTCGGCCAGGTGCGTCAGGAAGGCGATGACGTCGTGCTTCGTCACCGCCTCGATCGCGTCGATGCGGGCGACGTCGAAGACCGCGTCGCGGCCCTTCTCCCACACCTTGTCGGCGGCCTCCTTCGGGACGACGCCGATATTGGCCAGCGCGGTGGTGGCATGGGCCTCGATCTCGAACCAGATCCGGAACCGGCTCTCCGGCGACCAGATCGCGGCCATCTCGGGGCGGGAATAACGGGGAATCATGCTGTTCGAGGCCTCGTCCGGACGCGCGATTTGCGACGGCGCCTAGCATGGGGCGGGAGGGAGCGTAAACGCGTTCCCCGGCGCCCCTGCCGTGCCCGCCGGACATTCACGGGACAAGTCGACAGGGCGACGCCATATGCGGCAGCATCCGCCGTGAACGCCCGCGAGACGCCGATGTCCGACTCAAAACCTGCCCGCTCCTTCATCCCCCTCTCGATCGCCGTGCTGACGGTGTCCGACACGCGCACGCTCGCCGACGACAAGTCCGGCGATACGCTCGCCGCACGGTTGACCGAGGCCGGGCATCGGTTGGCGGAGCGGGACATCGTGCCGGACGAGGTCGGCGCTATTCGCGAGCGGGTCGGGGCCTGGGTGCGCGATCCGGGGATCGACGTAATCCTCACCACCGGCGGCACCGGTTTTACGGGTCGCGACGTGACGCCGGAGGCCTTGGAGCCGCTGTTCGAGAAGCGGATGGACGGGTTCTCGGCGATCTTTCATCGCATCAGCTACGAAAAAATCGGCACCTCGACGCTGCAATCGCGGGCGACCGCGGGGGTGGCGGGCGCCACTTACATCTTCGTGCTGCCGGGCTCGCCCGGCGCCTGCCGCGATGCTTGGGACGGGATCCTGGCGAGCCAGCTCGATTATCGCCACCGCCCGTGCAACTTCGTCGAGATCATGCCGCGCTTGGACGAGCATCTGCGGCGGGGTGCGGCGGCCACGATCTGAGCGGCCCAGGGATGGGGCTCGCGCCGAATTCGTGTTGCGGCGCAGTGACAAGGCTGTCGGTCCGCGGGCGGAACCTCGGCCGCAGGACCTCGTTGTCGTTGCGGTTCGGAAGTCTGCAACGACAAATCGGGAGACGCCCCATGAAGCACGCCATCGCTCTCTCTGCCGCCCTCATCCTCGGTGCGGCGGCGATCGCCACCCCGGCTTCGGCCCAGAGCGGCAATACCGCACAGATGACCGGCTCCAACGCCACCGGCGTGCAGCCCGACAGCAAGATGAGCGGAAAGATGTCCGGCAGCGGCCCGATGAAGTCGAAGAAGATGAAGTCCAAGAAGAACCGCATGTGAGACGCGTCACCGTGACCGACACGACGATGTGATCGGTCCCGGTCTTGCGTTCGGGGCGCCCCAGGGCGCCCTTTTTGTTGCGGCGGCGCGGGCTGCCGGCACGAACCATCATCGTCCGGTCGCTCCAGACGGATGCGGCTGCCTCTTCCGATCGGCTCTATCGTTTCATTCTCACGGGCCGGCTTCGAGCCCGGCCGCCGGAGTGGTGTCGCGTGGCGTTCCGTTTTCTGACGCGCTGTTTCGTCCTGTCGCTCCTCGCGCTGCCGATGCCGCCCGCGGCGGCGGCCCCGCGGGTCGATGCCAAGGCCCGCGCCTGGGTCGCCACCGTCGTCAGCCGCATCGGCGCGGCGGACCGGGTCGCGCCGGGGCGCGGCGGCCCGGTGACCCTGCGGGTGCGGATCGCCGCCGACGGCGCCCTCGACGGGGTGGCGATCGAGGAGGGGAGTCCGGCCCTGGGCGAACGGGCGCGCCGTGCCGTCGAGGCCGCCGGTCCGTTCGCCCCTCCGCCGCCCGGCCTGCTGACGCTGGAAGGCTATACCGAGCTCAGCTTTCCGCTGACGCTTCGCTGAGCGTCCGGGCCGGGATCCGTCAGGCGACGTCGATGCGCCCGTCGAGACCGATCACCCGGCCGAGGCCGCGGACGCGGTTGAGAAGGCGCTCGCCGTTCAAGGCCTCCCATTCGCGCGGCAGCCGCAGGACGACCTTCCCGTCCTCCACTGCCACCGGCATCCGCGCGAGGGGACCGGCCATGCCGGCCGAGACCGGGAAGGCGACCCGCAGGAGCGCACCGATCAGCCGGGCGCGGTCGAAGAGGCGCGGCCCGGCAAGCCCGCGCAGCATCGGGCTCGCCTTTTCCGGGGCGACGCCCTCGTGGCGGAAGTAGCCGGAGAGGGCGAGGTAGGCCCGTCCCGGATGGTCGATGCCGGTGAAGGCGGCGTTGGCAATGACGTTGAGGCTCTGCTCGCCGCGATAATCGGGATGGGCGCGCCAGCCGATATCCGACAACAGGCAGGCGGCGTGGCGCAGGCGGCGCTCCCCCGCGGTCTCCGGCCCGTCGAGGGTCTCGACGAAGCGGTCGGTCCAGGCACGCAGCTCCTCGCCGTGGCCGGGAGAGCGGGCGCGCTGGTCGTTCAGTTCCTGGGCCGAGACGATCAGCGGATCGAGGGCCCGGGCCTCGCGGTCGAGTTGCTCGAACAGGAGTCCCTCGCGCACGCCGCCCGCCGAGATCGCGATCTCGCGGGGCCGGCCCAGGCGGATGATCTCCTCCAGCACCACGGCACCGTAGGCCAGCAGCGGCCGGCGCGCCTCGGAGATGGTCTCGACCTCCTGGAGCGTCGCCGTATCGGTCGTCTCGACCATTTCGAGGAAGCTCAATTCGTCGGACGGTTCGACGGTGTAGCCGTGCATGACGTGGAGCGGGTAGCCGCGCGCCGCCTGATGCAGCCGCGCCAGAGCCCGCCACGTGCCGCCGACGGCGTAGAAGGTGCGGCCGCGCAGAGTCTCCAGCTGAGGCTCGGCCTTTCGCAGGTGGTCGCGGGCGATCTTCCGCGCCTTCTTGGGGGAGTTCTCGGACAGGTCCTGGAGCGCCAGCCCGCCGAGCGGCATGGTCACGCCCAAACCGACGGTGACGCCGTGGACATCGACGAGTTCGAGCGAGCCGCCGCCGAGATCGCCCACCACGCCGTCCGGGGCGTAGAAGCCGGAGACGACGCCGAGCGCCGACAATTCCGCCTCGCGTCGGCCCGACAGGAGCTGGATCTCCTGCCCGAGCGCGGCGCGGGCCGCGTCGAGAAAGGCCGGACCGTTGGCAGCGTCGCGGGCCGCCGCCGTGGCGAGCACGAAGATGCGCGTGATCCGCATGGTGTCGCACAGAACGCGGAAGCGCCGAAGGGCGGTGAGCGCCCGCTGCACCGACTCGTCGTTGAGCCGCCCGGTTGAGAAGACCGCGCGGCCGAGGCCGCACAGGACCTTCTCGTTGTAGAGCGGCGTCGGCGCCCGCTGCAGCCCGTCATAGGCGACGAGCCGCACGGAGTTCGAGCCGATATCGATGATCGCGACGGGTGCGGTCATGGTGCTCGTCATGGGCCCCGGCCGTTCGGCATCGTGGGCGAGCGTCAGGTGCGAACGGGGCGGACCCATGCGATCCCCTTGCCAGGGAGGCACCCCGGGGCGAGCCCGGCGGCGCGCTCGTCGATGGTGACGCGCCGGGGCGTGGTTGCTCCGGCACGGAGCCTGTCGGTCACGAGCGATGTGCGCGGCGGCTGAGCGCCCGCGGGCTCGACTTCTTCGACGACTTGCCGCGCCCGGACAGGCTCGGATTCGTCATGAAATACTTGTGCGCATTGAACGGCTCTTCCCCTTCGGCAGGGCCGATCCGCTCGCAGGCACCTGAGGCCAGTACACGCCAGCTCTGCCGGTTGTCGAGGAGGTTGGCCAGCATGATCTGGTCCAACACCTGCTGATGCACAGTCGGATTGGTGATCGGCAGTAAGGCCTCGACGCGGCGGTCGAGGTTGCGGCTCATCAGATCGGCCGACGAGATGTAAACGGTCGCCTTCGGATGCGGCAGCCCGGCGCCGTTGCCGAAGGCGTAGACGCGCCCGTGCTCGAGGAAGCGCCCGACGATGGATTTCACCCGGATCGTCTCGGAGAGACCGGGGATGCCGGGGCGCAGGCAGCAGATGCCCCGCACCACGCAATCGATCTGCACGCCTTCCTGGCTGGCGTCGTAGAGCGCGTCGATGATCTGGCTGTCGACCAGCGAGTTGCACTTGATCCAGATCGCCGCCGGTCGCCCGGCCTTGGCGTGGGCGATCTCTTCCTCGATGTGCTGGAGCAGGCGCGGCTTGAGCGTCAGCGGCGAGACCGCCATGCGCTCCAGTTCGGCCGGCTCGGCATAGCCGGTGACGAAGTTGAAGATGCGCGACACGTCCCGGCCGATCGCCGGATCGGCGGTGAAGAAGGACAGGTCCGTGTAGATGCGCGCGGTGATCGGGTGATAATTGCCGGTGCCGACATGGCAGTAGGTGACGAGCCGGTCGCCCTCGCGGCGCACCACCATCGATAGCTTGGCATGCGTCTTCAGCTCGACGAAGCCGAACACGACCTGCGCGCCCGCCTTCTCGAGATTGCGCGCCCAGCGGATATTGGCCTCCTCGTCGAAGCGGGCCTTCAGCTCGACCAGGGCGGTCACCGATTTGCCGGCCTCCGCCGCCTCGGCCAAAGCCGCGACGATCGGTGAGTTCGAGGAGGTGCGGTAGAGCGTCTGCTTGATCGCCACCACGTTCGGATCGCGGGCGGCCTGGTAGAGGAACTGCACCACCGAATCGAACGACTCGTAGGGGTGGTGGACGCAGAAGTCCTTCTGGCGGATCGCGGCGAACACGTCGCCGCCGGACTCGCGGATGCGCTCGGGGAAGCGCGGATTGTAGGGCTTGAACTTCAGGTCCGGCCGGTCGATCCCGACGATCTGCGACAGCTCGTTGAGCGCCAGCGTCCCCTCCACGAGGAAGATCGCGTCGGGGGCGATCTCCAGCTCGTCGGCCACGAAGGCGCGCAGCTCCTCGGTCATGCCGGCCTCGACTTCGAGGCGGATCACCACGCCGCGGCGGCGGCGCTTGATCGCCGATTCGAAGTGCAGGACGAGGTCCTCGGCCTCTTCCTCGATCTCGAGGTCGGAATCGCGCACGACGCGGAAGGCGCCCTGCGCCTTCAGGGTGTAGCCGGGGAACAGGCGCGCGGCGAACTTCACGATCACCTGCTCGATGGCGATGAAGCGCGCCGTCGCGTCGCCGTCCTGATCGGGCAGGCGGACGAAGCGGTCGAGCACCGCCGGCATGCGGATCAGCGCCCGCAAGGTCCGCCCGTCGCGGGGGCGCACCAGCATGAAGGCGATGGTCGAGCCGAGATTGGGGATGAAGGGGAACGGGTGGGCCGGGTCGATGGCCAGCGGCGTCAGCACCGGGAAGACATGGGCCAGGAAGTAGTCTTCGAGCCAGGCGAGGAGTTCGGCCGACAGCTCCGCCGGCTCGGCGAGGTGGATGCCGTTGACGTTCAGCTCCGCGCGCAGCTGGCGCCAGCGTTCCTGCTGGTCGAGGGCCAGCCGCGACACCTCGTTGCCGATCCGCACGAGCTGCTCGGCGGGGGAGAGCCCGTCCTGCGAGGGCACGGTGAGGCCGGCGCGAACCTGATCATGCAGGCCGGCGACGCGCACCATGAAGAACTCGTCGAGGTTGTTGGCCGAGATCGAGAGGAAGCGCAGCTGCTCCAGCAGCGGATGGTTGGGGTTGGAGGCCTCTTCCAGAACCCGGCGGTTGAATTGCAGCCAGGACAGCTCGCGGTTGACGAAGCGCTCGGGCGAGTGCCGCAGGGCGCGGCCCGCCTCGATCACCGGTTCGCGGGCGGCCACGGTCGCTGTGGGATCGGTGCCGGCTTCCGGCTCCGGCGGCTTCTCGGCGGCCTTCTCGGCGGCAATGATGCGCGCGGCCCGCGCCGTGCGGGCGCGCGCCGTCTCGCTGCGAACACCCCTCTCCGTGGCGAGGCTGGTCTCTTCGGCCTCCAGCGCCTCGGCGTCCTGCACCAGACCGTCCGTCTCGGCTTCCGACAACGCGCGGGCTCCTCTCCGTTTCGATCGCGGCCGGCTCCGTAGCATGAGCGGCCCGCGCTTGTTTGACAGTTTCGTGACGGCGGCCGGACTGACCGGCGCGGCCTATTCCGCCTCCCGTCGCGCCTCCTCGGCGAAGATCGTCATGGCTGCGCCGAGATTGCGGGCCTTGATGCGGGGGCCGTTGACGTAGCTCAGATGGATCAGCGTCTCGCCGAGCAACGCCTTGAACCCCGGCGTCAGCGGCGCGGGCAGGCAGCGCGAGAACGGCGCGTAGGCCGCGTCCGAGAAGCGTTTCTGCGCATCCGCATCCCCGGTCAGGCGCTTGCCGACCACGCGAGGCGGGCCCCGCATGCCGCCATCGGGGGCCAGCAGGAACTGGAAGGCGATCAGCGAGCCTTCGGTTCCCTTCGGGACCGTCCAGCATCGCACGAACAGGTTCCGCAGGTCGGACCAATTGTCGATGCCGCCGGGCGGCACACCCTCCAGAGCCGCTCGCGCGGTTGCCGGCCCGAAGGCCAGGAGCGCGAGCAGCAGGTGCGCCGCACGCCGCATCACGGCCCGTCCTCCTCCATCGCGGGCTCGCTGCCGCCAATCCGGTCCAGCACGGCGAGCGCGAGCGGCTTCGAGATGCGGCGCCGACGGCCGAGGGCGTCACGATCGAGCTCGGCCACCACCTCGCGGGCGCGGGCCAGCGAACGGTCGATGCGAAACGCCAGGGCCTCGACCACGGACAGATCGACCACGAGCTGACGATCGACGAACAGCTTCACGATCACCGCCTTGAGCAGCGCGTCGTCCGGCGGGCCGATCTCGGCACCCGGTGCGAGCCGCAGGCGCGAGCGCAGATCCGCAACCTTGAGTCCGAAGCCGTCCACGGGCCCGGAGGCGGTGAGGAGCACGGGGAAGCGCCGCTCGCGGGCCAGATTGAGCAGGTGGAACAGGGCGGCCTCGTCGCGGCCCTCCGCCCGGTCCACGTCCTCGACCACCAGGGCGCCGTTGGAGATCAGGTGGGCGACGTCGCTGCTCCCGACCGACGCGGCGGTCACGGTCCAGGCCTGGGCCCGGCTCGCCCAGATCGAGGCGAGATGGCTCTTGCCGCTGCCCGGTGGGCCCTTGAGCAGGAACACCGTGTCCGGCCAGTCCGGCCACGCCTCGATCAGGCCATAGGCCTCCTCGTTCGAGGGGCTGACCAGGAAATCCTCCGCGCCGTAGCGCGGGTCGAGCGGCAGGTCGAAGGTCAGCTGCTTCGGGGGGGCGGTGTCGCGCATGGGGACAGCATATAGCGCGCCGGGCCGCACGCCGAGTGACGGACCTGTCAATCGCGGATCGGCAGACGGGCGGCCTCGGTCTCGCCGATCAGCACCGGCCCGTCGCCGCGATAGAGACGGCTCTCCAGGTAACGCTCGATGCCGAAGCGGACGAGCACGCCGAGGGAAGCGGCGACCGGCACGGCGAGCAGCAGGCCGAGGAAGCCGAACAGCGAGCCGAACGCGAGCAGCGCGAACATCAGCCAGACCGGATGCAGGCCGACCGAGTCGCCGACGAGCTTCGGCGAGATGACGTTGCCCTCGAGGAACTGGCCGATGACGAACACGCCGACGGTCAGCCCGATATGCAGCCAGTCGCCGGTCGGCCACCATTGCGCCAGGGCGACGCCGACCGACAGCATGAAGCCGGTGAGCGTGCCGACATAGGGGATGAAGGTGAGGAAGCCCGAGATCATTCCGATCAGGACGCCGAAGTTCAGCCCGACGAAGAACAGGCCGACGGCGTAGAACGAGCCGAGGATCAGGCAGACGAGGCTCTGCCCGCGCACGAAGCCGGTCACGGCGCCGTCGATCTCGCCGGCGAGCCGTCGCACCGTCGGGCGGTGGCGCGGCGGCACCCAGCGGTCCAGCGCCGCGATCATCCGATCCCAGTCGTGCAGCAGGTAGAAGGCGACGACCGGGGTGACGACGAGGAGCGAGGCGATCGAGACCAGAGCCTGGCTGCCGGTCCAGAGCGACTTGAGGAAGGCGAGGAACCACGTCCCGCCCTGGCCGACCAGCGTGCCGACGGAGGATTGCAGCTCGCCCACCACCTCCTTGCCGCCGAGCCGCTCCAGCAGCGGCCCGGCCCGCTCGACCAGGATCGATTGCAGACGCGAGACGGTGCCCGGCAAGGTGTTGACGAGGGCCGCGATCTGTCCAGCGGCGAGCGGCACCACGAGGATGAGCAGCACCACGAAGCCGACGACGAAACCCGCCAGGATGATGAGCGTGGCGGCGAGCCGCCCGAGGCCGAGCCGCTCCAGCCGATCGGCGAGGGGATCGAGCAGGTAGGCGAGCGCGAGCCCCGCCACGAAGGGCAGCATCACCTCGCGCAGCTCGTAGAGCAGGAAGATGAGGACCGCGAGAATCGAAAGCCCGATGATGGCCCGTGCGCGCATCGAGGCTCCCTACGTCTCGTCGCCGTGGCAGAAGTGTGGGAAGCGTGGCCCTGCGGGTCAAGGCGCCGCGTCCTGGCCACATCCGGTCGATGCCGGATCCGGTGCAGGATACTGTGCCCGAATGCGGCGCTTTGCGCGCGCGGTAGTGGCCATTCGCGCCGCGATGTGGCAGCGCATGTCCATGAATCGTGGATGTGCGACGGGACGGCGATGACGGCGCAGGACGGGAACGGGCTCACCTACGCGCAGGCCGGCGTCGATATCGACGCGGGCAACGCGCTCGTGGAGACCATCAAGCCGCTGGTGCGCGCCACGCGCCGGCCGGGGGCGGATGCGGAGATCGGCGGCTTCGGCGGCCTGTTCGATCTCAAGGCCGCGGGCTTCAAGGATCCGATCCTGGTCGCCGCCAATGACGGCGTCGGCACCAAGGTGAAGATCGCCATCGAGACCGGGCGACACGCCACGATCGGCATCGACCTCGTGGCGATGTGCGTCAACGACATCATCGTCCAGGGCGCCGAGCCGCTGTTCTTCCTCGACTATTACGCCACCGGCAAGCTCGTTCCGGGCGTCGGCGCCGACATCGTGCGCGGCATCGCCGAGGGCTGCCGGCAGGCGGGCTGCGCGCTGATCGGCGGTGAGACCGCCGAGATGCCGGGCCTCTACGACGGCTCCGATTACGACCTCGCCGGCTTCTCGGTGGGCGCGGCCGAGCGCGGCACGCTGCTGCCGCGGCCGGGCATCCTGCCGGGTGATGCGGTGCTGGGACTGCCGTCGTCCGGCGTCCATTCCAACGGTTTCTCGCTGGTGCGCCGGATCGTGGCCAAGACCGGCCTCTCCTACGACGCCGACGCGCCGTTCGCGCCGGGCCGCTCGCTGGGAGAGGCTCTGCTGCAGCCGACGCGGATCTACGTGAAGCCGCTGCTGGCCGCCCTGAAGCGCGCGGGCGGCATCCGCGCCCTCGCTCACATCACCGGCGGCGGCTTCCCCGACAACCTGCCCCGCGTCCTGCCCGAGGGCGTCGGCATCGAGGTCGATCTGTCCGCGATCTCCGTGCCGCCGGTTTTCGGATGGCTGGCACGAGAGGGGGGCGTCGCCGAGCCGGAGATGCTGCGGACCTTCAATTGCGGGATCGGCATGGTGGTGGTCGCCGCCGCCGATGCGGCCGATGCCGTCGCCGCCGCGCTCGCGGAAGCCGGCGAGGCGCCGGTGCGTCTCGGACGGATCACCGAGCGGGGGGCGGAGCCGGTGACGTTCACGGGGCGGCTGGCGCTGTAACCGCGCAAGGCCGCCTGCTCCCATCCACTCACCTCGTCCTGAGGTGCCGTAGCGAAGCGGAGGCCTCGAAGGAGGGCTCCAAGAGTCCCGCGATCCCTGGATCCCGCCTTCGAGGCCGCTGACGCGGCACCTCAGGATGAGGGGAACAATGGGATGACCGGAGATTGCCCGGAACGCCCATGTCCGCCCAAACCCAGAACACACGGAAACGCGTCGCGATCCTGATCTCCGGCCGCGGCTCCAACATGGTCTCGCTGATCGAGGCGGCCCGTGCTTCGGACTACCCGGCCGAGATCGTGCTCGTCCTGTCGAACCGCCCCGATGCCGCCGGTCTCGACCGTGCCCGGGAAGCCGGCATCCCGGCGCGCGCCATCGACCACAGGGCCTATCCCGATCGCGCGGGTTTCGATGCAGCCCTGCAACGGGAGCTGGAGGCTGCCGGCATCGAGCTGATCGTGCTTGCGGGCTTCATGCGCATCCTCACCGACGCCTTCGTCGAGTCTTGGGCCGGGCGGATGATCAACATCCACCCCTCGCTGCTGCCGCTGTTCAAGGGTACGCATACGCATGAGCGCGCCCTCGAAGCCGGCGTGCGGCTCCATGGCTGCACCGTCCACTACGTCGTGCCGGAGCTCGATGCCGGGCCGATCGTCGCCCAGGCGGCGGTGCCGGTCCTGCCCGGCGACGACGCGGACACGCTGGCCGCCCGCGTCATCGTGCAGGAACACCGGCTCTACCCGGCGGCGCTCGCCCTGATCGCGGGGGGAGGGGCTGTTCTGGATGGCGGCCGTGTGCGCCTCGCGGAGGCCGCGCGCGACGCGAGCGCTGCGCTGCTCTCGCTCTGACGACGCCACTCCCACCATGACCCTCATCCTGAGGTGCCGCGTAGCGGCCTCGAAGGGGGGGGACTCCAGGGATCACATCGCGAGCTGGAGCCTCCTTCGAGGCTGAGCTGACGCTCAGCACCTCAGGATGAGGGGGGTGAAGGGAGATGTCCTAGAAAAAGATCGGCCGCGCGCTCGCGTTGTGCTCCACGAGCACCGCGCCGCTCGCCGGGTCGACCTCCTTCAGCACCGCGTCGTAGCCCCAAAGGTCGGCGAGGTGCTGGAGCACGCGCCGTGCGTCCTCCTTCTGCAGGGTGATGCGGTTGAGCGCCTTGTGGTGGAGGATGAGCTTGCGGTCGCCCTCCAGATCGACGTCCACCACCTCGATATCGGGATCGAGCCACGCCACGTCGTATTGCCGGGCGAAGGAGCGACGCATCTTGCGGTAGCCGCGCTCGTCGTGGATCGCCTCGACCCGCATCTCCGGCTCGTCGGGGTCGTCCACCACGTGGAACAGGCGCATGTCGCGCATGAGCTTGGGCGAGAGGAATTGCGCGATGAAGCTCTCGTCGCGGTAATTCTCCCAGCAATCGCGCAGCACCGACATGGCATCGCCCGTGCCGGCGATGTCGGGGAACCAGTCGCGATCCTCGTCCGACGGGTTCTCCACAATGCGGGCGATGTCCTGCATCATGGCGAAGCCCAGCGCATAGGGATTGTGGCCGCCGAAGGAGCGGTCGTCGAAGTTCGGCTGACGGATGACGTTGGTGTGCGAGGTCAGGAACTCGAGATAGGCCGCCTCGCTGAGCTGCCCCTTCTGCGAGAGCGCGTTCATGATCCGGTAGTGGCAATAGGTGGCGCAGCCCTCGTTCATGACCTTGGTCTGGCGCTGCGGGTAGAAATACTGCGCCACCAGCCGAACGATCCGCAGGATCTCGCGCTGCCACGGCCGCAGGCGCGGGGCGACCTTCTCCAGGAAATAGAGGATGTTCTCCTGCGGCAGCTCGAGCAGCGCCTTGCGCCGCTCCAGGGCCGGGTCGCCCTTGGCCGCGCCGGTCTTGGCCGGCAGCGTGCGCCAGAGGTCGTTGTAGATCTGCTCGCCGTGCTCCTCGCGCTCGCGCTCGCGGCGCTGCTCGCTGGCGAGGTCCGGGCGCTTCTTGCGGGGATAGCGGTGGACGCCCTGGCTCATCAGGGCATGCGCGGCGTCGAGCACCTGCTCGACGGCCCCGTGGCCGTAGCGCTCCTCGCAGCGGGCGATGTAGCTCTTGGCGAAATCGAGATAGTCGAGGATGCCCTCGGCGTCGGTCCACTGCTTGAACAGATAGTTGTTCTTGAAGAAGTGGTTATGGCCGAAGGCGGCGTGCGCGATCACCAGCGTCTGCATCGTCGCCGTGTTCTCCTCCATGACGTAGGAGATGCACGGATCGGAGTTGATGACGATCTCGTAGGCGAGCCCCATCAGGCCACGCCGGTAGCTTGCCTCCTGCTGGGCGAAGTGCTTGCCGAATGACCAGTGCTTGTAGAACAGCGGCATGCCGATCGAGGCATAGGCGTCGAGCATCTGCTCGGCGGTGATGATCTCGATCTGGTTCGGATACCAGGATAGGCCGAGTTCCGGTCCCGCCACCGCTTCGCAGGCGTCGTGGATGCGCCGGATGGTGTGGAAGTCCCAGTCATTGCCGGTGAACAGCAGCTCGCTCGGCTGAGGGGCGGCGGATTTCGTGCGGCTCAGGCTCGCGACCATGTCGGCCCTTTCCTCGACGCGTTCGTCCCTCCCCGCAAGGGGAGGGGACATAGCTCACACTTCCGCCTTCGCGTCCTTGCGGCCGAACAGCTCGCGGAAGACAGGGTAGATGTCGCGGCGGTGGTTCACCTTCCGCATGGCGAGCGGCTCGCCCGCCTTGGCCAGGGCCTCGTAGGTCCGCCACAGGGTGGTGCGGTGCTCGACGAAGCCGGCGCGCGGGCCGTTCTCGTCGCCGACCTCCAGATAGGCGAAGTGCTGGCAGGCCGGCAGGATGTGGGCCCGCAGCAATTCCGTAGAGGTCGGCCCGTCGGAGGAGACGTTGTCGCCGTCCGACGCCTGGGCGGCGTAGATGTTCCAGTCGTCCGGCGAGTAGCGCTCGGCCACGATCCGCTTCATCTCCACCAGAGCGGAGGAGACCAGGGTGCCGCCCGTCTCGCGGGAGCCGAAGAACGTCTCCTCGTCCACCTCCGTCGCCCGGTCGGTGTGACGGATGAAGACGATCTCGACATGCTTGTAGCGGCGCGTCAGGAAGATGTGCAGCAGGATGTAGAACCGCTTGGCCAGATCCTTCATGTGCTCGGTCATCGAGCCCGAGACGTCCATCAGGCAGAACATGACGGCCTGGGCGATCGGCTTCGGATAGGGCTCGAAGCGGCGGAACCGCAGGTCGATCGGATCGACGTAGGGGATGCGCTTGGAGCGCTCGCGCAAGGCCTCCAGCTTCACCAGCAGATCGGGCAGGGCCGGATCATCCGTTTCGCGGGCCTTCGCGACCTCTTCCTCCAGGGCGGTGACTTCTTCGAGCTTCGGCCGCTTGAGGGCGATGCGCCGGGACATTGAATTGCGCAGGGTGCGCGAGAGCGCCAAGTTCGCGGGCGACCCGGAGACGGTGTAGCCGGCCCGGCGCAGTCCCTCCGTCTCGACGATGGCGAGACGCCGCTTGGCGAGATCGGGCAGTTCAAGATCCTCGAGGAAGAGGTCGAGGAATTCCTCCCGCGTCAGCACGAAGTGGAAGGCATCCTCGCTGTTCTCCGACCCGTCGCCGCCTTCCCCCGCGCCGCCGCCCCCTCCGCCGCCGCCGGGCGGACGCTCGATGCGGTCGCCCTCCACGTAGGTCTTGTTGCCCGGCAGGATGTAGTCCTGATGGCCCGTGCCGGGCTGGCGCGAGAAGCGCGGTTCGCGCACGCCGTCGCCCGGCACGGTGATGCGCCCGTCCTTCCCAAGATCCTTGATATCCTTCTCGCGGGCGGCTTCGCGCACCGCCCGCTGGGCGACGTCCTTCACCCGGCGCAGGAAGCGCTGGCGGTTCGGGAGGCTCTTTCCGCCTGGATTGAGCCGACGATCGACGATGTGCATCCGGTGTCGCTCAGCGCCTGGTGTCACGTCCCTGGTTCAAGGACAAAGGTGCGGGAGTGCGGCGGATGCGTGAGATGGGGCGGCCCGCCTCACCCCGCCTGTTTCACCCGCATGTACCATTCCACGAGACGCCGAACCTGACGCTCGGTGTAGCCCCGGTCGGTCATCCGGTCGACGAACTCGCCGTGCTTCTTCTCGGTCTCGCTGTCCTTCTTGGAGCCGAAGGAGATGACGGGCAGCAGCTCCTCGACCTGGGAGAACATCCGCCGCTCGATCACCTCGCGCAGCTTTTCGTAGGAGGTCCACGACGGGTTCCGGCCGCCGTGCTGCGCCCTGGAGCGCAGGGCGAACTTGACCACCTCGTTCCGGAAATCCTTCGGATTGGCGATTCCGGCGGGCTTCTCGATCTTGGTCAGCTCTTGGTTCAGGAGTTCGCGGTTGAGCAGCTGGCCGGTTTCCGCGTCCTTGAAATCCTGATCTTCGATCCAGGCGTCGGCGTAGTCGATGTAGCGATCGAACAGGTTCTGGCCGTAATCGTGATACGATTCGAGATAGGCCTTCTGGATCTCGTGACCGATGAACTCGGCGTAGCGCGGGGCGAGTTCCGTCTTGATGAACTCCATGTACCGCTTCTCGGTTTCCGGCGGCAGCTGTTCGCGCCGGATTGCCTGCTCCAGCACGTACATGAGATGCACCGGATCGGCCGAGACCTCGGTGGTGTCGTGGTTGAAGGTCGCGGCCAGCACCTTGAAGGCGAAGCGGGTCGAGATCCCGTCCATGCCCTCGTCGACACCGCCCGTGTCCTTGTATTCCTGCATCGAACGGGCGCGGGGATCGACCTCGCGGAGCGACTCCCCGTCATAGACGCGCATCTTCGAGAACAGGTTGGAATTGGCGTGCTCCCGCAGGCGCGAGAGAACGGAGAAGCGCGCCAGCATTTCCAGAGTCCCAGGGGCGCAGGCCGCCTGCGACAGCTCGGAACTCGAGATCAGCTTCTCGTAGATGCGCTGCTCCTCCGTGACCCGGAGGCAGTAGGGCACCTTGATGACGTAGATCCGGTCGATGAAGGCTTCGTTGTTCTTGTTGGTCTTGAACGATTGCCACTCGGCCTCGTTCGAGTGGGCCAGGATCACGCCGGTGAAGGGGATCGCGCCGATATTCTCGGTGCCGACATAGTTGCCCTCCTGCGTCGCCGTGAGCAGCGGGTGGAGCATCTTGATCGGCGCCTTGAACATCTCGACGAATTCGAGAACGCCCTGGTTCGCCCGGTTGAGGCCGCCCGAATAGGAATAGGCGTCGGGATCGGCCTGGGAGAGGGTCTCGAGGCGCCGGATGTCGACCTTGCCGACGAGGGACGAGATGTCCTGATTGTTCTCGTCGCCCGGCTCGGTCTTGGCGATGGCGATCTGGCGCAGGCGCGAGGGCCGCACCTTGATCACCTTGAAGCGGGAGATGTCGCCGTCGAACTCGTCGAGCCGCTTGAGGGCCCAAGGGCTCATCAGGCCGGTGAGGCGGCGGCGCGGAATGCCGAAGCGTTCCTCGATCTCGCGGCCCATGACCTCGGGATCGAACAGACCGAGCGGGCTCTCGAAGACGGGCGAGACCTCGTCGCCGGCCTTGAGCACGTAGACCGGATGGACTTCCATCAAGGCCTTGAGGCGCTCCGCGAGGGAGGATTTGCCGCCGCCGACGGGGCCCAGCAAGTAGAGGATCTGCTTGCGCTCCTCCAACCCTTGAGCGGCGTGGCGGAAGAACGAGACGATCCGCTCAATCGTCTCCTCCATCCCGTAGAACTCGGAGAAGGCCGGGTAGACCCGGATCGTGCGGTTCATGAACACGCGGCCGAGGCGCGCGTCCTTGGCGGTGTCCACCATCTCCGGCTTGCCGATCGCATCGAGGATGCGCTCAGCGGCAGAAGCATACATCAGCGGATTGTCGCGGCACGCCTCGAGATATTCAGAGAGGGTCATCTCCGTGTCGCGGCGCGCTTCGTAGCCGCGCGCGAAGCTCTGGAACAGGTCGTTCGTCGAGTGCAGCGGCATTCGAACACCCCCTTCAGGCTGATGACAGCTTCATCCTGTCTCGCCTCGGATGCAACTGACATTGCGGGTTTTGTCGCAGCGCGAATATGCGTAGAGGCCAGCGTCGCAAACGGGTCACACTCTAACCCAGGCTACGAGTTAGCAGCCGACGAGGCTCTCCGTGATCGCCGCCGGCACCCCTCAAACCATGCCTGTCGGGCCGGCGGAGACCGCCGGCTTTTCGCGCTGCAGCATGCGCCACGTCACGGGACGTGGGCAGGATCACCTCACAGGTCGGTGGTGTCCTTCTTGTCCTTGGCCTTGTCGTCGCCCTTGCTGGCTTCGACGGTGATGCGGATATCCCGCTTCTCGATCTCGCCATCGGAGTTCTTGACCTCGACCACGACCGTATCGGGGCCGGTATAGCCAGCATTCGCCTGGTAGAAGATCGCCTGGGCCTCGGCGTCCTTGTTCGGACAACGGTACTTGGCCGGGGTCTTCAGCTTGCCGCCCTTGGTAATGAGCGAGCCGAATTTCGGTGGCGTCGTCACGCGAATCTCCGGCATGGGCCCGGTCGAGCAATCCTTCTTGAGGTTCGGCACGATCACGAGGCGGGCCCCCTTGCCGGCCTGGACCGTCTCGCTGCGGGTCACGGTGGTCTGCGCCGCGGCGGCTCCGGCAAGGCCGAGCGATGCCACGAGCACGAGGGCTCGGGTCGCGGCCGGAGCCGGGCGGAGGGCGGAGATCGTCGCAATCATCGGCGTTTCCTCGTCGTCGCGCCGCGCCCGATCCGGCATGCGGGGAATCCGGCCCGATGCGGGCGCAGGTTTGCATCGGCAAGGGCGCATGTGGGAATGGAAGCCGCTTGCGTCGAGGCTCCTCACGCAAAGGTTCGGGTGGAGCCGGCTCAGTGCTGGATCGCGGCGGCGACGGCACCCGCCACGCGGGCGATCTGGGCCGCGCTCAATTCTCCCGCCAGCGTCTGGGACAGCACGGCCTCGATCCGGGCGCGCTCGCCGAGGTCGGCTCCGGGCGTCGCGGGTATGTCAGCGTCGGACAAATCGCAGGCCCGGCGAATCGTTTCCGCAGCCTTGAGAAGGGCTTCCCGGTCGGCCGGACCCATTTCCCAAAGGGGCGCCCGCAAGCGACTGATGACGCGGCGGGCGTCGCGATAGTCCCGGTCGACAGTGGTCGAGGCTTCGATCTGGCTGACGAGGAACATCAGCTCCAGCACCTCGTTGGCGGCCTCCGGACAAGCCCGCACAATCCGCATCATGCGGGCGATCAGTTCCTGGGTCGGCGACATCCGGGCGCGTGGGGGCATGGCGCCTCAACGTCCCTGTGCCGATAAAGTTCGCGCAACATTGGCCGCGCGGACACAAAACCGCGAGATTCGGCAATAACTTGCGCACAAGGGAGTTGATCCGGGCTCCAGCCGCCTCGTTTCGAGCGCACGGGCCGAAATGGTAAGGCCCACGCTTCCGAACCGGCGATGTCTTGGATCGGCTTGGCGCACCCGCACCTGCCATCCGCCCACGTCGAGCCGCGCAGCCTTCCGACGAACCGGATCTGCTTCGTCGCAATTCGCCCTAGACGGCCTCGTGCGGCTCCGGATCGGATTGGTCGAGGTCGGCCAGCAGCGCCCGGCAGGAGCGCAATTCCGACAGGACCGCCTCCAACGTGGACCGGCCGGACACCAGGCCCACCGTAGCATCCTCATCGCGATCCTGGGGCAGGGGCGGGCCGGGCTCGGCCTCGCCCCGGCCGATCGCTTGGACGAAGCGGACGCCGTGCTCCTTCAGGATGCGCTGCGCCCCCCGGATGGTGTAGCCCTGCCCATGCAGGATCCGGCGCACGCCCTTGAGGAGATCGACGTCGTCGGGCCGGTAATAGCGCCGTCCGCCCGCCCGCTTGAGCGGCCGAATCTGGCTGAACCGGCTCTCCCAGAAGCGCAGGACATGCTGGGGTACGCCGAGTTCCTCGGAGACCTCCGTGATGGTCCGGAAGGCGCCGGGACGCTTCTCGGTGCGGTCGTCCTCGGATGCGAGCGGAAGCCCCATGGGCGGATCCCTGTGACGGCCTGGATCGAATGGAGTGCGGGAGCGCGTCGGCAGCGGCGCCCGCGCGAATCACCGGGCTTCAACGGAGGGGTCAATCCTCGTCGGTGTCGTGACCGTTGACGGTCCCGCCATTGATGCGTGCCTTGAGCACGTTCGAAGGCTTGAACACCATGACCTGGCGCGGCTCGATCTCGACCTCGACGCCGGTCTTCGGATTGCGGCCGATCCGCTTGCCTTTGGAGCGAACGACGAAGGAACCGAAAGAGGAGAGTTTCACCGTCTCGCCCTGCGACAGACAGGTGCAGATCTCCGACAACACCGTCTCGACCAGCGCCGCCGATTCGGAGCGGGAGAGGCCGACCTGCTGGTAGACGGCCTCGCTCAGATCGGCGCGTGTGACCGTCCTTCCCGCCATGCGCTCCCCTCCCGGCCGTGTTTCGGCCTAACGCGTATCTCTATGATCGGACACGCTAATCGGCGAGTCGCCCAGGGTCAACCGAACCTTCGTCTTGACAGCGCTCGATCGCGCGAAGCGATCACGCCGTGTTCTGTCCGGCCCCCTGCCGGTGGCCGTATCCGCCGCCTCGGACGGTTCGCTCCGCGAGACGCCTCGGCCAAAGCCGAGGACCACCCCATCACGCGGTCTCAGTCGCGCTCTTCGTGCCCGGCGATCCGGACATCTTGCCGGATCGACCGTGCGCCCCCGCCGAACCGCCCGCTCTACCAGCGGATCAGCGCCGCGCCCCAGGTGAACCCGCCGCCGATCGCCTCGATCATCACGAGGTCGCCCTGTTGGATGCGTCCATCGCGGCGGGCGGCAGCCAGCGCCAGGGGAATCGAGGCGGCCGAGGTGTTGCCGTGGCGATCGACCGTCAGGACCACCTTCTCGCGGGCGATGCCGAGCTTGTCGGCGGAGGCCTCGATGATCCGGCGGTTGGCCTGATGCGGCACGAACCACGTCAGATCGTCCGCCGTGGTGCCGGAGGCGCGGAACGCCTCCTCGATCACGTCGGTGACGGAGCCCACCGCGAAGCGGAACACCTCGCGGCCTTCCATGCGCAGCTTGCCCGTGGTGCCGGTCGAGCCCGGACCGCCATCGACGTAGAGCTTGGCGCGGTGGCGGCCGTCCGAGCGCAGGCAGCTGGTGAGGACGCCCCGGTCGGACGCGTCGTTCTCGCGCGCTTCCAGAACGATCGCCCCGGCGCCATCGCCGAACAGAACGCAGGTGGTCCTGTCTTCCCAGTCCAGAAGGCGCGAGAAGGTCTCGGCCCCGATGACCAGCGCGCGCTTGGCTCCGCCGGTGGAGAGGAAGCGATCGGCGGTGGCGACCGCGTAGACGAAACCGGCGCAGACGGCCTGGAGATCGAAGGCGAAGCCGCCCTCGATCCCGAGCGCTGCCTGGATCTGGGTCGCGGTCGACGGGAAGGTGTGGTCGGGCGTCGAGGTGGCGCAGAGCACGAGATCGATGTCGGCCGGCGACAGGCCGGCCTCGTCGAGGGCGGCTTGAGCCGCGCGGGTGCCCAGCACCGAGGTGGTCTCGTCGGGGCCGGCGATGTGGCGCTGGCGAATGCCGGTGCGCTGGACGATCCACTCGTCCGAGGTCTCGATTCCCCGCTCGGCGAGGGCCGCGTTGGTGACCACGTTCTCGGGCAGGTATGCACCGCACCCGACCACGACGGAGCGCAGAAGCGCCATCGGATCCGTCCCTTCCTCAATCTCGACGGCTCATCCGAGCCGCATCTTTTCTCAGGCTGGCGCGACGGCGGGCGTCTGCTCCAGCATATCCCGGATCGTCCGCATCAGGTCGTGGCGCGCCATGTCGTGGGCGAGATCGACCGCCGACGCGAAGCCCTGCGCGTTTTCCGAGCCGTGGCTCTTGATGACGATGCCTTCCAACCCGAGGAACACACCACCATTGGCCCGGCTCGGATTCATCTTCTCGCGCAGGGCCGCGAAGGCCTGGCGCGCGAACAGGTAGCCGATCTTGGCCGAGAGCGTCCGGCCCATGGCGGCCTTCAGGTAGCTGCCGATCTGCTTGGCGGTGCCCTCGGCGGTCTTCAGGGCGATGTTGCCCGTGAAGCCCTCCGTCACGACGACGTCGGTGGTGCCGCGCCCGAGATCGGTGCCCTCGACGAAGCCGTAATAGTGGAAATGGGCGGGCTCCGTCTCGCGCAGGAGGCGGGCGGCCTCCTTGACGGCCTCGTTGCCCTTCATCTCCTCGGTGCCGACATTGAGAAGGCCCACCGTCGGGCGCTCGAGATCGAGCACGATGCGGGCCATGGCCGCGCCCATCACCGCCATCTCGACGAGGTGCTCGGCATCCGTGCCGATCGTGGCCCCGACATCGAGCACCACGCTCTCGCCCCGCACCGTCGGCCACAGGCAGGCGATGGCCGGGCGCTCGATCCCCGCCATGGTCTTGAGGCAGATCTTCGACATCGCCATCAGCGCGCCGGTATTGCCGGCCGAGACGGCGGCCTGGGCCTCGCCGTCGCGCACCGCCTGGATCGCCCGCCACATCGAGGACTTGCCGCGGCCCTGGCGCACCGCCTGGCTCGGCTTGTCGTCCATGGCGACGGACACGGTGGTGTGGCGGATCTCCACCGCCCCTTTCAGGCGGGGTTCGGCCTCGACGAGGGGGCGTATGACCGCCTCGTCGCCGAACATGAGAAAGGTGGTTTCGGGGTGGCGCTCACGGGCGATGGCCGCACCGGGCACGACGGTCGAAGGGCCGTGATCGCCGCCCATGGCGTCGAGCGAGATGCAAACGCGGTTCGACATGATTCCCTGGACCGGACGCCGCGGGGCGTCCTGCATGCGGGCGGAGAGGGCCCGACGGGCCCGGTTCGGCGGCGCGCAAAATAGCGAGGCCGCCCCGCCGGGCAAACAAAAACTGAGAATTTTCCGACGCGATGGGCGATTACGCCTTTCCGCCGAGCTTGTCCTTGAGCGCCGCGAGGTCGGCAAACGGCAGCGGCTCCTCCCCCGCGCTGACCGGCTCGAAGGCGACGCCGGGCTTGCGCGGATAGGGATCGAGCCCGAGCGCCAGGAACTCGGCCGTCAGCGCGCCGAAATCGATCCGCCCGTTCATGATCGGATCGGGCAGCTCGACATCCTCGGCATCGGTGTCGTTCAGGATGTCGGCATTGGTGAACTCGACATCGACCGGTTCCTCCACCTTCGCCTCGAACGGCTCCAGCGTCACCGTGCAGACCTGGGTCACGATCGCCTCGACGCTACCGCCGACATGCAGCCGGGTGAGCGAGCCGCTGAGGCGGAAGCGCCCGACGAGGTCGCGGATGGCGGGAATCTTGAAGTCCCGGGCGAGCACGGCGCATTCCTCCGGGCTCGCCTCGACGGTGATCTCGGCGCGATCCTTGTTCAGGCGCTCGACATTGACCGAGCGGGAGAGCGGTCCGGTCGGGGCGGCATTCATCTCAAGCCTCCTGCGGCGCGTGGGCCGGAGCGGCGAAACGGGGACCCTGCGTCAGCAGGGCATCGAGATCCTGCCCGGCGAGGGCATCGGCGCTGGCCGCGACGTAGGCCGCGAGCGCCTGGGCGGCGTCCGCCTCGTCCTTCGCCAGCACGTTGCGGGCGAGGGCCGCGGCCAGACCCTGCATGTCGCCCTCGTCGAGGGCAGTGCCGTAGGCCCCGGCCCGCGCGTAGAACGAGGCGCCGAGCTTCTTGATGCGCTTCGACACGCCCATGTCGCCGACGCCGAGTTCACGCAGGCTCTCGTCGAGCTGCACGAACACCGAATCGATCAGCTCCTGGGCGACGTCGTCGGCGGGCGGCGGCAAGTGCCCGAGGCGACGCAGCACGAGGATGACGTGCAGGCTCAGGGCTTCGAACCGGCCCTCCACGGTGTCGGGCACGCCCAGCGCCTCGTACAGATCGGGCCGGCGCGCCGCCTCGCCGATCCGCTGGTGCAGCGTTCGGATCGTCCGGCGGCGCTCCCCGGCACGGCGAAAAAACCCTGCGATCATGCGGTCCACCGGATCGGCCTGGCCTGTGGCCGAGCTTGCCTTGTCAAAGCCATATCACCGCGGTACGGCAACCCTCGACCAGGGTGCAAGTCCGAAGACGCACGAGCGAAATCGTGCCGCGGACCCGTCCCGCATGATGGAAACAGGGGGGCCGATGTCGCGCCGTCTCGTCTCGTCGCTCGCCCGCGTGGCTGTTCTCGGCACGATCGCGCTCGGCGTCTCGGGCTGCATCGGCGAGGAAATCCGCCACGGCTACCAGATCGACCAGGCCGCCCTCGCGACCGTCAAGCCGGGGATGAGCGCCGAGCAGGTGCTGCAGATCCTCGGCACGCCCTCGACCGTCTCCACGGTCGGCAACAAGTCCTGGTACTATATCAGCCAGACCACGAGCCGCACGGTGCTGTTCCTCGGTGAGCAGGTGCAGGATCAGAAGGTGACGGCGGTCTACTTCAATCCCGGCATGAAGGTGGAGCGCGTGGCGCTCTACGGCCTGCAGGATGGACGCGTCTTCGACTTCATCGAGCGCAGGACCCCGTCGAGCGGCGCCGACCGCGCCTTCCTCAGCCAGCTCTTCCGCGGTCTGACCCGCTACGAGCCGTTCGGAAGCGGCGCCGGCACCTCGATCGTCCCCGGCGCCCGCGCCGGTCAGTAGGCCGCCCCGCCGGTCAGGGCCCGGACGATGTCGTCGGGCCCTCCGAACAGATGGGCCGGCGCCCGGGCTGCAAGCGCAGCGGGCGCCGAGTAACCCCAGGCGACGGCGCCGAACGCGCAGCCCGCCTCGGCGGCGGCCTCGGCGTCGCGAATTTCGTCGCCCACCGCCAGCATCCGTTCCGGCGTGATCCCTGCCGCCCGTGCGACCGCGCGCAGATGGCGTGCCTTGCCGAAAAGCGAGGCGCCGCAGGCATAGTGGCGGATGCCGATGCCCGATGACCCGAGCGCCCGGCGCACGGTCGCCTCGCCGTTGGAACTGACCACCGCGAGCCCGATCCCCGCCGCATCGATCGCGTCGAGCATCGCCGGCACGCCGGGAAACAGCGCGATCGCCTCGGCGTCGCGCGCGGCGAGCCCGCGCATGTGCCGGGCGATCAGCGGCACCTTCCAGGCCGGGATGCCGAGCTCCGCGATGATCGCGCGGGCGCCCAACATCCGCAGCCGCTCGACCGGGTCGGCCTCGACCCTGCGGAAGCGGTAGCGGTCCGCCACCCCGTTCAGCACCGAACAGAACCAGGGGAAGGTGTCGGCGAGGGTCCCGTCGAAATCGAAGGCGACGAGGCGATAGGGGGGATGGCTCACGCGAACGGCCTATGACGGATGGGCTGCCGGCGGCGCGGACACGACCCCCGGTCCACCGCGCCCGGTGTTGCCACGTGATCGGATGCGCCTCGCCATGCGGCGATCCCCTCGGGCGCAGAGCTGTCTCTTCGGAAGGTCCGTCCCATGTTGTCGCTCTCCGCACGGGGCCTTCCGTGCCTCGCTGGACTGTCCGTCGTGCCCGGGACCCTGCTGGCTCGATCCGGCAAGCCACGGGGAGCATGCCCACGGGTTCGCACCGGGAGGGCACGTCGAGCCTTGGGCGAAGCGGGGTCCGCCTCGGCGAGGGCGCCGTGCAAGACGATGCTCCCAGCCGACAAAAAACGGCCCCGCTCGCGCGGGGCCGTCCATTCGATCCGCCGATCCGGGGTGCTTAGGCGGCCTGCTTCCCGAGCGTCGGGTAGTCGACATAGCCCTCCGGGCCCTGGCTGTACCAAGTCTTGATGTCGTCCTTGGCGAAGGGCAGGCCCTTGGAAATGCGCTCCGGCAGGTCCGGGTTGGCGATGTAGGGGCGGCCGAAGGCGATGGCGTCGGCCTCGCCCGATTCCACCGCCGCCTGGGCGCGCGGGCCGTCATAGTCGCAGTTGAGGATCACCGGTCCGCCGAAGCGTTCCTTCACGACCGGGGCGACGGGCGCCACCGATGCCTTGCCGAAGGTGCCGTCGGGTCCGGGCTCGCGCATCTCGATGAAGGCGAGACCGACACGCTCCATCATCTCGGCGGCGAGGCCGAAGGTCTCGTGCGGGTTCGAATCGTCCACACCCTGGATGGCCCCGTTGGGCGAGAAGCGAATGCCGGTGCGCTCGGGGCCGACGACGCCGGCGACGGCCTGGGCCACCTTGGTCACCAGCCGCACCCGGTTCTCGACCGAGCCGCCGTAGCGGTCGGAGCGCTTGTTGACGCCGTCCCGGATGAACTCGTCGAGAAGGTAGCCGTTGGCCGCGTGGATCTGAACGCCGTCGAAGCCTGCCGCCACGGCGTTGCGGGCGGCGCGCTCGTAATCGGCAATGAGGCGCGGGATCTCGTCCTCACGCAGGGCGCGAGCCTTTCCGTAGGGCTTCTTGCCCTCGTAGGTATGCGCCTCGTCCGGTGCCGTCGCCTCGGAGGCCGAGACCGGCGGTTCGCCGCCCAGGAAATCCGGATGGACGAGGTAGCCCATGTGCCAGAGCTGCGAGACGATGCGTCCACCGGCATCGTGGACCGCCTTCACGATCGGCTTCCAGGCCTCGACCTGCTCGTCCGACCAGATGCCCGGTGCGTAGGGCCAGCCGAGCCCCTCCTGACTGATGCCCGTGGCTTCGGAGATGATGAGGCCGGCACCCGCGCGCTGGGCGTAGTACTCGGCCATCAGCGGGGTGGGCACGTGGGTGCGGGTGGAGCGACCGCGGGTCAGCGGCGCCATGAGGATGCGGTTCGGCAGCTCGATGGCACCGAGGGTGATCGGGTCGAACAGATTCGGCATTCGGCTCTCTTTGGATCAAGGACGACACCGGCGGGCAGCCGGGGACGCGGGTAGATACCCGCAACGTGGTCCCATCGGTGAGGGATGCCAGTGCGCTGGCGCACGTTGTCGGTTGCGGTGCAGCGTGAATGAGGATGAAAGCCCGATCCTGAAGGGCGGTTCCCCCTGCGCCGCTTCAGCGCGGGGCCAACACCTTCTCGTAGCACCACGCTTCCATGCCATCTTCGTAATAGTCGGGCTTGGTGCCGTAGCGGGTATAGCCGTGCCGCTCGTAGAGGCGGATGCCGGCTCCGTTGTCCGCCCGAACCTCCAGGCGCAGGCGTCTGCGGTCGTGGTCGAGGGTATCGGTCTCGGCCGCGTCGAGCAGGAGGCTGCCGAGGCCGTGGCCGGCCCGCGCCGGCGAAACGGCGATCGAGGAGAGCCGGGCGACGAGGCTCGTGCGCCGCCGCTCCAGGGTCGCGGCGCCGACGAGGATCTCCTCGCCCGCATCCTGCGCGACCGCCGCGAGCAGGCTCATGCTAGGCGAGCCGAGAGCATGGCGGATCGCCCGACGCTCGGCTCGGTCGGTGGCGAAGGCCGCGTGTTCCAGGGCTACTAGGGCATCGAGATCGGCGAGCCGGGCCGGCCGGATCGTCACGTCGAGCCCGGCGGGGGCATGGCCGTTGCGGCTCACGCGGCGCTCCAGGGGAAGGTCCATGTCTCGGTCAGCGCCTCGCCACCCTTGTCGCGCAGGAAGGCCCGCAACTCCGTCGTCCCCGGGGCATCGAGGCGTATGTCGACGGCGACGCGGAAACCGCCGATATGCGGGTTCGGCACGATCGAGGTGGCGACGATGCGTCCGATGCTCGCGCTCGCCACGACCTCCGGCGGCGGGGCTCCTGCGGCGCGCCGATCCAGACTGCCCCCGCCGAAATCGATGAGGAAGCGACGGGCGAGGCGGCCATCCGGATCGCCCTCCTTGCGCGGGGCGCCGCTGGCGGCAGGTGTGGCCAGGAAAGTGTTGACCACCTGACCGTTGGGATGAAGATCGCCGGCGCCGATCGCCCGGATCCGGTAGGCGAAGCGTGCCGGCTTACCGGGCGGGAAGGGAATCTTCGGTCGCCAGAAGGCGACGATGTTGTCGGCGGTCTCGTTGTCGGTCGGCAACTCCATCAGGACGACGCTGCCCTCGCCCCAATCGCCCTCGGGTTCGACGAAGTAGCCGGGACGACGCTCGTAACCCGCCTCAAGATCTTGATAGCTGGCAAAGGATCGGTCGCGCTGCATCAGGCCGAAGCCCCGCGGCGAGGCGACGGAGAACGTGGAGATCCGTCGTCCCCCCGGATTGTCCAGCGGCCGCCAGAGCCACTCGCCGGAGCCCGCCGCGATCTGGAGACCGTCCGAATCGTGCAGTTCGGGCCGGTAATCGTCGCTGTGTCCCCGGTCGGTCTCGCCGATGAAGTACATGGAAGTGAGCGGCGCGAGGCCGGCATCGGCCAGCGGCCGACGCGGGAACAGCGTCGCGGTCACCGACACCGTGGTCTGCGCGCCCGGCCGTACGATGAATCGGTAGGCGCCCGCCTGCGATGGCCCGTCGAGAAGCGCGTGGATCGTGCAGGTGCCCGGCTCGCCGTCCGCCTCGATCCAGAATGCGCGGAAGACCGGGAATTCCTCGGGCCCGCCCGCGGCCTCGGTGTTCACCGCCAGGGCGCGCGCCGAGAGGCCGTAGAGCTGGTCCTGGCCGAGGAAGCGGAAGTAGCTCGCGCCGACGAAGACGATCAGCTCGTCGATTACGTCCGGACGGTTGAGGGCGGTGTGAAGGCGAATGCCGGCAAAGCCGAGATCGCCCGGCAGCGGCGCGTCGAGTTTGGTCCGGCCGAAATCGAACAGGGCCGGATCGTACGTGATCGGGGTCGCGGTTCCGTCGCGCACGAGACTGACAGCCACCGGGCGCGGATACAGGAAGCCGAGATGAAACAGCTGGAGCCGGAAGCGCCCGTCGGCGCCGACCCGGAAAGCGCGGTCCGGCCGGAAGCGGATGTCGCGCCACGCGTCGTAATCGAGTTTGGCCAAGATGTCGGGCAGGGGCGGCACGGTCGCGTCGTAGGGCGCGGCGGCGAGGCTTCGGGCCTCGTCCTCGACCGTGGCGAAGCTGAAGGGCCGTGCCTGCCCCAGAGCGGTGATGGGAAGACCGGCCAAGCCGGCGGCGAGGCCTGAGACGACGGCGCGGCGGGACGGCTCGGTCATGACTCCCTGCAGCTCGGCATGTCGGCCCGTATGACGATGCGGGCCAAGCTTCGGCCCGGTTCAATGGACCGTCCGCGCGTCCTTGGAAAGGGCTGCTACCGAACGCTGCGGGGCCATGCCCATGGATCGGGCGGCATCGCCGATGTTCGGGCGAGCGCCGCAGCAGCGTCGGCTCTGCCCCGCCGTCGAGCGGAGCGAGAGGCTCTGAGCCGTGGGATGCGGCCGCCGACGCGTGAGCCCAGCGGCGAAACACCGACTGATGCGGGTCGGCCACAATCGCGTGAGGCTATGGGGAAACGCCGGCTAAAGGTGTGGGAAGCCACTTGTTTCACCCCGTTACGCTGCGTATATCCGCCTCGCCCAATTTCGCACGTGCCTGTGGCCGCGTGCCGGTTGGTGGGCATCCGGTCAACTGCCGGACAGCCGCCAGGGGTCTTAAAGGATCGATGGTCGCAAGGGGTGGATCCCTACGGCCGGCATCCGGGTGGCAACACCAGACCCTAACAACAACCGGCAGCCGGAGGCGAAACCGGCGAACCCCGCTCTCCACGGGGGACGCAGCTTAAAGCAACGACGAACGGGCTTTTTTGGTCTCGTCGGCCCTCCAAAGGCCGACACCGAAGAGGCTTGTTTCTCCTTGCCCGGCGTGCGGTTGGGGTTTCCCCATCCAATCCACGGCAGCTTCCGGGTGCTCTGCACTCGTGGCCGATCCCGCGTCTCCAAAGCGCGTGGACGGACGCGACGCATCGCCCCCTGACGCCGACGATCCCGACGGGTCGTCTCGATTCGATCTCGCGCCCACGGATGGCGCCTCGAACCTGTGGTGGGGACGACCGATGACCGATCGCATCCGCGATTACCTGCGCGCGCGCCGTGACCTCGGCCGGGACGAGGGTCCGGTGATGGTGCTCGACCTTGAGGTCGTGCGCGAGAACTTCTCGCAGTTCGCCCGCGCCCTGCCGGATACCCGCGTGTTCTACGCCGTGAAGGCGAACCCGGCCCCGGAGGTCCTGCGCCTGCTCGCCGAGATGGGCTCCTGCTTCGACACCGCCTCGGTCGCCGAGATCGAGATGGCGCTCGCCGCCGGTGCCACGGCCGAGCGCATCTCCTTCGGCAACACCATCAAGAAGGAGCGCGACGTCGTGCGCGCGCTGAAGCTCGGCATCCGGCTCTTCGCCGTCGATTGCCAGGCCGAGGTGGAGAAGATCGTCCGCGCCGCCGGTGAGGCCGGCGTGACGGCTGCCGACGTGCAGGTCTTCTGCCGCATCCTGTGCGACGGCGCGGGCGCGGATTGGCCCCTCTCGCGCAAGTTCGGCTGCGAGCCGGAGATGGCGGTGAACGTGCTGGAGCACGCCCACCGGCACGGGCTTCATGCCTACGGCGTCTCGTTCCATGTCGGCTCGCAGCAGGCCAACACGGAAGCCTGGGACGGGGCGCTCGCCTCCGCCTCGATGATCTTCCAGGAATGCGCGCTCCGCGGCATCAGCCTGTCGATGGTCAATCTCGGCGGCGGCTTCCCGACCAAGTACCTCAAGGCGGTGCCGGGCGTGGAATCCTACGGCGACGCGATCTTCCGCGCGCTCACCAAGCATTTCGGCAACCGGATTCCCGAGACCATCATCGAGCCGGGCCGGGGCATGGTCGGCAATGCCGGGCTGATCGAGGCGGAGGTGGTGCTGGTCTCCCGGAAGTCCGAGGCCGAGGACGAGGTGCGCTGGGTCTATCTCGATATCGGCAAGTTCGGCGGCCTCGCCGAGACCATGGACGAGTCGATCCGCTACGCCATCCGAACCGACCACGACGAGGACCGCATGAGCCCCTGCGTCGTCGCCGGTCCGACCTGCGACTCGGTCGACGTGCTCTACGAGAAGAATCACTACCCGCTGCCGGTCTCGCTCTCGATCGGCGACAAGGTGTGGATCGAGGGCACGGGCGCCTACACCACGACCTACGCGGCGGTGGCCTTCAACGGCTTCCCGCCCCTCGAGCAGATCGTGATCTGAGCCCGCGCTCAGCCTCCGTTCACGCGTTCCGCGTCAGAAAGCCCGCGCGTCCCACGGGACGCGCCATCGACGTGTCCCGGACGGCCTGCGCCCCGCGCAGGTGCGAGGGCTGTTTCTTCCCGCCGAACGGCGAGTTTGGGAGGGTACGGCCATGATCCAGATCCGTGATGAGATCGCCTCGGACGTCGCCGCGCGCGAGCGCCTGCTCGATGCCTGCTTCGGCCCGGCACGCGTCCTGAAGACCTCGCAGCGCCTGCGCGAGGGCCGTCTGCCCGCGCAGGGCCTCGCCCTGACCGCGACGCGCGGCGAAACCCTCGTCGGCACCGTTCGCCTGTGGGACGTCGCGACCGGCTGCGGCCGTCCGGCTTTGCTGCTCGGCCCGCTCGCGGTCGATCCGGCTCTCCAGGGCGTAGGCCTCGGCGGCGCCCTGATGCGCACGGCGCTCACCCGCGCGGCCGATCTCGGCCACAGCGCCGTGCTGCTCGTGGGCGATGCGCCCTATTACGCCCGCTTCGGCTTCGCGCCGGAACGGGTGGCCGAACTCGCGATGCCCGGCCCGTTCGAGCGCGCGCGCTTCCTCGGGCTCGATCTCGCGCCGGGTGCCCTCGACGGCGCCCTGGGCGTGCTTCACGCCACCGGTCGCCTCGCCCCCCTGCCGGAGATCGCTGCCGAGGTCGCCGGAATCGCGGCACGACGACAGGCCGCTTGAGACCGCGCCGTCGGCCTGAGCGACGGAGCTTCGGTCGGGCGGCGGGGCTTCGCTTCGCCCCTTCCTGGCATCGTGGGGGCTCCGCATTGCGGAGCCACCGGAGCCGCACCGAGTCCCACCCCTCGCTCGACGTTAGCCGGCTTCTATATGGTGGCCCTAGGGTCGCCGGAGGCGCAGGTCGGGAATGCTGGGCTGGTTTCGCGCTTTGATGCCGCGAGAGGATCGCTTCTTCGACCTCTTCGAGCGTCACTCTCACACCCTGATCGCCGCCGCCGAGGCACTGCACGGCGTGTTGCAGGGTGGAAACGACGTGTCGCGCCATTGCCAGACCGTCGTCGAACAGGAACGCGAGGCCGACGCGATCACCGCCGAGGTTCTGCTCGCCGTGCGCCGTAGTTTCATCACCCCCTTCGACCGCGGTGACATCAAGGACTTGATCCAGTCGATGGACGATGCCGTCGACCAGATGAATAAGACGGTCAAGGCGATCCAGCTCTACGAATTGCGGTCGTTCGATCCGCTGATGCAGGAGATGGGCGGCACGGTCGTCGAGGCCGCGCGGCTTACCGTCGAAGTGGTGCCGTTGCTCAGCGCGGTCGGCACCCACGCGGCCCGCATCAACCAGATCACCGAAGCGATCACCCGAGTCGAGGGTCGCTCCGACGACCTCGAGCAGCGCGGCCTGAAGCGCCTCTACCAAGCCCATCGCCAGGATGGCGGGGACGGCGACGCCATGGCCTACATCATCGGGGCCGAGATCTACGGACATCTGGAGGACGTCGTTGATCGCTTCGAAGATGTCGCCAACGAGATCAGTGGCATCGTGATCGAGAACGTGTGACGCGCATGGACACCGCCACGCTCGCGCTGCCCTACCTGATCGCCCTCATCGGGATCGCACTGCTCTTCGATTTCCTCAACGGCCTGCACGACGCGGCGAACTCCATTGCCACTATTGTCTCGACCCGCGTGCTGCGCCCGCAATACGCGGTGCTCTGGGCAGCCTTCTTCAACTTCATCGCGTTCCTGTTCTTCGGCCTGCACGTGGCGCAGACGCTCGGCACGGGGATCGTCGATGCCGGCATCGTCGATCCGCAGGTGATCCTCAGCGCGCTGATCGGCGCCATCGTCTGGAACGTGGCGACCTGGATCTTCGGAATTCCGTCGAGCTCTTCGCACGCTCTGATCGGCGGCCTCGTCGGCGCCGGCATCACCAAGGCCGGTCCGAGCGTCGTCGTCTGGTCCGGTCTCGGCAAGACCGTGGCGGCCATCGTGCTCTCGCCGCTGCTGGGCTTCATTCTGGCGCTGCTGCTCGTTCTCGCCGTGTCGTGGGCCTGCGTGCGGGCGACGCCGTTCGGGGTGGATCGCACGTTCCGCGGACTGCAATTCGTCTCGGCCTCGCTCTACTCGCTCGGGCATGGCGGCAACGACGCCCAGAAGACGATGGGCATCATCGCGGTGCTGCTCTACGCGCAGGGGCATCTCGGGAACGACTTCCACGTCCCGCTCTGGGTGGTGCTGGCCTGCCAATCCGCGATGGCACTAGGCACCCTCTCGGGCGGCTGGCGCATCGTGCACACGATGGGTTCGCGCATCACCCGGCTCAACCCGATGCAGGGCTTCTGCGCCGAGACCGGCGGCGCCATCACCCTGTTCCTCGCCACCTGGCTCGGCGTGCCGGTCTCGACGACCCACACCATCACGGGGGCCATCGTCGGTGTCGGCGCGGCGCGGCGCGCCTCGGCGGTACGCTGGGGCGTGGCCGGCAACATCGTGATCGCCTGGGTGGTCACCCTGCCGGCCGCCGCGGGAATCGCCGCAGGCTGCTATCTGCTCACGACACTCGTCGCGCCTTGAGGCGTCGCGGTGCCGCAAGGCGCGGCGGTCGACGGTCGGGCCGCAGGCCGGCACAAAGATGAGGAGAAGACTGTTCCGGCGGGCCGGCAGGGGGAAGCGATGCGGGGCGGCGGATTCTGGGCCATGGGCCTGCTCTCGGTCCTTCTGCTGGCCGGGGAATCCCGGGCCGCGGAGGGGCGGGCCTTCCTGATCGCGGGCCTCGACGGAAAGACGTTCTTCCGGCGCGAGGGCTCGGTGAACGGGCCGAACGGGCATGACGGGCTCGCCGTCATCGACATCTCGGATCCGGCTCGGCCGCGTCTCGCCCACGTGCTGGGGCTGGACACCTCGGTCTACGGGCCGCCGACCAACCTGCAGATCACACCGGACGGCCGCCTCGGCCTGATCACCAGCCCCGTGACCATGCGGCAGGAGGGCGAGAACTGGTGGGCGCAGGCCGATGACCGCCTGCACGTGGTCGATCTCGCGGCCGAACCGCCTGTGCTGATCGAGACGATCCGCGTCGGCCGGCAGCCCTCGGGGCTGGCGATCGCCAGAGCCGGCGGTGTCGCGCTAGTCGCCAACCGGGAGGGCCGCAGCGTGTCGGTCCTGGCGATCGGTGATCGGACCGTGCGCGTCGTGGCCGAGGTGGATGTCGGGGCGGAGGCTGCCGCCGTGGCCCTCGCGCCGGATGGGCAGCGCGCCTATGTGGCCAAGAACAAGTCCGGCACGATCGGCGTCCTCACCCTCACGGACGGACAGTGGCGCTACGATCCCGCCCTCGACATGCCGGTGGGGCCTGGCACCTACGGCCTGGAGGTGACGCCGGACGGGGCCTTCGCGCTCTCCGGCAACACCGGCCCCGCGCCGAGCGACGGCCATGCCGACACCGTCGCGCTGATCCGGGCCGACCCCGCGCGGCCGGTCGTGCTCGATCATCTCGGGGTCGGCGATACCGCCGAGACCCTCGCGATCAGCCCGGACGGGCGTCATGCGGCCATCGCCGTCGTGAAGGGTTCCGCGGCGGCACAGGCGAGCCCCGCCTACACGCCCGGCAGCGCCGCTGTGCTGGTGGCGATCCGGCCCGAGGGACGGCTGCGCTTCCTCGGCGAGGCCCCCGCCGGTGCCGTGGTCCAGGGCATCGCCTTCGATCCGAGCGGGGAATACGTCTATATCGGCAACTACACCGATCGCAGTCTCGGCGTGTATCGCATCGAGGGGGATGCGATCCGGGATACGGGCTTCCGCCTCGCGCTGCCGGGCCAGCCGGCCTCCCTGCGCGGCAGGCCTTGAGAGGGAGTGCCGCGGGCATTCTGCATCGCCGAAGGCACGCCCTCCGTTAAAAAATCACGCAAAACGCATCAGCGTCCGTATGGCCGAGACAGACACTGACCATCGCTTGTTTACATGACAGGTTTCGCGGGCTGTAGGCTTCAGACTCACAACCAGTCGCTGACGGTTGCGGCGAGGCCAAAGGCGGCAAAATCATTGGTCGCCGAGCGGTCGTAGCGCGTGGCGTGCCCGAAGCGCGGCAAGGCGGCAGGCGCGCGCACGCGTCCTCGACGACATTCTGGCCGAAATCCGGCAGGGGCGCGTGCCACTGACGGGTGGGGCCCGTCACCGCGCCGCGATCCACGAGGTTGGTCATGCGGTCGTCAGCCGCGCGCTCGACATCGGGTCCAACATCGATCTCTCCATCCACGACGGCGGAAGCGAGTTGATGCTGGAGCACGCGATCGGCGGCGATGCGACACTGCCGCAACTCGATGCCATCCTCGAAATTGCACTGGTCGGACGCGTGGCGGAGGAGATTGCGTTCGATACCGGTTCGATCGCAGTCGGCTTGGGATCGGGGTCGGATCTCGCGCGAGCAACGAAGATCGCGCGCGACATCAAGTGGCGGTTCGGGCTCGGCAGTTTCGGCCCGATCCATTTTGAGGCCTCGACCAGCGATCTGTTACGGGTCAGTGAGCTGCTTGGGCCGGGGCTCCGCGGCTGCGACCTACCTCATGCTCACCGTCACAAGACGTTGCATCGGCTTCATGGTCACGCGGATCGAACCAGAGAGGCGCACGCCGTTGGTCGGAGCGATCGCACGCGAATCCGACGCGGCCGGGCGGCACGGTCGGCGGTCGAAATGTCCAAATCCCACCCCGGGACAACATCTAGTGATGGACAAAATGTCCGTGAGCAGGGGCTCGCGAAACCTTTTAAGATATTGGATACATTCAGTAAAATCGGAATTGATAGTCTGGCTTGGACATTGCTGACGGGTGTCTCGTGATGCGGCAGAGACCGCACCCGAGAACATACGCCAGGAGGACACATGTCGGTCAGTCTCGCAGCGGGCCCAAGCTTTCTCAGTCGCGAGCGCACGGTCGCCGCGCCGAGCTTCAATCGTTGGCTGGTACCGCCGGCGGCGTTGGCGATCCACCTCTGCATCGGCATGGCCTACGGCTTCAGCGTGTTCTGGCTGCCGCTCTCGCGCGCCGTCGGCATCACCCAGCCGGTTGCCTGCCCGGCCGAGATGGGCTTCCTCGCCGGTCTCGTCGCTTCGGACTGCGACTGGAAGATCAGCCAGCTCGGCTGGATGTACACGCTCTTCTTCGTGCTGCTCGGCTGCTCCGCGGCGGTCTGGGGCGGCTGGCTGGAGCGCGCCGGGCCGCGCAAGGCCGGCCTGGTCTCGGCCCTGTGCTGGTGCGGCGGCCTTCTGATCTCCGCACTCGGCGTCTACTGGCACCAGCTCTGGATGCTGTGGCTCGGCTCCGGCGTGATCGGCGGCATCGGTCTCGGGCTCGGGTATATCTCGCCGGTCTCGACGCTGATCAAGTGGTTCCCCGACCGGCGCGGCATGGCCACCGGCATGGCGATCATGGGCTTCGGCGGCGGCGCGATGATCGGCGCGCCGCTGGCCGACTGGCTGATGCGCCAGTTCGCGAGCCCGACTTCGGTGGGCGTGTGGCAGACCTTCGTGGCGATGGCCGTCATCTACGCCGTGTTCATGACGGCCGGGGCGCTGGGTTACAGGGTGCCGCGGGAGGGCTGGAAGCCCGCGGGCTGGACCCCGCTCGCGACCGCCAAAAGCGCGATGGTCTCGTCGCGCAACGTCGATCTCGGCGTCGCGACGCGCACGCCGCAATTCTGGCTGATCTGGGCCGCGCTCTGCCTCAACGTCTCGGCTGGTATCGGCGTCATCGGCATGGCCTCGCCGATGCTGCAGGAGGTGTTCGGCGGCCGTCTCATCGGCCTCGACGTGCCCTTCGGTCAGCTCGACGCCGCGCAGAAGGCGCAGATCGCAGCGATCGCTGCCGGCTTCACCGGGCTGCTCAGCCTGTGCAACATCGGCGGGCGCTTCCTCTGGGCGACTTCCTCGGACCGGCTTGGTCGCAAGCTCACCTTCGCAATCTTCTTCCTGCTCGGCATGGTGCTCTACGCCGCAGTGCCGACGCTGGCGGGGCTTGGCACGACGCTGCTCTTCGTGCTGGCCATGGGCGTCATCATCTCGATGTATGGCGGCGGCTTCGCGACGGTGCCGGCCTACCTCGCCGACATGTTCGGGACCAAGATGGTCGGCGCGATCCACGGCCGGCTGCTGACCGCCTGGGCGACCGCGGGCATCCTCGGCCCGGTGCTGGTGAACTATCTGCGCGAATACCAGCTAGCGGCGGGTCTCCCCAACGCGCAGGCCTACAATCAGACCATGCACATCCTCGCCGGGCTCTTGGTGCTGGGCCTGATCTGCAACCTGCTGATCCGCCCGGTGGCGGCCCGGCATTACATGGCGGAGGAGACGGCGCCCGTGGCCACCGGCCCCGAGGCGCAGGGTGCGCTCGCCGCCACGCCGATGGCCGAGCGCACGTCCGCGCCGGCTCTCGTCGTGCTGGCCTGGGCCGCCGTCGGCCTGCCGCTCGCAGCCGGTGTGCTGATCACCATCCAGAAGGCGGCGATCCTGTTGCACTGACCCGTGCCTGCGACCCGCCAGCAGGTTGCCGGCGGGTCGGTGATGCTTTGGTTTGTGCCCTGATGGCTCGTCCGTCCGGTATCACACGTAGGATCGATCCAGGTACCACGTCGGCCAGCCGACACCATCTGGAGTTACCTCGACACACGGACGCGTCGCTTGAGGTGGACGGCCTCAATTGAGTTCAATGGCGCTCTAACGTGGCGCTCGTCGGCGTTCGAGAGCAGGACGGCCTCTCGGAGTGGAGCCCCTGCCGAACCGGGCATAGAGCGGGCAGGTGTCTCGAGCGGGCCGCATGCACGGCTCGCTCAAACCCATTGACGATCCGGTGATGTGGAGGCTGATCACACCGATGGAGGAGCAGCGACCGGGCCCAGGCAGACTGCGCGCAACGTCCGGTCGCTGGCGGGATGGGACCCGGCGAGAGGAAATTGATGGACCAGCCGAAGCCTAGGGAATTGGTCAGGATCGCTCGATCAGGCGCGGGACGGCCGGGTTTCGTCACGGTGAAGGGCGCCAGGGAGCACAATCTGCGCGATGTCGACGTAGAGTTGCCGCGCGACGCCCTCGTGGTGTTCACGGGCGTCTCCGGCTCCGGCAAGTCATCGTTGGCCTTCGGCACGCTCTACGCCGAGGCGCAAAGGCGCTACTTCGAATCGGTCGCACCCTACGCACGGCGAATGATCGACCAAGTCGGCGTGCCCGACGTCGACGCCATCGAGGGGCTTCCCCCCGCGGTCGCCCTCCAGCAGCAACGCGGCACGCCGAGCGCCCGCTCCTCGGTCGGCAGCGTCACCACCCTGTCGAGCCTCGTGCGGATGATGTACTCGCGCGCCGGCACCTACCCGCCGGGCCAGCCGATGCTCTACGCGGAAGACTTCTCGCCCAACACGCCGCAGGGCGCCTGCCCGTCCTGCGGCGGGCTCGGGCGGATCTATCGGGCGACGGAAGCCTCGATGGTCCCCGACCCCTCGCTGACGATCCGCGAGCGGGCGGTCGCGGCCTGGCCGCAGGCCTGGGGCGGGCAGAACCTGCGCGACATCCTGGTCAGCCGCGGCGTCGATGTCGATACGCCCTGGAAGGACCTGCCGCGGGCGCTGCGGGACTGGATCCTGTTCACCGACGAGCAGCCGCAGGAGCCGGTCTATGCCGGACTGACCCCTGCGCAGACGCAGGCCGCCCGCCGACGCCGGCTGGAGCCGAGCTACATGGGCACCTTCACGAGCGCCCGTCGCCACGTGCTCGGCACCTTCACCACCTCCCAGAGTGCGCTCATGCGCCGCCGCGCCGCGCGTTATCTCGTGAGCGAGGATTGCCCGACCTGCCATGGCAAGCGCCTGAAGCCCGAGGCGCTCTCGGTCACCTTCGCCGGGTACGACATCGGCGAGCTATCGCGCATGACGCTATCCGACTTGGCGGAGGCGATGCGGCCCGCGGCCGAGGACCGGCTCCCCGACGAGGACACCACCCCGACGACGCTCGACCGCGACGCCGCCCGGCAGGACCGCGCCCGACGTGCCGCTGCGGGCGCCTCGGCGCACAAAGGCGCGCCGGACGTGCGCGTGACGCCCAATCTCTCGATCGAGAAGCGCCTCGCCGCCCAGCGGCTAGCTGCCGACCTCGTCGACCGGATCGGGACGCTGACCGAACTCGGCCTCGGCTACCTCTCGCTCGACCGGGTCACCACGACCCTGTCGTCGGGCGAGCTGCAGCGCCTGCGGCTGGCCACGCAGCTGCGCTCGCAGCTCTTCGGCGTGGCCTACGTGCTCGACGAGCCGACCGCCGGGCTGCACCCGGCCGACGGCGACGCGATGCACAATGCGCTGGCCGGGCTCCTCGCCGCGGGCAATTCGCTGTTCGTCGTCGAGCACGACATCGGCACGATGCGCCGGGCCGACTGGCTTGTCGATGTCGGCCCGGCCGCGGGCGAGCACGGCGGCACCGTGCTCTACAGCGGCCCGCCGGAGGGGCTCCGGGACATCGAAGCGTCGCGCACGCGGCTGCACCTGTTCGGACTGGCCGAGCCGCCCCGGCGCCCGCGCCGCGAACCCTCGGGCTGGCTGCGCTTGGAAGGCATCGTCCGCAACAACCTGAACGGGATCTCGGCCGCGTTCCCCCTCGGCTGCTTCACCGCCGTGACCGGCATCTCGGGCTCCGGCAAGTCGAGCCTCGTCAGCCAAGCCCTGCTCGAACTCGTCGGCGACCGCCTCGGGCGCCCGGTCGAGACCGACGACGAGCCGGACGATCCGCTCGACGCGGCGCCGGGCCCGACCGAGGGGCGCATCGTCGGCGGCATGGAGGGCGTCCGTCGCCTCGTGAAGGTCGATCAGAAGCCGATCGGGCGCACGCCGCGCTCGAACCTCGCGACCTATACCGGCCTGTTCGACGCCGTGCGCAGGCTGTTCGCCGGCACGCCCGAGGCGCAACGCCGCCGCTACGACGCCGGCCGCTTCTCCTTCAACGTCGCCAAGGGCCGCTGCCCGGCCTGCGAGGGCGAGGGCTTCGTCAGCGTCGAATTGCTGTTCATGCCGAGCGTCTACGCTCCCTGCCCGACCTGCCACGGCACCCGCTACGCGCCCGAGACGCTGGAGGTGACCTGGAACGGGCTCTCGATCGCCGACGTGCTCGGGCTGACCGTCGAGCGCGCCTGCGCGGCCTTCGCGGACGAGCCCTCCGTGCTGCGCCCGCTCGCCGTGCTGCGCGATCTCGGCCTCGGCTACCTGCGCCTGGGCCAGCCCGCGACCGAACTCTCCGGCGGCGAGGCCCAGCGCATCAAGCTCGCGACCGAATTGCAGCGGGGCCAGCGCGGGGGCACGCTCTACGTCCTCGACGAGCCGACGACCGGGCTGCACCCGACCGACGTGGACCGCCTGATGCTCCAGCTCAACGGCTTGGTCGATGCGGGCAACACGGTCGTCATGGTCGAGCACGACATGCGCGTCGTGGCGAGCGCCGATCACGTCATCGATGTGGGGCCCGGCGCCGGAGGCCTGGGCGGCATGGTTGTGGCGGCCGGCCGTCCCGAGGTGGTGGCGAAGGCGCGGGCGAGCCGCACGGCGGCGTATCTGCGGGAGGAACTCGAAGCCTACGCAAGCGAGGGCTGACCGCCCCGGCGGCCCTGACGCACCTTGTCGATTCGGTGCGTCACGGCTCCGAGCATCGGTTCCGGAACCGAGAGCAGACGCTTCACGCGGCCCCCCGCTCGCGAGCGTCTGATCGGCAAGCACGAGGGAATTCGCGTTGTCGGCCCACTATCCGGTCGACCCCTACGGCGTTCTCCGTAGCATGTTCGGCAAGGTCGTCGGGAGTGGTACCTGCAATGGGCCCAGGGCTGGGCGGCCTACGCCAACCTCTACGCCGCGCTGATCGTGATGGCGCTGATGTGCTCGGGCCTCATCAGCCTGCTGTTTCGCTTACGCGACCGGGTGCTCTCCTGGCAGAAGGGGCTGGTGCAATGGTAGCCGCGACGCTCGAACGCCCCATTGCCGCCGTGGCCGGATCGCGCCTCGCGGTCGAGGCCGTCTCGCACGCCTTCGACATCCGCGGCACGGCGCTGCCCGTCCTCGACCGCATCTTGCTCGACGTGGCGCCGGGTGGCTTCGTGGCCCTGCTCGGCCCCTCCGGCTGCGGCAAGTCCACCCTGTTGCGCCTCGTCGCCGGGCTGGAGCCGCCGGAGGCGGGCCGCATCGCCGTCGATGGACGGCGGGTCGAAGGCCCCGATCCGTCGCGCCTCCTCGTGTTCCAGGACCCGACGCTCTATCCCTGGCGGACGGTGCAGGGGAATGTGAGGCTCGGGCTTGAGGCCCGCGGCGTTGCGAAACCGGAGCGCGCAGCAAAGGTCGAGGCGGCGTTGCGCCTCGTCGGGCTCGACGGCTTCGCCGAGGTGTTTCCCCACCAGCTCTCCGGCGGCATGGCGCAGCGCGCGGCGCTGGCCCGCGCGCTGGTGAACGCGCCGCGCCTGCTGCTGCTCGACGAGCCGCTCGGCAAGCTCGACGCCCTGACCCGGCTCGCGCTGCAGGCCGAGATCCTGCGGCTCTGGCAGGAGACACGCTTCACCGCTCTCCTCGTCACCCACGACGTGGAGGAAGCCCTGGTGCTGGCCGAGCGGGTGATCGTGCTCTCCGACCGCCCGGCGGCGATCCGCGCGGACCTCCCCGTCGATCTGCCCTACCCGCGCCACCGCGACGACCCCGAACTGGTGCGCCTGCGCCGCACGATCCTCGGCCAACCGATCTGATCGGCGGACCCCTCAGGACGATGCGTCCCGCTTCGGGAAGGCGCTGAGCGAGACCCGCGCCACCTCCCGCAGGGCCTCGCGGTCGGCGCCGGAAGAGGCCAGGACGCCCATGCCCGAGGCGACGGTCGAGAGGAAGCGGGCCAGCGCCGCCGGGTCGGCCTCCGGGCTGAGATCGCCGTCGTGCCGGGCCTGGACGAAGCGCTCGCGCAACTCCGCCTCGCCCTGGGCGCGCCGCGCGGCCAGCTCGAACGGGATGTTCTCCGAGCCCTCGCCGCAGGCGAGCCCGCCCTGGACCAGCAGGCAGCCGGGCGGGTTGGCCGGATCGGTGTGGCTCTCGGCGATGCTGCTCAGGAACCGCACCGCCACCTCGCGCGCCGTCGGGCCCGCCAGGACGTAGTGCATATGCGCCGAGCGGCGCTGCGCGTAGCGGTCGAGGGCGGCCTTGAGCAGGCCCTCCTTGCTGCCGAAAGCCGCGTAGAGGCTCGGCGGCTTGATGCCCATCGCCTTGGTCAGCATCGCGAGGCTCGCCCCGTCGTAGCCGTGGCGCCAGAACACCTCCATTGCCTCGTCGAGGGCCTTGTCCGCGTCGAACGACCGGGGCCGTCCCATCGCCATTGTCTGCCGGCTCCAACTTTTGTATCGAGTGATAGATAAGTCTCTTGACGTTCCGCGTCCATACCGACATGTGTAGTGAACCCTACAGATGTTGGAGCCGGCCGTGGACCCTCATCGCGACACTTCCCTGACCCGTTTCCTCTTCCGGCGCAGCGCCGGAGTCGGTTTGGCCCTCGCCCTGCTCGCGGGTGGCTCCTACCACTTCGCCTCCGGTCCGCTGCTCAAGGGAACACCGGCGGTCGCGGCGACGCCCCAGCCCGAGCCCGCCGCACCTGCCGCGGTCGCTACGATCGAACCGCGCGAGGTCGTTCTCTGGGACGAGTTCTCCGGTCGGCTGGAGGCGGTCGAGCGCATCGACGTGCGGGCCCGCGTCGGTGGCGCGATCCAGGCGACGCACTTCGTCGAGGGCGATCTGGTCAAGGCCGGTGACCTTCTCGTCACCATCGATCCGGCGCCCTACGCCGCGGAGGTCCAGCGCCTGGAGGCCCAGGTCGCGGGTGCCGAGGCGCGCGTGGCGCTGACCGCGAGCGATCTCGATCGCGGGCGCCGGCTGTCCGACCAGCAGATCGTCACTGCGCGCGACCTCGACGTGCGCGCCAATGCGTTCCGGGAGGCGAAGGCCGGCCTCGACGGGGCGAAGGCGGCCCTGGAGGCGGCCCGGCTCAGCTTGAGCTACACGCAGGTGCGGGCGGCGGTGAGCGGGCGCGTCGGCCGCCGCGAGATCACGCCGGGCAACCTCGTGGCGACCGGCGCCGGGGCTGCGGTGCTCACCACCCTCGTCTCGGTCGATCCGGTCTACGCAAGCTTCGACGCGGACGAGACCGTCGTCCTCAAGGCGCTCGCCTCCATCGCCGGCCCCGCGGGGACGCGCGGCAAGCTCGACCGCATCCCGGTCGAGATGGTGACGGCGGCGGGCACCCGCGCCCGCGGCCATCTCCAGTTCATCGACAACAGGGTCGATGCCCGCAGCGGCACGGTGCGAGTGCGCGCCACCTTCGCCAACGGCGACGGGCACCTCATCCCCGGCCAGTTCGCGCGGATGCGGCTCGGCCAAGTGGCGCCCGAGCGGCTGATCCTCGTGGACGAGCGGGCGGTGGGCACCGATCAGGACAAGAAGTTCGTCCTCGTCGTCGGAGCGGACGACCGCGCCGCGTTCCGCGCCGTCACCCTCGGACGCGCCGTCGAGGGACTGCGCGTCGTGACCTCCGGCCTGTCGGCCGGCGAGCGCATCGTCGTCAACGGCCTGCAGCGCATCCGCCCCGGAACGCTCCTGCGGCCCGAGGCCGTGGCGATGGGCCAGCGCACGCCCGGCGCCAGCCAGCTCGCCAGCGCCGAAGCGCCGTAGCCTCCAGTCCTTTCCCCCACTCCCGATCCGACCCGCGCGACCGCCCCTTCGGCGGCCGCCCGACGCCTCGTGCCCGATGCCCGACCCCGGAGGGCGACATGAACCTGTCCAAGTTCTTCATCGATCGCCCGATCTTCGCGGGCGTGCTCTCGGTCATGATCTTCATCGGCGGGCTGGTCTCGCTCTTCGCGATGCCGATCTCCGAGTATCCGGACGTGGTGCCGCCCTCGGTCGTTGTGCGCGCGACCTTCCCCGGCGCCAACCCGAAGGTCATCGTCGAGACCGTGGCGACGCCGATCGAGGAGCAGATCAACGGCGTCGAGGGCATGCTCTACATGTCGAGCCAAGCCACGACCGACGGCATCATGACCCTGACCGTCACCTTCCGGCTCGGCACCGACCCGGACAAGGCGCAGCAACTCGTGCAGAACCGCGTCTCGCAGGCCGAGCCGCGGCTGCCGGCGATCGTGCGCCAGCTTGGCATCGTCACGGTGAAGTCCTCGCCCGACCTCACCATGGTCGTGCACCTCGTCTCGCCCGACGGGCGCTACGACATGACGTATCTGCGCAATTACGCGGTCCTGAACATCAAGGATCGCCTCGCCCGCCTCGACGGCGTCGGCCAGGTGCAGCTGTTCGGCTCCGGCGACTATTCCATGCGCATCTGGCTCGACCCGCAGCGGGTCGCCGAGCACGGCCTGTCGGCGGGCGACGTGGTGCGCGAGATCCAGGCCCAGAACGTGGAAGCCGCCGCCGGCGTCATCGGCGCCTCGCCGGCCGTGCCCGGCCTCGACCTACAGCTGTCGCTCAACGCCGAAGGGCGCCTCACCAGCGAGGAGCAGTTCGGGGAGATCGTCGTGAAAACCGGCGAGAACGGCGAGATCACGCGCCTGCGCGACATCGCCCGGATCGAACTCGGCGCCTCGGACTACGCGCTCCGCTCGCTCCTCGACAACAAGTCGGCGGTGGCGATCCCGATCTCGCAATCACCCGGCTCGAACGCGATCCAGATCTCCGACGAGGTGCGCCGGACCATGGCCGAGATCAAGCGCAACATGCCGGAAGGCATCGACTACCAGATCGTCTACGATCCGACCCAGTTCGTGCGCGCTTCGATCGAGGCGGTGATCCACACGCTGCTCGAAGCCATCGCCCTCGTGGTGCTGGTGGTGATCCTGTTCCTGCAGACGTGGCGGGCCTCGATCATCCCGCTGCTCGCCGTGCCGGTCTCCATCGTCGGCACCTTCGCGGTGATGCATGCCTTCGGCTTTTCCATCAACGCGCTGAGCCTGTTCGGCCTCGTGCTCGCCATTGGCATCGTCGTCGACGACGCCATCGTCGTGGTCGAGAACGTGGAGCGCAACATCGAGGCGGGCCTATCGCCCCGCGACGCCAGCTATCAGGCGATGCGCGAGGTCTCGGGGCCGATCATCGCCATCGCGCTGGTGCTGGTGGCGGTGTTCGTGCCGCTGGCCTTCATCAGCGGTCTGACGGGCCAGTTCTACAAGCAGTTCGCGCTGACCATCGCGATCTCGACGGTGATCTCGGCGATCAACTCGCTCACCCTCTCGCCCGCCCTCTCGGCGCTGCTCCTGCGCGGCCACCACGCCCCGAAGGACCGGCTGACCCGCGTGCTCGACGCCGGGCTCGGCTGGTTCTTCCACCGCTTCAACCGCGCCTTCGGACGGGCCTCCGACGCCTACGGGCACGGCGTGCGCGGGGTCGTCTCGCGCAAAGGGGCGATGATGGTGCTCTACCTCGTCCTCGTCGGCGTGACCGTGGGACTGTTCCAAAAAATTCCCGGCGGCTTCGTGCCGGGCCAGGACAAGCAGTACCTCGTCGGCTTCGCGCAACTGCCCGACGGCGCCACCCTCGACCGGACCGAGGACGTGATCCGGCAGATGAGCGAGATCGCCCTGAGGGAACCCGGCGTCGAAAGTGCGGTCGCCTTCCCCGGGCTGTCGATCAACGGCTTCACCAACTCGTCGAACTCGGGAATCGTGTTCTCGACGCTGAAGCCTTTCGAGGAGCGGAAGGACCCGGCGCTGAGCGGCGCCGCCATCGCGATGTCGCTCAACAAGAAGTACGCGGGCATCCCCGAGGCCTTCATCGCGATGTTTCCGCCCCCGCCCGTCAACGGGCTCGGCACCATCGGCGGCTTCAAGCTGCAGATCGAGGACCGCGCGGGCCTCGGCTATGAGGCGCTGAACGAGGCGACCAAGGCGTTCATGGCCAAGGCCGCCCAGGCGCCGGAGCTGGTCGGGCTGTTCTCCAGCTTCCAGATGAACGTGCCGCAGCTCTTCGCCGACATCGACCGCACCAAGGCGCGCCAATTGCGCATCCCGGTCACCGACGTGTTCGACACGCTGCAGATCTATCTCGGCTCGCTCTACGTCAACGACTTCAACCGGTTCGGGCGCACCTACTCGGTGCGCGTCCAGGCCGACGCGCCGTTCCGCGCCCGCCAGGACGACATCGGCCAGCTGAAGGTGCGCGCCGGATCGGGCGAGATGGTGCCGCTGTCGGCCCTCCTTCAGGTGCGCCAGACCGCGGGCCCGGAGCGCGCCATGCGCTACAATGGCTTCCTGTCGGCCGACATCAATGCGGGCGCCGCCCCCGGCTTCTCCTCGGGCCAGGCGCAGGCGGCGGCCGCACGCATCGCCGCCGAAACGCTGCCGCGCGGCTTCGCGTTCGAGTGGACGGATCTCACCTATCAGGAGTTCATCGCGGGCAATTCCGGAATCTGGGTCTTCCCGCTGGCACTGCTGCTCGTCTTCCTCGTGCTCGCGGCGCAGTATGAGAGCCTGGCGCTCCCGCTCGCGATCCTGCTCATCGTACCGATGGGCCTGCTGGCTGCGATGTTCGGGGTCTGGCTGTCGGCGGGCGACAACAACGTCTTCACGCAGATCGGCCTGATCGTGCTGGTCGGCCTGTCGGCCAAGAACGCCATCCTGATCGTCGAATTCGCCCGCGAGCTGGAGTTCGCCGGCCGCTCGCCGGTCCAGGCGGCGATCGAGGCGAGCCGCCTGCGGCTGCGCCCGATCCTGATGACCTCCATGGCCTTCATCATGGGCGTGCTGCCGCTCGTCACCGCGACCGGCGCCGGATCGGAGATGCGCAGCGCCATGGGCGTGGCGGTGTTCTCTGGCATGATCGGCGTGACCGCCTTCGGCCTGTTCCTGACGCCGGTCTTCTACGTGCTGCTGCGCCGCCTCTCGGGCAACCGCCCGCTCAAGCAGCACGGCGAGGGCGTCGCGATCGGGGCTCGAGACAGGATCGAGCACGCCGCTTAGGGCCCAGGGCAGGGATCTGGACCGTACGCATCCGATGTCGGATCAGCCCGGAAATGGGACAGACGCCTTCAAGGCCACCGCCTCGGACGGGCCTCGATCGGTCGTCGAGCTGCTCGTGAATGCCCGGTTCCGGGTGGCGCGTTGGAGGCCGCTCACCACCCCATCCGGACCTCCGGCGGACAGAGGTCGAATGTCCGCTTGGTGTCAAACTAAGGCATCGCTGGCAGCGCCCGACCATCGCCAGCCGGAACGGCTCCCGCTAAGCAGACTCACGCTGTGAGTCCGCTCGCGGCAGCCCTCCTGCCGGACCGATTCTCGGCTCCATGACACACGGCTCCGCCGCCTCGGACGATGCCTCGATCGCCGGCGATTCCTGGCTCGCTACGGCGCAGATCCTCATCGTCGACGACGAGCTGGGCATGCGCAACTTCCTCGTCCGCACGCTCGCGCCGCGCTGCGCCCGGGTCGAGGCGGTCGGCGATACCGTCGCCGCGGGCCGGCTGATCGAGGCGAGCCATTTCGACCTCATCATCCTCGACAACATCCTGGGCGGACGCACCGGCCTCGCCTGGCTGGCGGAGCTGCGCTGCGACGGCCTGTTCACTGACGTGATCCTGATCACCGCCTTCGCCGATCTCGAAACCGCGATCGAGGCCGTGCGGGCGGGCGCGGCCGACTTTGTGCTGAAGCCTTTCCGAACCAAGCAGATCCTCAACGCGGTGGTGCGCTGCCTCGACCGCGCGGCCCTGCGGCGGGAGAACTTCGTCCTGCGCCGCCAGCTGACGGTGCCGGCCCGCACGCAGGCGGTCGAGCGCATCGTCGGCACCTCGCCGCAGATGGCGGCGGTGCGCGACCTCGTCCTGCGCGCCGCCCCGACGCGCAGCACCGTCCTGATCACCGGCGAGTCGGGGACAGCCAAGGAGATCACGGCGCGCGCGCTCCACGAGCAGTCGCCCTTCGCCGACCGGCCGTTCGTGCCGGTCAATTGCGGGGCGATCGCCGCCGACATCATCGAAAGCGAACTGTTCGGCCATGTGAAGGGCGCGTTCACCAGCGCCGCTTCCTCCCGCGAGGGATTGTTCTTCTACGCGCAAGGCGGCACGCTCTTCCTCGACGAGATCGCCGAATTGCCCCTGGCGATGCAGGCCAAGCTCCTCCGGGTGATCGAGGACCGCAAGGTCCGCCCCGTCGGCTCGGACCGCGAGATCCCGATCGACGTGCGCCTGATTGCCGCCACCAACGCCGACCTGCCCGAGCGGGTCGCGGATGGCCGGTTCCGGGCCGATTTGTTCTACCGGCTCGACGTCGTCCGCATCCACCTGCCGCCCCTGCGCGAGCGGGTCGAAGACATCGAGCCGTTCACGCGGATGTTCATGGATCAGCTCTCGCTCCAGCTCGCGTTGCCGCCGCTGCCGATTTCCATGAGCGTGCTGCAGCGCTTCGAGGCCTATCCGTGGCCCGGCAATGCGCGGGAACTGCGCAACCGCATCGAGCGGGCCCTGATCCTCGGCACCTTCGACGAGCCCGGCTCCAGCGCGCCCGCCGAGCCGCGCACCGACGACCTCGCCGATGTCGAGAAGCGCCACATTCTGCGGGTGCTCGCCGCCTGCGACGGCAATCGGGCGGAAGCCGCGCGCCGGCTCGGTGTCTCGCGCAAGACTCTCGACCGTAAATGCGCGGAATGGAATGCCGAGCCGTCCGCCGACCTGTGAGCCGAACTCCGAGCCTTCCATGGGCCGCTGGGGGCTGCGCTCGGTCCGCGTCCGCCTGCTCGCCCTCGCACTGCTGCCGACGGTGGCGGTGCTGCCGATCGTCCTCGGCTTCGCCCTGTTCTGGTGGCTTGCCGAGTTCGACGCGCTGCTGGTCTCGAAAGCGCGCGACGACCTGATCATCGCCCGCCAGTACCTGCGCCGCATCATGGAGCGGGGCGACGAGCAGATCGCCACACTCGGCCAATCCGCCGCCTTTGCCGAGGCCGCCCGCACGGGCGGGCTCGACGCGCTGCTCGAAGCACGTCGCAGCGCGCTCGGCCTCGACTTTCTCTACCTGACGGCGCCCGACGGCATGATCCTGGCCGCCTCGCCCGTGGGCGCTAAGCCGTCGAGCCCGACGCATTGGCGCGTCGTTGCCGCCGCGCTCGCCGGCAAGCCCGAGACTGGCCTCGACCTGTTCGAGGCCGGCGAGATGACCGCGATCTCCCCAGCCCTGGCGACGCGGGCGCGCCTCGATCTCGTGCCGACGACGGCGGCGGCCGAGACTGACCGCACGGTCGAGACGCGCGGCCTCGTCATCCATTCGGCGAGCCCCACGCCGCTGGCCGACGGCGGCAACGGCGCCCTCGTCGGTGGCTCGCTGCTCAACGGCAATCTCGGTTTCGTCGACACCCTCAACGAGCTGATCTATGCCCCCGCAGGCTTGCCTGCCGGCGGCCAGGGCACCGCGACGCTGTTCCTCGACGACGTGCGCGTGGCCACCAACGTGCGCCTGTTCGGCAATCGCCGCGCCCTCGGTACGCGGGTCTCGCGGGAGGTGCACGACGCCGTGCTGGGCCAGGGCCGCACGTGGCTCGACAGCGCCTTCGTCGTCAACGATCGCTACATCTCGGCCTACGAACCCATCGCCGACAGCGCCGGCCGGCGGATCGGCATGCTCTATGTCGGCTTCCTCGAACGGCCGTTCCGCCTCGCGCGCTGGGCAATGGTGGCGGCCGTGCTGGCCACCTTCGCGGTCGCGGCCGTCGTCACGCTCCCGTTCCTGCTGACGGCTGCCCGCGCGATCTTCCGGCCGCTGGAACGCATGAACCGCACCATCGCGGCGGTCGATGCCGGCGATCTCGGCGCCCGCACTGGAACGGTCGCCGGCCACGACGAGATCGGGATCGTGGCGCGCCGCTTCGACGAGCTGCTCGACCGCCTCCAGGCCCGCGACGCGGAGCTGCGCGCCTTCGCGCGCGAACTCGACGACCGCGTCGAGGAGCGCACGCGCCAGCTCGAGGAGACTCAGCGGCAGCTCGTGATGTCGGAAAAGCTCGCCTCGATCGGCGAGATCACCGCCGGCGTTGCCCACGAGATCAACAATCCGATCGCGGTGATCCAGGGCAACCTCGAAGTCGCCCGCGAGGCGCTGGGTTCAGCGGCGGACGAAGTGCGGACCGAATTCGACCTGATCGACCAGCAGGTCCACCGCGTGAACATGATCGTCACGCGCCTGCTGCAATTCGCCCGGCCGGACGAGTATGCCGGCTACGTCGAGACAGTGGTGCCCGCCGAGGTCGTGAGCGACTGCCGCGTGCTCGTCCGCCACCTGCTCGAACGGGCCGACATCGCGGTCGAGAGCGGTGACACGGCAAACCGGACCGTCGAGGTCAGTCGGACCGAATTGCAACAGGTCGTCATCAACCTGATGGTCAACGCCATCCACGCGATGCCCGAAGGTGGTCGGCTCCGGCTGGCGACGCGGGACGAGGACCGCTCCGGCACTCCCGGCGTCGCGATCGAGGTCGCGGATACCGGCGTCGGCATCCCGCCCGACCGGCTGCAAAAAGTGTTCGACCCCTTCTTCACCACCCGGACCCACGGCGGCACGGGGCTCGGCCTCTCGATCAGCTACACGCTGATCGCGCGCTACTGCGGCCTGATCACCGTCGAGAGCGAGGTCGGACGCGGCTCTGCCTTCACGGTCTGGCTGCCGACACGGCAGGTAACGAACTGATGCGGGCTCGCCCTCCGGCAGATTGACGATACCCAGCACCTGCGGTCTTGCGGCAGCGGGAACGCCGGAAATCGGAGTTTGGGACCGAGGTTTAAACGACACCTCGGCGGCCTTTGCCCGTCGCCGCGGTGTCGTTCAGAGGGTATCGATCGAGCCACTGGTCGGACCAACGGCCGCCCGTTTCGGTGAGCGAAGCACGCGGCGTGGCATGAACCCTATGGCACGGACGGGTCACCTTCCCCAGGAGGCAGTCCAGGGCCAGCTGGGCGACCAGCGACGTGACGAACCCGAGCTCGATGGGTCCGTACGGCTGATAGTGGGCGCCGCAAGCGGGCTCCTCGACAGCGACGGCCTGCTCGTCGGGCCAAGCCGCTTCCCGGATATGGGGTACCCCCGTCCGGTCCAGCCCGCACCTGAGGCAGCCACCCCCAGGCGTCATGGCCCCCGCATGCCCCGCGACGGCGTGCGCCTCGGTCCAGCGGTAGACGACGGGCAATCGAATACTGAAAAACAAGGTCGCATGAACAGCAATGATGCCTGTCCGGCCTCGCCTGGACACGACGGCTAAGCTTTCATGTTTTGTTCCCCTCACCGTTCCAGGCTGCCATTCGAGGGCAGCCTGGAACCTATTCAAATCAAGGCAAGGCTGGATGGAGGTGGACACAACCTTTCATCACAGCCGTCCTTGCCGGATTACGAGCAGCCGGTGGTGCTGCCGCAGGTGTCGCATTTCAGGCAGGTGCCGTTGCGGACCAGCGTGAAGTTCGCGCATTCCGGGCAGGCTTCGTCGAAATAACTTTTGTTTCGAGTTGATATGCAAAAATTAATCGCTATAGCTGGACTTGCATATCTTGCAGCGAGATAGCGTTCCTGCCCTGACGAGCCCCAAGTTTCCGCAGTTTGCGCAAGTCTGTTGAGAGGCCCATACGCTCGCTAAATCGTTCCTTTTATCGTGAACTTCTGCGAAGCGACTCTGAGCAATCTCTTCCCAGGTAGAGCAGCACTCGATAATTTGTTCGGGATTATCAAATTGCTCTACTAGCAACGAAGGCAATAGGAAGTGTCCTGCAAACGTATTTGCTTGCCATTCTGCTGAGTGGCCATCCTCTGTATAGCTTATCTGATGTGATCTATCGCTAGAAAATCCTTTAGGTAGGGCTGAATGAAATATTAGATGTCCAATTTCATGGGCTATCACAAAGGCGGAGTAGCCTGATCCCGCCTTTGCTAGAGCCCATATATTTTCGTCTATCCACAATTCGATTGGATCGAAACGAACATAGGCGGGGGCGTCTTTACTGTCGCTGCGCTTAAAAAGCTTGATTTCAAAATGTTTTTTGAATCTCTTCTGAAATGTGTTTAACAGAAAATCAACGACGTTTATCTTCCAGCTGAGTGGGTTACCATGCGCGCTCCTCCAGGAGTGCGCATGTTCTTTTATGCGTTGTTCGCTGACGAACTCTACATATCTGTCGGAGAATTGAGAGTTCGTCATATTTATTCTCAGGAGCAGCCAGTGGTGCTACCGCAGGTGTCGCATTTTAGGCAGGTTCCATTCCGAACCATGGTAAAGTTGGCGCATTCGGGACAAGCTTCTCCCACGTACCCTTTCAGTTTAGCCTCTGCTCTCCTGGCATTGAGTGAGGGGGCTTTTGGCTCTTCAGATGGATGGAAGAAGCCTAGTGCTACCTTCTCGTTCGCTTGCTCAGTTACTTCCGCCTTCAGCGCGGTCGCTCCGTGCACGGCGTGGACCGCGCCGCCGGCCGGCGCCGTCTGGCCGGTGCTGCCCGCGCCGACGCCGAGGGTGGCGCCCGACGGACCGCCCTGGATCAGAGTGAGCCGGTCGGCCGAACCGCGCAGCAGGCCGCGCGAGACCACCGCGGAGGCGGCCGGGGCCGCCTTGGACGCTTCGCGGGTCGTGTCGCCCTCGCCGCCGCCGAGCACCGTTCCGCCGATCTCGGCCGGATTGACGTGGGCGAGGTCGGTGCGACCGAGATACGAGACGGCCAGCTCGCGGAACACGTAGTCCAGCAGCGAGGTCGCGTTCTTGATCGCGTCATTGCCCTGCACGAAGCCCGCGGGCTCGAAGCGGGTGAAGGTGAAGGCCTCGACATATTCCTCGAGCGGCACGCCGTATTGCAGGCCGAGCGAGATCGCGATGGCGAAGTTGTTCATCAGGCTTCGGAAGGTCGCGCCCTCCTTGTGCATGTCGATGAAGATCTCGCCGAGGCGGCCGTCCTCGTACTCGCCGGTGCGGAGATAGACCTTGTGCCCGCCGACGACCGCCTTCTGGGTGTAGCCCTTCCGCCGGTCCGGCATCTTCTCCCGCGAGCGAATGCGCTCGATCCGCTCGATCACCCGCTCGACGATCTTCTCGGCTGCGATCGAGGCCTTGGCGGCCGCCGGGGCCTGGATGATCGCCTCGACCGCGTCGTCGGCCTCCTCGTCGTCATCCGAGATCAGCGCCGCGTTGAGGGGCTGCGACAGCTTCGAGCCGTCGCGGTACAACGCGTTGGCCTTCAGGGCGAGGCGCCAGGACATCAGGTAGGCGGCCTTGCAGTCGTCCACCGTGGCGTCGTTCGGCATGTTGATGGTCTTGGAGATCGCCCCCGAGATGAAGGGCTGCGCCGCGGCCATCATGCGGATGTGGCTCTCGACCGAGAGGTAACGCTTGCCCAACCGCCCGCAGGGATTGGCGCAATCGAACACCGCGTAATGCTCGCGCTTCAGGAACGGCGCGCCCTCCAGGGTCATCGCTCCGCAGACATGGGTGTTGGCGGCCTCGATCTCCTTCTTGGTGAAGCCGAGGAAGGGCAGCAGCTCGAAGGTCGGATCGGCCAGCTTCTCCGCCGGGACCTTGAGGGTCTGGGTGAGGAAATCGTCGCCGAGCGTCCAGCGGTTGAACACGAACTTGATGTCGAAGGCCGACTTCAGCCCCGCTTCGATGGCCGCGATCTTGTCGTCCGTGAAACCCTTGGCCCGCAGGGAGCCAGGGTTGATCGCCGGCGCCTGACCCATCGAGCCGTGGCCGACCGCGTAGGCCTCGATCTCGGCGATCTCGGCCTCCCGGTAGCCCAGCGCCCGCAGGGCGTCGGGCGCGGCTTGGTTGATGATCTTGAAGTAGCCGCCGCCCGCGAGCTTCTTGAACTTCACCAGGGCGAAGTCGGGCTCGATGCCGGTGGTGTCGCAATCCATCACCAGGCCGATCGTGCCGGTCGGCGCGATCACGGTGGCCTGCGCGTTGCGGTAGCCGTGCTGCTCGCCCAGGGCGAGCGCCCGGTCCCAGGCCGCCCGGGCATGGGCGCCGATATCCGCCTGCGGGATGTTGGCGTGGTCGAGGCCCACCGGGGCGACGTTGAGGCCCTCGTAGCCCTCGGCCTCGCCATGGGCGGCGCGGCGATGGTTGCGGATCACCCGCAGCATGTGGGCGCTGTTCTCGGGATAGGCCTCGAAGGTGCCGAGCTCGGCCGCCATCTCGGCGGAGGTGGCATAGGCCACGCCCGTCATGATCGCGGTGAGGGCGCCGGCGAGGGCCCGGCCCTTGTCCGAGTCGTAGGGCAGACCCATCGTCATCAGCAGGCCGCCGATATTGGCGTAGCCGAGACCGAGCGTGCGGTACCTGTAGGAAAGCTCGGCGATCTCCTTCGACGGGAACTGCGCCATCATCACCGAGATCTCGAGCACCACCGTCCAGAGACGGTTGAGATGCTCGAAGGCCTCGACGTCGAAATGCTTGGCCTGACGGTCATACATCGTCAGCAGGTTGGCCGAGGCCAGGTTGCAAGCGGTGTCGTCGAGGAACATGTACTCGGAGCACGGGTTCGAGGCCCGGATCCGCCCGCCGGTCGGGCAGGTGTGCCAGTCGTTCATCGTGGTGTTGAAGTGCAGGCCCGGATCGGCCGACGCCCAGGCGGCCTCGCCGATCTTTTCCCACAGGTCCCGCGCCTTCACCGTCTTGGAGACCTTGCCGGTGGTGCGGGCGGTGAGCGCCCAATCCTCATCCGCCTCGACGGCCCGCAGGAACTCGTCGGTCAGCGAGACCGAGTTGTTGGAGTTCTGGCCGGCGACGGTGAGGTAGGCCTCCGAATCCCAATCGGTGTCGTAAACCGGGAACTCGATCTTGGTGAAACCCTGGCGGGCGAACTGCACCACGCGCTTGATATAGGCGTCGGGCACCATCGCCTTGCGGGCGGCCTTGATCTCGCGCTTGAGCGCCGGGTTGCGCTCGGCGTCGAAGCAGGCGTCGCCCTCCGCCTCGCACTGGGTGCAGGCCTTCATCACCGCCGTGAGGTGCTTCGAGACGACCTTGGAGCCGGTCACCAGCGCGGCGACCTTCTGCTCCTCCTTCACCTTCCAGTCGATGAAGGCCTCGATGTCCGGATGGTCGATGTCGACGATCACCATCTTGGCGGCGCGCCGCGTGGTGCCGCCGGACTTGATCGCGCCCGCAGCCCGGTCGCCGATCTTGAGGAAGGACATCAGGCCCGACGACTTGCCGCCGCCGCCGAGCTTCTCGTTCTCGGCGCGCAGCATCGAGAAGTTGGAGCCGGTGCCGGAGCCGTACTTGAACAGGCGCGCCTCGCGCACCCACAGGTCCATGATGCCGCCCTCGTTGACGAGGTCGTCCTGGACGCCCTGGATGAAGCAGGCATGCGGCTGCGGGTGCTCGTAGGATGAGGCCGACTTGGTCAGCTCACCGGTGCGGTAGTCGCAGTAATAGTGGCCCTGGCTCGGGCCATCGATGCCGTAGGCCCAGTGCAGGCCGGTGTTGAACCATTGCGGCGAGTTCGGCGCCACCATCTGGCGGGCCAGCATGAAGCGCAGCTCGTCCTGGAAGGCCGAGGCGTCTTCCTCCGACGAGAAGTAGCCGCCCTTCCAGCCCCAGTAGGTCCAGCACCCGGCGAGCCGGTCGAACACCTGGGTCGAGGAGATCTCGGAGACGAAGCGCTCGTCCTCCGGCAGCGCGGCCAGAGCGGCCTCGTCGGGCACCGAGCGCCACAGGAACGAGGGAACGCTGTTCTCCTCGACCTTCTTCAGGCGGGCCGGCACGCCCGCCTTGCGGAAATACTTCTGCGCCAGCACGTCGGCGGCGACTTGGCTCCAGCTCTCGGGCACCGAGATGCCGGCGAGCCGGAAGACGACCGAACCGTCCGGGTTGCGGATCTCGCTCACCGCCTCGCGAAAGGCGATGGATGCGTAGGGGGACTGGCCGGCCGTGGTGTAGCGCCGATCGAACCGCATGAATCATTTCCCCATGGGACGCGTGGAAGCGCCCGGTGCGGAAGGTGCCGCACCGTGTCAGGATGAAAAGCAGGATGTCCGCTCCGGCCGTGTCGCGGCAAACCGCGCACGAAACCGTTCGATCCGATGTGCGGGCTGGGGATGGTGACCCGGCGCCGACCCGTCCGAAGCGATGCCCGAACCTTAACGCCCGGCTGCCTCTGACGTCAATAACTAGTGCCGGCTACCCGTGTTCCGCGCTAGATGTAGTGGTTTGAGGGATAATCCTGTGGATATCGCCGCCATTCCGCTAAGTGCCGTTTTCGCCTGTCGGATTCGACCGCGAATTATTTTCGATTCACAGGCAACCGCGCCGACCCGCCGGTCGGCATGGTAAACGGGCGTTTGGAACCCGGGCGGGCGTGCCGAAAATGCGACAGATGCGCCGTCTCGCTGGACGGGGCGTGCGGGCTGCCGCATAACGCCCGCATCGTATCGCGCCGGCCCGCGCCGCCGGGAGGAACCATGGCCCTGAAGGACACGCTGCTGCGGATCTTCACGTGGTGGAACGGGCAGACCGTGTCGCTCGCGCTCATCACCGCGCGCAGCGGCCAGTTCGTCGGCACGGACGAGCTCGGCAACAAGTACTACAAGGCGCAGGGCCCCCTGATCGATCGCTCGGTCGGCCCGGAGCGACGCTGGGTGGTCTATAATGGCTACGCCGACGCCTCCCGCGTGCCGCCCGGTTGGCGCGCATGGCTCTGCCACAACAACGATATCCCCCCGAGCGAGGAAGATTACCGCCCCCGCGAGTGGCAGAAGCCGCACGAGGAGAACATGACCGGCACCGCGGCCGCCTATCGGCCGAAGGGCTCGCAGCTCTCCTGGGGGGCACGCCCGGCCGCGACCGGCGATTACGTCCCCTGGACGCCGGGCGAGTGATCCGACGATTCCGTGATCGGTCGGGGCAACGCCTGAACTGAACCGATCCGGGGCTGCGGCCTTTCCCTCCCCAGACAGGATGGAGGGACTCGGATGCGCGCGATCACGATGGCGGCCCTGCTATGCCTCGCGGCCTCGGCGCCTCATGCCCAGGAGGCCGATGCGCGGGCGCAGGCCGAGCTGACCCCGGCCCTGAAATCCGAGAGCCTCGTCTTCAACGGCATCACCCGCACCAAAGACGGGCGGCTGTTCTCGCCGTTCCAGCGTCAGCAGAAGGACAAGGGCATCCAGCTCGGCGAGTGGATCGACGGCAAGCCGCAAGCCTATCCCGACACGGCCTGGAACAGCTGGAAGACCGGTGACGACCCGGCCAAGGCCTTCGTCGGCGCCAACGCGATCCGCATCGGACCGGACGGCGATCTCTGGGTGGTCGACAAGGGGGCGGCCGAACTCGGCGGCACGCCTTTGCCCGGCGGGCCGAAGCTGGTGCAGATCGACCTCGCCACCAACGCCGTCCGCAAGGTCCACCCGCTCGGGGGTGCGACCACGGACAAGAGCTTCATCGACGATTTCCGGTTCAACGGTCGCAAAGTCTACCTGACCGATGCCGGCCAGCCGGGAATCATCGTGCTCGACCTCGACGACGGTTCGCTCCGCCGCGTCCTCGACGGGCATCCGTCCACGGTGGCGCAGCGCCCGCTCACCGGCGAGAACAAGGTGCTCCTGAGCGAGAAGGAGAAGCCGATCGCGATCCACGCCGACCAGCTCGAGGTCTCGCCCGACGGCAAATGGTTCTACTACCAGGCCTGCACCGGCCCGCTTTACCGGATCGAGACGAAGTGGCTGGACGACAAGGGGGCGAGCGAGCAGGAGCGGGGACGCCATGTCGCGCTGTTCGCCGCCACCGTCTCCACCGGCGGCACCGCCATCGACGGGGATGGCAACATCTACGCGTCCGATACCGACAATCTGCGCATCCTCAAATTCGCGCCCGACGGCACGCAGAGCACCCTGGTGCAGGATCCCCGCCTCGTATGGGTCGACGCGATGTGGATCGACGAGGAGGGGGGGCTGTGGATTCCGGCGGCGCAGATGAACCGCAGCAAAGCCATGAACGGCGGCACGGGCAAGATCGTGTTCCCGACCACCGTCTACCGCATGGCGATCGGGGCGAAGCCGGTGCGGAACTGACCGAACCGCACGCCATCGCCCTTTTTCCACCACCCTTGGGGTGTTGAGACGGCCGAACCAGTGTTCGGGCCCACCGGCCGTTCGAATGACTCAAGAGGGCGACTTGAGCCGCATCCCCGTCAGAGCCGTGCGCCGGACCGCGCTCGCCGTCTTCGCCCTCGGCCTCGCCGCGCTGCCGGCTGCGGCCGACAAGATCAAGAACCCGACCGCGGTGTTCTCCGGGCTCGACAAGATCACCGGCCGCATCGTGACCTTCGAGGTCGCCATCGACGAGACCGTGCAGTTCGGGGCCCTGCAGATGACGCCGCGGGTCTGCTACTCGCGGCCGCCCACCGAGACGCCCAAGACCACCGCGTTCCTCGAAGTCGACGAGGTGACGCTCGACAGCAAGTACCGGCGCATCTTCACGGGCTGGATGTTCGCGGCGAGCCCGGGACTGCACGCCATCGAGCACCCGATCTACGATGTGTGGCTGACCGATTGTAAGGGCGGCACCGACGTGATCGCCGAGGCGAAGGATCAGGAAGACGTGCCGGCCCTCGCTTCTCGCCAGGAGAAGCCCGGCCGCAAGAAGGGGACGGATCCGACCAAGACCGCCAGCCAGGTCAACCAGAACGGCCAAGTCGATGTCGAGGGACCGCGCGGCGTGCCGGTCCAGCCCAAGCAGAAGCCGTCCCGGAAGTTCTTCCCGAACAACGAGGGCCCGGCACCGGCTCCGCCGCCGCCCCGCGAGCCGCAGAACCTGTTCGACGCGCTGTTCCGGTAGGGGCACTCACCCTCTACCCCTCATACTCCCCCTCATCCTGAGGTGGCGGCGCGCAGTGGAGCCCTCATTCGAGGCCGCTCATGTGGCGCCTCAGGATGAGGGGGCCGGGTGGGAGAGGCCGCTCGATTGGGGGACTCACCCCGCCAGTCTTTGCCGCGAACTCAGGAACGGGCCGAGCGGCTTGCGGGCACCGGCGAAGCGCGCAAGCCCGATCGGGCGCGGCAGGCCGACATAGATCGCCTCCATACCCCCCGACAGACGGTAAGCCTCGTGCCAGAACGCGGTGCCGGAGCGATCGCGCCCGAAATCACGCCACCATGTCCGGTGCGGCTCCGAACGAGTGAAGGCTTCCAGGCTTTCGAAGTCGCGCCAGTACTGGCGCATGCCGATATGGTTGAGACCGAATACGAGGTTCTCGTGGGCCAAGAGCCCGTCGGGCATGTCGCGCTGGATACCGACGAGGCCACGACCGATCCCGAAGAGCGCCTTCAGACCTCGCCAGGTGCCGACGCGAAAGCCGAGATAGACCACGACGAGATCCGGAAAGCCGGAGAGATCGACCGATTCCCGGTCCGGACGAGGCTCCTGGGTCGCTTGCGCTTGGCCGATCCGCATGGCACCACCTCGATGTTTACGCTGTCATCATAGGATCGTCGCGTACAGTGTCAACATCACCGTCGGCGAAGGCTGGCTACCACCATGGCGGATTGCGCGAAGCCCTGGTCGAGGCGGGACTGGCCATCCTGGAGGAGGGGGGTGATCCGGCCTCGCTGGGATTGCGCGAAGCCGCCCGACGGGCAGGCGTTTCGGCGATGGCGCCGTACCGGCATTTTCCGGACAAGGACGCCCTGCTCGCCGCCGTGGCCACGGTCGGCTTCGAACGACTGCGCGCCGCGCTCGAGGCCGCGGACGATCCGGGCCGAGGCGTTCAGGGTTCCGTCGGGGAGACGATGGACGGCCGATCCGGTCTCCGCCGCGATGTCGAGACTTCGGCGGCTGCGGGTGGGGCAGGGGAGGGGCAGGCGGCGCTGGTGGCTCAAGGCGTCGCCTATATCGGCTTCGCGGCGGCCCATCCCGGACTGTTCCGGTTGATGTTTCGCACCTGCGCGGCCGAGCCGCCCGAGGCCCTGGCGGCGGCGTCCTCGGGAGCTTTCGGCGTGCTTTCTCACCGGGTGGCGGCGCTGATGCCGCCCGAGCGCGCGACGGACGAGGCGCTCCGGTGCTGGGCGCTCGTCCACGGCATCGCCGTGCTGGCGCTCGACGGGCTGCTCGGCGCGGATCTGCGCGGCAATCGTGAGGCTGTCGCCGCGCTCGCCGAGCGGCTGCTCGCTCTCGACGCGCGGGGGCGCTGAGGCCGGTCAGTCCGGCGTATCGCGCCCCAAGCCGAGATCGGCCAGGGCCTCGCTGCCGGAGAAGACCCGGGCCGGGTCGCCCCACTCGGCCCGGTGGGTGGCGGCTTCGGCGAGGCGGCGCTTGTAGATGTGGCGCGGGACTTCCTCGACGCCGAACTGGCTGAGGTGGTCGGTGAGGAACTGGGTGTCGGCGAGCCGGAAGCCACCGCGGCGCAGCCGGGCGACGAGATGGACGAGGGCGACCTTGGACGCGTCGCGGGCCTCGTGGAACATGCTCTCGCCGAAGAACGCGGCACCGAGGCAGACGCCGTAGAGCCCGCCCACCAGCTGCCCGTCGCGGTAGACCTCGACGGTGTGGCAGGCGCCGCGGTCGTAGAGGGCGCCGTAGAGGTCGCGGATCCGGCCATTGATCCAGGTCCGCGCCGTATCGCGCCGTGGGGCGGCGCAGCCGTCGATCACCGCATCGAAATCGCGGTCGGTGACGACTTCGAACTGGTCCGACCGGACGGTGCGGGCAAGGCGCCGGGGCACGTGAAAGCGGTCGAGGGGCAGGACGCCTCGGGCCCGCGGCTCGACCCAGTAGATCGTCGGGTCATCGGCATCCTCCGCCATCGGGAAGATCCCCGCGGCGTAGGCCTTGAGCAGGATGTCGGGCGTGATGTCCACGGAAGTCCTGTCGTGCATCGACAAGTGTTGTCGCTCCGGTCGCGTGGGAACGCCAGCCCTATCCTCAACCCTCATTCCGAGGCCGCGGAGCGGGGCGCGGACTCCACCCATGATGCGGGATGCAAGGCGGAATCTGCGTCGTCGTGGCCCGTCATGGATGCCGGGTTCTCGCCTTCGGCGAGACCCGGAACGACAGCGGAGGGCATGAAAAAGCCGACCCTCTGACGAGGGCCGGCTCTCGTATCCTCGTCTTGTTCGCTCAGCGCTTCGGATCCGTCTCCGACAGGCCCTCGCGTTCCAGGAAGGCCTCGAGCCAGTGGATGTCGTACTGGCCGTTCTGCACGTCGGCGTTCCGCACCAGGGTGCGGAACAGCGGCAGCGTCGTGTCAATGCCGTCGACCACGAACTCGTCGAGGGCGCGGCGCAGGCGCATCAGGCACTCGTTGCGGGTGCGCCCGTGCACGATCAGCTTGCCGATCAGCGAGTCGTAGTTCGGCGGAATGCGGTAGCCCTGGAAAGCCGCCGAATCGACGCGCACGCCGAGACCGCCCGGCGGGTGGAAATAGGTGATGAGGCCGGGTGAGGGCCGGAAGGTCGCCGGGTGCTCGGCATTGATCCGGCACTCGATGGCATGGCCCTCGACCTTGATGTCCTCCTGCGCCACGGACAAACCGCCGCCGGCCGCGACCCGGATCTGCTCGTTCACCAGGTCGATCCCGGTGATCATCTCGGTGACCGGATGCTCCACCTGGATGCGGGTGTTCATCTCGATGAAGTAGAACCGCCCGTCCTCGTAGAGGAACTCGATGGTGCCGGCGCCGAGATAGCCGAGCTTCCGCATGGCGTTGGCGCAGATGCCGCCGATCTCGGCGCGCATCTCGGCATTGAGGGCCGGCGAGCCGCCTTCTTCCCAGACCTTCTGGTGCCGACGTTGGAGCGAGCAGTCGCGCTCGGCCAGATGCACCGCGTCGCCGCGACCGTCGCCGAGGATCTGCACCTCGATGTGGCGCGGCTTGGTCAGGTACTTCTCGAGATAGACCGCATCGTCGCCGAAGGCCGCCTTGGCCTCGGTGCGGGCCATGTTCAGTGCCTGCTCGAGGTCGGCCTCGGTGCGGGCGACCTTCATGCCGCGCCCACCGCCGCCGGAGGCTGCCTTCACGAGCACCGGATAGCCGATCTCGGCGGCGACCCGCTTGGCCTCGTCCGTATCGGTGATGCCGCCTTCCGAGCCCGGCACGCAGGGGATGCCGAGCGCCTTCGCCGTGCGCTTGGCCTCGATCTTGTCGCCCATCACCCGGATATGCTCGGCCTTGGGGCCGATGAAGCCGATATTGTGGTGGGCCAGCACCTCGGCGAAGCGGGCATTCTCGGACAGGAAGCCGTAGCCCGGATGCACCGCGTCCGCCCCCGTGATCTCGCAGGCCGCGATGATCGAGGGGATGTTGAGGTAGCTGTCGCGGGCCGCGGGCGGCCCGATGCAGACGCTCTCGTCGGCCAGCCGCACATGCATGGCATCGGCATCGGCCGTGGAATGGACCGCCACGGTCGCGATACCGAGTTCCTTGGCCGCCCGAAGGATGCGCAGGGCGATCTCGCCGCGGTTGGCGATCAGGATCTTGTCGAACATCCGCCAGCCATCACTCGAGGACGAGGAGCGCTTCGCCGTACTCGACCGGCATGCCGTCCTCGACGAAGATCGCGGTGACGGTGCCGGCGCGGGGCGCCACGATCTCGTTGAAGGTCTTCATCGCCTCGACGAGCAGCAGCTTGTCGCCCGCCTGGACCTTCGTGCCGATCTCGATGAACGGCTTCGCCTCCGGGGAGGGGCGCAGATAGGCGGTGCCGACCATCGGCGAAGGGACGGCGCCGGGATGCCCGGCCCCGGCCTTGGCCGGTGCGGGGGCGAGAGCCGCCGGAACCGCCGCGGGCGCGGCCGCAGGCGCCGCCGCGGCGATGGCGGCGGGCGGGGCGACCTGAACCGCCACCGTCTCGATCTTGCGGGCGACGCGGATGCGCAGGTCGCCCTTCTCGACCTCGATCTCGGTCAGATCGGTCTCGGCGACCATCTTGGCGAGTTCGCGCACCAGATCGGGATCGAAGGGTTCGTTCTTGGCCATCGGCTCTTGGTTCTGCAGTCAGGGAGCGGACGGGGACCGTCCGCGCAGGAGATGGGCGAGGGCTTCGAGCCCTGCGAGATAGCTGTAGGGGCCGAAGCCCGCGATCACCCCGGCGCAGACCGGTGCGATCAGAGAGACATGACGAAACGCCTCGCGGGCATGCACGTTCGAGAGGTGGATCTCGACCGCGGTCACGCCGGTTCCTGCGATGGCGTCGCGGAGCGCGACCGAGGTGTGCGTGTAGGCGGCGGCGTTGATGAGCACCCCGGCTCCGGCCGCGCCGGCCTCCTGCACGAACGTCACGAGTTCGCCCTCGTGATTCGTCTGACGGAAGGTCAGGGCGATATCGAGGCGATCCGCGCGCGATCGCAGGTCGCGCTCGATATCGGCCAGGGTGGCCGCGCCGTAGATGCCCGGCTCGCGCGTGCCCAGCAGATTGAGGTTCGGCCCGTTGAGACAGTGAATCGCGGTCATGCCAGCCGGATTTCTTTCGACGGGGGCCTGAGGAGCCGCCCGGCGGGAGGGCCGGTCTTAGACGAGGCCGAGCGCCCGCGACAAGGGCGGTCGTGGTTTCCCTGCGATGGTCGCGTCCGCGTTCACGCCGTCCTTCGACGCGTGCCGTCATTCTGGGACCGCTCAGCTTAACCCGGAGCCCGCCCGCAATGCGCGGCTGGGGCAGGGGCGAGGCCCGTCGTGGATGCCGGATCCGGCCTTCTTCGTGCTCCGGAATGACCGGGCGAAGATAACACGGAAGAGCCCTCAGTAGGTCCAGCGCTGGGCCTTGTTGACGAGGAAGTCGCGGAACGCCTGAACGCGGGCGACCGTGCGCATTTCCTCGGCATAGACGAGGTAGCTCTCCATGGTCGGCATCTCGGCCTCGCGCAGGACCTGGACGAGGTTCTCGTCGCCGTCCACCGCGTAGTCGGGCAGGATGCCGACGCCGATCCCGGCCTCCATGGCCTTGTGCAGGGCGGTGATGTTGTTGACCGTGAAGTGGACCGGGCGGCGGTCATCGCCCTCGCGGCCGATGCTGGAGAGATAGTGGGTGGCCAGCAGGTAGGAGGGCTCGTTTCCGCCGAAGGAGACGAGCCGGTGCTCGTCGAGATCGGCGATGGTCTTGGGCTCGCCGAAGCGCTTCACGTAATCGCGACTGGCGAAGGCGTGGTAATGCACCGTGAACAGCCGCCGCTGGATCAGGTCCGGCTGGGCCGGCCGACGCATGCGGATGGCGATGTCGGCCTCGCGCATGGCGAGATCGAGTTCCTCGTTGGTCAGCACCAATTCGACCCGGACATCCGGGTAGAGGTCGAGGAATTCCGAGATGCGGCCCGCGAGCCAAGACGAGCCGAGCCCGACCGTCGTTGTCACCCGCAGATCGCCTGACGGGCGCTCGCTCGTCTCGACGAGGCGGGCGCGGGTGTTCTCAAGCCGCAGCTTCATGTCCCGCGCGGCGCGGAACAGCAGGTCGCCCTGCTCGGTCAGGATCAGGCCGCGGGCGTGGCGGTGGAACAGCGGCGCCTTCAATTCGCGCTCAAGGGCGCTGATCTGACGGCTCACCGCCGACTGGCTGAGCCCGATATCGTCGCCCGCCCGCGTGAAGCTGCCGGCCTCCGCGACGTTGAGGAAAATCCGGATCTTGTCCCAATCCAAGGCCGTCACTCCCGCCCGTCGAGGTCTGCCCGTCACGGGAGGCCGCGACCCTTGGGCGTTGCACGACATCCACCCTGCTGGCGCCCCCGTCATTCGCTGAGCGAAGGGCTCCTCGCGAAACCGTAGGGCTCCTGCATGGTTCAGACTAGGACGGCAAGCTTGCGATTTGGTTGCGTCACAGGGCCGTCAACAGTGAAATGGGCGCCGGTCGCCGGTGCCCACCGTTATCCCCAAACGAACCTGCGAAGCGGCGGCCTTACTCGGCCGCGGCCTTGGCCGGGCTCTCGCCGACATCGAGGGCCGCCAGATACTTCTCGGCTTCGAGGGCCGCCATGCAGCCCATGCCGGCGGCGGTGATCGCCTGCCGGTAGACGTCGTCGGTGACGTCGCCCGCCGCGAACACGCCCGGCACGTCGGTCGCGGTCGTGCCCGGCGTCACCGCGATGTAGCCGCCATGTCGCATCGGCAACTGGCCCTCGAAGATGGAGGTCGCGGGCTGATGGCCGATCGCGACGAACAGGCCGTCGGTGGCGTGCTCGACGATCTGGCCGGAGCGCAGATCCTTCAGGCGCAGATGCGTGACCGAGGGCGGCGCCTCGGAGCCGCAGATCTCCTCGACGGCATGATGCCACTTCACGGTGACGTTGGCGTGCTTGAACAGCCGCTCCTGCAGGATGCGCTCGGCCCGGAACTCGCCGCGACGGTGGATCACCGTGACCGACTTGGCGAGATTGGCCAGATACAGGGCCTCCTCGACGGCGGTGTTGCCGCCTCCCACCACCGTCACGTCCTTGCCGCGGAAGAAGAAGCCGTCGCAGGTGGCGCAGGCCGAGACGCCGAAGCCCTGGAACTTCGCCTCCGACGGAAGGCCGAGCCACTTCGCCTGCGCGCCGGTGGCGATGATGAGCGCGTCGCAGCTATAGGTCTCGCCGGAATCGGCTTCCAGCCGGAAGGGACGGGTCTGCAGATCGACCTTGGTGATGTACTCGGACACGATCTTCGTGCCGACATGCTCTGCCTGAAGGCGCATCTGCTCCATCAGCCAAGGCCCCTGGATCGCTTCCGCGAATCCCGGATAATTCTCGACGTCGGTCGTGATCATGAGCTGGCCGCCGGGCTGGAAGCCGGAGATCAGTAGCGGCTCGACCATGGCGCGGGCGGCGTAGATGGCGGCCGTGTAGCCCGCAGGTCCCGAGCCGATGATCACGAGTCTCGTGTGGGTGTGGGCCATCTCTCGCCGTCTCCTGGTTCCGGCCGGACCCGCGCGGCAGAGCGGGCCCGTCGCCTCATCGATTCGCGCGCAGTGTGGCACAGCGCACGGAAATTGATCGTTTCGGAGTCCGTGCCGCCCGGAGGCGTTCGATCTCCGTCTTTTGCCTCGTCCGAGAATGCCTCCCGACCCCGTTCAGTCCGGGCGCATCCCTCGCTCCGTGTATGCCGCGAATTCTCGCGCCGAATTGGTTTCCGCCCCGTCGGAGTACGGTTCAGATGGACCCCTTCGGCGCCGGTATGACCGCCGATGGGCCCGCCGCCTCAGGGCTTTCCACCCGCCGCGCCGGATCGAATAGCCGCCGATGCGCCGCGTAGGCTGCGGCCATCGCTTCGGCGATCTCTGGGGTCGCGTCGATCGGGGTGTAGCGCAGGGCCTCCAGACGGCCGATGAAGGGTTTGAGGGCTCCCGCCATGGCAAGCCCCGCGAACATCCGCCGATGCCGAATATAGGTGCGCGGAAGGTCGAACAGCAGGAGCGGCACCCCGGTGCTCGCCGCTTCGCCGACCATGTTCGCCGAATCCGAGGTGACGACGATGTGGTCGGCGATCGCCAGCATGCCGATATAGGGATTCTCTCCCGTGCCGTCCCAGAGGAAGCCGCCCTTGCGGCGGGTCAGGTCGCCGAGGGCCGCGCTGAGATCGGGCGGGGTGCGCCGCGACACAGTCATCATCAGGGTGCAGCCGCCATCGGCGAGCTTGGTCAGGTCGCGCACGAGGCGGCGCGTGTCGGACTTGCGGTAACTGAGGTGCCGGCTGTCGCCACCGATCAGCACGGCGATGCGCGGCCAGGGGAGGGCCGACAGCCGCGGGTCCGGCTGAGCGCGGGCGGCGTCGAGCCTGGCGCGGGAGACGGGGTGCGGGGCGGTGAGCGTCGTGAAGACGTTGGGGCCGCGCAGATCGTCGTAATCCGGAACCCAGATGAAGTCGGCGGTGTCGTGCCCCGTCCGCGGGTCCTTGAGGAAAGCCGTGAAGGTGCGCCCCTGCGAGGCACGTCGCACCGCCCGCAGATAGGGCACCGCGCGTCGGCCCGAGGCGATCAGGATATCCGGCAGGGGGCCTTCGAGGACGCCCCCGGCCCGGCCGGGCGCGTCGCGGGGATCGATCGGTCCCCAGGGAGCCATCCAGGTCAGCGGGCGACCGCGCGGAATGCGCCGACGCTCGACATCCAGGCCGAGGGCTTGAGCTATCCCGATGCACTGGTTCTCGTCGCCGGCCTTGCCGTCGGTCACGATCCAAGCGCGCGCGCGCCCGATCTCGGGCGGCACGACGCCGTCCCCCGCCACCGGCCCGCTTCCGCTCACGCCACGCACGTCCCCGAACTGTGTCCCGCTTCCGACCCGACCGGCCGACTCTACTGAGCCGGCAGTTGGCGCCGAAGCCATGCCGCGTAATGCTCGGCCAGCGCCGCGACGCGCCGCCGTTCCGAGGCCGGATCGTACCACGCGCCGCCCGAACTCGCCGGCAGAGCCGAGAGCTGGGGATGGCGGGCGAGAACCGCACCGTCACGGCCGACCAGCAGCGCCTCGCCATCGAGATAATCGGTGACGCCGCCTCCACCGAAGCTGCCGCGGCTCGCGCCTTGGGCCCCGGCATAGGGGTTGAGCGAGAGACCGCTCACGCGCACCACCAGGGTCGGCGCCCCGCGCACGATCCGATCGCCGAAGGCCTGCCGCAGCGCCGCCGTCAGATCGGCCCGCAGAGCCTCCGCCTGGGGCCCGCCGCCATAGGCGGCGAGCGGGCGCACATCGACGGAGACGCCGCCGATCCGGCCGAAATCCTGGGCGACGGCCGGTCCCGCGAGCAGGTCGAGGCCCAGGGCCAAGAAGGCCGAGAGGGCCAAGGAGGCCTTGAGGCCGGGGGCCGGCAACGGGATCAGGCTCCCCACTCGACGGCGACGACCTCGTAGGATTTGCCGCCGCCGGGCGTCGTCACCTCGACGGTGTCGCCGACGCCCTTGCCGATCAGCGCGCGCGCGATCGGCGAGGAGATCGAGACCCGACCCTCGCGCACGTCCGCCTCCGGCTCGCCGACGATCTGGTAGGTCTTCTCTTCCTCGGTATCCTCGTCGAGGAGCTTCACCCGCGCGCCGAACTTGATCTTGGCGCCCGAGAGCTTCGCGGTGTCGATGATCTCGGCCCGCGCGATCATGCTTTCCAGTTCGAGCACCCGGCCCTCGTTGTGGGACTGGGCCTCCTTGGCGGCATGATACTCGGCGTTCTCGGACAGGTCGCCCAGGGCGCGCGCCTCGGAGATCGCCTGGATGATGCGCTGCCGCTCCACCTGCTGGCGATGCTTCAGCTCTTCCTCGAGAGCTGCGTAGCCACGGATCGTAATCGGAACCTTGTCGATGCTCATGGTCTCGCGCCACAATGAAGAGGCCCGGCGGGAGCGGTGAGCTCCTTCCGGGCCGGAAAACGGCTCTCAGTTCAGACCGCGAGGCGCCCTGTCCGCCGGGCACCTCGCGCGCCGGAGGTATTTAGGCCGCGAAGTACTCCTGCAAGGCCCGCACCCGAAGGTCGCCTTCGAGATAGGCTCTGATCCCCTCGGCCGCCGCCATCGCGCCCGCCAGAGTGGTGTAGTACGGCACTTTATGCAAGAGGGCCGCCCGCCGGAGCGAGCGGGAGTCGGACAGCGCGCCCGCTCCCTCGGTGGTGTTGATGACGAGCGCGATCTCGCCGTTCTTGATCGCATCGACGATGTGGGGGCGGCCCTCCAGCACCTTGTTGATGCGGCCCGTCGGGATGCCTTCGTCGGCCAGATACCGCTGCGTCCCGCCGGTGGCGAGGATGCTGAAGCCGAGCTCCGACAGGAGCCGGATGGTCGGCAGCACGCGCGGCTTGTCGTCGTCGCGCACCGAGATGAACACGGTGCCGGTGCGCGGCACGGCGGTGCCGGAGCCGAGCTGGCTCTTGGCGAAGGCCACGCCGAAGCCGGCATCCAACCCGATCACCTCGCCGGTCGAGCGCATCTCCGGCCCGAGCAGGACATCGACGCCGGGGAAGCGGGCGAAGGGGAACACCGCTTCCTTGACCGCGATATGGTCGAGCTTCTTCGGCTTGAGGCCGAAGCCGTCCAGCCGCTCGCCCGCCATGATCCGCGCGGCGATCTTGGCGATCGGTTCGCCGATCACCTTGGCGACGAAGGGGACGGTGCGCGAGGCCCGCGGGTTCACCTCCAGCACGTAGATCGTGCCGTCCTTGATCGCGTATTGCACGTTCATGAGGCCGCCGACCTTGAGGGCCAGGGCCATCGCCTTGGTCTGGCGCTCCAGTTCGGCGATGATCTCAGGGCTGAGCGAGCGCGGCGGCAGCGAGCAGGCGCTGTCCCCCGAATGGATGCCCGCCTCCTCGATATGCTCCATGATGCCGGCGATGAACACGGTCTCGCCATCGCAGACCGCGTCCACATCGACCTCGGTGGCATCCGACAGGTAGCGGTCGAACAGCAGCGGGTTCTTGCCCAGGACCGTGTTGATCTGCCCCGTCTTGTCGTTGGGATAACGAGATTTGATGTCGGAGGGGATCAGGCTCGGCAGGGTGCCCAGCAGGTACTCGGCGAATTGCGCCTCGTCGCGGATGATCGCCATGGCCCGCCCGCCCAGCACGTAGGAGGGGCGCACCACGAAGGGCAGGCCGAGTTCGGCCGCGACGAGCCGGCTCTGCTCCACCGAGTAGGCAATGCCGTTCTTGGGCTGCTTGAGGCTGAGCTTGTCGAGGAGCCGCTTGAACTGATCGCGGTCCTCGGCGAGGTCGATGGCGTCGGGCGAGGTGCCGAGGATCGGCACGCCCGCCGCCTCCAGCGCGCGGGCGAGCTTGAGCGGCGTCTGGCCGCCGAACTGCACGATCACCCCGTGGAGCGTTCCGGCCTGCCGCTCCGTCTCGACGATCTCCAGCACGTCCTCCGCCGTCAGCGGCTCGAAATAGAGCCGGTCGGACGTGTCGTAATCGGTCGAGACCGTCTCCGGATTGCAGTTGACCATGATGGTCTCGTAGCCGGCTTCCGTCAGGGCGAAGCAGGCGTGGCAGCAGCAATAGTCGAACTCGATGCCCTGACCGATCCGGTTCGGGCCGCCGCCGAGGATGATGACCTTCTTCTTGTCCGACGGGTAAGCCTCGTCCGCCACCGTGCCGGCGAAGGGGGCGACGTAGGTCGAGTACATGTAGGCGGTGGGCGCCTTGAACTCGGCGGCGCAGGTATCGATCCGCTTGAAGACCGGACGGACGCTCAAGGCACGGCGCGCGTCGCGCACGACCTGCTCGTCGGTATCGGCCAGAACCGCCAAGCGAGCGTCGGAGAAGCCCGCGGCCTTGAGCTGGCGGAAGGCGCCGGGCGTCGTCGGCAGGCCGTGGGCCTTCACCCGGTTTTCCAGATCGACGATGGCCTGGAGCTGCTCGAGGAACCACGGGTCGATCTTGCAGGAAGCGTGGATCTCCTCATGGCTGATCCCCAGCCGCATCGCCTGGGCGACCTTGAGCAGGCGGTCGGGCGTGGGCGTGCCGAGCGCGGCCTTGATGGCATTGTGGTCGTCGCCCTTGCCGAGGCCCTCGATCTCGATCTCGTCGAGGCCGGTCAGGCCCGTCTCCAGGGAGCGCAGGGCCTTCTGCAGCGATTCCGCGAAGCAGCGGCCGATGGCCATGGCCTCGCCCACCGACTTCATGGCGGTGGTCAGGGTCGGCTCGGCGCCGGGGAACTTCTCGAACGCGAAGCGCGGGATCTTGGTGACGACGTAGTCGATCGTCGGCTCGAACGAGGCCGGCGTCGCCCCGCCGGTGATGTCGTTGGCGATCTCGTCGAGGGTGTAGCCGACGGCGAGCTTGGCCGCGACCTTGGCGATGGGGAAGCCCGTCGCCTTCGAGGCCAGCGCCGAGGAGCGCGAGACGCGCGGGTTCATCTCGATGACGATCATCCGGCCCGTGGCCGGGTCGATGGCGAACTGCACGTTCGAGCCGCCGGTCTCGACGCCGATCTCGCGCAGGACCGCCAGCGAGGCGTCGCGCATCACCTGATACTCTTTGTCCGTCAGCGTGAGGGCCGGCGCCACCGTGATCGAGTCACCGGTGTGGACACCCATCGGATCGACGTTCTCGATGGAGCAGACGATGATGCAGTTGTCCGCCTTATCGCGGACCACTTCCATCTCGTATTCCTTCCAGCCGAGCACGCTCTCCTCGATCAGCACCTCGTTGGTCGGCGACGCGTCGATGCCGCGCTCGACGATCTCCAGGAATTCCTCGCGATTGTAGGCGATGCCGCCACCGGTTCCGCCCATGGTGAAGGACGGGCGGATGATCGCCGGCAGGCCGACCTCGGCCAGCGCGATCAGGGCTTGGCCCAGAGCGTGCTCGATGTAGCGGCGGCGACGGTCGCCCTCACCGCCGCTCCACTGCCGCTCGAACTCGGCGAGCGCTGCCGCGCGGGCATCCGGATCGGCATTGGCCGCCTCGATCCGCGCGGTCTCGGCCAGATACCGGTCGCGATCCGCCTTCTTGGCGGCGGAGGCGTTGGCGAGCTCGGATTTCGGCGTCTCAAGGCCGATCTTCGTCATCGCGTCGCGGAAGAGGTTGCGGTCCTCGGCCTTGTCGATGGCCTCCGCCGTGGCGCCGATCATCTGCACGCCGAACTTCTCGAGGACGCCCATGCGTTTCAGCGAGAGGGCGCAGTTCAGCGCGGTCTGGCCGCCCATGGTCGGCAGGAGGGCGTCGGGCCGCTCCTTCTCGATGATCTTGGCCACGATCTCCGGGGTGATCGGCTCGACATAGGTGGCGTCGGCCATGTCCGGATCGGTCATGATCGTCGCCGGGTTCGAGTTCACCAGAACGATCCGGTAGCCTTCCTCGCGCAGGGCCTTGCAGGCCTGGGTGCCGGAATAATCGAACTCGCAGGCCTGCCCGATGATGATCGGCCCCGCACCGATGATGAGAATGGAATGGATGTCGGTGCGTTTCGGCATTGAGCGCCTTGAGGTCTAGCTCGCGCGCGCTCACCCCCCGCGCGCCGCCTCTTTCGGGCGGCGCCCGAAGGGATCGGGCGGCCTGGATGATCGTCAAGCCCCGCGTTTACACCCGGCCGCGCGGCATTGAAAGAGCGGCCCCGCCATGCCCGTTTTCCAACCCCGCGATCTCTCCCGCCGGCTCAGCGACCCCCTCCGCCTCGACTGATTTTGAAAGTTTAATTATTCGAAATTATACCAGTATATCTCCATTTGCTGTTTCCTAATAGAGTCTATATCGGACGAAGATCGGCGATGTATGCCGATCATCATGAGAATCATTCCGAGGAAGCGAACAATGGCGTTGAAGCATCTGATGGTCGCGGTGACCCTGCTCTCGGGCGTCGCGTCGGCGCTGCCGGCCGCGGCCGAGGAATTCACGGTCAAGGCCCTCAACAACGGGCCGGGCGGGTCGATGGTGTTCGATCCGGCCTTCGTGAAGCTGAAGCCCGGCGACAGCATCAAGTTCGTGCAGACCGACAAGGGCCACAACGTCGAGACCATCAAGGGCATGGCGCCGGAGGGCGCGGAATACGTGAAGACGGTCGTGAGCCAGGACGCCGTCGTCAAGTTCGATAAGGAGGGTGTCTACGGCTTCAAATGCGCGCCGCATTACATCATGGGCATGGTCGCGCTCGTGGTCGTCGGCGACAAGCGCGACAACCTGGAGGCCGCCAAGAGCGTCCCCCACAATAAGCTGACGCAGAAGCGGTTCGAGCCGCTCTTCGCCCAGGCGCAGTAACCGGAGTCCGCCCCGGGAAGGCGGTCCCGCCTCATCTAGCGAGGACCGCCGCTCAATCCCCCGACATGACCAGCGCCCAGAAGCGCTTGTAGCGGGTGCCCGGGGCATCGACCCGGGCGATGCCGATCCGGCGCAACTGCGGCATGAGCATGTTGCGATTGTGCTCGGGCGAGGCCTTCCAGCGGGCGAGGACCTGATCGAAGGTTTCCGAACCCGCGCTGAGATTCTCCGACGCGTAGCGCTTGGCAAAGCCGGCCTGCGCCATTCGGCTCTCGAACGAGCCGGCGGCCTCGTGGCTGAGGCGCCCCATCCGCGCATTGGCGCCTGCCTGGAACGAGGCCGCGCGAATCAAGCTCGAATCGATCGTGACGGGTCCGAGGCCGTGCTGCGCCCGATAGCGCGAGATCGCCTGGGCGGCGGCGCCCTCGTCGAGTATCACCGGGACCGTCGGAAGGCTGGCGTCCAGAACGGGCGAGCCGCCGCAGCCCGCGAGCGTGAGAGCGAGGAGAAGCGCGGCGGCAACGGGGCGCAGGATCGGCATCGGGCGATTCGGAGCGAGGGCGTGAGGCGTTGCCCCAGCGCATCCCCGGCCGATGCGGCGAAACAGCGGCGAGTCCGGACAGACGCAACGGTGCGGCCGCCGCCGTGTCGTCGCGGCCACGCATGCGCCGCCGACACCCATGCATCCCGGCGCACGAACAGGCCGACCGGCCCGAGGGCGCGGACCGAATTCGACAATGCACGGAATCGGACAAGTTCGGGCCGCTTGTGCCGATTTCAGCTTGCGGTCTAGATTGTCTTCTTGAGAAGACGTGGCGCGGGCGACGGGGCTCGAACCCGCGACCTCCGGCGTGACAGGCCGGCACTCTAACCGACTGAGCTACGCCCGCGTGGCGGTCGCCGGAGGGGATGGCCTCGCTGCCGGCGACGAGGCGGGGTTTAGGGGGGGCGCTTCGGGCTGTCAAGCAAGGGAATCGCACTTTCGCGATTCGTTTTCCGGCCGGCTTCCGGCGCGGTGAAGGGCGATCGGAAAGATCTCGGCGCGGCCTACGCGTTTAACGTGTATCGAGCGAGAAAAGTGGTATGGGCCATCGCGCGGATCGCCCGACCCGCCCTTCCGTGGGGGCAACCCATGCGTGCTGCGAAGGTAGCCCATGCACTGGTATACCAGCGTGGCTGTCTCGGGGTGCATGGGGTGTTTGTGCGACGCGCAATACCCTTGTTTCGTCCTGAGGCCTCGTCTAAGCCTCGCCAGCGCCCAGTCTGGCATTGGAGGAATTCCACGGGAGGAACCCTCTCCGCGGCCAGGCGTCGACGCGAGGGCACTTCCATGATCCTCCCGCGCAACGAAACGAGGGGTTCGGCATGACCGGCCTGCTTGCGGACTATCTTCCGCTTATCGTGTTCATCGGCGTCTCGCTGTTCATCGCGGCGGCCCTGCTGGTTGCGCCCTTCGTGGTCGCCTATTCGAGCCCGGATCCTGAGAAGCTCTCGGCCTACGAATGCGGCTTCAACGCATTCGATGATGCGCGCATGAAGTTCGATGTGCGCTTTTACCTCGTCGCAATTCTATTCATCATTTTCGATTTAGAGGTCGCTTTCCTGTTTCCCTGGGCGATCACGTTCGGGGAACTTGGTTGGTTCGGCTTCTGGTCGATGATGATCTTCCTCGGCGTCCTGACCGTCGGCTTCGTCTACGAGTGGCGCAAGGGCGCCCTCGAATGGGACTAGGCCACGGCCGGTCCGACGTCGCCCTTCCTATCCTCGCTCAGAGGCAGAAATGGCCCTGAACCCGACCCTGTCCCGCGCGCCCGAGATCGCGCCCCAGCCGAAAGGGATCATCGATCCCGCGACCGGCCGGCCCATTGGTGCCAGCGATCCGATGTTCCTGTCGATCAACGATGAGTTGGCCGATCGCGGGTTCCTGGTCACCAGCGCCGACGAACTCATCAACTGGGCCCGCACCGGCTCGCTGATGTGGATGACCTTCGGCCTCGCCTGCTGCGCCGTCGAGATGATGCAGATGTCGATGCCGCGCTACGATTGCGAGCGCTTCGGCTTCGCGCCCCGTGGCAGCCCGCGTCAGTCCGACGTCATGATCGTCGCCGGTACGCTGACCAACAAGATGGCCCCGGCGCTCCGCAAGGTCTACGACCAGATGCCGGAGCCGCGCTACGTCATCTCCATGGGCTCCTGCGCCAATGGCGGCGGCTACTACCACTATTCCTACTCGGTGGTCCGCGGCTGCGACCGCGTCGTGCCGGTCGATATCTACGTGCCGGGCTGTCCGCCTTCGGCGGAGGCGCTGCTCTACGGTGTTCTGCTGCTGCAGCGGAAGATTCGCCGTATCGGCACGATCGAGCGCTGAGGGAGAGGCGATGAGCGAAGCCATGCCCGCCGCCGTGACCACCAACGGCATTGTCCTGCGCGGCACCGTCGCGGCGCCCCAGGGCGACGACGCTTTGCGCGCCATGGGCGAGCGCATCGCCGGCGCCCTGGGCCCCGCGGTCACCGATTGGGCGATCGCCTTCGGCGAACTGACCCTGACCGTGCAGGGCAGCGACATCGTCTATGCGCTGACCTACCTGCGGGACGAGCCGGCCTGCGCCTTCCGGTGCTTCATCGATATCTGCGGCGCCGATTATCCGCAGCGGGCGCGCCGGTTCGAGGTGGTCTACCACCTGCTCAGCCTGCGCCATAACACCCGCGTGCGGGTGAAGGTGCAGACGGATGCCGCGACGCCGGTGCCCTCCGCGATCACGGTCTTCCCGGCCGCCAACTGGTACGAGCGCGAGACCTACGACCTCTACGGCATCCTGTTCTCGGGTCATCCCGACCTGCGCCGGCTGCTCACCGATTACGGCTTCGAGGGGCATCCGCTCCGCAAGGACTTCCCGCTGACCGGCTTCGTCGAGGTCCGCTACGACCAGGACGAGGCGCGCGTCGTCTACGAGCCGGTCAAGCTCACCCAGGAATTCCGGAACTTCGACTTCCTGTCGCCGTGGGAGGGCACGGATTACGTGCTCCCCGGCGACGAGAAGACGTCGAGCTGAGGCCGCGGGCATGTCCGAACACAATATCCGCAACTTCTCGATCAATTTCGGGCCGCAGCACCCGGCGGCGCACGGCGTGCTGCGCCTCGTGCTCGAGCTCGACGGCGAGGTGGTCGAGCGCGTCGATCCGCATATCGGCCTGCTCCATCGCGGCACCGAGAAGCTGATCGAGCACAAGACCTACCTCCAGGCGACGCCCTATTTCGACCGGCTCGACTACGTGTCGCCGATGAATCAGGAGCACGCCTTCTGTCTGGCGATCGAGAAGCTCGCCGGCATCGAGGTGCCGCGCCGCGCCAAGCTCATTCGCACCCTGTTCTGTGAGATCGGACGGCTGCTCTCGCATCTCCTCAACGTGACGACGCAGGCGATGGATGTCGGCGCTCTCACGCCGCCCCTCTGGGGCTTCGAGGAGCGCGAGAAGCTGATGATCTTCTACGAGCGCGCCTCGGGTGCCCGCCTGCACGCCAACTATTTCCGCCCCGGCGGCGTGCATCAGGACCTGCCGCCCGCGCTCATCGACGATATCGAGGCGTTCTGCGACCCGTTCCTGCAGGTGGTCGACGACCTCGACAACCTCGTCATGGCCAACCGCATCTTCAAACAGCGCAACGTCGACATCGGCATCGTCAGCCAGGACGAGGCGATGGAATGGGGCTTCTCGGGCGTGATGGTGCGCGGTTCGGGCATCCCGTGGGATCTGCGCAAGTCGCAGCCCTACGAGGCCTACGAGGAGATGGATTTCGACATCCCCGTGGGCAAGAACGGCGACACCTACGACCGGCAGGTCATCCGCATGGAAGAGATGCGGGAATCGGTGAAGATCATGAAGCAGTGCTGCGCCAAGTTGCGTGAGCCTGCCGGTCAGGGCCCGATCGCCTCCACCGACGGTAAGTTCGCGCCCCCGCCGCGCCGGGAGATGAAGCGCTCGATGGAAGCGCTGATCCACCACTTCAAGCTCTACACCGAAGGCTTCCACGTCCCGGCGGGCGAAGTCTACGCGGCGGTCGAGGCGCCCAAGGGCGAGTTCGGCGTCTATCTCGTGTCGGACGGCACCAACAAGCCGTATCGCTGCAAGATCCGGGCTCCGGGCTTCGCGCATTTGCAGGCGATGGACTGGATGTGCCGCGGCCACCTGCTGGCCGACGTGTCCTGCGTGCTCGGCACGTTGGACATCGTGTTCGGTGAAGTGGACCGCTGAAGGAACGCGTCGGACGTCATGGCCAACCGCAGACTCGCCCCCGCCGCCGAGCAGCCTCAGAACTTCGCGTTCTCCCCGGAGAACGCCGAGTGGGCCCGCGGCCAGATCGAGAAGTACCCGGAAGGGCGTCAGGCCTCCGCCGTGATCCCGCTCTTGTGGAAGGCGCAGGAGCAGAACGGCGGGTGGCTGCCGCAGAAGGCGATCGAGGCGGTCGCCGACCAGCTCGGCATGCCGCATATCCGCGTGCTGGAGGTCGCGACCTTCTACACGATGTTCGCGCTGGAGCCGGTCGGCCGCTTCTGGATTCAGCTCTGCGGCACGGTTCCCTGCGATTGCTGCGGGGCGAAGGAGCTGAAGGCCGCGCTTCAGGCGCGCCTCGGCCCGCCCGGCCACGTTTCGGCGGACGGCAACTTCTCCTGGCTCGAGGTCGAGTGCCTGGGCGCCTGCTGCAACGCGCCGATGGTGCAGATCAATCAGGATTACTACGAGGATCTGACGCCCGAGAGCCTCAACAAGCTCATGGACGATCTCGCCGCCGGGCGCCCGGTCAAGATCGGATCGCAGATCGGTCGCGTCTCGTCCGAGCCGAAGGACGCGGTCAACACGCTCACCGACCCGACGCTGTTCGACGGTTCGCGCGTCGGTGCGTGGCGCAAGCGCTTCGAGGCAACGAAGGCCGAGGAAGAGATCAAGCACGAGGAAGCTGCCTCCTCCGAGGCACGGGCCGCGACGGAGGCGAAGCCCGCCCGTCCGGAGGCCGGCCGCCCCATCGAGCAGGGCACCGCCGACGGGCCGGCGCAGCGCGCCGCCGCGGGTGAACCTCCGGTGCGGGAATCGGACAAGGCCGAGGCCACGGAGCGGGGCACCTCGCAGGCCAAGACCGCCGGGTCCCGGCCGGGGGACAGCTCGGCCCTCGACTCGCCGGCCGAGCGCGTCGCAGCCGGCGAACCCCCGGCCGTGACCGTGACGCCCGACGAGGAGACCCGTGCGCTCGCCGAAGATGCGGCTCTGCGCACCGAACCGCCGCAGCACCCGGTGGCCGGGGGCGCGGACGACGCGGTGCCCGAGACGGAGAGCCCGGAGGCGCGCGCCGACGCGGCGGGCCAGCGTCCCGAAGGATTGCCGGCTGCCCGCGACGACCGTCCGGACGACCTGACCCGGATCCGGGGAATCGGCCCGGTCAACCAGACCCGCCTGAACGGGCTCGGCATCTGGCATTACGACCAGATCGCCGCCTGGACCCCGCAGGAGGTCGCCTGGATCGGCGCTTATCTGGCGTTCCCCGGTCGGATCGATCGCGAGAACTGGGTGCGGCAGGCCGCCGACCTCGCCGGAACGAAGGGCTGAGGACCGAGACATGCTCTCCGATCAGGATCGCATCTTCACCAACCTCTACGGCCTGCATTCGCCCGATCTCGAGGCGGCGAAGAAGCGGGGCGCCTGGGACGGCACCAAGTTCCTGCTCGATCAGGGCCGGGACTGGATCATCGACGAGATGAAGGGCTCGGGCCTGCGCGGCCGCGGCGGCGCAGGCTTCCCGACCGGCCTGAAATGGTCGTTCATGCCCAAGAAGTCTGATGGGCGTCCCCATTACCTCGTCGTCAATGCCGACGAGTCGGAGCCGGGCACCTGCAAGGACCGGGAGATCATGCGGCACGATCCGCATCTCCTGATCGAAGGCTGCTTGCTGGCGTCCTTCGCCATGGGCGCGCATGCCTGCTACGTCTATATCCGCGGCGAGTACGTAGCGGAGAAGTTCGCCCTTCAGCGGGCCGTGGACGAGGCCTACGCGGCCCGTCTCGTCGGCCCGTCGAACATCCACGATTACCCGTTCGACATCTACGTGCACCACGGCGCGGGTGCCTATATCTGCGGCGAGGAGACGGCCCTCATCGAGAGCCTCGAGGGCAAGAAGGGAATGCCGCGGCTGAAGCCGCCGTTCCCGGCGAATATGGGCCTCTATGGCTGTCCCACGACCGTCAACAACGTCGAGTCGATCGCGGTCGCCGGCACCATCCTGCGCCGGGGCGGCGCGTGGTTCGCCGGTCTCGGCGGCAAGAACAACACCGGCACCAAGCTGTTCTGCGTCTCGGGCCACGTCAACAAGCCCTGCAACGTCGAGGAAGAGCTCGGCATCACCTTCCGCGAGCTGATCGACAAGCATTGCGGCGGCATGCGCGGCGGCTGGGACAATCTTCTGTGTTCCATCCCGGGCGGTTCATCCGTCCCGCTCGTTCCGGCCGAGCAGATCATCGACGCCAAGATGGATTTCGACACCCTCCGCAATCTCGGCTCGGGTCTCGGCACCGCGGCGGTGATCGTGCTCGACAAGTCGACCGACATCGTCGGCGCGATCGCGCGCATCTCGTACTTCTACAAGCACGAGTCCTGCGGCCAGTGCACGCCTTGCCGGGAGGGCACCGGCTGGATGTGGCGCGTGCTGACCCGCATGGCCGCCGGCCGCGCGCAGAAGCGCGAGATCGACATGCTGCTCGAAGTCACCAAGCAGGTGGAGGGGCACACGATCTGCGCGCTGGGCGATGCGGCGGCCTGGCCGATCCAGGGCCTGATCCGGCATTTCCGGCCGGAGATCGAGAAGCGGATCGATCAGTACAGCGCGAACCCACACATGGATGCAGTGCCGATGGCGGCGGAGTGACCGCCGCCCCGATGCTCAACGTCGAGAAGACACGATGACCAAAATCCTCGTCGACGGCACCGAGGTCGATGTCCCGGCCGATTACACCCTGCTCCAGGCCTGTGAGGTCGCGGGCGCGGAAATCCCGCGCTTCTGCTTCCATGAGCGGCTGTCGATCGCCGGCAATTGCCGCATGTGCTTGGTGGAGCTGAAGGGCGCGCCGAAGCCGGTGGCCTCTTGCGCCTACGCGGTGAAGGATTGTCGGCCCGGACCGAACGGTGAGCCGCCGGAGGTTCTGACCCGCTCGGGCCTCACGAAAAAGGCCCGCGAGGGGGTGATGGAGTTCCTCCTCATCAATCACCCGCTCGATTGCCCGATCTGCGACCAGGGCGGCCATTGCGACCTGCAGGATCAGGCGATGGCCTACGGCGTCGATTCGACCCGCTATCACGAGAACAAGCGCGCGGTCGAAGAGAAGTATATCGGCCCGCTGGTGCGCACGGCGATGAATCGCTGCATCCACTGCACCCGCTGCGTCCGCTTCCTGGCGGAAGTCGCGGGCGTGCCGGATCTCGGCGCCATCGGCCGTGGCGAGGACATGGAGATCACGAGCTACCTGGAACAGGCGATGGGCTCGGAGCTGCAAGGCAACGTCGCCGATCTCTGCCCCGTCGGCGCGCTGGTCCACAAGCCGCAGAGCTACAACGTGCGCCCGTGGGAGCTGCACAAGACCGAATCCGTCGATGTGATGGATGCGGTGGGCTCCGCGATCCGCGTCGATGCCCGCGGCCGCGAGGTGATGCAGATCGAGCCGCGGATCAGCGAGGAGATCAACGAGGAGTGGATCTCCGACAAGACGCGCCACGTGGTCGACGGTCTCCGCCTCCAGCGGCTCGACCGACCGTTCCTGCGCGAGAACGGACGCCTGCGTCCGGCCTCCTGGGGCGAGGCCTTCTCGGCTATCGCCGCCAAGATGAAGGGGGCCGACCCGAAGCGCGTCGGCGCGCTGGTCGGTGATCTCGCGGGCGTCGAGGAGATCTTCGCCCTCAAGCAGCTGATGGGATCGCTCGGCGTCACGAATCTCGATGCGCGCCAGACCGGCGAGGCACTCGATCCGGCCTGGGGCCGCGCCGCCTACACGTTCGGACCGACGATCCCCGGTATCGAGCGGGCGGACGCGATCCTCCTGGTTGGCACCAATCCACGCACCGAGGCCTCGCTCCTGAACGTGCGCATCCGCAAGCGCTGGCGCATGGCGCCGCTCGCCGTCGGCCTGATCCTCGACGAGCAGCCCGACCTTACCTACCCCTACACCTATCTCGGCGCGGGCACGGACACCCTGACCTCGCTGGGCAAGGGCGAGCACAGCTTCTTCGAGATCCTGCAAAAGGCCGAGCACCCCCTCATCATCGTCGGCGAGGGCGCGCTCGGCGTGCCCGGCGCGCTCGCCGCCGCGGCGGCCCTGGCGAAGGAAGTCGGCGCCGTCGCGGAGGGCTGGAACGGCTTCGGCGTGCTGCAGACGGCGGCGGCCCGCGTCGGTGCGCTCGATCTCGGCTTCGTGCCGGGGGAGGGCGGGCTGACCTTCTCGCAGATGCTGGAGCCGGGCGCGCTCGATGTGGTGTTCAACCTCGGTGCCGATGAGCGGGCGATCCCACCGGGTGCCTTCGTGATCTACCAGGGCACCCACGGCGATGCCGGTGCGAGCCGCGCCGACGTGATCCTGCCGGGCGCCGCCTATACCGAGAAGAGCGCGACCTACGTCAATCTGGAAGGCCGGGTGCAGATGACCAATCGCGCCGGCTTCCCGCCCGGGGATGCCCGCGAGGATTGGGCGATCCTGCGCGCTCTTTCCGACATCCTGGGCAAGCGCCTGCCCTACGATTCGCTCGGAGGCCTGCGTAAGGCGCTGTACGCCGCTCATCCGCATCTCGCCGCGGTCGGGTCCGTCGAGCCGTCGGATATGGCGGCGTTGGAGACGCTCGCGGCGCTGCCGGGTCGGTCCGAGAAGGCGGCGTTCGCCTCGCCGGTCGCCGACTTCTATCTCACCAATCCGATCGCCCGTTCCTCGCGGGTGCTCGCCGAGTGCTCCGGGCTCGCCCGGGGCCGCGCGCTCGAAGCGGCGGAATAGGGAACGGCCCGATGACCTTCCTCGAGGTGCTCGGCACCGTTCTCCTGATCGCGCTGAAGAGCTTCGTGCTGCTCGCAGCGCTCCTGGTCTTCATCGCCTACGCCCTTCTGGCGGATCGCAAGATCTGGGCGGCGGTGCAGTTGCGGCGGGGGCCCAACGTGGTCGGTCCCTGGGGTTTGTTCCAGTCCTTCGCCGATCTCCTGAAGTTCGTGCTGAAGGAGCCGGTCATTCCGGCGGGCGCCAACAAGGCGATCTACCTGTTGGCGCCGCTGGTCTTCGCAATGCTGGCGCTCGCCTCCTGGGCGGTGATCCCCCTGGCGGATGGCTGGGCGATCGCCGACCTCAATGTCGGCATCGTCTATATCTTCGCTATCTCCTCTCTCGGCGTTTACGGCGTCATCATGGGCGGCTGGGCGTCGAACTCGAAATACGCCTTCCTCGGCGCGCTCCGATCCGCCGCGCAGATGATCTCCTACGAGGTGTCGCTGGGCTTCGTGATCATCTGCGTGCTGCTCTGCGCCGGCTCCCTCAATCTCTCGCGCATCGTCATGGCGCAGGACACGGCGCTCGGGCTGTTCGGCTGGTACTGGCTGTGGCTGTTCCCGATGTTCGGCGTGTTCTTCGTATCGGCGCTCGCCGAGACGAACCGCCCGCCCTTCGATCTCCCTGAGGCGGAATCGGAGCTCGTGGCCGGTTACATGGTCGAGTATTCCTCGACGCCGTACCTGCTGTTCATGCTCGGCGAATACGTGGCCATCATGACCATGTGCGCGCTCGGGACCGTGCTGTTCCTCGGCGGCTGGCTCTCGCCGATCCCGTTCGCGCCCTTCACCTGGGTGCCGGGCGTGATCTGGTTCGCGCTGAAAGCAAGCTTCCTGTTCTTCATGATCGCCATGGTGAAGGCCATGGTGCCGCGCTACCGCTACGACCAGCTCATGCGGCTCGGCTGGAAGGTCTTCCTGCCGCTGTCGCTGATCTCGGTCATCGTCGTCGCCTTCGTCCTCAAGCTCACCGGCCTCGCGCCGGGAGCCTGACCGCAACCGCATTCGGAGATCGCGCCGTGAAGCTCGATCAGGTCGCCAGAAGCCTTCTCCTGAAGGAGTTCGTGTCGGGGTTCGTCCTCGCCATGAAGTATTTCTTCAAGCCGAAGGCCACGATCAACTATCCCTTCGAGATGGGGCACCGGGGGCCGCGCTTCCGGGGCGAGCATGCCCTGCGCCGCTATCCCAACGGTGAGGAGCGCTGCATTGCCTGCAAGCTCTGCGAGGCGATCTGCCCGGCCCAGGCCATCACCATCGAGGCGGGCCCCCGCCGCAACGACGGCACGCGGCGCACCACGCGCTACGACATCGACATGGTGAAGTGCATCTATTGCGGCATGTGCCAGGAGGCCTGCCCGGTCGATGCCATCGTCGAGGGGCCGAACTTCGAGTTCTCGGTCGAGACCCGTGAAGAGCTGCTCTACGACAAGGAGAAGCTGCTCGCGAACGGCGACCGCTGGGAGCGCGAGATCGCCCGGAACATCGCGACCGACGCACCGTATCGCTGAGGTTCCGGCCAAGGTCTTCCGGTGCGCTGTTGTGCGCCGCAGGGCCGAGTTCTATAGACGGGCCGCCGCCTGCGGCCGAGGGTCCACCGAGGCAGAAGGGAGCCGCCCGCGAGGGCGGCCGATGCTGAAAACCGCATGACCGCAGCCGCCGCCTTCTTCTATCTCTTCGCGGGCCTCGCCGTTGCCTCGGGCTTCATGGTGATCGCCGCCAGGAACCCCGTCACATCGGTGTTGTTCCTGATCCTCGCCTTCGTGAACGCCGCGGGCCTCTTCATCCTGATGGGGGCCGAGTTCCTGGCGATGATCCTCGTCGTCGTCTATGTCGGCGCAGTGGCGGTGCTGTTCCTGTTCGTCGTGATGATGCTCGACGTGGATTTCGCCGCCCTCCGGCAAGGCTTCCAGCGCTACCTTCCCGTCGGCGGCTTGATCGGTGCCGTGTTCCTCATCGAGCTGCTGCTGGTCGTCGGCAGCTGGACGATCGATCCGGGGCTCGTGCAGGCGCCGCTCGGGCGTGCCGCCCACGGCGAGAGCCTGACCAACACCCAGGCGCTCGGGCGGGTGCTCTACACGGATTACGTCTACTTCTTCCAGATCGCCGGCCTGATCCTGCTAGTCGCGATGATCGGCGCCATCGTCCTGACGCTGCGCGACCGCACCGGCGTCAAGCGCCAGAACATTTCCGTCCAGAACGCCCGCACTCAGGCGATGGCGGTCGATACCATCAAGGTGCCCTCCCGGCAGGGCGTGGAGGTCTGAGCATGATCGGCCTGAGCCACTACCTGACGGTCGCCGCGATCCTGTTCACGCTCGGCGTGCTCGGCATCTTCATCAACCGCAAGAACGTCATCGTCATCCTGATGTCGGTCGAGCTGATCCTGCTCGCGGTCAACATCAACTTCGTGGCGTTCTCGACCCATCTCAACGACATCACCGGCCAGGTCTTCGCCCTGTTCGTGCTGACGGTGGCCGCGGCCGAGGCCGCCATCGGCCTCGCCATCCTGGTGGTGTTCTTCCGCAACCGCGGCTCCATCGCCGTCGAAGACGTGAGCATGATGAAGGGCTGACCGCTCTCACCAGCGCGCCACCCTCTCGTCCGCCTGCTGCGAGGCACGATCCCCCATGTATCACGCCATCGTCTTCTTCCCGCTGATCGGCGCGCTGATCGCCGGCCTGTTCGGCCGCACGCTCGGCGCCCGGCTGAGCGAACTTGTGACGACGGGCTGCCTCGCCTTCGCCTGCCTCCTGTCCTGGGGCGCCTTCTTCCTCGTTACGGGGGACGGCCGGGCCGAGACGGTCCACGTCGCGCAGTGGTTCACGGCGGGCGACCTCGTGGTCGATTGGGCCTTCAAGGTCGATACGCTGACGGCGATCATGCTCGTCGTCGTCACCTCGGTCTCGACCCTCGTGCACGTCTATTCCATCGGGTACATGCACGAGGATCCGCACCGGCCGCGCTTCTTCGCCTACCTGTCGCTGTTCACCTTCGCCATGCTGATGCTGGTGACGGCCGACAACCTCGTGCAGATGTTCTTCGGCTGGGAAGGCGTCGGCCTCGCCTCCTACCTGCTGATCGGCTTCTGGTACGAGAAGCCCTCGGCCAACGCTGCGGCGATGAAGGCCTTCATCGTCAATCGCGTCGGCGATTTCGGTTTCTCGCTGGGCATCTTCCTCGTCTTCGTCCTGACGGGATCCGTGGGCTTCGACGCCATCTTCGCCAAGGCCCCGGAGCTGAAGGACGCGACCTTCCACTTCCTCGGACATGACTGGCACGCCCTGACGCTGGCCTGCCTGCTCCTGTTCATGGGGGCCATGGGCAAGTCGGCGCAGTTCCTGCTGCACACTTGGCTGCCGGACGCGATGGAGGGCCCGACCCCGGTCTCGGCGCTCATCCACGCCGCCACCATGGTGACCGCCGGCGTGTTCATGGTCGCCCGCCTGTCGCCGCTGTTCGAGCTGGCCCCGACCGCGCTCACCGTCGTCACGATCATCGGCGGCATCACGGCCTTCTTCGCCGCCACCGTCGGCCTCGTGCAGAACGACATCAAGCGGGTCATCGCCTACTCGACCTGCTCGCAGCTCGGCTACATGTTCGTCGGCCTGGGCGTGGGCGCCTACGCCACCGGCGTGTTCCACCTCTTCACCCACGCCTTCTTCAAGGCGCTGCTGTTCCTCGGCGCCGGCTCGGTCATCCACGCGATGCACCACGAGCAGGACATGCGGAACATGGGCGGCCTGCGCCCCTACATCCCCTTCACCACGGCGATGATGACGATCGGCACGCTCGCCCTGATCGGCTTCCCGTTCACCGCCGGCTACTACTCCAAGGATGCGATCATCGAGGCGGCCTACATGTCGGATCGCCCCGGCCACGTGCTGGCGTTCCTCGCCACCGTGATCGCCGCGCTGATGACCTCGTTCTATTCCTGGCGCCTGTTCTTCCTCACCTTCGAGGGGCCGCAGCGGTGGGTCGCGCATGGAGCCCATGGTCACGACGACCACGCGCACGCCGCGCACGACGATCATGCCTCGGCCCATGCCCACGCTCTCGCGCACGAGGCCGACGGCAAGCCCGGCCATCACGAGGGTGTGGCGCACGACGACAAGGGTCACGATCTGGAGCCCGCCTCGCACAGCGCGATCGAGCACCACGACGATCACGGCGCCCACAAGCCGCATGAGAGCCCGCTCGTGATGACGATTCCGCTCGGAATCCTGGCCTTCGGTGCGCTGTTTGCCGGCCTGATCTTCAAGGAGCGGTTCATCGGGCACGACATGGACCGGTTCTGGGGTCACGCGCTGCCGCACCATTCCGGCAACGACATCATGCACAAGATCCACGACGCGCCGGGCTGGGTCGCCGCCTCGCCCGCGATCATGCTCGTGCTCGGCTTCGTCCTGGCCTTCTGGATGTATCTCCGCCGGCCCGACCTGCCGAACCGTCTCGCGACCTCGCAGCCGATCCTGTACCGCTTTCTGCTCAACAAGTGGTACTTCGACGAGATCTACGACCGGCTCTTCGTGCGTCCGGCCAAGAACTTCGGGCTGTTCCTCTGGAAGGAAAGTGACGGGCGCGTCATCGACGGCTTCGGCCCCGACGGCATCTCGGCCCGGGTCGTGGACGTCACCCGCGGCGTGGTCCGCTTCCAGACCGGCTACGTCTACCACTATGCCTTCGTGATGCTCGTCGGGGTCGCCGGCCTGATCACGTGGTACCTCGTCTCCGGCGTGCCGGCGGTCGGAGGAGCGCATTGATGTTCGGCCTCGGCATTCTCTCCGGGCTCCTGATCGTCCCGCTCGCGGGCGCCGCCTTCATCCTGACGCTGGGTGAGGAGACGGAGGCCGTGAAGCGCAACGCCCGCTGGGCGGCGCTCATCACGACCATCGTCACCTTCCTGCTCTCGCTCGCCGCCTGGGCCCGCTACGACATCGCGTCCCCCAGCTTCCAGCTGGTCGAGAGCCATGCGTGGCTGGCCGAGACCATCCGCTTCAAGCTCGGGGTCGACGGCTTCTCGATGCCGCTGATCCTGCTGACCACCTTCCTGATGCCGTTCTGCATCGGCGCCTCGTGGCTCTCGGTCGAGCACCGGGTGAAGGAGTATTTCGTCGCCTTCCTCGTTCTGGAAACGACGATGATCGGCGTGTTCTGCGCCCTCGATCTGGTGCTGTTCTACCTGTTCTTCGAGGCCGGCCTGATCCCGATGTTCCTCATCATCGGCATCTGGGGCGGCAAGCGGCGCATCTATGCCAGCTTCAAGTTCTTCCTCTACACCCTGCTCGGCTCGGTGCTGATGCTGCTGGCCATCATGGCGATGTACTGGGAGGCCGGCACCACCGACATCCCGACGCTGCTGGCCCACCGCTTCCCCGTCGGCATGCAATGGTGGCTGTGGCTCGCCTTCTTCGCCTCTTTCGCGGTGAAGATGCCGATGTGGCCGGTTCATACCTGGCTCCCCGACGCCCACGTCGAGGCGCCGACGGCGGGCTCCGTGATCCTGGCCGGCATCCTGCTGAAGATGGGCGGCTACGGCTTCATCCGGATCTCGCTGCCGATGCTGCCGGACGCGAGCGCCGAATTCGCGCCCCTCGTTTTCGCCCTCTCGGTGATCGCGATCATCTTCACCTCGCTCACCGCGATGATGCAGACCGACATCAAGAAGCTGATCGCCTATTCCTCGGTGGCGCATATGGGCTTCGTGACGCTGGGCCTGTTCACCCTGAACGAGCAGGGCATACAGGGTGCCCTGTTCCTGATGATCTCCCACGGTATCGTCTCGGGCGCGCTCTTCCTCTGCGTCGGCGTCGTCTACGATCGGATGCACACCCGCGAGATTGCGGCCTATGGCGGTCTGGTGAAGCGGATGCCGCTCTACGCCGCCGCCATGATGGTTTTCACCATGGCCAATGTCGGCCTGCCCGGCACCTCGGGCTTCGTTGGCGAATTCCTCGCGATGATGGGCGCGTTCAAGGCCAACCCGACGGTCGCGTTCTTCTCGGTCTTCGGCATCATCCTGTCGGCGGGCTACGCCCTGTGGCTCTACGCGCGGGTGATCTACGGGAAGCTGGAGAAGCCCAATCTCCAGGGTATCCTCGACCTCGACCTGCGAGAGAAGATCATCATCGCGCCGCTCGTCGCGCTGACGATCTGGTACGGCGTCCACCCGGCCCCGGTGCTCGATACCTTCGCGCCCTCGACCGAAGCCCTGATGCAGAACATGCGCACGGCGCTCGCCAACACGCAGACCGCGGAAGCGGCCGCCAAGGCGGCGAAGCTCGCAGCGGCCGAGAACATGGCTGGACCGAAGTCCCAGAAAATCGAGGCCGCCGCGCGATGACCCCGATCCAATCCGTCCTGCCGGCGATCACGCCGGTCCTGCCGGAGATCGTCCTGAGCATCGGCGCGCTGCTGCTGGTGCTCTGGGGCGCGTGGCGCGGCGAGCGCTCGGCTGAGAGCGTCAATCTCGGCGCGCTCGGGCTTCTGATCTTCACCTTCTTCCTCGTGGTCTCCCAGACCGGCCAGGTCACCACGCTCAACGGCGCCTTCATCGCCGACCCCTTCGCCCGGGTGATGAAGGCCCTGATCCTGATCGGCTCGTCCGCCACGATCCTGCTCTCGCGAGACTATTTCCAGCGCGAGCGCATCGACCGGTTCGAGTATCCGCTGCTGATCGTGCTGTGCACCATCGGCATGATGGTGATGGCCTCGGCCAACGATCTGATCTCGCTCTATCTCGGCCTGGAGCTGCAATCGCTCGCCGCCTACGTCATCGCCGCCTTCCACCGCGACGACGTGAAGTCCACGGAAGCCGGCCTGAAGTACTTCGTGCTCGGCGCGCTCTCGTCGGGCATGCTGCTCTACGGCGCCTCGCTGGTCTACGGCTTCACCGGCACGGTCTCGTTCCCCGGCATCGTCACGGCGCTCGACGGCCCGGTGAGCTTCGGCATCGTGCTGGGCATCGTGTTCGTCGCGGCGGGTGTCGCCTTCAAGCTGGCGGCGGTGCCGTTCCACATGTGGACGCCGGACGTCTACGAGGGCTCGCCGACGCCGGTCACCGCCTTCTTCGCCTCGGCCCCCAAGATGGCCGCCATGGCGATGACCGTGCGCGTGTTCATCGGTGCCTTCCCCGACGTGACCGCGGTCTGGCAGCAGATCATCGTGTTCGTCTCGATCGCCTCGATGGCGCTCGGCTCCTTCGCGGCGATCGGCCAGCGCAACCTCAAGCGCCTGATGGCCTACTCGTCGATCGGCAATGTCGGCTACGCCCTCATCGGCTTGGCCGCCGGCTCGGAGGAGGGCATCCGCGGCGTCGTGATCTACATGGTGATCTATCTCGCCATGACGCTCGGCGCCTTCGCGGTGCTGCTCTCGCTGCGGCGCAAGGACCGGATGTTCGAGACCATCGACGACCTGTCCGGGCTCTCGCGCACGCATCCGTGGCTGGCCTTCAGCCTCGCCGCGATGATGTTCTCGCTGGCCGGCATCCCGCCGCTCGCCGGGTTCTTCGCCAAGTTCTACGTCTTCGCCGCCGCCATCAAGGCGGGGCTGGTGACGCTGGCGGTGATCGGCGTGGTGACCTCCGTGGTCGGTGCCTTCTACTACCTGCGCCTCGTCAAGGTGATGTATTTCGACGAGGCGCAGGCTCCATACGAGCGGATCCCGCCGGGTTCGGCCATCGTGCTCGCTGCATCGAGCGTCGTCGTGGTGCTGTTCTTCCTCATCCCGGCGCCGCTGGTGGCGGCGGCGGGCAGCGCCGCGAAGTCCCTGTTCTGAGAAGCATGACCTTCCGGCTCAGCCCGGCGGCCCGCGCGGAGGGCCACCGCCTGCATAGCCACGACCGCCTCGGCTCGACCAACACCGAGGCTCTCGCCCGCGCCCGCGAGGGCGAGACCGGCCCGCTCTGGGTCGCGACCCGCCTGCAGGAGGCGGGCCGGGGCCGGCGCGGCAACGTCTGGCAGTCGCCCGAGGGCAATCTTTTCGCGAGCTTGCTCTGGCCGGTCCAGGGCGTGGCGCCGGAGATGGTCGCGACCCTGGGGTTCGTCGCCGGGGTGGCGCTGGTCGATGCGATCCGGGATGTGTGCCGCTCCTCCCACCCCCACCCTCATTCAGAGGTGCCCGCTTCAGCGGGCCTCGAAGGAGGGCTCCAGGGATCGCCCGATCCGCTGGAGCCCTCCTGCGAGGCTGCGCTTCGCTTCGCACCTCAGGATGGGGGTATGGGAGGGACAGGCGAAGCTTCGTTCCGCCTGAAATGGCCCAACGACGTCCTCATGAACGGCAAAAAACTCGCCGGGATCCTCTTGGAGGCCGAGCAACTCCCCAGCGGGCGGCGTGCGGTCGTCATCGGTTTCGGCGTGAACGTTGCGGCCGCCCCCGACGATCTGCCCTACCCGGCCGCGGCCCTTCGCCCCGCGCATGCGGTCGATGCGCCCAGACTGCTCGAATCCTTGACCGAACGATTTGTCGAAGCGGCCCAGATCTGGAACAAGGGGCGCGGATTTCCGAAAATCCGGCAGCTCTGGCTGGAGCGCGCGGCGGGGGTGGGTGCCCCCGTGTCGGTGCGAACCGCCGAGACGACGCTGTCCGGTGTTTTCGACACGATCGACGAGGGGGGGCGGCTTGTGATCCTCGCCCCGGACGGAACACGACGAACCGTGACGGCGGGCGAGGTGCATTTCGGAAGTGCCGCGACGGCGGCCTGAGACTGGATAGACGACAAGATGACGACACGGCAGGACGAGCTCGTCTTCGTGCCGCTCGGCGGCGTGGGCGAGATCGGCATGAATGCGGGCCTCTACGGGATCGGACCCGAGCGGGCACGCAAATGGATCATGGTCGATTGCGGCATGGGCTTCGCCGGTGAGGAGGGTTTGCCGGGCATCGATCTGATGTTCCCCGACCTTGCCTTCATCGAGGAGCGCAAGAAGGATCTTCTGGGCATCTTCATCACCCACGCGCACGAGGATCATATCGGCGCGATCTCCGAACTGTGGCCGCGCCTGAAGGCGCCGGTCTACGCCACGCGGTTCGCCAAGCAGCTTCTCGAGACCCGCCGCCTCTCCGAGCCCGGCGCGCCCAAGGTCGATCTGCGCGAGATCAAGCCGGGCAAGCGGGTCACCGTCGGTCCGTTCGAGATCGAGTTCGTGCCGGTGGCCCATTCGATCCCGGAATCGAATGCGGTGGCGATCCGCACCGAGTTCGGCCTCGTGGTGCATACCGGCGACTGGAAGCTCGACGACACGCCGGTGGCCGGCGACACCACCTCGCCGGAGGCGTTCACCGCACTCGGCGACGAGGGCATCCTGGCGCTGGTATGCGATTCCACCAACGTCCTGCGCGAGGGCCGCTCGCCGAGCGAGTCCGAAGTCTCGGCCACGCTCCGGCGCATCATCGAGGAATCGCCCCACCGCGTGGCGGTGACGACCTTCGCCTCGAACGTCGCCCGCATCCGCGCCGTGGCGGAAGCCGCCCAGGCTTGCGGTCGCGAGGTGATCGCGGTCGGCCGGGCCATGGACCGGGTCATCGATGTCGCCCGCGAATGCGGCTATCTCGACGGCCTGCCGGACTTCCGCGGTGCGGAATCCTACGGCCACATCCCCCGCGACAAGGTGGTCTGCCTGCTCACCGGTTCGCAGGGCGAGCCGCGGGCGGCCATGTCGCGGGTCTCGCGCGACGACCATCCGGCGATCTCGCTGACCGCCGGGGATCGGGTGATCTTCTCGTCCCGCGCGATCCCCGGCAACGAGCGCGATGTCGGCGCCATCATCAACGACCTGATCGAGGCCGGCATCGAGGTCATCACCGACCGCACCGAACTCGTCCACGTCTCGGGCCATCCCCGGCGCGAGGAGATGGTGGCCATGTACAGCTGGACCCGGCCGAAGGCGGTGGTGCCGGTCCACGGCGAGGCACTGCATCTCGACGAGCACGCGCGCTTCGCCCGCTCTCAAGGCGTCGAGACGGTGGTGAAGGCGCGCAACGGTGCCGTCGTGCGCCTCGCCCCGGGCAAGCCCGAGGTGGTCGAGCATGTCCGCGCCGGCCGGCTCTACAAGGACGGCAACGTCCTGATCGACGCCAAGGACCGGGCAATCCCCGAGCGCCGCAAGCTGTCCCAGACCGGCATCGTCTCGGTGGCCATCGCCATCGACGAGCGCGGCGCGGTGGTCGGCGAGCCGGCGGTCGACATCATGGGTCTGCCCAATCGCGGTCGCGATGGGGAGCCCCTGCTCGACACCGTGGTCGATACGGTCAACCGCACCCTGAGCGGCCTGTCGCGCGGCAAGATGAAGGATTCGGAAGCCGTCGAGAACGCGGTCGACCGGGCCGTGCGCTCCGCCGTCAACGAAGCCTGGGGCAAGAAGCCCGCCTGCCACGTGCAGGTGGTCGAGGTCTGAGCCCTCGTTCCTCGCCACGGATCCCGGGCTCGCTCGGGATCCGCACCGAGTTGCTGCCATAGGGCGGACCAATCCGGGTGGGGAGGATCCAAAAGTGGGGAGGTACAGGATGAAGCCGGAGCGGTACCTTCCGCACCACCCCTAACCCCCTCTCCACGAGGGGGAGGGGAACGCAGCGGGTAGGGAGGAGCAAACAATGATCGGACGGCTCAATCACGTGGCCATCGCGGTGAAGGATCTCGACGCGGCGACCGCGGTCTATCGCGACACGCTCGGCGCCAAGGTGACGGAGCCGCTGCCGCAACCGGAGCACGGCGTCACCGTCGTCTTCGTCGAACTGCCCAACAGCAAGGTCGAGCTGATGTCGCCGTTGGGCGAGAACTCGACCATCCAGGGCTTCGTCGACAAGAACCCGGCCGGCGGCATCCACCATGTCTGCTACGAGGTCGACGACATCATCGCTGCCCGCGATCAGATGAAGGCGGCCGGCGCCCGCGTGCTCGGCACCGGCGAGCCGAAGATCGGTGCGCACGGCAAGCCGGTGATTTTTCTCCACCCGAAGGACTTCCTGGGGACCCTCGTCGAGTTGGAGCAGGTCTGAGGCCTGCCCGACGGGGCTTTCTCTGCCGTGTCGACACGCGGCTTTCCTGATTCCCGCCCACATCCCGAGGCGCCCGCCTCGGTGGGCCCTCGAAGGAGGCTCCAGGGATCGCGAGCCTTCCGGCGACCTGCTTCGAGACTGCTTCGCGGCACCTCAGGATGTGGGCGGTGGATGGGAAAAGCCGATCAGGCAAGTCCAAGACTCGCTCCTAAGGCTCGCTCCGAAATCCCTCCCGTCGGCAGGCAGGGATCCGCGCGGTGCGCGATCCGTCAAGAATAACGGCCATCCATGACCCCCCTTCGCACCATCGCCGCCTCGACCCCGCTCACCGTGCTGACGGTGGCAGCCCTCGTCGCGATCCTGGTGGCGGTCGCCGTGAAGGGGTTTGCCCTCACCGTGTTCGGGGCGCTCGCCCTCTACTTCGTGCTGTGGTGGACCTTCCTGTTCGCGATCCTACCCCTCGGCAACGCGGCCGAGGCGGATCCGCAGCGGTTGGTGCCGGGGCAGGATCCCGGCGCGCCGGCCTTGCCCCGCCTGCGGGAGAAGGCATTGCTGACCACGCTGCTGGCCGGCGGGGCTTTCGTGGCCGCGATGCTGATTTTCCCGCTCGCGCGGCTGTGAGCGACCTGACACCCGAAAGATTCGCGGCCGGACGCAGCGCCGCGTTGACAGGCGCCTGAGGGGATCCGCACCCTGTCTCGACGGCCCCGGTATCCATGCGGGCCGATAGGGAGACACGCCATGGCCGGGATGGTGGCAGGGCCGCGCGCGCCCGCTGACAGCAAGGCCGGCACGGGCGGCAATGGCTGGCTTCTGCCCTTCATGCTCGCCCTGTTCTTCGCCTGGGGTCTCGCCACCGTCCTCGTCGATATCGTCACGCCCAAGCTCAAGAGCCTGTTCACGCTGAGCTACACCGAGGCGACGCTCACCCAATTCTGTTTCTTCGCCGCCTACGCGCTGATCTCGCTGCCGGCCGGTGCGATGGTGACGCGGATCGGCTCCATGCGCGGTCTGGTCGTCGGCCTCGTCGTGATGGCGGCGGGCTGCCTGCTCTTCGCGCCCGCCGCGCGGATCGGCCTGTTCCCGATGTTCCTGCTGGCCCTATTCGTGATGGCCTCGGGCATTGCCGTATTGCAGGTGGCGGCCAACCCTCTGGTGGCCGGCCTCGGCGACCCGGCTCAGGCCTCGAGCCGGCTGACGCTCGCCCAGACCTTCAACGCCCTCGGCACCACCGTCGGTCCGGTGATCGGGGCCTGGGCGATCCTCTCCCATACCGTCACGCCCTCGGGCACGGATGCGGCGGCGCTGGCGGCAGCTCGGCAGGCCGAGGCGGACGTGGTGCGCACGCCCTTCCTCGTCATCGCCGCCGGCCTTGTGGCCCTCGCCGTACTGTTCTGGATCCTGCGCCGCCGGGTCCGCGAAGAGGATGCCGGGGAGAGCGCCGGCTCGGGCGGGCTCGGGCTCGATCTTCTCCGGCGGCCGCGCCTCGCCTTCGGGGCACTAGCGATCTTTCTCTATGTCGGCGCGGAAGTGGCCATCGGCACGCTGATGGTGAGCTATCTCGAACAGCCGCGGGTGCTCGGGGCTAGCCCCGAGACGGCGGGCCATCTGCTCAGTTTCTACTGGGGCGGGGCGCTGGCCGGGCGGATCGTCGGCTCCTTCGTTCTGCGCGCTGTCCGGCCGGGAGCCGCGCTCTGCGCCGTCGCGCTGGCCGCCGCGGGGCTCACGGCCCTGTCGGCGACCAGTTCGGGCATGCTCGCGGGTTGGGCGCTGATCGCGGTCGGCCTGGCCAACGCGATCCAGTTCCCGACGATCTTCGCACTGGCGATCGAGGGGCTCGGCGAGCGCACGGCACAGGGCGCCGGCATCGTCTGCGTGGCGATCGTCGGCGGCGCGATCGTGCCGGTGCTGACCGGGGCGCTCGCCGACGGTTACGGCCTCGCTATCGCCCTGGGCGCCCCCGCGCTCTGCTATCTCTGCATCGCGGCCTTCGCCCTGGCCCATGCCCGCGACGCCCTCGGCCGTCCGAGCGCCGTCGCAGCGGAGTAGAGCGAGGGTAGAGGCTGCGACACGGAGCGGATCGTGTCAGATGTCCAAAAAACAAAAAGCAAGGCACGAGGCCTTGCTTTGAAACAATCTAGTGTTTTGCAGCCTAGCTTTATCTCGCGCATTTCTTGCGGCGCGGCGGCTGCTTGTTCCTCCCGAGACTCGGACCGTGCGCCGCCTCGTTGGGCGGCGACCATCGCGGGGTGCTTATAGGAAGAAGATTTCCCTTTGTCATCAGGCCGGAGACGGTTCGCGGCGCTTTTTTGCAAACCTTGCTGCAAACCGCCCCCTGATCTCCGCCTCGACTGCGATCGGCGCAGCGAACTTCGCATCCGCCGCCATCTCCACGCAGAGATCGACGAAGCCAAACGGTACGCCCGTCGGCATCGGAAGCTGCGGCGGCCTGTGCTTCCCTGGCGCTTGTATTTTGCAGGCGCAATGTGTTGTGTGCCTCGCGCACCGGCCCGTTTCCCGCCGCCGGCCTGCGCCAGCCGTTCAAGGTCGAAAGATGCGTCTCTCCCGCTACTTCCTGCCGATCCTGCGCGAGACGCCCAAGGAAGCCGAGATTGTCTCGCATCGCCTGATGCTGCGCGCCGGCATGATCCGCCAGGAGGCCGCGGGCATCTACGCGTGGCTGCCGCTGGGGCTGCGGGTTCTCGACAAGGTCTGCAAGGTGATCCGCACCGAGCAGGACCGCGCGGGCGCGATCGAGATCCTGATGCCGACGATCCAGGCCGCCGACCTGTGGCGCGAGTCCGGCCGCTACGAGGCCTACGGCAAGGAGATGCTGCGCTTGAAGGACCGCCACGAGCGTGAACTGCTCTACGGGCCCACGGCGGAGGAAGTCGTCACCGAGATCTTCCGCGCCAGCGCCCGCTCCTACAAGGACCTGCCGAAGAACCTCTACCAGATCTCGTGGAAGTTCCGCGACGAGGTCCGTCCGCGCTTCGGCACCATGCGCTCGCGCGAGTTCCTGATGAAGGACGGCTACTCGTTCGACCTCGACCAGGCCGCGGCGCGCCACTCCTACAACAAGGTCTTCGTCTCCTATCTCCGCACCTTCGAGACGCTGGGCTTGCGTGCGATCCCGATGCGGGCCGATACCGGTCCGATCGGCGGCGATCTGAGCCACGAGTTCATCATCCTGGCCAATACCGGCGAGAGCGAGGTGTTCTGCGACCGCGCCTATCTCGACATGCCGGTGCCCCCGCCGTCGGTCGATTTCGACGACGTCGCCGGGCTCCAGGGCGTGGTCGATTCCTGGACCTCGCATTACGCCGCCACCGACGAGATGCACGACACCGCAGCCTTCGCCGAGGTGCCGGAGGCCGCGCAGCTCTCCGCCCGCGGCATCGAGGTCGGCCATATCTTCTATTTCGGCACCAAGTACTCGACGCCGATGAAGGCGGTCGTCACCGGCCCCGACGGTCAGGAGCGGCCGGTGCATATGGGATCCTACGGCATCGGTCCGAGCCGGCTTGTGGCCGCAACCATCGAGGCGAGCCACGACGAGGCGGGCATCATCTGGCCGGATGCGATCGCCCCCTTCGACGTGGCGCTGATCAACCTCAAGGTCGGCGATGGCGCCTGTGACACGGCCTGTGCCGAGATTCAGGCGGCGCTCGAAACCGCCGGGCTCTCCGTGCTCTACGACGATCGCGACGACCGGCCCGGCGCGAAATTCGCCACCGCCGACCTGATCGGTCTGCCCTGGCAGGTGATCGTCGGTCCGAAGGGGCTCGCCGACGGCAAGATCGAGCTGAAGCGCCGCGCCACCGGTGAGCGGGAGACGCTCGATCCGGTCGATCTCCCGGCCCGGCTGCGGCGCATCTGAGGCGGACACGATGGCGCTCGCGCTCAGCGACTGGAAGGGCGCGCTGGCCCGATTGCGCAGCGCGCGGGCGAGCGCCTCGACGCGGCCCTTCGCGGGCTTCGAGTGGCTGATCGCCGGTCGCTATCTCCGTGCCCGGCGCCGGGGCGGCGGCGTCTCGGTGGTCGCCCTGTTCTCGGTGCTCGGGATCGCGGTGGGGGTCGCCACCCTCATCATCGTGCTCTCGGTGATGAACGGCTTCCGCACGGAACTGCGCTCCAAGATCGTGGGTCTCAACGGCCACGTCTTCGCCGCGCCGATCGACAAGCTCTTCACCGACTACGTCGATCTGTCCGAGCGGCTGGAGAAGGTCGCGGGCGTGCGCGCCGTCGTGCCGATGGTGCAGGGACAGGCCTTCGCCTCCTCGCCCTATGGCGGCTCCGGCGTGCTGGTGCGCGGCGTGCGCGAGGCGGATCTCGCTAAGGTCCCCGCGGTCTCCACCGCGATCAAGAGCGGCACGCTGGAGGGCTTCGACGACGGAACCGGGGTGGCCTTGGGCCGGCGCCTCGCCGATTCCCTCGGGCTTCAGGCCGGCGATCAGGTCACGCTTCAGACGCCGAAGGGGGCGAGCACGCCGTTCGGCACCGCGCCGCGCTCCAAGGCCTACACGGTGAAGGCGATCTTCGAGATCGGCGTGACCGATTTCGACACGACCATGGCCTTCATGCCGCTCACCGAGGCACAGGCCTTCTTCAATCGCGACGGCGATGTCAGCGTGATCGAGATCTATCTCGACGACGCCGAAACGGTGGCCGAGATGCGCGAGCCCCTCGAGATGGCGGCGGAGCGCCCGATCCTCCTGACCGACTGGCGGCAGACCAACCGCACCTTCTTCGGCGCGCTCGAGGTGGAGCGGAACGTGATGTTCCTGATCCTCAACCTCATCGTCATCGTGGCGACGCTCAACATCATCTCGGGGCTGATCCTGCTCGTTCGCGACAAATCCTCCGATATCGCGATCCTGCGCACCATGGGCGCGACGCCGGGCACCATCATGCGGGTCTTCCTGATCAACGGGGCCCTCATCGGCCTCGTCGGCACGGCGATCGGGCTCGTCGGCGGCGTGCTGTTCACCCTCAACATCAAGCCGATCCAGCGCACGCTGTTTCCCGGTGCCTGGGACCCGACCGTGCGCTTCCTCGCCGAGATCCCGGCCGAGATGAACACGACCGAGGTCGCCGTCATCGTCGTCACCTCGATCCTGTTGTCGCTCGCCGCGACGCTCTATCCCTCCTGGCGCGCCGCCCGGCTCGATCCGGTGCAGGCCCTGCGCTACGGCTGACGGTATCCCAGGGTACGGACTCTCCATGGCACAGTCGCAAGCCGACGCCGCGCAGCCGGTGCCGGCCCTGTTCTTCTCGGGCGTCGAGCGCCGCTACCCGCAGGGGGAGGGGGCGCTGGAGATCCTGCGCGGCACCGATCTCGCCATCTGGCCGGGGGAGCTCGTCGCGCTGGTGGCGCCCTCCGGCGCGGGCAAATCGACCCTGCTCCACATCGCCGGCCTCCTAGAGCGGCCCGATGGCGGCGAGGTCTATATCGGCGGCCAGCCGACCGCCTCGATGTCCGACGGCGAGCGGACGCGGTTGCGGCGCGAGGAGATGGGCTTCGTCTATCAGTTCCACCATCTCCTGCCGGAGTTCTCGGCGCTGGAGAACGTGGTGCTGCCCCAACTCATCCGCGGCCTCGGCCGCCGTGAGGCGGAGACCCGTGCGGCCGAACTCCTGAGCTTCCTCGGCCTCAAGGAACGCCTGCCGCATCGCCCGGCCGAGCTGTCCGGCGGCGAGCAGCAGCGCGTCGCCATCGCCCGCGCCGTCGCCAACGGCCCGCGTCTCCTGCTTGCCGACGAGCCGACCGGCAATCTCGACCCACAGACGTCGGGCCGGGTCTTCAGCATCTTGCTCCAGCTGGTGCGGGCCTCCGGTCTCGCCGCGTTGATCGCCACCCACAACATGGACTTGGCCGCCCGGATGGACCGGCGCGTCACGATCCGCGACGGGATGATCGAGCAGGTGGGGTGACGTCGGCGCCACACCCCGGCCGAAACAAGGATTTCTTTACCACGATCCGTTTTCGACCGCCCTCGCGGGCTTTACAAAGAACAAAACAAGAACAAAACTCGCTTCATCACCAGGGAGCGACCAGATGGCCAAGCGCGGGTTCCTCACCAACCTCGTCGAGTTCACCGCCTTCGGCATGCTGTTCGGCGCGGTTGCGCTGTGGGCGGTAGCCTTGGCACCGATTCATTAAGGCGGTCTCGCTTTGTTCCGCGCGTCGTGTCGGTGTCCACAGCGAAGATGCAGCGGTTATCTGCCAACGATCCCCGCAGCGTGGACATGGCGGAGCGCGACGGGCCGGCGTGAATGGTGGAACTGGCCATTCCGTCCACCGGAGTCACCGTGGCGCCACTCGACTCTTTAACCCCGCGCCCGGATCCTGTCCGGCCCCGAGGCAAGGTCGGTCCGCAGCAACGCGATGGCGCGCATTCTCAAAGAAGTCGGCTTCGTCCACCTCCACGTCCACTCGTCCTACTCGCTGCTCGAAGGCGGCGTGAAGGTCGCCGACATCGTGAAGGCGGCCGCCGCCGACCGTCAGCCGGCGCTGGCGCTCACCGACACCAACAACCTGTTCGGCGCCCTCGAATTCTCGGAGAAGGCCGCCGGCACCGGCATCCAGCCGATCGCCGGCCTGCAGCTCACCGTCTGCTTCGAGGCGCCCGATCCGATGGCGCGCATGCCCCAGGCGGGCTGCGCCAACATCGTGCTGCTGGCCCAGAACGAGACCGGCTACGGCAATCTGCTGCGGCTCGCGAGCCGGGCCTATTTCGACGGGCCGCTGGGGGCTGCCCCCAATCTCGCCGTCTCGGCCCTCGACGGCAATGTCGAGGGGCTGATCGGCCTGACCGGCGGCTTCTCGGGGCCGGTCGACACCAGCCTGCGTGCCGGCCGCGCCGAGCAGGCGGCGCGTCGCCTCGAGGTTCTGAAAGGCGCGTTCGGCGAGGACCGGCTCTATGTCGAGATCCAACGTCACGGCCTCGACGACGGACCGGCCGTCGAGCGTGAATTGCTGCGGCTCGCCGACCGCCACGGGCTCGGTCTGGTGGCGACCAACGAGCCCTACTTCGCCAAGCCCGACGATTACGGGGCCCACGATGCGCTGCTCGCCATCGCGGAAGGCCGCCTCGTCTCCGACGAGCGCCGCAGGAGGCTGACGCCGCGCCACGCCTTCACGACGCGCGCCGCGATGATGGCTCTGTTCTCCGATCTTCCGGATGCGCTGGCCGCGACCGTCGAGATCGCCATGCGCTGCTCCTACCGGGCGCGCACCCGCAAGCCCATTCTGCCGAACTTCGCCACGGTTGCCGCGGGTGAGACGGCGCCGATGGCCGACATCCTGGCCGAGGCCGCGGACGCGCCGGTGCAGGCGGTCGCCGCCGACGAGCCGACCGAGTTGTGCCGCCAGGCCGAGGCCGGGCTCGACCTGCGGCTGAAGCAGCACGGCACGGCCCCCGGGTTCACGGAGGACGATTACCGCGCGCGTCTCAAGTTCGAGCTCGACGTCATCGTCAAGATGAAGTTCCCGGGCTACTTCCTGATCGTCTCGGACTTCATCAAATGGGCCAAGGACCACGACATTCCGGTCGGTCCCGGCCGCGGCTCGGGCGCGGGCTCGCTGGTGGCGTGGTCGCTCCTCATCACCGATCTCGATCCGCTCCGGTTCGGCCTGCTGTTCGAGCGCTTCCTGAATCCCGAGCGCGTCTCGATGCCGGATTTCGACATCGATTTCTGCGTCGAGGGCCGCGAGCGGGTGATCCGCTACGTGCAGCAGCGCTACGGCGAGCGTCAGGTCGGGCAGATCATCACCTTCGGTACGCTGCTCGCCCGCGGCGTGCTGCGCGATGTCGGCCGCGTGCTGGAGATGCCCTATGGGCAGGTCGACAAGCTGACCAAGCTGGTGCCGCAGAACCCGGCCAACCCCGTCACGCTGGTCCAGGCGATCGAGGGAGAGCCGAAGCTCCAGCAGGCGATCGAGGAGGAGCCGATCGTCGCCCGGCTCATGGAGATTTCGAAGAAGCTGGAGGGCCTTCACCGCCACGCCTCGACCCACGCCGCCGGCGTGGTGATCGGGGACCGCCCGCTGGAAGAGCTGGTGCCGCTCTACCGAGACCCGAAGACGGGCATGCGGGTGACCCAGTTCAACATGAAATGGGTCGAGCAGGCGGGGCTGGTGAAGTTCGACTTCCTGGGCCTCAAGACGCTCACGATGCTGCGGTGCTGCACCGACCTGTTGAAGCAGCGCGGCATCGAGGTCGATCTGGCCCAGATTCCACTGAACGACGGAAAAACCTACGAGCCGATGGGCCGGGGCGAGACGGTCGGCGTGTTCCAGGTGGAATCCGCCGGCATGCGCAAGGCCCTCTGCGAGATGCAGGCCGACCGGCTGGAGGACATCATCGCCCTGGTGGCGCTCTATCGGCCGGGCCCGATGGCCAACATCCCGGTCTATTGCGAGCGCAAGCTCGGGCGTGACGCCGGCAACGAGGCGAGCTGGTATCCGCACCCGATGCTGGAGCCGATCCTGCGGGAGACCTTCGGGATCATCGTCTACCAAGAGCAGGTGATGGAGGTCGCGAAGGTTCTGGCCGGCTACACGCTGGGCGAAGCCGACATGCTCCGTCGCGCCATGGGCAAGAAGATCAAAGCGGAGATGGACGCCCAGCGCGACCGCTTCGTGAAGGGCTGCCTGGAGAGCGGGATTGCCCAGGCGAAGGCCAATGAAATCTTCGACCTTCTGGCGAAATTCGCCGATTACGGCTTCAACAAATCCCACGCCGCAGCCTACGCCCTGGTGACCTACCAGACGGCCTATCTGAAGGCGAACCACCCGGTCGAGTTCCTGGCCGCAGCCATGACGCTCGACCTCGACAACACCGACAAGCTCGCCGAATTCCGTCAGGACGCGCAGCGTCTCAAGATCACCGTCGAGCCGCCCTCCGTGAACACCTCCGGTGTCGTGTTCGACGTGAAGGAGGGGCGGATCCTCTACGCCTTGGCGGCCATCAAGGGCGTGGGGCGTTCGGCGGTGGAATCGATCGTCGCCGCCCGCGGCGACCGTCCGTTCAAGGATCTGGCCTGCTTCGCGCGCCGTCTCAACCCGCGCCACGTCAACAAGCGGACGCTGGAGAACCTGATCGCGGCGGGCGCCCTCGACTGCATCGAGCCGGATCGGGCGCGGGCCTGGGCCGCCGTCGAGCCGATGATGAAGATGGCGCAGGGTGCGGCCGAGGCCGAGACCTCGGGGATCGCCGACATGTTCGGCGGCGTCGCCTCGGCGGATGTGGGCCTGCGCATCCCGCCGCACGAATTCTGGACGCTCACCGACAAGCTGAAGCGCGAATGCGACGCGGTCGGCTTCTTCCTCTCCGGCCACCCGCTCGACGAATACGGGCAGATCCTGGAGAAGCTGCGGGTGCAGTCCTGGGCGGATTTCTGCCGGGCGGTCCGGGCCGGCTCCGCCAGCGTCGGGCGGGTCGCGGCCTCGGTGCTCGACCGCTCGGAGCGGCGCACCAAGAGCGGCAACAAGCTCGGCATCGTCACGCTGTCGGACCAGACCGGGCATTTCGAGGCGATCATCTTCTCCGAGGGTCTCAACCAGTACCGCGACATCCTCGAGCCGGGCCGCCCCCTGGTGCTCACCCTCCAGGCGAATGCGGAGGGGGAGGATGTGCGCGCCCGGATCACCACGGCCGAGCCCCTCGACCAGGCCGCCGCCCGTCACCAGAAGGGCATGCGCATCTATCTCCGCGACGACCGCCCGATCGGCTCGGTGCACAAGCAGCTGTCGCTGCGCGGTGAGGGCGAGGTCTCGCTGATCCTGATCCTCGACGGGGGCGATCGGGAGGTCGAGGTCAAGCTCCCCGGCAAGTATCAGGCGACGCCCCAGGTCGCCGGTGCGCTGCGGGCGGTCCCGGGCGTGGTGCAGGTGGAGATGAACTGACATCTCCGCTGTCCCGGCCGCCGCCCGCCCTGTTTCGATGCGCACGGTGTATCGAGTGTGTCTTCGAAGCGTAGAAGGCCCGAGCTTGGCCTTACGAGTGCCACAGCTCAATGATTCTCCGGTGCTCGGTCCACGGTCAACCGCGGCCGGTGGGGCTCGACTTTGGATCGAGAATGTCCACTTGCTCGACGGAACGGCCGAGCTGTTCAAAGTGGTCGCGGCGCTGCGGAAGTGCCGCCTGGAGGATTGACGTTGATGACCAGACGCGGGTTCAGGATGCTCGTGGCGGCCGGGCTGACAGCCCTCGCCGGCGGGGCGCAGGCCGCGCAATGCGGCAACTCTGCCGCCGGGTTCGAGGCCTGGAAGGACCAGTTCGCCGCCGAGGCCCGCGGCCGGGCGAGCGCGGCGAGCCTTCAGGCGCTCGAGGGCACTTCCTACTCCACGGCGACGATCTCGGCCGATCGTGGCCAGAAGAGCTTCAAGCTGTCCCTCGACCAGTTCCTGGCCAAGCGCGGCGGCAACACCATCGTCTCGCGCGGGCGCGCCCTCAAAGCACAGAACGCGGCGCTCTTCGCCTCGATCGAGCAGCGCTACGGCGTGCCCCCCGGCCCGCTGATCGCGATCTGGGGCATGGAGACCGGCTTCGGTGCCGTGAAGGGCAACGTCAACACGCTCTCGGCGGTGGCGACGCTGGCCTACGATTGTCGCCGCTCGGAATTCTTCACCGACCAGCTCTACGCCGCGCTCAAGCTCGTCGATGCCGGCGTCATCACACCGTCCACCCGCGGCGCTGCCCACGGTGAGGTCGGCCACACCCAGTTCCTGCCGAAGAACGTCCTGACCTACGGCGTGGGCGGTAGCCTCGACAGCGCCCCGGTCGCGCTGAACTCCACTGCGAACTTCCTCAAGGGCCATGGCTGGCAGCGCGGCGCGGGCTACCAGCCCGGCGAGCCGAACTTCGCTGCCATCCAAGGCTGGAACGCGGCCGGCGTGTATCAGCGCGCGATCGCGCTGCTCGGCGCGCGCATCGACGGGCAATGATCGACGGGCCGTAGGCCCTCATACCGGCGGGCCGTCCGCGGCCCGCCGGTGCAATCGCTCGGCAACGAGCTTTTGCAGGATCCAGAGGTGCCGGTCGCGGATGCCGAGCTCGGCGCAGGCCTGCGTCGTGCGAAACAGATATTCGGCGCTCGGCCCGAGATTGCCGCAGGCCGCCGCGATCATGTCCGCCAAGGCTTCGTCCGGAAGGCGGCCCGTATAGCGTGCGCTCCGGCGGTTCGCCACGAAGGTGAGCGCCGACAGCGGCCCCTCCTCGGTCGCGACCATCACCCAACGGGCCTCGTAGCCCTTTCCCTTCATCTCGCGGCGCCAGACCGGCATCAGGGTGGCATGCGGGTCGGCCTCGTCGAGCCGGAACGCGACGCCCCGGCACAGGCCGCCGCGCTCCAGCGCCAGCACGAGGCCCGGCCGCTCGGGTGTGCCGCGGAACCGATGCTGCAACAGGCAGAACCGCCGGTGCCAGCCTCGCACCGCGCCGACGCGTTTCTCCGTGAAGACGAATTCCGGGCTCCATAACAGCGAGCCGTAGGCGAAGACCCACAACCCGCCCTCGGGCGAGAGCCGTCGCGCCAGCATCGCGGCGAGGTCGGGCGCCATGTCCTCGTCGCTGAGGAGGGCGAGGGCGGTCGGGTCGTCCGCGACTTTCTCCGGATGGGCGCGGGTGATGAGGTCGAGGGAGAGGGCGAGCGAGCGGGGTGGCATGGGCCGGGAGCGGACCATTCCGAGAGGCACAGCGCAACCCTCGCTGCCGCCCATCCTCCTCATCCTGAGGCACTGCCTCAGCGGCCTCGAAGGAGGGTTCGGGCCTATCGCGCGATCCCTGGAGCCCACCTTCGAGGCTCCGCCTTCGGCTGCTCGGCTCAGGCAGAGCGGAATGGGTGAGAGCGACGTTGAGCCCTATGCCGCCGTGTCCAATTCCGGAAACGGCTCGCTGCGGTGCCCCTCGCACACCTCGTCCTCGTCGCGCAGCACGCTGAGCGCGCCGTTATCGTCGCGCAAAACCAGCTTCGGCCGTTCCGGCTTGCCGAAGGTCCGGCCGAACATGCGGCTCTTGATGCAGTAGAGCCGCCGCCCGCCATCCTCGAATGGGCCGGCCAGCCGGCTATGCTCCAGCCGCACGGGCAGCAGCGAGACCGAGCCGAATTCGACCTGCCTCAGGGCCAGCGCGGCGATGCGCTCGCGCAACGTGCCGGGGGATGCGCTGAGCGGAGGGGGCGTTGGGGTGGCCGTGGTGCAGGCACCAAGACCGGCGGCGAGCCAAGCCGCGCCCCATACCCTACCGCCGCTGCGCATCGCCGAATCTCCCCGTCGGGGCGAAGCGTAGCCATTTCTATCAGGACGGGAAACATCCCTGGCGGTGCAATCCATCGGCCGCCATTCCGGGCGCCGCAAGCGAACCGTGATCGACGACGGGCTGCGACATGGAGCGTCCGACGCCTGTCACGGATGGGTCCCGGTTCCCGCTGCGCGGCCCCGGGATGACGACGCACACCATCCCAAGGCGCGAGAAAATCCCTATCTTCTCCTCATGCAATGGATCGACGAGGGCCTCGTGCTGGGCCTGCGCAGGCACGGCGAGACGTCGGTCGTGCTCGAACTGATGACGCCGGAGCGTGGGCGGCATCTCGGCCTTGTCCATGGGGGGCGCTCGCGGCGGATGCAGCCGGTGCTCCAACCCGGCAACACCGTGCGGGCGACCTGGCGGGCGCGGCTCGACGGGTCGCTCGGCGCCTACACGATCGAGCCGCTGCGACCCGCCGCTTCGCGGCTGATGGGCTCGGGGCTGGCGCTCTACGGCATCGGCCATCTCTGCGCGCTGCTGCGCCTGCTGCCGGAGCGCGATCCCCACCCCGACCTCTACGCGGCGGCCCAGGTGCTGATCGAGCATCTCGACGAGACCGAGATCGCTCCCGCCCTGATGGTGCGGTTCGAGCTCGCGGTGCTGGCCGGTCTCGGATTCGGGCTCGACCTGTCGCATTGTGCCGCCACGGGAGCCAACGATGCCCTGGTCTACGTCTCGCCCAAGAGCGGGCGCGCCGTCAGTGCCTCGGCCGGGGAGCCGTATCGCGACCGCTTGCTGGCGCTGCCGCCCTTCCTGCGCGACCGCAACCAGCCCGGCAGCGGCTGGCGCACGCCCGATGCCCACGACGTTCGGGAGGGGTTTACCTTGACGGGGTATTTCCTCGATCAGCACGTCTGGCGCCCGCGGGCGCTGGCGCCGCCGGAGGAGCGGGCACGATTCGTCGCACATGGCACTGGCCAGGGGTGACGATGTTCGTGTTATGTTCCTGCTGATTCCCTTTGCACTGCGATGGGTCCGGCGATCGATCGCCGCCGTCGCGGGGACGGACGGCGTAACCGCCGTCCGGTCCGACAGGTTTTGGAGTGAACGATGGGCCAGCCCGTCCTGCCGCCGCCGGGCGACGGCATCGAGAGCGTCGAACTGAAGACGGCGCTGGAAGAGCGTTACTACGCCTACGCGCTCTCCACGATCATGCAGCGCGCGCTGCCGGATGCCCGCGACGGCCTGAAGCCGGTGCATCGGCGCATTCTGCACGGCATGAACCTGCTGCGGCTGAACCCGACCGCAGCCTTCAAGAAATGCGCGAAGATCGTCGGCGACGTGATGGGTGACTTCCACCCCCACGGCGATCAGGCGATCTACGACGCGCTGGTGCGCCTCAGCCAGGATTTCGCCCAGCGCTATCCGCTGGTCGACGGTCAGGGCAATTTCGGCAATATCGACGGCGACGGTCCCGCCGCCTACCGCTACACCGAGGCGCGGCTCACGGAAGTCGCCCGCCTCCTGCTCGACGGGATCGACGAGGACACCGTCGATTTCCGGCCGTCCTATAACGGCGAGAAGGACGAGCCCGTCGTCCTGCCGGCGGCCTTCCCGAACCTGCTGGCCAACGGCTCGCAGGGCATCGCCGTCGGCATGGCGACCTCGATCCCGCCCCACAACGCGGCCGAACTCTGCGACGCGGCGCTCTACCTGATCCAGAATCGCGAGGCGACATCCGAGCAGCTCTGCTCCTTCGTGCAGGGCCCGGATTTCCCCACCGGCGGCATCCTGATCGACAGCCCGGAGACGATCCGCGAGGCCTATCGCACCGGCCGCGGCGGTTTCCGCGTGCGCGCCCGCTGGGCCAAGGAGGATCTGGGCCGCGGCACCTGGAACATCGTCGTCACCGAAATCCCCTACGGCGTGCCGAAGGCCCGGCTCATCGAGAAGCTGGCCGATCTCCTGCAGGAGAAGAAGCTACCGCTGCTCGCCGATGTGCGCGACGAATCCGCGGAGGATGTTCGCGTGGTGCTGGAGCCGCGCTCGCGCTCGGTCGATCCGGTGATGCTGATGGAATCGCTGTTCCGGCTCTCGGAGCTGGAGGCGCGGGTCCCGCTCAATCTCAACGTCCTCGTCGGCGGTGTCGTCCCCCGCGTGATCGGGCTCGCCGAGTGTCTGCGCGAATGGGTCGATCACCGCCGCGTCGTGCTGCAGCGGCGCTCGACCTACCGCCTCGGCCAGATCGACCGGCGCCTCGAAATCCTCGGCGGCCTGCTCATCGTCTATCTCGATCTCGATGAGGTGATCCGCATCATCCGCGAGGAGGATGAGCCGAAGGCCGCGCTGATGGCCCGGTTCGAACTGACGGAAGTGCAGGCCAACGCCATCCTGGACACCCGCCTCCGCAGCTTGCGCAAGCTGGAGGAGATGGAACTCAAGCGCGAGTTCGAGGCGCTGAGCGCCGAGAAGGAAGGCATTGAGGCGCTGCTGGCGTCCGAGAAGCTGCAATGGACCGAAATCACCAAGCAGATCCGCGCGGTGAAAAAGACGTTCGGGCCGGACACCAAGCTGGGCCGCCGCCGCACCACGCTGGAAAACCCGCCGGACACGGCCGGCATCGATTTCACCGCCGCCATGGTTGAGCGCGAGCCGATCACCGTGATCCTGTCCGAGAAGGGCTGGATCCGCGCGCTCAAGGGCCATGTCGCCGATCTCTCCGGCGTCGCCTTCAAGGGCGACGACACGTTGAAGGTCTCCTTCCCCAGCGAGACGACGCAGAAGATCCTGCTGCTCGCCTCGAACGGCAAGGTCTTCACCATCGAGGCGTCGAAGCTGCCGGGCGGGCGCGGCTTCGGCGATCCGGTGCGGCTGATGGTCGATCTCGACGACGGCACCGAGATCGTCGCGGCGCTCCCCTACAAGCCGGAAAGCAAGCTGCTGGTGGCGGGCTCGGATGGGCGCGGCTTCATCGCGCCCTCCGACGCGCTGGTCGCCAACACCCGGAAGGGCAAGGCGATCCTGGGATTGGACGAGGGCGCGAAGGCCGTCCTGCTGGTGCCGGCAGAGGGCGACCACGTCGCCGTCTGCTCCTCCGACAAGCTGATGCTGATCTTCCCAGCCTCGGAACTCACCGAACTCGCCCGCGGCAAGGGCGTACGGCTGCAGCGCTGCCGCATGAGCCGGCTCGCCGATGCCTGCGTCTTCTCCCTGGCCGAGGGCCTGCCGTGGCGCGACGGATCGGGCCAAGCGAAGATCGCCAACGCCGCGATGCTGGAGAAGTGGATCGGCCACCGCGCGGAGGCCGGCACCCTGATGAGCCGGAGCTTCCCGAAATTCGAGCGGTTCGGGCGCTGACGGCGCCGGAACCGCCTGACCGGGAGCGTCGCGCTTCGTTCGGAACGCGCTCGGTGCGGGCCGCGTGACCCGGCTCGGGACGAACGAACCGCGTCCTCGAACCATGGCAGGGGTCTCGGCGCCCCGTGGGCCTCTCGAACACTGCTAGCTCCGCATCCGGCGTTGGTTGCGCGCAGTGAATGGCGCGAACACGTCTCATCAATGGAGGGCAAGTGCCAATTGGCCCTCAGATCAATGCAGCGATGACGCTTGCTCAAACAACGGGTCAGGAAGCATTAACGCTACGGTTCCGAAGTCAAGTTCGGGCATCTGAGCGACGCACGTTAACCCGCTCGCGCGGCTGATTTTTAAAATATGTTAGCAACCGGAGCCTAAACCTATCTTTTGATAGAGAGGCGAGGGTTGCATGTTCCGGAAGGACGAAGGTGGGACGGTCGTCGTCGTCGTGGCCCTGGTGCTGCCGGCCATACTCATCGGCACCGGTGGAGCGATCGAACTCACGCGCGCCGTGACCTTCCGGCAGCAACTCGCGAGCGCCGTCGAGCTGTCGTGCAAGCAGGCAGCACTTTATGTCAACAAAAGGAAGTATGATGATATAAATAATGGCATCAAGATTTCAACATACCCCAGCGAAGTTGCGAGCATTGCAGCGAGAAACTTCAAGGCAAAGAATATTTTGGATGGTGATCTGCCAACGACCGTGAATACGGACTCCAACGTTCATGTGGAAGCTCAGCGGACGATGCCGTTGGTCTTCGCGCGGCTTCTCGGAACGAACAGTCTGAGTTTTTCCGCGTCTCAAGATTGCGCGGTCATGCCGGCCGACAAACTCCCCCTCGATCCGAATAAGCCCGCCGTCGTCTTTCGCGAATCTTTCGAAGGAAACCACGATGTCGCCGCAACCGGATCAGGCTGGGGTGTTTTCGGGGGCTACAACAACAAGAATTCGTGGAATGGCTGGACCACTGAAGGCGCCGGTGTCGAGATCGATAGTCAGCGAGCGATCGCTGTGAGCAGGGTGTTGTTCGGTTCCTACTTCGCTGAACTCGATAGCGACTGTAAGACGCCAACGAACAAAGGCAATCAGAGTTGCAGATCGAATTCCACGCTATCTCATAAAGTGAATGCAAGGCCCGGAACGTATCAAATTCGCTACTGGTACGTTTCTCGTAGGGGGGATTCCTCGCTCGGAAACAAGGTCATCTGCGGGGCGAAAGACAAGGATGTCGCCTATTACACGAAGGATGGGCAAACTAATCGTATCGAGATATATTTCAGTAAATTTGACAATACAAAAGACGAACAGAAAATAAAATATAATGTTGATGATCTTATCGACGTTTGCGTCCTATCGAACGAGTGGACGGAACGTGTCATCAATGTAACCATCTCGACCGCTGGTGAGTATCTCTTCACGTGGCGCGCCGCAGGCCGGGAGGATACATATGGCGGATTGATCGACAATCTCCGGATCTGCGAAAATTTCTGTCCGGCGACCTGAGTGATGCCGACTCTCGTCTTTTCTCGCCATACAGTTCGACGTTTCACGCACGATGTGCGTGCGGCGACAACGGTCGAATTCGCCATGGTGCTGTGGCCGCTGATTGCCATCATCATGATGTGTTTGCAGATTGCCTTGCACCAATATGTCCAGTCGATCTTGAGTAATACTCTGTTCGATACGGCCGCGACGCCGCCGGCCCTGATCCTCTCAGGGGATCAATCCGGCTACAAGAGCGAAGTTTGCGACAAGATCCCCTTTATCAAGAAGTCCACCTGTGTGGAGCAGCTGTTGGTCGAGATGTTGCCCTTGTCGGAAGTCCCGACCGCGAAAACAGAGGTGACGGGACGGATCTTCACGGTCGGTCAATCGATGAATGTGATGATTTTGCGGGCCGCCATACCGACGCCGCGCATTTTCCCCGCCTTGCCCCAGGGGTGGGCCAATGCATCCGTCGTTTTTCGGAGGCCGTGACATGCAGAGGCTTCTTCGAATTCCGCGTCGTTTGCGCGACGATCAAAACGGAAGCGTGACTATCGAGTTCGCGTTCCTGATGGTCTTGCTGATGATGATCGCCGCAGCGGGTTTCGATCTCTCAAATATATCTGGCCTCAATCGCGAGATCGAGCGATCGACGACCCAGATCGCAACAGCCATCGTTTCGTGTCCGTCCGGTCGTGACGGGTGCGTGAAAGATTTCATGAAGGATTACAGGGCCCGCAAAGCGAATGTGCTGATCCGATTCTCATCGTTGGAGTTGACGATTATGCAAATCAATAAGATCGATGGTGGGATTCGCGTCTGCGCTGGGAACGGCACTTATCTCGACAGTGAAATCATGACGAGCGCCAAGAGTGTGCTTGGTGATGGTGATATTGCCATCGTTGTCATAATCTCAACGACATACTTGCCCTTCCTGCCCGTCTTCACAAAGCTTTTTATCGGCGGCACATCGACCTCTTTGACTGGACATGCGATCGCAGTCCAGGTGATCGATCAGAAGGTTTGTTGATTTTAAGAGAGGCTTGTTGTTCTGCCTTCCGTCTTAAGGGGCGACGGGTCTGTCGTCATTGAAGGTCGATCTTGACGGTGCGCTGCTGCCCTGGGCCCGGCTGGCGAAGGAAGGCATCGGATAGCAGCGATCATCCCACCAATCTGTCGTTTGCGACGAGATTTCGCGCGCCTGCGTCCGGTAATCGCCTGGGGTGGGGCTCGCCGGATGACTTCGTTGCCATGCCTCGCGATTTCGATCGCGAGGCATCCGCATCGAATCGACGTTTGTGGAGGGCGTCCTCCGAGTTTCGCAATCGCACCTGCTGCTTGTGGTTTTTGGGGCTTGGCTCTGATCCCGCTCGGCCGCTTCATGGGCCGCATTGTCTTCTTTTCTCGTGCGTCCAAAATTTCAATTATTCGCATTAGGCTCAACGCTTCGCTGAACGTGCTTTAGTATTGCGTGTTTAAATGGCGAAATATATTGAACGTAATTTGATAAGATTTTTACGCTTAAATCGATGCGCGATTTGGGTCAGTCCTCTGCAGAACCGCGTAGGCGTTGCTCCAGTTACGTTTCCTGTGTAAGTTCGGTAATGCAAATATTATAGATTTAGAAATACAAAAAATCCCGTATGATGGGCTTGTAGCGAGTTTAAAATAAGTATAAGTAATAAAGATAATGTTTGATCTTTCTCTCGCTCTCGCTATTCTGGCCGCCTGATCCCAAGCGAGGGCATTGTTTTGCGTTTTGAGGTGTCTTGGATTGACATATTCTTCGCACTTGATGTGATGACTGCCCTTCCGTGCCTATTGGTAGCGATTGTACTGCTCTGCAAATTCATCAGTAATGTTCAAAATGATGTTCGAGGTCGAGCACGTGAAGACCAAAGCGGTCCTCTGAGGAGTTTTCATTCGGAGGCCTGTGAAGCACAGACGTGGTAAATCTACGAGTGTCTAGGGAGCTGTAAAGTAAAATGCGAGCATATGTTTTGGCCGCGTGTCTGGCCGTTCTTCCCGTGGCGGTTGCCCACGCCGATCCGGTCGAGATCGTAGCTAACCCCTCCGCCGCGAGCGGATCGATCACCGAGATCGACATCAAGGACATGCTGTATGCCCCCACCACCGTGAAGGTGAAGCGGGGTACCATCGTGCGGTGGAAGAACATCGACGAGGTTGCCCATAACGTGCAGCTCCGGGGCGGACCCGCCAAGGGCTGGGACAAGGCCCAGGGGCCGATGTTGAGCCAGAACGAGACCTACGCCCTGCAATTCAACGATGCCGGCACCTACAAGTATATCTGCACCCCGCACTCGATCGCCATGAAGGGCGAAATCGTCGTCGAGTAAGCCGGGGTCCGTAGCCTCCTCGGCCCGGTGAACCGAAGACCGGGCTGAGTGCTCGATGCAGCTCATCCGATCCGAGTTGGTCCTTCCGCTCACCCCGGATCGGTGAACGAATCCCATGCTCTTTGGCGGTCGCTGTTCCGGCGTCGCCGAAAGCTAAGTTTGCGCCGATAATCGACCTGGCTCGTCGACATCGAAGGCAGTGGCCGGGGTGCCCGGAATTTCCAGCACGTCGTTCCGCCCGCTCAGGATCAGGCCCGCGCCGCGGTCGCCCGTAAGGCCGGCGAGATCGTCCGCCAGCAAGGTCAGGTCGAGGAGCACCGGATTGCCGCGACGGTGGCCATGCACCGGCACCACCGCGCTCGGGCGCGGATCGGCTCTTCGATACGCCGCGATCAGGTCGTCGAGATGGGCCGCCTCGATGCGCGGCATGTCACCCAGAAGCACCAGCGCGGCCTCGGTGCTCGGCGGGAGGGCGGCCAGCCCGGCCCTCAGCGATGTCGAGAGCCCGACGGCAAAATCGGGGTTTTCGACGAGGATCAAATCGAGACCGGCGAGCGAGGCTCGAATCTCGGTCGCGTGGGCGCCCAGGACGACCACGACCGGCCTTGCCAAAGAGGCCAGGGCAGCGTCCGCCGCGTGCCGCACCATCGCTTTGCCGGCGAAGTGGGCCAGCATCTTCGGTTGCGGACCGAACCGGCTCCCGAGTCCGGCGGCGAGGATCACCGCGCCGACGCGTGGATCAGGATTCATGCGCCGCCGCCCTCGGCTGGCCACGGAGCGGAATCTCGCCGAGCAACCCGCCGACGCCCATCCGCACGATGTCGGCCCGCGTCACGGACAATCCGGCCAGCAGACGGTGCAGGACGAAATCGAATCCATTCTCCTTGGGCGAGCGGGCGCAGCCCGGCGCACCGATCACGGGCATGTCTCCGAGCGTGCCGAGCAGAAGCAGGTTGCCCGGATCGACCGGCATGCCGAACTGCTCGACCCGGCCCCCCGCCGCCTCGAGTCCCGCCGGGATCACGTCGCGGCGGTCGGCGATGGCGGAAGCGCCGAACACCACCGCAAGGTCGCAGCCTTCGGCCGCCAAGCGTGAGAGCGCTTCGGCGACGGCGCCGGCCGCATGGGGAACCCGTGTCTCCGCCACGATGCCGGCACCCGCCGGCGCGAGTCTGTCGGCGAGCACCCGCAGGGTCTTGGCAATGGTGGTGGGTTTGAGCCCCGGCAGTAAAGTCGAGACGACGCCGATCCGGCGCCGATGATAGGGCGCGAGCCGGAGAGGGGGGTGCGGCGCCGCGTCCAGCGCCCGTTCCAGGCTCGCGCCCGCTACCGCGTAGGGGATGATCTTGATGGTGGCGACCATCTCGCCCGCCGCCACCGGTCGATAGGCCGGCAGGGTCGCCACCGTGATCGCCTCGTCGACGAGATTGACGGCGTCGATCCCGGCCGGATCGACCAGAAGCACGCCCGCCGCCGTGGCCACGAGGTTGCAGCGGCCGGTGAAGGCCGGCTCCGGCGTGAGACCAGCGCCCGCGAGATGGTGCGCCAAGCGGGCGGCGGCCTCGTCCTCGCCGACATCGTCCGGATCGAGCCGCACGGCCACGATCTGCCCCATGCCCGCTTCGGCGAGGAGGCGCGCCTCTTCCGCTGGAATCGGCCGGCCCTTGCGCAGGGTCGCGCCTTCCGCGCGCACCGTATGGGCCGCGATCAGTCCCGCGCTGTCGCGCGTGGCGACCGGTCCGAAGCGCATGGATCAGGCTCCCGCCCGCGCGGCGATCCGGCCTTGCCGCAGGGTCGCGACGAGCTGAGCCAGGATGGCAAGGGCGATCTCGGCGGGGGAGACGGCACCGATATCGAGCCCGATTGGCGCGTGGATGCGAGCGATCGTGTCCTCGTCGAAGCCGGCTTGTCTCAATCGCTCGACGCGGCGCGCATGGGTCTTGCGCGAGCCGAGGGCACCGACATAGGCGCATCGCGCCCGCAAAGCGGTGATGAGCGCCGGGTCGTCGATCTTCGGATCGTGGGTGAGGGCCAGCAACGCCGTGTAGGCATCGAGCCCGACCGCCTCCAAGGCCATGTCGGGCCATTCGGCGATGAGCCGGACGCCGGGAAACCGTTCCGGCGCCGCGAAGGCCGTGCGTGGGTCGATCACGGTGAGGTCGAGCCCGAGCTGGGCCGCGATCGGGACCAAGGCCTGGGTGATGTGCACCGCCCCCACCGCGACGACCCGCACCGGCGGCGCGTGGACGGCGATGAACAGGGAGCGCCCCTCCGCGTCCGCGATCAAGCCGCTGCGCCCGCTCGCGAGGCACTCGCGCAGAAAGGGCGCGAGCGGATCGGCGTCGATCTCATGATCGCGCACGAGGCGCTGGCGTCCGTCCGCCGGATCGGTGACGAGCAGGACCGGACGGCGCGCAGCGCGCTCCGCATTGAGGGCCGTCAGAGTGTCGAGGCGCATGGGGAGACCTCAATCGACCCGTTCGACGAAGATGCGGATGCGGCCGCCGCAGGAAAGGCCGACCCGCCACGCCGTCTCGTCGGCCACGCCGAATTCGAGCGTGCGCGGTCGGCCGTCGCCGATCACGTCGAGCGCTTCGGTGATGACGTCACCCTCGACGCAGCCGCCGGAGACCGACCCGAGGAAAAGCCCATCCGCGTCGATGAGAAGATGGCTGCCGACCGGCCGGGGGGCCGAGCCCCAGGTCTCGATGACCGTGGCAAGGGCGACGCTGCGGCCCTCGTGCCGCCACGCCTCGGCGGCGCGCAGGATATCGTCCTCGGTGGAGAGCATGGTGGTGTCCCGGGCTCAGAGCCGCGCCCCGCCACGTCGGGTCGGATCACGCCGCTCAATCAGTGTTTCGACGCGCATTCTTCCGACGAACCGGCATCCCCCTCGTCGGACAATGCGCAAGCGGATCCGCTCGCCCCCGGGCGTCCCGTTCCCGAGAGGTAGGGGCCCGCGTCCGTTCCGCAATGCGGCGGGGTTCCGGTCCCGCTCCCGATCCCCATGCCCCCTGTTTGCCAGGACGTCGCCGGGCCTTATCAAGGACGCTGCGCTGCTTGAGGATGGAACGCCGCTGTGACGATGGGACGGATCGCATGGCCGGCGCTCGCCCTGCTGGCCCTCATGGGAGGCGCGCAGGCCGCCGAACCTCTGCGGATCGGACTGGCGCTGCCGCTCTCCGGCCCCGATGCGGGGTTCGGGCAGGGCGCGCGGCTCGGAGCCGAACAGGCCGTGTCCGAGATCAACCGCGCGGGTGGCGTGCTCGGCCAGAAGATCCAACTCGTCGTGCAGGACGATGCGGGCGACCCGAAACAGGCCGTCGCCGCGGCCCGAAAGCTTGCCGGCGCCAATGTGCGCTTCGTCGTCGGCCATCTCAATTCCGGGGCCGCGGCTGCGGCGAGCCCAATCTATGAGGAGACCGGCATCGTCTCCATCACCCCCGGAGCGACCTGGGCACCGTTGACCCGTCGGGGTGCGAGCCTGCTGTTCCGGTTGGCCGGCAGCGATGCGCAGCAGGGTCTTATCGGCGGTACGCTGCTCGCGCAGCGCTTCCGTGATCGGCCGGTGGCCATCGTCCACGACAAGACGAGCTTCGGCCGCTCGCTCGCCGACGAAGCCGCCCGGGCGTTGAAAGCGGGCGGCGGTCGCGAGCGGTTGTTCGAGGGGGTGTCGCGGGAGGATCGCGAGGTGGCGGGCCTCGTCGCCAAGCTGCGGGCTCTGGGGATCGAAGCGGTCTATTTCGGCGGTCTCCAAGCCCCGGCGGCCCTTCTGATCCGAGCGATGCGCGAAGCGGGCCTCAACGCGACGCTGATCGGCAGCGATGGCCTCCTCGACAAGGATTTCGCGCAGGTGGCCGGCGCTGCGGCGGAGGGGACGCTCATGACCCTGGCGCCCGCGCCACCGCGCCTGCCCGAATCCAGGGGCGGCGCACGCACGCCGCGCACGCCGGAGGCCGACCTGTTCGCGGGCGCCGCTTACGCCGCCTTCGAGGTGATCCGGCAGGGGGCGGAGGGTGCGCGCTCGACCGATCCGGCCAAGGTCGCGACCTATCTCCACGGCGGAGCCACGACGCGCAGCGTCCTCGGCGAGGTCGCTTTCGACGCCCGCGGCGATCTCGTCCGGCCGCCCTTCGCGGTGGCGACGTGGCGAAAGCTCTCCGATGGCCGGATCGACTATGCGGGCACCGAAACCGCGCCCTGAGGCTGTGAAATCCGCTGTGACGCGCTTTCCGCTGGCGATAAGCCGTCATGCGGCGCCGCATATTCTTGCGCGAAGGCCCTTCGACGCTTAAGTCGCAGGACTGGTGCCTTTCGCGAAACGCCCGCCGCCCCGGCCGATGCCGGGACGACGACCTGCCTCATCGGGCATTTCGCGAGCGGCACCTGACGCCCGGCCGCGCCGCGTGCCACCTCCGAGTCACCGCGCTCGGCGGATCGGACCCGTAGGGCTGCGCGTTCTGCACGATACCCTTTTATCGATTTGCCGGTGCGCCCGTGCAGGCGGCCCGGCCGGAGACAAGTGCATGGCGAAAGAGGAACTGATGCAGTTCGACGGCTTGGTCGTCGAAATCCTGCCGGATGCGCGCTACCGGGTTCAGCTGGACCAGGGGCACGAGATCGTGGCCTACACGGCCGGCAAGATGAAGAAGAACCGCATCAAGACCCTGGCCGGAGACCGCGTCACTGTCGAGATGTCGCCCTACGACCTCGAGAAGGGGCGCTTGGTCTTCCGCCATAAGGACGAGCGCGGTCCGACCGGTCCCCGCCCGCCGCAGCGCGGTGGTCAGCAGTTCCGTCGTCGCTGAGGCGGCGTTTCGCGGCCTCTGCCTCGTTTGAAGGAATGGCCGACCTCAACGGTCGGTCCCGCTTCCAGCCAGATTGCGCGACGGGTCCTTGCGCTTGGCTTCGGATCGGCATCGGTCGGAGCAGTAACGGACCTCGTCCCAGACCCGCTCCCACTTCTTGCGCCACGCGAAGGGGCGCCCGCACTGCGCACAGATCTTTTGCGGGAGATCGCCTTTGCGGCGCATGGGCGGCATGGGGTCAACCTTCGGATCGCATGACGCGGCCAGTTCCGGCCATTCGGTCTTTCGAGTTCAGCCGGCTCGCGCGGAGGTAGGGCGCCACGCCTCTCCGCCTCGGGGCCGATATCGTCGCAGATCACCGGCGCTCGGTCGCACGCGTCACCGCCCGATCTGGGGCACCTCGCCCAGGGGCACTGGGCTCCAGCGGGTGAGCAGCACGTAGCCGTCCCTCGCGGCGATGACGACTTGGCGGCGGTGGCGATGGATCACCGTGCCCGGTGCGTGGCGGTGCGCCTCGCGCCAGCCCTCGGCCTCGGCCACGTAGACCCGGTTGTCGCCGAGCCGGGCAATGGTCTCGATCCGGCCGAAGGCGCGGACCCGGCGCAGGACCGTGTCAACGTCCTGGCGAAAATCGAGGGTGCGGTCCGCATCGTTCACCCGCTGCCAGTACGACCCGTCACCCTGCGGCTCGGGCCGGCGCCAGCGATCGGCCAGTTCACGGCCGATCGGCCCGGCCGCGAGGCGCCGGGCGGCCAACCGGCACTTGATCAGCAGGGTCTCGTGACTTTCCCGCGGATCGAGCGCGAACAGGTCCTGGGCCAGGATATCGCCGGTGTCGAACCCCTGTTCGGCGAGCACGTGGGCCGTGACGCCCCAGGTCTCGTAGCGGTCGAGGACCGCCCGGAACAGCGGGTAAGGCCCCCGCCCCGTCGGTAGCGGCGAGGGGTGGATGTTCAAGGCGTAACGCAGGCGACCGTGCCAGCCGCGGATCAGCCAGGGATAGCCCGCCACGACGAGCGTGATGTCGCGCCCGTGCTCCTTGGCAAGGCGTTCGATGTCGTCGGGCAGGATGCGCGACAGCTGGATCGGAATGCGGTGACGTCGGGCCTCGGCCACGACCACGTCGTTGTGGTCGTAAACCGGATCGCAGGGCCGGGTGAACAGCTTGACCGGCGTCCATCCGGCCTCGACCAATCCGTCGAAGACGGTGCCGAGGAAGTCGATCCCGGCAAAGGCGAATTTCATCTCTGGCCTCGCCAACCCTTGCATGCGTGGTCGCGGTCCGCCGCCGCGCCTGCGACCTTAGGCGACGGGGACGGACGAGCGGGCCCAACTCCTCGGCGGGCCGCCGGACCTTAGCTAGCCGATCCGGGACAGAGGTGAAGCCGGAAAGGTGGGCTCGAGATGGATCGCGTCGTGATCTATGGGGGGACGGGCGGCATCGGCGGCGCCACGGCCCGGCTGCTGCGGGCGCGCGGCGTGCCGCTCCACCTCGTCGGCCGCGACGCCGGGCGTCTGGAGCAGAAGGCCGCCGAGCTCGGCGAGACCGGCTTCACCGTCGGCGACGTGACCGATCCGGCCCTGTTCGCCCGCGTTTCCGAGGAAGCGGGGGATCGTCTCGGTGGCCTCGTCTACGCGGTGGGCACGATCCAACTCGCGCCGCTGGCCAAGCTCTCGCCGGAGCGGATCGAGACGGATTTCCGCATTAACGCACTCGGCGCCTTCCTCGCGGTGCAGGCCGCCGCGCGTGCCCTCAAGGCCGGGGCGGGGGAGGGGAGCGCCGGTATCGTGCTGTTCTCCACGGTCGCTGCGGCGCAAGGGTTCTCGAACCATGCCTCCGTCGCCATGGCCAAGGGCGCTGTCGAGGGTCTCGCGCTTTCGCTGGCCGCCGAACTGGCTCCCGCGATCCGGATCAATGTGGTGGCGCCCTCGCTGACGCGAACGCCCTTGGCCGAGGCCATCACCCGCAACGAGGCTTTGGCCTCGGGCATCGCCGGCATGCACGCCCTCCAGCGTCTCGGCGAGCCGGAAGACGTAGCCGAACTCGCGGCCTTCCTCGTGAGCCCGCAGGCCGGCTACGTCACCGGCCAGGTGATCGGCGTCGATGGCGGGCGCTCCCGCCTGCGCACAAAGGGCTGAGGGAGGCGGCGGTGAAGACCCTGCGCTTGCTGCTCGGCGACCAGCTTCACCGCCGCATCGCGACGCTCTCCGATCTCGATCCCGAGACCGACATCGTCCTGCTGGTCGAGGTTCGGGACGAGGCGACCTATGTCCGCCATCACAAGCAGAAGATCGCCTTCCTGTTCTCGGCGATGCGCCACTTTGCCCGTGACCTCGAGGCGGAGGGCGTCACGGTCGATTACGTCCGCCTGGACGATCCTGCCAATACCGGCTCTTTCGGCGGCGAATTGGAGCGGGCCTATGCGCGCCATGCTCCGGAGCGGGTCGTCGTCACCGAGCCCGGCGAATGGCGCGTCTGGGAAATGATGCAGGATTGGCGGGAGAGCCTCCCGCTGGAGATCCGCGAGGACAATCGCTTCCTCTGCTCGCGGGCCCGCTTCGAGGCCTGGGCCGAGGGTCGCAAGAGCCTGCGGATGGAGACCTTCTACCGCGACATGCGCAAGCGGACCGGCTTGCTGATGGAGGGCGGCGAGCCCGAGGGCGGACGCTGGAACTTCGACGCCGAGAATCGCAAGGCCCTACCGAAATCGCTGGAGCCGCCCGAGCGGCTGAGCTTCCCGCCCGACGCCATCACCCGGGAGGTGATCGAACTAGTAGAAAGTGCCTTCGGCGACCATTTCGGCCGCCTCGACGGGTTCGCTTGGCCCGTCACCCGCCAGGATGCGCTCCAGGTGCTGGCCCGCTTCCTCGCCGAAGGACTGCCGCGCTTCGGCGATTATCAGGACGCGATGCGGGGAGACGCACCGTTCCTCTACCATGCGCTGATCTCGCCGATGCTGAATGCGGGTCTGCTCGATGCAGAGGAGGTCTGCGCCGCCGCAGAGCGGACCTATCGCGAAGGCGGCGTGCCGCTGAATTGCGCCGAGGGTTTCATCCGTCAGATCCTCGGTTGGCGCGAATACGTGCGCGGCGTCTACTGGGCGCGCATGCCGGATTACGCGCGTTCCAACGCCCTCTCGGCCGAGCGCGACCTGCCGTGGTTCTACTGGTCGGGTGAGACCGAGCTGGCCTGTCTCAAGGCCTGCATCGGCCAGACCCGCGACCACGCCTATGCTCACCACATCCAGCGGCTGATGGTGCTGGGCAATTTCGCGCTCATCGCTGGCATCGAGCCCCGGCAGGTCGAGGAATGGTATCTCGTCGTCTACGCCGACGCCTACGAATGGGTGGAACTGCCCAATGTCCACGGCATGGTGCTGTGGGCCGATGGCGGGCTTCTCGGCTCGAAGCCCTACGCCGCCTCCGGCGCCTATATCGACCGGATGTCGGATTATTGCGGCGCCTGCCATTACGACGTGAAGCTCAAGGCCGGCCCCAAGGCGTGCCCGTTCAACTACCTCTACTGGAACTTCCTGATCGAGAATGCCGAGCGACTCTCGGGCAATCCCCGCATGGCCATGCCCTACCGAACCCTCGAGCGGTTCGGGCCCAAGCGCCGGGCGGAGATCGCGGCGGACGCGACGCGCTTTCTCGATTCGCTGGAGCGTCGGCCTGAAGCGGACCATTCAGGTCGGAACTGATCGTCCGCTCACAACGGATTCCAGATCGCCAACGCGACATACGGGCCGGGACGGAGAGGTTCCTGTGCCGACCCCTCGAACTGGCAGCCCGCGGAGAGGCGGAAGCGGGATGGGCCGAGCGCAAGATCGGTCGCGTGCAACCCGAGACCCCACTTGCGATAGCCGGTCCGGTCGATCGCACCGATGACCTCCGGGCCGAAATAAGCGCCGAACAGGGACAGGCCCCAGGAGAGCCGAGCCCAGGCAGCGCCCCGGGCCGAACCCACGATCACGCTTGCCGTCGCCAGTGTCGCTTCGGTCGGGCGTGCCCAGATCTCGCCGTGCAGGCGCAGACCTTTGCGCAGCGGCAGGGGTTGCGTGCCGTCCAGTCCGGCCAGCACCTCGAAAGACAATTCCGGCCCCGCGAGCAGGGTCGCCACGCCCCAGCGCCGTACGAACTGGTAGCCACCCAGAGCCGCGCCCAGAGCGCTCGCCCTTGCCAGGACCGGAAGGCGGCCTCCGCCTTCGAGCCTGCCGCCGGTGCCGATGCTCACCAGAGCCACGAAGCCGTCCCGGTCGAAGCGGTCGACGGCGAGCTTGACGCCGCTGGTCGAGAAGGCCGAGTGCCCAGCTTCGAGACTGTTGAACAGGACCGTGTGCCGGGTCGTGTCGTCCGCAAGGGCCGCACTCCAAGTGAGCGTCGCCATGGCGATCGACGCGCGCAACGGGGCAAGACGCATCCGCAACCGACGTTTGAGCCTGACCTCATCCCGGCGGACCGTCGCCATGCGGCCGTCGCCTCGCGATCCCCACTCTCGGGCGGTGCCGCTCGTCATCTTTCGTCGCACATGTCCACGGTCGACGATCGAATGTGCGTCACAATCTCTAGATGTGCCAGAAAATTAACGTTCTTTTATTGATATTGGTTCCGTTTTTATCTCTAGGTATATTGATGCGGCAAGTATTAAACCTCAAGAAGAGGGATCCGGGCAGATTCCAGCGCGGGTGATCCTCCGCACGCCGTGCGCGGCGCGCGCACCCGAACCGCTTGGCGGAATCCCCGGCTTGGGCTAGAGCCGCGCCTGTCCGAAGCCAACGGCCGAGCCGGTTTGACCTCCGCTGCCCGCACCTCCGATGTTCTCACCCTGCTGGCGAGCCAGGAGAGCGAGCGACTGACCGTCGGCGACATCATCGCCGTGCTGCGCGACCGCGCCTTCGCGCTGCTCGTGGTGCTGCTCGGTCTTCCCAATTGCCTGCCGATGCCGCCGCCGATCCCGCTGGTCTGCGGCCTGCTCCTGTTGCTGATCGCCGTGCAGATCGTGGCCGGCATGTCCTCGCCTTGGCTGCCGCGGCGGGTTCTCGGCCAATCGGTCGCCCGCGAGACCGTGGCCAAGGCCGTGACCCGCGCGGTTCCGCTGCTCCGGCGCCTGGAGCGCTGGTCGAAGCCGCGCATGAGCGTGTTCGAGACCGCCATCGGCATGCGCGGCATGGGCGTGCTGATCCTGGCCCTGGCCCTTGCCCTGATCGTGGCGCCGCCGTTCTTCGGTCAGATCCCGCTCGGCCTCGCGGTCTCCCTGATCGGCCTGGGACTGGTGGAGCGCGACGGTCTCGTCGTCGTGGTCGGCCTCGCCATCGGCGGGCTCGGCGTCGGCATCTCGATCGGCTTCGTCTACACCCTGTTCGCCAGCGTCATGAGCGCGCTGAGCTGGCTCAGCCAAGCGATCCCGGGCCTCGCCTCGTAGGGCCTCCGTCCCGGAGGATCGGCTCCGGGAATACAGCCATCGCTCTGTAGAGCCTGTACCCGCGGGAGCGGCGGTGATCGCTGCCGGATTGCGAGAGGACTTCACGCCTCCAGATGGCGGCGCCGGACGAGTCGGTGCAGGAGTCCACCGCGAGGGCCCACCAGCATCGAGAACAGGTAGAGCGCGCCCGCCGCCAGCACGATCGCCGGTCCGGTCGGGAGCCGGATACCGGCATGATAGGAGACGAGCAGGCCCGCTACGCTCGCCAGCATCGAGATCAGCATCGACACGGGAATTAGTCCGGAGAGATCCGCCGCCCAGAACCGTGCGGCGATGGCCGGAAGTAGCATCAGGCCGACGGCGAGCAGTGTGCCGAGGGCCTGGAACCCGCCAACGAGATTGATGACGACGAGCGCCAGAAAGGCCGAATGCACCGGCCCTCCGACGCGCCCGACCGTGCGCAGGAACAGCGGATCGACGCATTCGATGACGAGCGGTCGGTAGAGGGCGGCCAGCGCCAGCAGGGTCAGGCTGGCGATTCCGCCGAGCAGCGTCAGGGCGTCGTCGTCCAGCGCCAGCACGGTACCGAACAGGATGTGCAGCAGGTCGATCTGCGAGCCCCGCAGCGAGACGAGGAACACCCCGCCCGCGAGCGAGATCAGGTAGAAGCCCGCGAGGCTCGCATCCTCCTTCAGGACCGTCGAGCGGGTGACGAAGCCTGCGGCGAGCGCGACGGCGAGGCCCGCGATCAACCCGCCCAGCGTCATCGCCGGGAGCGACAGGCCGGCGACGAGGAAGCCCGCGGCGGCGCCCGGCAGGATCGCGTGGCTCATCGCCTCGCTCATCAGGCTCATCCGGCGCAGCATCAGGAACACGCCCAGCGGCGGCGCCGACAGCGACAGGGCGAGGCAGCCCGCGAGCGCCCGGCGCATAAAGCCGAACTCGATGAAGGGGCCGACGAGAAGGTCCGACAGGCCGGTGAGCGTCACGGGGCGGCTCCGTGGCCGGCATGGGAGTGATCATGGGCGTGATGATGGGCATGCCCATGCCCTGGCGGGTGATCGTGCCCGGATGGGTCATGCGCGTGCCTCCCGTCATGGGTCGGGCCCGCCTCGTGGCGGCAGATCGCGGCGGCCTCGTCCCAGGCCTCCGACAGGGCGAGCGCGCGGGCCAGCACGGGCGGCGACAGCACCTCCGGGGTCGGCCCCCAGGCGATCGGTCGGCGGGCGAGGACCAGGGTGGAGGGGAAATGCGCACGCACCTGATGCAGATCGTGAAGGGCCGCGACGACGGTGCGGCCTTCGCCATGCCAGCCACGGATCAGGGCGAGCAGATCGGCGGTGGTGCGCTCGTCGATTCCCGTGAAGGGCTCGTCGAGCAGGATCAACCGCGAGTCCTGCAGGATCAGCCGGGCGAACAGCGCCCGCTGGAACTGACCACCCGACAGCGTGCCGATCGGCCGATCCTCGAAGCCGGTCAGACCGACCGCCGCGAGCGCGTCGAGAAGCTTCTGCCGGTGCCGCGAGAGGCTTGCCCAGGCGCCGAACGGCCGCCACAGGCCCATCGCGGTCAGATCGAGCACGCTGACAGGGAAAGTACGGTCGATCTCGGCGGCCTGGGGCAGGTAGGCGATCGCCCGCGTGCCCGTCTCGATGCTGCCGTCGAGGGCCGCCACCTCGCCGACGATACCCTTGAGCAAGGTCGACTTGCCGGCCCCGTTCGGCCCCACCAGAGCCAGCAGATCACCGGCGGGAACCACCCCGTCGAGATGGTGGACGGCCGGGTGCCGATCGTAGCCCAGGGTCAGGCCCCGGAAGCGGATCTCCCCCTGGCTCACGCGGTCTGCGCCCACAGAATCACGGCCCACAGGAGCGCCGACAGCGCCAGCGCCGCCGCGAGGCGTGCGGACGCCCCGCTGCGGAACAGGGAGCGGCGCGGGAGACGGTCGGTCCCGCCGGCACGGTTCATGGGATCTCCGAAGGAGAAATCGGGGTGATGGGCAGGTGTCGAACGACGCGGGCCATCGTTGCCCAATGACGGGCGGACGCCTATCTTGGTGCGGCTGATACACTGTAACATGGCCCGAATTCAATCGGGCCGGACGGGGAGGCCGGGATGCGCGCATACGCGCAGCAGGACCACGGTCACGATCACCACCACGACGGGGCCGATGGTCGGCACGGCTGCGGCCGCTGCGCCGAGAGCGCGACCGAGCGGGCCGAGCGATTGTGCCAAGAGCGCGGCCTCCAGTTCACGCCGCTGCGGCGGGATGTGCTGGCGGTGGTGGCGGCGGAGGGCCGTCCGCTCGGGGCCTACGACATTGCCGAGCGGATGAGCGGGCAGGGGCGGCGGGTCGCGGCGGTCTCCGTCTACCGGGCCCTCGACTTTCTGACCGAGCAGGGACTCGTCCACCGCATTTCGAGCCGCAACGCCTTCGTCTCTTGTGAGCACGACCACGGCGACGGCGCGAGCCTCGTCTTCCTGATCTGCCGCAGCTGCGGCGGCATCGACGAGATGACCGCACCCGCGGTCGAGAGCGCCTTGGACGCGACCCTGGCCCAGGCCGGGTTCACGCCGACGAGCCGCATCTTGGAGGTCGAGGGCGAGTGCGGCAGCTGCCGCGAGCGCCGGCGCCGCGAGGGTTGATTCTCCGGGGGGCGCCTCGACGCCCCCCGGTCTTGCCTCACCGCGTGATCGGCCCGTCGATGGCCATCGAAGCTGCGTCCGGCCTCCTCGGGCCGGGACGCATTTCTCGCGCTTCGGTCATGCCGCGCGTTCTTGCGACGAGCCGGTGTGCGCTTCGACGGGATGCGCCTTAGAATGCGTTACGGTAGGCGCGCGGCGAGATCACCGTCTGAATCATGATCGTGATGTCGAGCCAGATCGACCAGTTATCGATGTAGTGCAGGTCGGCCTGGACGCGGGCTTCCATCGCCGCGTCGGTGCGGGTCTCGCCCCGAAAGCCATTGACCTGGGCCCAACCGGTGATGCCGGGTTTCACGTTGTGGCGCCGCGCGTAGAGCGCGATGCGCCGCTCGAAGCTGCGGTCGTGGGCGAGCGCGTGGGGACGCGGCCCCACCAGCGACATGTCGCCGAGGAGAACGTTGAGGAGCTGGGGCAGCTCGTCGATATTGGTCCGGCGCAGGAGCGCGCCGAGACGGGTGATGCGGTCGTCGTCACGGGAGGCCTGCCGGAACGGCGCATCGGCCTGAACCTTCATGCTGCGGAACTTGAACACGCCGAAGGCCTCCTGGTTGAAGCCGTGGCGCCGCTGCCGGAAGAAGACCGGGCCGGGGCTGTCGAGCTTGATTAGCATGGCGATGACGAGGAAGAGCGGGGCGAGCAGCACCAGAGCGGTTCCGCTGACCACGAGGTCGAAGGCACGCTTGAGCATGACCTCGCCCGCCGAGAGCGGCCGACGTCCGATATTGATGCCTGCCAGGCGGCCGACCCGAGCGACCTGAAGGTCCGGGAAGCGGTCCATCATCACGCTGGGGCGCAGGTGCAGGGCCGCCGGGACGCGCAGGAAGGCATCGATGCAGCGCTCGATATCGGCAGTCTGCGACCACGGCACCAGCACGAACACGTCGTCGGGCCGCAGGAAGCGCACGACCGAGACGGCGAGGTCGAGATCCTCGTCGAGAAGCGCTTCGGCGCTGGCTGCGCCGGAATTGGGATCGAAGCGGCGCAGGTAGCTCGTGCCGACGACCCGCAGGCCCAAAGCGTCCACGTCGTTGCTGGCGTAGAAGCCCGCGATATCCTCCTCGTAGCCGACCAGGTGAATGCGGTTCGCCGAGGCCGAGGCCGGCGTCACGTGGCGGCGCACCAGCGCGACCATTCCGGCCCGCACCAGCAGGGCGGCCGGCAGGCCGACGAGGAAGAAGGCCGCGGAGGCGACCCGCGAGAAGTCGTTCGAGGTCTTGGTCGCGAAGCCGATCAGGAGGGCGATCGCCCAGGCCATCAGCCAGAGGGTGGCGGTGCGGCGCAGGTGCGGTGCGCGGGAGAGACAGTTCTCGATGCTGTACTCGTCGCGGACGAGATTGGTCAGCAACATGACCAGAGCCAGGAATGCGCCTGTCTGAACGTTGCGGCTCAACGCCAGCGGGATCAGGGCGCCGTCGTTGCTATAGGCGTAGTAGGCGGCATCGACGCCAAAGCCGGTCGCCATGATGGCCAGGAAATCGGCCGCCAGCACGGCCGACGAGATGCCGATCCGCAGGGCCATGCGCTCTCGCCGCGGCAGGAGCGCGGTCCAGACGGCGCGCCGCGTCCGCGAGAGGGGAAGACGCTGATAGACCTGGGGAGGACGCTCGTGAAACATCGGTCTCGCGCTGTGCTGTCCGAGGCGACCGCGAAGGCGTCCGCCCGGAGAGTGATTTGTCTCAGAACGGAACACCTTTCGGTGGTTCCGCCCATTCTCGACCGACTCCGAGCAAGCGGCGCACCGGATCGGATGGGCCGGAAACGAGACGGCGATTGCCCGGTCCCAGTGGGGCTGTCATGGAACCGGCGAAGGGGCTCGCAGGACGTCGGACGGAGAGCGGAATGAGAGCCGGTATGCGGGCCGAGACCTTGGAGGCCGGCGCGGTTGAGGGCGGGTCGGTCCCGTCCGGCGGCGATGGGACGCCGGTGCGGGCCACCGGGCCGGCGCTGACGGTGCTGTTGGGCCTCAGCCTGTCCCACCTGCTCAACGACCTCGTACAGTCGCTGCTGCCCGCCATCTATCCGCTGCTGAAGCAGAGCTTTCATCTCGATTTCGGACAGATCGGCCTGCTGACCCTGGCGTTCCAGGCGACCGCCTCGTTGCTCCAGCCCGCGATCGGCCTCTCGACCGATCGAAACCCGATGCCGTTCTCGCTGGCTGCCGGAATGGCGGTGTCGCTGGTGGGGCTGGGGCTGCTGTCTCTGGCACCGACCTATGCGGTGCTGCTCGCCGCTGCCGCGCTCATCGGGCTCGGCTCGGCGATCTTTCATCCGGAGGCGAGCCGGGTCGCTCGGCTCGCCTCAGGCGGACGCTACGGATTGGCGCAATCGGTGTTCCAGGTCGGCGGCAATGCCGGGACCGCGCTCGGTCCGCTGCTCGCGGCCTTCGTGGTGGTGCCGCACGGCCAGGGCAGCGTCGCGTGGTTCGGCCTCGCCGCCTTGTCGGGGATCGCCGTGCTCTCGGCCGTCGGCCGCTGGTATGCCGGCAGGCTTGCGGCGGCGCCGCGAACCCCGCGCGTCACCGTCGGTTCCGACGCGGCGGGCCTGACCCGGGCGCGGATCGTCGCCACCGTCGCGATCCTGCTGGCTCTGATCTTCTCGAAGTTCTTCTATACCGCGAGTTTCTCGTCCTACTACACGTTCTACCTGATCCACCGCTTCGGTGTGCCGGTCGCCCAGTCGCAGCTCTACCTGTTCGTGTTCCTCGGATCGGTGGCGGCGGGTACGCTGCTCGGCGGGCCCATCGGCGACCGCTTCGGCCGCAAGCTGGTGATCTGGGTCTCGATTCTCGGCGTGCTGCCCTTCACCCTGGCGCTGCCGCACGTGAACCTGTTCTGGACGGTGGCGCTCTCGGTGCCGATCGGCCTGATCCTCGCCTCGGCGATGCCGGCGATCCTCGTCTACGCGCAGGATCTGCTTCCGGGGCGGGTCGGCCTCGTGGGCGGATTATTCTTCGGCTTCGCCTTCGGCATGGGAGGCCTGGGCGCGGCTTTGCTCGGCGAACTCGCCGACCGCATCGGCATCGAGCAGGTCTACGCGCTCTGCGCCTATCTACCCCTGATCGGGCTCCTCGCCGTGATGCTGCCGCGGCTCAGATAGAACGACGGCTCCCGCGCGGAGGCGCGCCGCGGTGCGACGGGTCAGGCCGCCTGATCCGCCTCCGGCCGCGCGACCGTCTGGATCGTCTCGAAGCCTTCGAACTGGGGATGGCCGAGATAGAGCGGCTTGGTGCCCGGCACGCGACCATGGGCCTTGCGGAACTGTTCCGAGCGGGTCCAGGCCTCGAAATCGGCCCGCGAGCGCCAGATCGTGTGGGACGCGTAGAGGATGTGATCCTCGGCCTCCGGCCCTTTCAGAAGGTGGAATTCGACAAAGCCGTCCATCTCACCGAGATGGCTGTCGCGCCCCAGCCAGACCTGCTCGAAATCCTGCGCCGAATCCTTGACCACCTTGAAGCGGTTCATCGCGATGAACATGCCTGATCAGCTCCCGATCCGTTGTCGTGCCAGGTCGGCGAAGCCGCCTCGCCGACGTTAATCCCACAATACGTAGTTTAGCCTGGGGGCAGAAGCCCATGTCCGGTCTGAGGGGTGGCGATGCATCGCCGCGCCCTGCGCAACAAGCTCGATACACGCGAAATCATGCAACGTCGCATGATTTCACTATAGGTACATTTCGTGAACGCAGAGGACGCGATTGCTGAAAACTCCCGTCTGACAGCAAAGAGGCTCTTGCATTCAACATGCATCTCATGGTGAAGCTGGAGAGAAGCTACCCCACAGCGATACAACTGTCTGCCGATGTCCAAGCCTGGGTTGTTTCAGGCAATCAGAACCAGGGCAAGACGTACGGATTCGCTGCAGGGATGCGAACGCGGCCGATCCGAGGTCCTTGGACCGGGCGCGATATCGTCAGTGGACCGTACCGTAAGATGATGCCGAAACAGACAACCGATGTTGACCGTCTCGTCGGACTCCGGATCACCGCGCTGCGGAAAGCACGGGGCCTGAGCCAGACCGCACTGGGAACCGCCGTCGGCGTGACCTTCCAGCAGGTTCAGAAGTATGAGAAAGGCCAGAACCGCGTCGGCGCCGGGCGTCTGCGCGAGATCGCCCGTCTCCTCGAAGTGCCGGTCTCGGCGTTCTTCGACGAGAACGACGGCCCCGCCTCCCAGGAACAGGCCGAGGTGTTCGGCTTCCTGCGCGCCCACGGCGCGGTGGACCTGCTGCGGGCGTTCGCCTCGATCGAGGACGATCAGCTTCGCCGCGAGGTCTTGGCGATCGTTCGCAGCGCGGCGCGCCTCGATCGGAAGAAGGACGCGGCCCTCGACGCCTGAGGCGGTCGGTCCAGAGACAGGGTTTCTCGTGCGGATGGGCCCAAAGGCCGGGGACGCTCCCCGGCCTTTTCTTCGTTCGCCCGAATTCGCTCGCGACGGACGGCTCTAGGCTTCATCCGTCTCGGCGATGAGGTGGAAGAAGCTTCCGGTCACGAGGCCCCGGCGGTGGCCTGCAAAGCCCAGGGGCGTGCCCTCCGCATCCGTCACCCGCGCCAGGGCATTGTCGGCATCGGGCGCCGGGGTCAGCTCGCTGGCATAGTGGAACTCGTGCCCGACGAGGCGCGTGCCCGCCGCACCCAGCAGGCCGGTCTCGACGAGCCGGGCCACCCGGTAGCCCAGATGGAGCCGCCGCTTCCCGTAGGACGTCGCCACCGGGAGCAGGCCCGTCATCGGATGGGTGACGCCGTCGGCATCCTCCAAGCTCTCCCCGAGCACCATGTAGCCGCCGCACTCCCCGTGCACGGGCCGCGTGTGCGCGAACCGGTTCAGCCCATCGCGGAAGGTGTTCGCCGCCGCGAGACGCCCGGCATGCAATTCGGGATAGCCGCCGGGGAGCCAGCAGGCGTCGCAAGAGGGGTCGGGCGCCTCATCGGCGAGGGGCGAGAACGGCACGATCTCGGCCCCAGCCGCGCGCCAACCCGCGAGCATGTGCGGGTAGAGGAACGAGAACGCCGCATCCCGCGCCACCGCGACCCGTTGGGCCGGGGGGCGGGGGAGGGCGCCTCGGCCCGGCTGCGCCTGCCCACCGGCGGCGGCGACGATGGCGTCGAGGTCGAGGGAGGCTTCCGCCAGATCCCCGAGGCGGTCCAGGCGTGCCTCCAGATCGGCGGTCTCGCCGGCCTGGACGAGGCCCAGGTGACGCTCGGGCAGGACGAGACCGGCCTCGCGGGGGAAGGCGCCGAGCACCCGCATGCCGATCCGGCTGAGACCCGCCTCGACGAGGCGGCGATGGCGTGGGCTCGCCACCTTGTTCAGAACCACGCCAGCGACACGGATGCGGGGATCGTAGGCGGCGCAGCCGAGCGCCACCGCCGCGGCCGATTGCGCGGCGCCCGACACGTCGAGCACCAGCAGCACCGGCCAGCCGTAGCGTGCGGCGATGTCGGCATTGGCCCCCGTGCGGCCTTCGCCCGCGACGATCCCGTCATGCAGGCCCATCGAGCCTTCGGCGATCACCAGGGCGGCATCCCGGGCGCTGAGCCCGGCGCAGGCATCGAGCAGGCCGTCCGGCATCGCGAAACTGTCGAGATTCAGGCTCGGATGGCCGGTCGCCGCCTCGTGAAATGCCGGATCGATGTAATCCGGCCCGCATTTGGCGCCCCGCACGGCCACGCCCCGGCGGCGGAGCGCCCGCATCAGTGCGAGCGTCACCGTGGTCTTGCCCGAACCCGAGCGCGGTGCGGCGATCAGGAGGCCGGGGGCGGTCATAGCGCGTCTCCCGGGGCGCCCACCGCACCGCGGGGCCGGAAGCGGCGATCGTAGTCTGGGGCGTAGAGGGCGCTCTCGCGGAAATCCGACGGATCGAGCGCCGGACCGACCAGGATCAGGGCGGTGCGCTCGATCCGCTCGGCCCGCACCTGCTCGGGCAGAGAGGCCAATGGACCCGTCAGGACCCGCTCGTCGGGCCAGGTGGCGCGGAACACGATCGCGGCGGGGCAATCCGCCCCGTAGAAGGAAGCGAGTTCCGCCGCGACCGCATCGACGACGTGGATCGACAGATGCAGCGCCAGCGTCGCACCGGTCGCCGCGAAGGCCGCCAACGTCTCGCGCTCGGGCATCGGGCTCGCCCGGCCGGACGTGCGGGTCAGCACGACGGATTGCGCCAGCCCCGGCACGGTGAGTTCGCGCCGCAGAACCGCCGCCGCCGCGGCGAAGGAGGGGACGCCGGGGGTCACCGTATAGGGGATGCCGAGGGCATCGAGCCGCCGGGTCTGCTCGGCGAGCGCGCTCCAGATCGACAGATCGCCCGAATGCAGCCGCGCCACGTCCCGGCCGCTCGCATGGGCCGCTGTGATCTCCGCCATGATCGCATCAAGATCGAGGGGGGCGGTGTCGACGATGCGGGCCCCCTCAGGACACCAGGACAGGATCTCGGGGGCGACCAGCGAACCGGCGTAGAGGCAGACCGGACAGGCGGCGACGAGATCGCGTCCGCGCACGGTGATGAGGTCGGCGGCACCCGGGCCGGCGCCGATGAAATGAACGGTCATGACGGCCCGCTTACAGCATCCGACCGGGCGTTGGGGAGGGCGGCACGGATGCCCCGTTCATTCGGAGCGCCGGGCCAGCGCGCAGGTCGCGCCCGCGCTGGCAATGCGGGCCAGGAGGAGGCGCGCCCTCGGTCCGGCGCCGGCCAAGGCCGCCGCCTCGGCGACCGAGCCGATGCCCCGGCTCGCCACGATCCGGTCCGAGCGGGTCACGCCCGCCGGATCGGCTGCGGCGAGGGCTGCGGCGTCGAGACCGACCGGGATCAGATGAAAAACGGCCGCCGCCGCCCGCAGGTTCGGCTCGCCCGCCCGGTCGGCGGCGGTGGCGATGGCGGCGAGATCGTCCGGGGCGAGCCCGGCCTCGGCGAGGGCGCGGCGCAGCAGGGTGGCGATCTCGTCCGGCGTGGTGGCGGCGCGAAAGCCGATGCCGGCGACCACGCCGCTCACGGCTTGGTCCAGACCCATTGCGTGACCGGCATCGCCGGCCGCCAGCCGGTGAGGCCGCCGACCGGCGCGGCATGGGCGATCGACAATCGGCGCAGGCGCCCGCCGGTCTCTGCGTGGGCGGCGAGCAGGGCAGCTTCGCCCTCGAGCGTCACCGCGTTGGCGACGAGGCGGCCTGCCGCGGGCAGCCGGGCGCGGCAGGCGGCGAGCAGGCCCGGTTCCGCCACGCCGCCACCGACGAACACGGCCTGCGGCGGCGGCAGCTCGGTGAGCGTCGCTCCGCTGGCGCCGCGCATCACGACGATCCGGGTCGCGACGCCCAGAGCCCTGGCATTGCGCGCGATCCGGTCGGCCCGATCCTCGCGTCGCTCGACCGCGACGGCCCGGTTGGCCGGGTGGCGCAGGCACCACTCGATCGAGACCGAGCCCGCCCCGGCGCCGAGGTCCCAGAGAATCTCTCCCGCCCGCGGTCGTAGCGCCGCGAGCGTGACGGCGCGGATCTCGGCCTTGGTCAATTGCCCGTCATTCTCGAACCACGCGTCGTCGAGGCCGGGACTCACGGGCACGATCCGGGCATCGGGTTGGGCGACCACCTCGATGGCCAGGGTGTTGAGCGGGTCGATCTCGGTCAGGGCAAAGCTTTCCGCGACGTCGCCGCGCAGGCGCTCGCGGGGGCCGCCCATCGCCTCCAGGACCGTCAGCCGGGACCCGCCCATTCCGCGCTCGGCCAGCAATCCAGCGACCGCGCCCGGCGTCGATCCGTCCCAGGACAGGGCCAGGATGCGCGCGCCCGGCTGGAGATGGGGGACGATTCCCAGGAGGTCGCGGCCGTGCAAGGTCACGCAGGCCGTCTCGGGCAGCGACCAGCCGAGCCGGGCGGCGGCGAGGCTGAAGGCCGAGGGCTGCGGAAAAGCGCGGATCTCGCCGGCCGGGACCAGCCGGGCGATCTCGGCACCGATGCCGAAATGGAACGGATCCCCGGTCGCGAGCAGGCAGGTGGGCCGCCCGCGCCGCGCCAGGATGTCCGGATAGGCGTCGCTGATCGGGCTTGGCCAGGGCCGACCCTCGCCGGAGAGCGGAGCGGCGAGGGCGAGATGGCGCCGGCCGCCATAGACGATGTCCGCCCCGTCGAGGGCGGCGGCGGCGGCGGGCGAAAGCCCGGCGCGGCCATCTTCACCCATCCCGACGATGGTGAGCCAAGGGGTGCGGCCGGGCTCGGGGGCGAGCGGTGCCGTCATGGCCGGTGCCGCCGCACGGGGATGGGCATCGCGGGAGTCTGTTCGCCTGAGGGCCTCCCGCCGTCCTTCTCAGGAGAGGGGGAGGTGGGACAAGGTCGCTCTCCCTGCCTGCAACCGATCCGGCTCGTCAAATCGACTTATGACGAACCGAGGCGGCGGGCCGACTCCGTACCGGAGCCGGCCCGCGCTCGTGTCAGACCGCCGGCCGGGCGGCGAGCGGGGCGGCGACCGCCGGAACGGCCGGACCCTCGACGCCGAGATAGGCGCGACGGGCAGGCTTGAGGACGAACCACGCCAGGGCCGCCACGACGAGATCGAGGCCGATGGCGATGCCGAAGACCGGCACCCAGCTGCCCACACTGTCGTGGATCAGCGCCGCGACCGGGCCGCCGAGCAGCGAGCCCACGCCCTGGGCCATGTAGAGGAAGCCGTAATTCGTCGTGGCGTGCTTGGTTCCGAACGTGTCGGTGAGGGTGGAGGGGAACAGCGAGAAGATCTCGCCCCAGGCGAAGAACACCAGCCCCGAGAGCAGGGCGAAGGCGTAGGCGTTCTCGCGGAACATCAGCAGCATGCAGATCGCCACCGCTTCGAGGGCGAAGGCGACCGCCATGGTGTTCTCGCGGCCCACATGGTCCGACACCCAACCGAAGAACGGACGGGTCAGGCCGTTGGTGATGCGGTCGAAGGTCAGGGCGAAGGGCAGGGCGGCGAAGCCGAACACGATCGCGTCGGCCACGCCGAATTCCTTGGCGAAGGAGGCGAAGTTCGCCACCACCATCAGACCGCCGGTCGACATCATCGCCATCATGGCGAACATCAGCCAGAAGAGCGGGGTCTTCAGCATGACCGAGGGGGCCACGTCGCGGGCGGCGCTCGCGACCTTGTCGGCGGGGATGGCCGGAATCTCGCTGGGCTTGGGATTGCGCAGGCCGAGCGCGGCCACGACACCGATGACGGCCATGATGGCGCCGAACACGAGGAGCGTGTGGCGGTAGCCGGAGGCGGCGATCATATCGGTGATCGGGAAGGTCGTGGCGATGGCGCCCATGCCGTAGCCCGCCGCGACGATGCCGGCGGCGAAGCCGCGCCGCTCGGGGAACCAGCGCACCACGAGGCCGACGACGCCGACATAGACGATGCCGGTGCCGAGCCCGCAGAGCAGGCCGTAGGTGGCGTAGAGGCCCCACAGGCTGTCGACCTTCGAGGCCGCGACCCAGCCGAGACCGGAGAGCGCCGCACCGAGCGCGATCATCACTTTCGCGCTGAAGCGCTCGATCAGCCAGCCTTGGACCGGCGAGAAGAACGTCTGGAGGACGATGAGCATGGTGAAGGCGACCTGCACCGCGGGCAGGCTCGCCCCGGTGGTCGCCTGGAACGGTTTGACGAACAGGGTCCAGACATATTGCGGGCTGGAGATCGTCATCATCACGATCAAGCCCAAAGCGAGCTGGATCCAGCGGGTCCGGTTGGAAATCGTATCCATCATTCACTCCTTGACGGCGCCGGCACGTCCGCAAGGGATGTGCCAATCTGTCGATGGAGGCGGATGGTCGGCGGCGCGCCGCTCAGGGGTTGGCCGAAAGCGCCGGATCGGGCGATCAGGCCCGCGCCGAGACGAGCCAGCAGGCGGCGCCGAGTTCGACCGGTCCGTTCCCGGAGAGGCGCACGAACAGATCGGCGAGGGTGCGCAGGGCCGCGTCCTGCACGGTCTGGTTGCAACCCTGGAGCAGGCGGGCGACGGGACTGCGACGGACGGCGTATTCCGCAGCGGCCTCCGGCGTCGGCCCCATCGTCATCGGGTGATCGACCGGCGTGATGGCGATGTCGCGGAAGCCCGCTTCCGCCAGGATTGCCTGGACGGTCTCCCGCAGGGCGAAGCGGAACGGGCCGGGCGCGTCCGGCGCCGGGGGCTCCGACTCGGGAACGAGGGGCATCACCGCCGCGCGGGGCAGGGCGACCCAGGCGTTCTCGGCCATCGCCCGCCAGCAGAGGAAGTGCAGGCGCCCACCCTCCACGAGGCTGGCTCGAATATTGGCGAAGGCGGCCGCGGAATCGTCGAAGAACATCACGCCGAAGCGTGACAGAGCACGATCGAACCGTTCTTCGAAGGGGTGGCTCTGAACGTCCGCCTGCAACCATTCGATCGAGGCACCGCCGGTCGGCTCCGCCGCCTCCCGCGCCCGTGCGGCCTCCAAGAGCGGCCCGGACACGTCGGCCGCCGTCACGCGACCCTCGCGCCCGACCTGTCGCGCGGCCAGGAGTGACGTCTCGCCCGCGCCGCAGCCGATATCGAGCACGCGCTCGCCGGGCGCGAGACCGGCGGCCGCGAACAGGGCCTGGGTGAAGGGGGTGAAGGCGGTATCCAGCGCCGAGTGGTTGTCCGCCCAGCGCTGTCCGACCTCACCGTTCCAGTAATCGATCTGTGCCTGGTTGCCGGTCACCATGTCGTCCGTCCTGCCGTCGTCCAGGGTTCCGCCCTGGTTCCACCGAAGGGGGTGGTCCTTCGGATTCCGCTGTCGTCACAGACCCTCGGCGCCCCCGTCGGAGCGCGGATCGTGGGTCGCCTCGATGCGGCCGTCCCGGGGATGGCGCACCAGCATGCCGGCATGGCCGAGCGAGTCGATATACGCGCCGCCGAGCTCCTCGATGTCGTGGCCCATGTTCCGGAGCGCGGCGATGCAGGCGGGATCGAACCGATCCTCGACCTTCACCGAGAGCGATTCTGCCCCCCAGGTCCGGCCGTAGAGCAGGCGCGGGGCATCGACCGCATCGGCCACGGACATTCCGTAATCGGCGTAGCGGGAGAAGATCTGCGCCTGGAATTGCGGCTGCCCGTCTCCGCCCATGGAGCCGTAGGACATCACCCGGCCGTCGTCGAAGGCGGCCAGGGCCGGGATCAGGGTGTGGAACGGGCGGCGGCCCGGCTCCAGCGGATTGACGGCGTTCGCGTCCAGAGAGAACGACATCCCCCGGTTCTGCCAGCAGATGCCGGTCGAGGGCAGCACGCAGCCCGAACCGTATTCCCAATAGACCGATTGGATGAAGGACACGGCGAGGCCGTCGCCGTCGATCGCCCCCATCCACACCGTGTCGCCCTCGCCGGAGCGCACGGGAATGCTCGCCGCGCGCTTCATGTCGATCAGGGCCGCTTCCCGGTCGAGACGGTGCGGGTCGAGGAAGGTGGACGGATCGCCCGCCAGGCGATCGAAGTCGGTGACGTACCGGTCGCGGATCGCGAAGGCCCGCTTCGTCGCCTCGATCAGCCCGTGGTAATGCGCCGTGCTCTCCGCCTGCCGCACGTTCAGCCGTTCGAAGATTCCGAGGATGATCAGGGCGGCGATGCCCTGGGTGGGCGGCGGGAAGTTGTAGAGCGTCGCGTCGCGGCGGCGCAGGGAGAGCGGCGTCCGTTCCCGTGCCTGGTAGGCCTGAAGATCGGCCCGGGTGACCGGCGCGCCGAGGCGTTCCAGGTCCGCGGCGATCTCGCGGGCGATGTCGCCACGGTAGAAATCGGCGAGCCCGGCATGGGCCAGCTGCTCCAGCGTGTCGGCGAGCTTGGGCTGCCGCCGTATCGCGCCCGCGGCGTAGGGTTTGCCGTCGTTCAAGTAGGTGGCGGCAAAATTTGGCGCATCGTGGAGCGTGTCGAGCTCCTTCGGCACGTAGCGCGCCTCCGAGGCCGAGACCGGGCAGCCCTCGCGGGCGTGGCGGATCGCGTCGCCCAGGATGGCGTCGAGGGGCAACCGCCCGCCGAAGGCGCGGGCCATGGCCAGGGCCAAGTCCCACCCGCCGACCGTGCCCGCCACCGTCACCGCTGCATCGGGCCCGCGGGAGGGGATCGCGTCGACTTCCTTCTCCCGGTAGCGCGCCCGCGTGGCCAGCGCCCCCGCCGGCCCGCAGGCCTCGATGCCGCGGACGCGCCCGCCCTTCTCACGGATGAGCCAGAACCCGTCCCCGCCGGTGCCGTTCATGTGCGGGTAGACCACCGCGATGGCGGCCGCCATGGCGACCATCGCCTCGATGGCGTTGCCGCCTTGGGCCAGCACGCTCTGGCCGGCCTTGGCCGCGAGCGCGTGGGGTGCGGCGACGGCCGCGTGGGCGAAGACGGGGGTTTCTGGCATGAACGGAACTCGGTTTCCTGCGGGTGGTCGGGGCGCCCTAGGCAGGATCAGGACCATGCGCCGGCGCCGACGGCAACTGGGGCGGCGGCATCCGTGCCGCGCGCACGCCACGCATTAGGTGGCCGAATGCCCCGCGATCCCGAACCGCTCGCCCGAACGGTGCGGGAGAAGGTTCCGCCAGAGGCACAGCTTTTTCCGGATGTGGCGGAAAAGGGACTGTGGAGCCGTGGAGCAAATGACATGATGCAACGCGGCGAATCGGCGGACATCCAGTAATATGAAGCAGAATGAGCGGGCGCTTCTTCAGGAGCGCGTGAGAACACTTGTGTTGCGCCATGCGCTCGAAGCGGCGCTGCAACGTGTTGCGGATCTCTCCGGCGCCATGGCCGAAGAAGACTTGATCAAGCTGGAACACGCCGTTGTCGGCGCCACCCGCCGGGTCGGCGAGATGCCGGGCGATGTTCGGCTGGCGACCCTGATTGCGGTCGAGGATGCGGTGACGGTCATCCGCGCGGCGTTCGATACGGTCCATCAGCGCATCGAGGCGGCCCCGGCTTCGGCGCTCGCCGCCTGACGACAGCGCGTCCCCCGCAACTTTCCGTCTTCCTCCTCGCCGCGGCGATTGAATTGCCGCGCCGTCATGGGCATATCGCCCCCGCTTTTTCGAGTGTCCCACGCGAAGCGCTCACCGGACCCGCCGTGCCTCGAGAGGGCGGCGGGGTGCCGGGCTCTCGGACCGGGTGCTTCGCGGGGACATGTCCAAACAGGGGAGGCATTGGCGTGAGTGAGACGGTGGAGCGGCACGAATTCGGTGCCGAAGTCGGGCGGCTGTTGGACCTTGTGGTCCACGCGCTCTATTCCGACCGCGAGATCTTCCTGCGCGAATTGGTGGCGAACGCCGCCGACGCGACGGACCGGCGGCGGTTCGAGGCTTTGACCAACGAAGCGTTGGCTCTGCCCGCCGATGCCAAGGTGCTGATCGCCCCCGACAAGGCGGCGCGCACCCTCACCATTTCCGATGCCGGCATCGGCATGGCGAAGGACGATCTTGCTCAAAATCTAGGCACCATCGCCCGCTCCGGCACCCGCGCCTTCTCGCAGGCCCTGGGCGAAGCCAAGGCAGGTGAAGAGAAGGCGACCGAGGGCGAGGACCTTCGACCGAGCCTGATCGGCCAGTTCGGCGTCGGCTTCTACTCCGCCTTCATGGTTGCCGACCGCGTCACCGTCACCTCCCGCCGCGCCGGCACCGAAGAAGCCTGGACCTGGGCCTCCGACGGCAAGGGCAGCTACACCCTCGAACCCGCAAGCCGCGAGCAAGCCGGCACCGACATCGTCCTCCATCTCAAGGACGACGCCGACGAGTACCTGGAGAGCTACCGGCTCGATCACGTGGTCCGTAAATGGGCAGACAACATCGCCGTTCCGATCGCGATCCGCGACGAGGAGGGCAAGGAAGAGACCGCCAATCGCGGCACCGCGCTCTGGCGCAAGCCCAAATCCGAGATCACGGACGAGCAGTACAAGGAGTTCTACCGCACCGTCAGCCACGGCTTCGACGAGCCGTGGGCGACCCTGCATTGGCGGGCGGAGGGCGCGCTCGAATTCACCGGCCTCCTGTTCGTGCCGAGCATGAAGCCGTTCATGGCAATGGAGGACGACCGCCGCTCCAAGGTGCGGCTGCACGTGCGGCGCATGTTCATCACCGACGAGGCCGAGCTGCTGCCGAACTGGCTGCGCTTCGTCCAGGGCGTGGTCGATACCGATGACCTCCCGCTCAACGTCTCGCGGGAGATGCTGCAATCGACGCCGACGCTGCAGAAGATCCGCCGTGCTGTCACCACCCGCGTCATCAACGAACTGACGAGTCGTTCCAAGAACACCGAGAAGGCGGAGGAGTACCAGAAATTCTTCGAGAATTTCGGTCCGATCCTCAAGGAAGGCATTTATGAGGATTTCGAGCGCCGCGCCGAGATCGCGCCGCTCCTGCGCTTCCGTTCGTCCACGGAAGACGGCTGGACCTCGCTGCCCGATTACGTGTCGCGGATGAAGCCCGAACAGGAGGCGATCTACTACCTCGTCGCCGACGACGTGGAGGCCCTGAAGAACTCGGCCCAGCTCGAGGGGTTTCGCGCCCGCGGCGTGGAGGTGCTGCTGCTGTCCGACCACGTCGACGCGTTCTGGCCGGAGCAACTCGGCAAGTTCGACGACAAGCCGCTGCGCTCGGTCACCCAGGGCGCGGCCGACCTGTCGAAGTTCAAGCCCGAGGGTGAGGCGGGCGAGATTCCGGCCGCGGACAAGCTGGTGGCCGCGCTCAAGCTGGCCCTCGGCGCCGACGTGTCGGATGTGCGCACGACCGACCGCCTCGTGGACAGCGCCGTGGTGCTCGCCGCCTCCGGCTCGGGGCCGGATCTCCAGATGCAGCGCCTGCTGCGCCGGGCCGGCCGCGGCTTCGGCGGTTCGGCACCGATCTTGGAGATCAACCCGCGCCATCCGCTGATCCGGTCGCTCGACGCCCGGGCCGAGGCCGGCGACGATCTCACGTCCGAGGCCGGGACTCTGCTCGACCTCGCCCGCGTTCAGGACGGCGACACGCCGCGCGATCCGGTCGCCTTCGCCCGCGCGGTTGCGACCGCGCTCGCGGGGACGTCGGCGCCTTCGGCTTAAGATCCTCGGGCGACGGGAGGCGGATCAGATCCGCGTTCCGTCGTCCCTCGGCGGCGAGCCGCAGCGGAAGCGGGCGACCCGCCAGCGGTCGCCGTGGCTGTTCTGCCACGCTGCCATCTGCGGCTGGGCCACCGCGAGGCATTGCTGCGGGGTGACGATGTCCTCGTTGAAGCGGTGCACCCGCATCACGCAATGGGTCGGGTTGGAAACCATGCAGGTCAGGAAGTAGAGGCCGTAGAGCATGCGATGAGGCTCCGTGACGTCGTGAGCATCGCCTCCCGGGCCGTTTCTTGATCGTTTGCCGAGCAAGCACATCGCAATCGGCGTGCCGAAGGTTCCCGTAAGCCGGGTACGAAATGCGGGAGGGCTCTGCCGTTGTTGCAGGGCAACAGCGGGTCGTGGGCCCGTGTTGACAGCGCGGCCGCATCCGCGTCACGACCACTCCATGTCCGCCCTTCCGCTCACCGATCCGCAGACCACCCGCCGCGACAAGCGCATCGTCTGGGGCATCGTCGGCCTCATCGCGGCGACCGTGCTGATCGGTACGTTCGGGCCTGCCCGGACGAAGCCTCCTGCCCTTGCCCCCGCCGAGGACCCGGCCTGCGCCGAGTGGGGCGATGGCTGCAAGGTCTGCCGCCGTCTCGAGAGCGGGTTCGCCTGTTCGTTGCCGGGGATCGCCTGCACGCCGGGCGCCATGGCCTGCCTGCGCGGCACCGGAGAGCCGTGAGCCGACCGGTCCTGCGATTCGCGCCGAGCCCGAACGGACGGCTGCATCTCGGCCACGCCTTCTCCGCCCTCACCAACGCCCGCATCGCCGCGCGCCTCGATGGTCGGCTTCTCCTCCGGATCGAGGATATCGATCTCGGCCGCAGCCGCCCGGAATTCGTGCAGGGTATTCTCGACGACCTCGCTTGGCTCGGGCTCCGGTTCGAAACCCCGGTTCGCTGTCAGTCCGAGCATTTCGCGGATTACGTGGCCGCCCGGGCCCGCCTCTCCGCGCGCGGTCTGATCTATCCGTGCTTCTGCTCCCGGGGCCGCATCGCCGCGGAGGTGGCCGAGCGGAGGGCGAGAGGGGAGGGGGGGCGATGCGACCCCGATGGGGCGCCGCTCTATCCAGGCACGTGTCGCGCGTTACCCCGCGGCGCGACCGAGGCCCGGATCGAGGCGGGCGAGCCGCATACGTGGCGCCTCGACATGGCGGCGGCTTGCCGGGACATCCCCGGTACCCTCGTCATCCGCCGGTTCACCCTCGACGGTTCCGAGGAGCGAGTGCGGGCCGATCCGGCCCGGTGGGGCGATGCGGTCATCGCCCGCCGCGACGTGCCGACGAGCTACCATCTCGCGGTGGTCTGCGACGACGCCCTGCAGGGGATCACCCACGTGGTGCGCGGCCAGGATCTGGAGGCGGCGACCGACCTCCACGTGCTGTTGCAGCACCTGCTCGGCCTGCCGAGCCCGGCCTATCACCATCATCCGCTGATCCGTGACGAGGGCGGCGAGAAGCTCGCCAAGTCGAAGGGTTCGCAGTCGCTGGCCGATCTGCATGGCCAGGGAGTCTCCGCCGATACCGTTCTCGAAACTCTCGGATTTTAGATCCGCCACTTCGCTTGATGTCTCTACTTTATTGCGTGGCGATGTAAGTTAAATATCGTTACTGCTTGTAAAAGGGTATTGATTTTGAGATTGGTTGTATGGCTGTTGATTTTGGCAGGATTGTCTTCTGGTGTCCTGGCTGCAGAAGAAGATTGGATGCGGTCGGAGCCTAATGCCCAGGAATTGGCCGCGATCGAGTCCTGCCTGAAAAAGGAGATCGGGGTCGTGAAGCGACGACGGTGCATCGGTCTGGTTGTCGACCCATACCGTGCCACGCAGGACGGTGCCACGACACTCGGCAGAAACGCCTGTATCGGCCGCGAAGGCGGGATCTGGGACACGATCCTCAATTGTCAGTACCGTCAGCTATCGGCCGCCTTGGACGACGAGGGCAGAGCGGATTTGAAGAAGGCCCAGCAGGCTTGGTTGCACTTCCGGAAACACGCCTGCGGTTGGTCGTATCACGTCTACCGAGGTGGCTCTTTCGGCGGAGCGCTCTCCGGCGAATGTGACATGGACAAGATCGCCATCAGAGCGATCCATCTCATGGAGATTTTCGACAACATCCAGTGACAGAAAGGCGTGCAGCCAGGGTCGGCTACCGCATCGCGTCGCGCTGGGCCATCGCGGTGGCCGATTTCGACTTCTGCATCGTCCCCTCAATCTGGTCGCGCTGACGCTTGAACTCGGCGAGCAGGCGTCCGTCGAGTTCGCGCCCGCGCGGCACACGGATCTTCATCGGATCGACGAAGTGGCCGTTGATGATCACCTCGTAGTGGAGGTGGGCGCCGGTAGAGAGTCCGGTCGAGCCGACATAGCCGACCACCTGGCCCTGCCGCACCCGTGCCCCCGCCGAAACGCCGCGGGCGAACCGGGACATGTGATTGTAGGTCGTGACGTAGCCGTTGATGTGCTGGATCTCGACACGGCGGCCGTAGCCGGAATCCCATTCCGCCTTGATCACTGTGCCGTTGCCCGCCGCCACGATCGGCGTGCCGATGGGGTTGGCCCAATCGACGCCGGTATGGAGCTTGGCGTAGCCGAGGATCGGGTGGCGCCGGTAGCCGAAGCCCGATCGCATGATGCCGTCGGCGATGGGCTTGCGGATCAGGAACTTCTTCAACGACCGCCCCTGGTCGTCGAGATAATCGATCGAGCCGTCGTCCGGGGACTGGAACCGGTAGACCTTGCGCCATTCTCCGCCGAGATTCAGCGCGGCGTAGAGCAGTTCCGGTCGGTCGGCGGCGGCGGGGCCGGCATCCTCATCGTAGGTGTAGAACAGGTCGAGCCCGTCGCCGGCCGAGATGCGGCGCTGAAAATCGATATCGTAGCTGAACACCCGGACGATATCCTCGACCGTGGGGCGCGGTACGTCGTGGCGCGCGGCCGTCTCGTAGAGGCTCTGGTAGAGCCGCGGGCCGGTGCCCTCGTCCTCCTCGTCGTCGCCGTCCTGCGTGTCCGCCTGGGCGGGCTGAGTCCGGGCCTTGGTCTCGTCGACCGGGGGCGCGACCGGGACGAAGCCGCCGCGGTCGTTGATCGCGGCGATCGCCTGCACACCGCTCTCACCGTAGAGAACGACCCGCGTCACCTGCCGCCCGTCTCCCGGCTTCGGCCCCGGCGCGACCTGGACACGGAACTGCTGCCCCTCCGACAGGCCCGACACCTTGGCCTTGCCGCCCAGCGCCGCGACGATGCCGGCGATGGCTGCGTCCGAGGCATGGCCGGTCGCCTTGAGCATCGCCTCGACGGTGTCGCCGCGCTTCAGGGCGAGGTCGCGTTCCTCCACCAGCGGCGCCTCGCCGGAGCGCAGCTCGACCTTGGCGAGCTTGGTGACGTTCTCGGGGACGACCAGGACCTCGATCGACTTGAACGGGCTGCCGTCCTCCCCGCTCTTCTTGTCGTCGAAGCCGGGGAAGGCCGAGCCCTGCCGCAAGGTGCGCGAGAGCATGATCTGCGGCGCCAGAGGCAGGGCGGTGCGCCGGCCGGCTTCCGCGGTGAGGCGGCGCTCCTCCTCGACCTGGGCCGTCACGTCCTCGTCGGAGAGGGCGGGCGCGTTCGGATCGAGGGCAACATCGCCGAGATCGCGCTTGATGACGCTGACCTCGGCACCCGGCGCGTCCGCCGTCCCGGGATCGGGGGCGCGCTCCTGCGGCTCGTCGGAGACGAACTTCATCGGATCGAAGCGCGGCACGTCGGCGGCGAACACGCCCGTCTGCATCGACAGCGTCGAGGCGATCCGCACGAACGGCTTCACCTTGATGATCTCGCGATCGCCGAGCCGCACCGTCACCGGGGCACGAAAGCTCTGCTTGGCCGAAGCGATCATCAGGTTGCGCACCAACCGGTCACCCTTGTGCGCGAGGGCGATCGCGGCCTCCTCGGCCGGTTGGGGGCGGGCGATCTGCGCCGGTTTGTCGGAGATCGCCGCGAGCGACACGTCGCCCTGCAGCGAGACGTGGATCGCGGCACCGATCAGGAGCGCCCCGGTGATCCCCGTGAGCGCGCTGGCGCAGAGCCAGCGCAAATTGACGTCGCGCCGATCGATCTGGGGGGCATGGGCGCCGAGGAGATTGAGCGGCGGTTCGACACCGCGCGGCAGGTTGCCTGAGCGCCTCTGCACTCCGGATGTACCACCGATCTTCAGCCGCTCGCGCGTCACGGGCTTCCTCTGCATCGGCGCTCGGGACCGGATGTCTGGATCCGGTCCGGCCAAGATCGGCGTCAGGCTTACCAGAAACGCCTGGACCCGGCGACCTGCACCGGGAGGCTGGGATGTCCGGGTCCAGCATGTCCAGATTGAGGCGGACGCGGCGATGCGTGCCCGATCCTCGCGGGCGAGGCCCTGCCGTCCCGTCACACCGCCGTGATCCGGTTGTGGTGAGATGCGGAACTTTTTCGATTTTTCGATTGACGGGCCCCGATGGCTCCCGTAAACGCTCCCTCACCGACGGGGCGCGGCGGTCCACCTCTCTGGTGGTTCGGGGCTCCTGAGGGTTTCGGGACTGTTTGAGCGGCACGGCTGATCCGGGCGACTGGATCGGGCGATCGCTGTCCTTCGTGTCTCGGGACGGTCGACCGGATCGGCGCTTCGGTGTCGGATCGGACGGTTGACAGGACGGTTCGCCGGCTCTAGACGCCGCGGACCGCTCGGGCGGACTTCCCGGCAGCGACACGGATCGCTGCCACACTGGGGCCGCCGCGGAACGATCGCTGAGGACGGGGCTGCATGGGCCGGGCAACCGGGCCATCGGCGCGTTTTCGGCAGAAGGTTGCGCCCCTAGGGTGTAGGCTTCACGCTCTTTGACAAGTTGATATCGAGAAAGAGAAACGTGGGCGGCTTGTTCAAGTCCTTGCGGGTTCGGCTGAGAGGCTGGACCGTGAGAGATGAAGCTGTCTAACGTTTCGGAAAGCTCACCGTGCCTTGAGCGGAAACGCTTGGGCTACGGATGTGAGCACTCCGTTTATGTTGTGATCAGCTGAGATCAACTCTT
>NZ_BPRE01000013.1 GCF_022179765.1 Methylorubrum suomiense | reverse complement strand
TAGCAGGCCAGTGATGGCATGGGCGTATGTGTCGGTCATTTTGCCATCATAGACGATGGCATACGCCTTGACCTAGCGTGCTTTTTGGTGCATTTGCTCCATAAGGCCGCAAATACCCGCGTCAGCGATGGAAGCCCGAAGGGCGGGGACGCAAGGCGGCCCCGTTCACGACAGCCCGATCCTCGAAGAGGAGACGCCCTCCCCCACCCCCGCTCAGCCGCAATGTCAGGAGAAAACACGATGATCGTCAACGAGATCGACGCACATAAGACGATGTGCCCGTGGAACGAGTTCAAGGGCTGTTACGGCTCGCGGTGCATGGCGTGGGTGAAGACCGGCCGTCCCGAGCAGCGCACCACCACCAATAACATCGTCATGACGGCAGAGGGCGAACGTCCATCTGGCGAGGCGCCCCCGCCGCCTGAGGGCGAGGGTTGGAGGCCGAGCGGTCCCGTCAGTCGGTGCGGCTTCCCAAATCGGCAGAAGCTCAAACTCGACTACGGACTGCAACAGGATTGGACCCGCGAGATCGCCCAGCCGCAAGGTCAATGCGGGCGTGTGGGAGACAGCAACCAGTATTGGTAGGCCCCACCCCCGCTCCCCTGCCGATGGAGGATTGAGATGTACCCAGCCGATCCGATGGCTGCTGTCGAAAAGCTTGCACAGCGCTGCACACGCGACGAAATTGCAGACGCTCTCGCAGCGCTTCCGGCGGCACTGGCCCGATGTGCTGACGAAGCAGAAGCGAAGATCCGCGCGATGGGGATAGAGCCGCCCAAGCGCTGCGCTTCATGTGCTTTCACATCCGGCACGTTCCCGAACACGAAGGCCCCCGCAACCGCCTTGGACGCGCTCAAGTGCCTCGTTCAGGACCATCCCTTTGGATGCCATCACGACAAAGATGACGAGGGCAAGCCAACGCAACTGTGCGCTGGCTTTCGCATGGTAATGGCAGCTGAGACAGGTCCAAAGATGGCTAGAGCGCCGTGGAGATTTTCTGACGAACTGCCAAGCGTGCGCCCCGAAGCCCCCGCCCTCCCCCGCGAGCAGAGGGAATGATACCCTCCCTGAATGCCCCTCCCCGACCCCACCGTCTCCGACTGGATCGCACAGGGTGAGGAAACGGTGGAGGTGCATTGCTCACCGAAGGATCGGGCGGGATGCGGGCACTATGCCGTGATCCGGCTCGACAGCCTGCCGCCTCGGATGACGCGCTCGCAGCTGGCCCGGCGCACCGTCTGCTCGGCCTGCGGCGGGCGCGGCGGACAGCCGATGAAGGACATGAAACGCCATTACCGCCAGCTGCACGAAGAGACGGGATGGGATTGTGTGCCATCCCCGGTGAGGTATGAGAGGGGTTAGGGGTCGGTTGGTTTGCGAGGGGTGGCAGCTTCTTTCGAAGTTCTACGCTCCTGACGCCTCAGTTCGCCCTCAACGAGTTCCCGTATCCACTTGGCGCGCCGGTTCTTTCCCGCAACCGCATCAATGCGATCCAAGGTTCCGGCCGCAAAGCGGACAATGGTCGTGTCTTCAAGCTTCGCCTTCGGCACCTGCGCCCTCGCCATCCGACTTCGATGGCCCTCTCCGCAAGCAACAGCGCGTCGAGCCGCCTGAACCGCTTGCACGGCTCGGACAGGAAGGACGCGAAACCACTCGCCACGCACTCGGTGCTCCTTAAGGAGGAAATGCGCGTGGCGCTCAACGGCGAAGGCCTCCTGCCGCGAGAGCGCGACGGAAAGCGATATCTCCAACGCCGTCAAGCTTGCGACCTGAAGAACGCTTCGACGACTTTCAACGTCGTTGGTCACACCAACCTTCACCGGGCCATCGGCTGGACCGATCACGTAGACAAACGCCGGCCGGGCACTCGTAGCTTCTTGCGGCAACAAAAACGCCTCCAATGCGATATCGCTTGTTGCAAGCTATCCGATATCGGATTAGCCTTCAATTCGATATCGCATCCGGTCCGCCGTAGGATGCGAGATATCTCTTAAGGAGCCGTGTCGATGACCCGCCACCCCGCACGAGCGATCTCATTTCCTGATCTGATGGCTGGTCTCGACGCCGCCGTGACGGCTGGCATGGTCTACCGGCGCGCCGACCCTGCTACGGGCCTTGAGCTCTACATTTACTCGAACAAGTGCGTGTACGAGGACGGCTGGGATATCTTCGCTCTGATGGCGCGCGGCTTGATTTTGGATCGCGCCAAGGGCCGCGTGCTGGCAACGCCGTTTCCGAAGTTCTTCAATGTCGGCGAGAAGCGCGGGGTCGTGCCGGATCTACCGTTTGAGGCTTACGAAAAGCTCGACGGCAGCCTCATCATCGTGTTCTTCCATGATGGGCGATGGAAGGCGGCGACGAAGGGCGCTTTCAATTCCGAGCAAGCGCGGTGGGCGCAAATCCGGCTGGACCAGTCGGATCTGTCTCCGCTCGTGCCGGGCGCCACCTACCTGTTCGAGGCCGTTTATCCCGAAAACAGGATCGTCGTTCACTACGACGAGCCAGCGCTCGTGATGCTCGCTGCTTACGCTGAGGATGGGCTGGAACTGTCTTATGCGGACGTGCTCGCGACCTGCAACGCGTTGGGCTGGCGCGCCGCGAGGCGGTACGCTTTCCAGTCCATACCCGAGATGGTCAAGACGGCGGAGGCACTACCCGCGAACGACGAGGGGTTCGTCATCCGGTTTTCAGATGGTCTGAGGCTGAAGCTCAAGGGCGCCGAGTATCGCCGCATCCACGCGCTGATCTCGCGGTGTACGCCTCTCGCGATGTGGGAAGCGATGTCGGCAGGCGATGATGTCGATGCGCTCCGCCGCGATCTCCCTGAGGAATTTTGGGGGGATTTTGACGCGATCATCGGCCTACTTCGGGCGCAGATCGCAAAGCGCGAGCGCGCCGTAACTGAAGTGGCGGCAACGTTGGCCCATCTATCCGACAAGGAAGTAGGCCTTTCACTCAAGACGCTACCGACCGACGTTCAGCCTCTCATCTTCGGCTACCGCAAGGCCGGATGCATTGAGGGGCGGCAGCGGGCGGCGCTGATGCGCGCGATCCGTCCAACCGGCAATCTGCTTGAAGGCTACACGCCATCCTATGCCATGCATCGGGCGATAGATGAGGCCGCCTAACCCCACTCCCCCTCCAAGCTGAGGGCTTGGTGCGGATGAGACGAGAGGAGATGGACGATGCTTTTGGGTAAGCAGGTCTGGATCGCCGTAGTCGTCAGCCTAGCCGGTGGGGCTGCCGCAGGCGTGCTGTATGCGAGGGGGTCATCCATACCGTCCGCCGATCCTTGTGCCGGCAGTAAGATCCCCGACGAGTTTCAAAGCGTTGGGGCGCTCTACCTCGTCACGCCTCGATTGAGCGCCTTCGATGTCCCGGTGATGAGTTCGACGCCTGAGAGCGTGGAGCGCTTGAGGGTGGAGATCGATGCCCTCCGCAAGAACTGGCTTCCGACCATATCGAACCGCTGTCTTGCCGCTCACGTAGAAGCGCGGCTTGCAGATGTCGAGAAGATCAACTCCGGCAAGACGGCTTTCAAGGCGGCCATTACGGAAGCTAAGGCCATGCTTGAAAGCGGGCAGGCAAACCCCTCTCGCTGAGGAACAATCTTATGCCCCAGACAGACGAAGAGACCTTGCAGAGGATCTGCGAGGAGGTGCAGGGCGAAATGGGCGTGTCGCTTCAAGGCGCCGTCTTCACCGGCTTCGCCAAAGCCGTCGCTCGGCGATATGCGGAGACGGTCGGGGCGGGCGGATGGCAGCCGAGACTTGTTGGTGCGGAGATGCTTGGGACGGATCGCAAGAGCGATGTCACCATCAACGTTCCGACAGCCCTCTGCTGGCTCCAATTTCGCCCTGAGGTCACAACCGGAACCGATGAAGACACTCGGCCGGGCCTTGGCTTCACTCTGGTCGCCTATCCCGAAAGCCGGGGCGAGTGGCCTTGCGGCGTCATTCCCCGCACCGAAGCCGCGCGGCTCTACAATATGCTCGCCGAGTTCTTGGCGCGGAACCCCGCACCTGTCGCCTAGCCCGCTCTAGCAGAGAGGATCGAAGGGATGACCAATCCAGTCGCAGGAATGCCGGAAGATGCGCCGGCTCGAACATTCGTCTGCATGCTTGAGCGCAGGGAGGATAACACCGAGATTTTGGTGCCGCCCGATCAGTCGGCATTGATCCGGACGTGCCTCGGTCTCGGTGTGCAGGTGATCGAGCATTCGAATGGCCGTCTCGGCATCGCCGTCGATCAGGAGCCGCCCGGCGCCTCCAACACCGAGTACAAGGCGCTGCGCGAGTTCATGGAAGAGACCGCCGTCGCGTGGCTTCGGCAAGTCGCACCGCATCGCCTCGCGGATTGCTTCCAGTGCGATCATTGAGGCCCAAGACGCAAAACCCCGCCTCGGCGGTGCCGGGCGGGGCTGATGGAGGGTGAGATGCCGAAACCGGATTTCGCTGCCGAAGAGCGGTTCATGCAGCAGCACGAAGAGCGCCAGCGCCAAACAACCGCGCGGGTGATCGCCGTGCTTGAGGAAAACGGACGGTCCGATCTCGTCGCGGAATTTGAGAAGCGGCTGCACGACATCGACAGCGGCGTGGATGGCGCCCGTTCGACTTGGCACAGCATTTCCGACGCGCAGCGTCGGATCCTGCTGCTGCTGAGCGGCGGTAGGCGATGGCTGACCCGCTCGCCCGGCAGCAAGCACTTCTACGACGCCCAGGGCGAACCACATGCCTTGAGCCGGATCGGGACGCTTCGCGGTGTGCGAGCCCTTGCAGCGCGCGGCCTGCTGGATTGGGAAGGTGGCGCACTCGATCCGGAGCGGAAGGCCGTGCTGTCAGAGAAAGCCCGCTTCGTGCTCAAGCACGGCAAGCCGGGGCCGGGTGAGGTGTTCGCGGGATATCGGCCGTAAGCACAAAAAAGGCGCCGCCGGGTGACCGGGGCGCCTCGTGTCGAGCGATCGTGTCGTCAGTTCTCACGTCAGGCACGGCATCCGAACCACCTCTTCCGGTGTCTCGGACACGTAGATGCCGCGCTCTTCCAAGCCGACGAAGGCACGAGCCCTGGCCAATTCCGGATCGTTCGGCCGGTTCACCGCAGAGACCATGCTGATCGCGGATTGCCGGACGTAGACCAGGGCCGGCGTATCGACGGCGCGGGCCGCGAGGTGGAGGAGCAGGACGCATGCGCCGCCCAGCATTACTGCGCCCGTGGCAGGATCTCGAACTCCAGCGGCGGCAGCACGGTGACGATGGACCAGCCCAAGGCGCGCTGCAACACGTTGCAATCGTAGGATAAAGAGCCATACAGCCTGCCGCGCCCCGGCATTGCATCCAACGGGATGTAGGGGCCGAAGGTCTCTTCTTCCCGGCCAACGGGTCCGTAGGCGTCGAACGGCTCGGGCTGATAGTCGATCCGGCGTCCGGCGCCGTCCACCAGCCACCAGCGGCGTACCAATTCGCACTGCCGCTCGCGGACGCGGATGCCGTGGATCAGAAGGCGTTCGCCGATCCTGACGCGCCCTCCCTCGTTCACGACTTCGCGAACGATCTGCTTGACCGGCGGGGTTCGGTCGATCGCCATGGCGAAGAACCATCCGCCAATCCCGAGCAGGGCCGCCCAATACAGCAGGTTAGCGAACCGATCGCCCACCGACCGTCTGCGGCTCGGACCGTAGGCCAACTGGATGGCCTGCGCGTAGATCTTGTCGTTGATGTCGATCGCGGCTTCAGGCGGATCGGGCTTATGAATGATCGTCACGGATGCGGTACGCCACCTTTGACGAGCACGACGCCGAGAACTGCCGCGACAACTGCGCCGAGGATGATCTTGACGATCCAGCTCTGGTTATTCTTCAGCCCATTGACCTGCTCTTGCAAGCCCTTGAACTCGTCCTTGGTCGCGAATGTGCTTTTCAGTTCGCGCACTTCGCCACGCAACTCGCTGAGAATACCTTTCAGCTCTTTGAGTTCTGTGTTTGTAACTGCCTGGGCGATCTGAAGCGCCGTCAGCGCACCCGTGTTGCTCTGCTCATTGTTCTCACTCATGGGTGCCGCAGCCCCCTCCAATCGGTCATCGGCAATGGCAGCGTCGAGCATGGATTACCTCATCGACTCGACGGTTGGTCGGACCGGCGGCCACGTGTCTTTCGGGCACGAGATCCGTCCGCTTGTCAGGACGATGCCGACCATTCCCCCGATCAGGAGGAGGCCGATAGTTCTTGCCAACATGAGAGATGTCTGCCGACTGTGCTCAAAGCCATTCGGTGGCGCCCTCGCTGGCGTCGTCGGAGGGTTAGGGGCTTGGCCGTCGCGTCGCCAAACTAGGCGGTCGAGCCCCGCACGCTTAGGGTGAAAACGATCAGCGCTTGACGGCCTTCGTGCCGACGTTGGGGTCCACGCCGCCAATGCGTTCGGCCGTCTTCAGACCTGACAGCCCGAGCAGGCCGGTGAGCAGGGCCAGCAGCGAACCGTTGTCGAGCGTGGGCGGAGATGGGAAGGCGACGCCGAGCGCCGTGCCGAGGATGGCCGCGCCCCACGCCACCATAGGCGCCAGAACGAACGAGTAGGCGAAGCCGAACACGCACACCCACGCGACGGCGGGGCGCCAGCCGGATGTCCAGAAGGAAGGGTTCTGCGCCTCCGCGAGGTTGATGGCCGCCTGCTGCTCGTTCTGCTTGGCGAGCATGTCGGCCAAGGCGCGCTCGCGGTCCGCCATCGCTTGAGCGATCTGGATTTGGACCTTTTGCGCCTCCACCGGATCGGGGATCACCCGGTCGAGGATCTTGCCGATGGTCGGCATGATGTCCGGCAGCAGGCTCGCTGCGATTGAGCCGATGATACCGGCGGCCATGGCGTCAACCCTTCGGAGGATAGGTGTTGCGAAGGCGGGCAAGTGCGCTCGCCCAGAAACCGGGCTTGGCCTCGGTGACAGGCGCGGGCGTGGGGGCTGGCGCCTTGGCGACCGGAGAACCGCTATTGCGCGGGGCGGGTGGGAACAGCGGCCCGGTCTCGATAGGACCAACCGGGACGGCGGGCGTGACAGCGCCCGGCATATGCCCCGCCGCCTTCAGCGCGGCGCGGAAGCCCGTATGGTAGGCCTTGATGAGTTCGGCGCGGTCCACGCCGTTGATGATGCGGCGGGCGTTGAAGGCGTCGCCGCTGCGGTTCGGGCCGAAATAGTCCGACAGCTTCTTGCCGGTGAACCAGCCTTCCATCATACCGAGAAACATGATCGCCGCCGCCACGTCAGGCGTCATCGCCATGTCGGGCGCCTGCGTCAGGTCTTGTTCTCGGGTAAGGTAGCCGCGGTTCTGCAACTCGCCCGTGGCGCGGCGATAGTTTGATCGCCCGGTGAGCTGGACGTATCCGCGACCGGCGAACTTGGCGCCGTCACCTGGCACGGTGTTGCCGAGCGCTTTCGCGACCTCCGGCCGATCACCCTGCGGATCGTACATCCGCTTATAGTAGGCCGTGCCACCGTATTCCTTAATCGGCAGCATAGTCCGAGCGGTCTCGTGGAAGGCCGTTGCGAGGCAGTAGGACAAGCTTTCGCTCGCGAGATCGGGCGGGCACGCATCAAGGATCGCGCTGATCCCGGTGACCTGCCCCTGCGTCAGGCTTCCGCCGAACGGGTAGGACCGCGCAGCAGCAAAGAACGCCCCTCTGTCGAGAGTTGCGGCCATTGGGTATCCTTGGGTGATCGGAAGGGGTGCCGCGATCAGCGCGGCGCGGCGACGGTGAAAACCGTTCAGTCAGCGATCCCGCTGTAGGTCATCCAGCGATCCCACCAGAGGCGCCATCGGGCAGCCCAGACGGCGAGGCACAGATCGCAGTAGGCGGCTTCTTCGGAGCGCGGGCGGATCATGCGTGGCGCGATCAATGCGGCAGGCGTCCGTCAAGCAGGCGGACGCGCATGGCCTTGAACAAGGCGGCGCGGCCAAGCCGTGCGGTCGTGGCCGTACGCGGAATGTCGCCCGCCGTCGGGGGATCAGGTCGCTGCGCCGACATACAGCGTCGTGAACTGGCTTGTGCCAGCGAGCAGTTTTTCCGTGTTGCAGCTCTGGTTAATGGTAAAATCGACGGTCTGACCAGTGGAAAGCGGCACGTCTACCGTCCATGCCAACTCAACCGGACCACCCGCGGTGCCAGTGTTCTTGCGGACGGATTGCCGGAACACGGCTCCCGCCCGGCGACAGGCCAAGGCGACGACCTTGGTGCCGTCAATGTCGTTGATCTGGCCCGCGAGAACGAAGCGATAGGTGCCAGGCTTGCTGGCCGTGAACGCGCTGGTCGATGTGTCCATTTCGCCCTTGGCATCGACGGAGACGGCGTTGAAGCCGATCACTGTCGTGGTCGAAGCTGGGATGGACTGATCGGCTGTCAGATACGCTGAGACGGCGGTCTTTTCGCCGATCATCATCGTTTGCGCCGCACCGTTGCCCGAGAGCAGGTTCATTCGGCCGGTCATGGAGTCGTCGGCCCGCAATACGCGGAACGCGTTGCCGGCGCCCGTGGTCCCGACGTAAGCGGGCACGTTGCACCTCGGGCTGTCGGAAAGCGTCACCTCGACGGTGTTGTTCTCGACGAGGCCAGCCGCGCCGCCGGTCGACACATCGAGCGCAAGAATGCCCGCGAAATTCGAGGCGGAACCTACCTTCGTGGTCCGCGGGGCAACGGTCACACCATTGACGGTCGTGCCTTCCATCGCGATTTCGCCGACGCGCGTTGCTTCGGCCTGGACGAAATTGCCGGAGACCGATTGCACCTCGTTCTGACCCGATTGCAGGGTCACGGCGGCGAGTCCGATCCGGCGCATCTTGAGGCCCGTCGCGTAGGCGCCACGTGCCCCATGCACGAGCTTGAACCCGAAATTGTGCATATCCTCGTAGAGCCCACCGAGGACGCGGACCCCGCCGAAATAATCACACTCGCCGCACGACGACACGAGCGGGGCAATGATCGTGATAGCGGAAGCCCGCCCGCCCACGGTCCAAGCGTCGCTTTCGTAACCGATGACGGACGCCACCGCGTCGGTCAGAAGCAGACGGCGGACCACGGGGCGATCAAGGATGCCCGTCGAAATGCTGAGATCGTGATCGCCCTCATCGAACCAGATGCCGGTCAGCTGGTGCGTGCCTTTGGCCGGCGTCGTCGCGTGCAGAACGCAGTCGTGAATGTTCGCCCGACGGATCAGGAAATCCTTGCAGGCGTCGATCCAGAACACGCCTCCATTGTTGAAGCCCGTCGCCTCAACGTCTTCCACGACGAGGCCCTTCACACCGTTGGCGAGCAGCCCGATCACAGCCTTGTTGACGAACGTGGAGGCGCTGGCCGCTGTGAACTGGAGCTTGAGCCCTCGGAACGTCACACCCACGGAATTGTCGGCCGCCGCGACCATCACGGCGTTCGATCCGAACCGCGCTCCCGTGAACGTGCCGATATCGCCGACGAAGGTCGCGCCGCCCCCGCGGCTCGTGTTGTTGAAGTCCCCCGCGTCACCGAGGATGGTCACGCCGCCATCCGATACGATGCCGGTTCCGGACGGGAAGGTGAGCTTGCGCCCGATACGGTAGGAACGCCCACCTGGGAGAAGGACGGGCTTGGCGAGCGTCGGCAGGGCATCGGCAATCGCCGCAAGCCACTTCGTGGTTTCGTCGGGCACGGAACCGCTCGTCGCGCCCGTGATCCCGAGATCGACGCTGGCCTGGATGAACCCGCGCGAGAGGATGCGTTTCTGCACAGTTGCGATGGCGGGAAGGCCTAGACCCACACCGTAGTCGCCACCCTTCGACAGGTCGATCTGTGCTTGCAGAACTTTGCCCGTGTCGGGGTCGAGGCTGGCCTTGCCTTCTAGGTGATTGGCGATGGTATCCGGCACGCCGTCTGCAACGACCGGAGCGGCGCCGACCGCGGCCCCGAACCGGGCGTCGGTGGGACGGATCGACGTGGGAACGCCATCGATCTCCGGGACAAGGCGGAACTCGGGCATGCAGATGCCTTGCGGTCAGGTGATGTGCGGAGGGCGCGGTCGGGACGGCCGAGGCTCAGACGCCTTCGGCGGTCCAGTAGACGGCGACCGTGACGTTGGCTGCGTTGCCCGCGAGGGCGACGGTGAAGCTGGTGCTGGACGTGCTGATCAGCGACAGGCTCGGCGCGGCGGTGTTGGAGTTGCCCGCGACTGGCGTGACGTGCGGTGCCTGCCGGAAGAACGGCAGCGCGCCACCGGATCGGCGCGGTAACGGCACCGTAATGCGGCCCTGCGCATCGGATGTCTGCGTGCTCAAGCCCTTGAGGCGGTAGTAGCCCGCGTCGCTGACGGTGCCGGGCTGTGCCGCGACGTCCGACTCGCTGATCTGGTAGGGCTGGTCGCCCGTGCCCGCGTAGAGCGTGACCGGCGGGGCGCCCCACCACAGCAGGAGTTTGGTGCCGCGCTCGACGATGGTGGCCAGCCGATCACCGGATAGGCGGAAGGCGCAAGTGGCCGTCGCGTGATCGGTGAAGATCGACGAATTCTGAATGACGCCGAAGCTGCACTTGGCGTCGGTGTGGACGAGGGCGAAGTTGGTGCGGACGGCATCCCCGCCGGGGCCACCCGCCGCGAACTGCATCCCGTCGAGATTGAAGTCGGACACGTCGCGGAAGTTGACGAACCGGACCTCGTCGTTGTCCGTCACGGTGCCTGTCGGGAGAGGGCGGCTGGCGGTGTTCGGCGTGGCGATCCAGAAGCCGCCGCGCACGCGCACGCCCCGCACCCGGTAGAAGTCCAGGGCAAAGCCGAGGCCTTCCCAATCGCACCCGTTGAACTCCCACAGGAGCGAGTAATAGAACTCCGCTGGCCGATTGTTGACGACCCGGCAGAGGCCCCATCCGTTATAGGCGTGGCAACCCGTGAACAGGACGCCCTCCAGCGCCGCGACGCTGGTCCAATCCCAGCCCCACGTGTAGTTGGCGACGATCACGTCCTTCCACGAATAGGTGAACGAGCCGTAGGTGCAGGCCGCCGTGACCTTAATCTCGATCCCGCCGCCCGCCTGCATCTGGAAGTCGGCGCCGAACACCTGCAGATCATCGACCGTCAGGCCGCGCGGCATGTCGCCGATGAGCCATCCGCGCGTACCACGATTGAACCGCGCCTTCTGCAACGTGAGGCACTGGCCGCGACCGATGTTAGGCGAGCCGAAGAAAGTGATCAGGAGCGTGGTCGCTGCACTGGACGCGCTGTCCAGATCTACGCCGCGCCACGTAAACGGACTCGCGGCGGGCGAGGCTTCCGTGCCGTGAACCCAGCACCCCGTGGCCGTACCGACGCATTTGATCGTGGCCGGTCCAGGGCTCGTCACGTGGCAGGCGATGGTCGCGGTGCTGTTGATCGGAAACGAGGTGAGCGCGACGGAGCCGCGCGGCAGGACCGTGCAGGAGGCGTAGCCATCGCGCACGGCGATATCGATGCGCCGTTGGATGGCGTGGCCGTCGATCTCTTCGTTGAGCGACTGCGCGCGCGGAAACACCGCCCTGGCCGCCGTCAACCCAGCCGTACCCGTGCCGAAGCGCTCGCTGAGCGGGTGGCTCTGCCCGTCCCCCTTGAACCCGAGGGCGCGCAACTCGGCGCCCTCGATCATCAGGTCGGCGAGCCAGTCGAGGATGGTCTTGGTCGCGGCGGGCTGATTGAAGCTTGCCGCCGCCTGAAGCATCGCGGCGAGGCCGAGCTTGCCCGACAGCGCGGGGTTGAGCGCGGACGGGGTGACGTACTTGCTGCCGTCCTGCCCGGCCTGCACCTCATCCGCGCTCGCGGGCGACGAGAACCCGCCATCGGGGAGGAACAACGCCGTGCCTTCGTCCGAGACGACGCGCGCCTCTCCCAACGCGACGACGATCTGTCCTGCCCCGACCGCCGTGCCGACGATCTGACGCCAACCGGATGCGGGCGGCGTGGTGACGAGGGCACCGCCCGCGCCGACGAACAGCGTCGAGCCGCCCGTGAAGCCGCCGTCGGGCCCGCGCACATCCCCGGCTGTCTGCGCGACGAGAGAGGAGCCGCTGACGCCGCCCGACACCACGACACCGATGACCCGCTGGCGATGCAGGGGGTTGCTCGGATCCGCCAAGCGAAAGCGATCATCCACGTCAAGGATGACGGCGCGCCAATCCGGGATGGTCTGCGCCGCGAACTTGGTCTGCGTGCGGCCCGACGGACCCGAGGGACCGACCGGGCCAGGTGCTCCCGCTGGACCTGGCACGTTGCTGACGCCGTCGGCGCCCTTGACGTTGCCGTCGCGCGCCCACGTGAACGGTTCGAGCGAGGTGACCTTCCACTCATCGCCCGTGTCGGACTCGCGCCACCTATCATTGAGTTTCGGGCGCAGCGCCATGATGTCGGCGGGCAGGGTCGGCGGGCCCGACGGTCCGGAATAGGTCCGCGTGCCCCGCAACGACGCCTGATCGATCCGACCGAGGCGATCGTTTTTCCAGACCGCGATCAGTTCCTCGCCGGTCGCGGCAGGAACGAAGGGCAGTTCCGGAAGGGTGACGGTGATCGTCTCGGCCATAGGCAGCCCTTCGCGCGGCGCGGATGCGCTGCGGCGTGTGCGGGGGTGAGATGGATGAGCGGTGGAGGTGCGCGGGCCTTACGAGGCGGCCAGCAGCGCGTCGGCGCGGTCCTTGCCGAACATCCCGACCATGGCCTCCTGCGCGAAGGCGAAGGCGGCGTCGGAATGGTCGAGGTGCAAGGCGCTCTCGAACAGGCGGCGCTGGCGAACCGGCGCGGCGGCAAGCGCCATCTCGATCGCCTCCGCTTCCGCATCGGTGCAGCGACGGTAGATGTCGGCCTTGTAGGTGATCACCGGCAGCGGATCGGGCTCTGGCAGCGGATCGGGCTTGCGGAAGTTGCCGTCCTCGAACAGGTCGCCGACCTCGACCGAGGGCTCGCACACGTGAAGCTGTGCCGCGAACTCGGCAGTGTAGATGTCGGTGCCCGGTCGGATGCCATCGTCCAGGCTGATGATCTCGCGAACGACGCCGTTCACTACGTAAGCAAAAAGCTGCATCGTCGCCTCGTCAGTATTGGATGAAGACGGCGCCGTCCGCGCCATTGCCGCCGAGCTGCGCCGGGCCGACGTACCAGATGCCACCGCCGCCCGATCCCGGTGCGTTGCCGTTCATCACCGGGTCGTTGACGGTTGCGGTTCGACCGCCGCCGCCGAACGCGGAGGCCGCGCCGTAGCCGCCTTGCACGTCGTTGCGGTACGGATTGCCGTCACCGCCGTTGGAGCCGTAGAGCGCGCGCTGGGCGTTCGGGCCAGAGCCGAGACCGGGGGTGCCGCCCGAGCAATCCGTGTTCGACCCCCTGCCACCGCTGCCGCCGGTCGCTTGGAAGAACGCGCCGACCGAGGACGTGCCGCCCGCGCCGCCGACAGCGCCGTTGGCGTTGTTCGTGCCGAGGCCCTTCGCGCCGACGATGACCGTGATGGATTGGTTCGGCTCGACGCTGATCCAGCCCGACGCGTATCCACCGGAGCCGCCACCACCGGACGCCCACGTCGCGCTGCCGCCGCCACCGGATCCGCCGCCACCCGCGCCGACGCATTCGGCGAAGATCCACGTTACGCCGGCCGGGACGACGAAGGTGTAAGTGCCCGCCGTCTGGAACGACGACAGGCGCCGCGAGGGCATCAGGGAGGAGCGAACGCCGAACAGGCGCAGGTTCTCGCCGTCGCTAACGATCTGCAGCACCTCGCTGGCCAGCCAATCGCCCTTCTGGGTCGGCGTGCCATCCGCGCGCAGCAGGGCGACGATGCCGCGACTGTCGAGATTGACGTCGGTCACGCCCGTGGCGGCATTGGCCGCCTTGATCAGGAACAGGTTGCCGAGATCGTACCCGGCGATGTCGGGCGAGACGTTCGCGACGATGTGGCCGGCGGTGCCCGTATCCACGCCGCTGTGGACGCGCTCGATCGACGGCGACGAGGCTTGGATCGCGGTCCAGAGCTGCGTGAGGTTGTTGGCGTTCGGCGTCTGGCCCGACTGCGTGATGCAGTAGGAGATTTCGCGATACGCCTGCGCGAGGCGATAGATCAGTTCGTTGAAGAGCGTCAGGTCGGCCGGGCCGCAGGGAAAGCCGCTGGCCATCTCGCCGTTGGTCGGCTCACGACGCTGCGTCGCCGGGGCTTCCGCCCAGAGCGCAGGGAAATCCCGCTTCATAGCTTTTCCTTTAGGGGCAGGCGTAGGGGTCGATGGCGACCGGGCAGAGCCAGAAGCCGGCCGGGACGACCGGAGGCGCGCAGTTCACCCACACGCTGTCGTCACAGAAGCCGACGACCGGACGCGCAGAGGGCGTGTCGGGGCAGTCGAAGCCGAACACGGGCTGGCTCGGGACGCTGTCGCAGAAGCCTGCCCAGCCGGTGCCGAAGCCGAAGATCGGAGCCGCGCCGTAATGCATGGCGATGCGGATGCCGGGCGCGATCGGCAGGATGCGGAGCGTGACGACGAGGCGTTCCAATTCCGGCTGCGTCAGGTCGCGGCCCGGTGCCAGCACGACCTGTCCCGCCGAGGCCTGCGGGATCCACGCCGTCGCGCCCCAGATCTGTCTGACCGCGGCACAGAGGCTTTCGAGGTCGAACAGCCCGAGCATCTGGTAGCGCCGCGCCTTGAGGTGGGCGCGGAACACTTCGTCATCGGTCAGGCAGAGATCCGAGACGCCGCCGCAGCCCTGCCAGATGCCGTCCTCGCAGAACCCGGTGATCGGGAACGGGGTCGGGTTGTCCTCACAGGCGAAGCCGAACACGGGCTTGGTGGTGCAGACGCAGTGGCAGCGGGGCACGCCCATGCGCTTGCCGATCCACGTCAGTTGCTCCCCGCGCGCCGTGTTGAGGTCGAAGTGGTTGGGGATGTCGCAGGTCGCCCGCGCCGCCTCTTCCAACTGGTCGTAGAAGGCGGTCATGTAGCCGCGCAGTCGGGTCGCCTCGCGATACTGCGTGGCGATCCGACTCATCTCCCGGTCAACGAGGGTGCCCACGGGCGGGCAGGTGTCGGCCATCAGACCAGCGCCACCGTGACGGCCGACGGCACGATCTCGGCGATCGACAGGAACGGCACCTCAGCGGGTACGGGCGTCAGCGGCCCGTCGAGCAGCAGGTTGTAGGTCGCGCTCACGATCTCGACGTTGGGATAGGTGCAGGAGACCGCGGTGCGGACCAGGTGCAGGTCGATGTCCCGTCCGTTGATCGGACGGTTGACCCCGGTCAGCCCGTTCGAGGCGGCAAGGCCGATGGCAGCGGCGGACGGCGGGGGGCAGCCGAGGCGGTCCGGCGCGACTTTGGCGACGAGCTGCAGGCCCATCCGGATCGGCGTCGGGCGGATGAACAGCATCGTCCGGCAGTAGCCCTCCACGTCGATGTCGACGCGGCTGTTGCCGTAGGTGTTGACCCCTGGGACGACGTAGGGGCGGATCGCTCGCGCGATGGCTTCGTCGTCGCCACCGATCACCGCGACCGCAATGGAATGACCGGGAACGCCGTCGGCATCCTCGGCATCGGCCGGATTGACGAACACCTGAACGTAGGAGACGCCGTCGATCTTGGCGATCGCGCGGTTGATGTCCGCGAGATCGATGCGGGCGCGGTCCTCGTTGGTGATGGCTTGGCGATAGGCGGGGTCGGTCTCCCCGTCCATGCGCTCCAGCAGGCGAATGCGGCCCAACTGCTCCAGTCGGATGCCTTCGGCTTGGTCGGGGTCGTAGCTCTGGTATACGTCCTCCGCCATCTCCCACGCGGTCGTGATGATGGAGGCGGCAAAGCCGTTCAACTGACCGAGCGGGCTCTGCGGCGTCTGGATCACGCCAGGCCCGAAGATCTCCCTGGCCTTCTCCTCAATCTCGGCGAGGGCGGTGGTCAGGGGCTTGCGGACGAAGCCGGTCGGAGTTGTTCCGAAGGGCATCAGACCTCCACGGTCTCATCGAATTGGGTCTCGACAAGGACATTTGAGACCCGGATGCCGCGCACGAGGCGGTCGAACGTCGTCTCAATCCCCGACAGCCCGGTGACGCCCGGCGTCTGCAGGATCTCGCGCTTGACGATGGCCTCGGACACCTGCGGGCGGGATCCGGAGAAGCCCAAGACCTGCTCGAACCACGGCACCCCGATGCGGGGGTCCAGGAACCACTCGCCCTTGAAGAACTGCAGGCGCTGCCGGGCATGCTCGCCCACGGCCTCCGCGTCGTAGACCATGCGCAGGTTGCCGGTCTCGTCGAGGGTCAGGTCGTTGTTGGCCGAAGACGCGAGGATCGGGCGCCCGCGCTCGTCGATGACGGCGGCCCCGGCCTCGGTCGCGAAGATCTCCCGGCGTTCCGGCGTGATGCCGAGACCGACGAAGGTTGCCATGTCAGGAGGCCTTGATCTTTGCGATGCGGTCAACGATCGCCTGCGCTTCGGCTTTCTTGTTGTTCTCGGCGTCGTTGTTTGTGTGGTCGCGGAAGGCCATCGCCAGATCCTCGATCACCTTCCACAAGCTGTCGCCGTTGCGGACGAGATCGAAAGAGCCGTCGCTTTTCATCTGAAGGCCGGACTTGCCATCGGTCGAGCCGATATGCATCCGGTCACTCGGCATGTCGGAAAGTTGCTTGCCCTTGGAATGCGCTGCTGGCCGGGCCGTCGCGTCGGACAGGCTGTGCATCCTGCCGGAGCGGTTGCCGCTCTGGTCGCTGCCATCCTCAATCGCTTCATCCAAGGGGCGCTGCGAGTAGTCGAGATCGACCTCGTCGCCGCCTTGGAGATTACCATGTATGATGAAGTTGCCGATCCGCGTATGAGAAATCGGCACGCTCTGGAGTTCGGGCGCAGCTACCTTCTCGCCTGCGATCATCATCGACAGTTTCGGCCGGATCGTCGCCGTCTGCGTTTTGGGGTCGTATGAGACGACGACGCCCTTGCCGTTGGTGAAGATGTCGGCGCGCTCTGTCTCAATCAGCGCCGCCAGCATCTCGTCCACGCTACGGCGGGTTGAGGATCCCTGATGACCGGCCATCCGACGTCCTACTTCTTGACCTTGTCGCCCTGGATCCGGTTCGCCTCGATCTCCGCCGTGCATTCGTCGTCGCGCGAGGCGATGGTGTAGGCGACCGAAGCGATGCGGAAGAGGCCGCCACCCTGATCGGTGGGGCGCTTGTCCTTCTTGGCGGCGAGGCTGGTGTCGGTGAACTCGGAGCGAACATCAATTACGCGACCGGGTGTGAGGCCAGGGATGATCAAAGTTGTGACCTTCACACCTTTGTCAGTTACCGTGGGCACCCCTAAAAGTCCGGTTTCCGCCGAGATCAGGACGTTGCCGCCCAGATGCTCGTCCGCCTTGACGGCCTGCATCTTGCCATTCTGCAGCGACCAGTAGAACCCGTGCTGTCGCCCGATGGTGTCCAACTCGCGGTAGGCGTAGCCGTAGACCGTCGTCGGGCGCTTGGTGGCGGGCAGATCGTCCAGGCCCTTGATCTCGCCCTTGGCGATGCCAGGCATCTGCTTGCGCAGGTACTCGACGATCTCCTTCGGCTTGGTGCCGGCGGGAAAGGTCTTGGAGGCCTTGCCCTTGCCGACGGCCTTGTCGCCGTCGCCCACCTCAATCGCCGTCTCAATCTCCGGCGAGGTCTTGGTGTGCGACACGTCGCGGATGTCGCCGGAGAACAGCACCCACGGCGCCATCCCCTTCCAGCCGAACTCCACGGTCACCTTGTCGTACTCGTTGCCGAGCATGTTGCGTCGGGCTTGCGACAGGTTCTTGATCGTGACGGTGCCAGCATTCGGCTTGGAGCCGATCGTCTGCGTGCAGGTGCCGCTGATGCTCAGGCCGGGCTCAGGGCTTTGATCGCCGATGAACGTGGCGGATCCGCCGTCGCCCTCGACGGTGACGCGGATGATGCGGCCGAACAAGCGCATCAGGCGGCCTCAGAAGCCCTGTCCACGTGCCAGAGGCGGAATTGCCCACTCGGCAACGCGTCGCGCCCTGGCGAGCCTCCCAGCCCCTCCCAATCGACCAGATAGAGCGAACCGATGCCGAACCGGTAGGGTGCGAACAGATCGATGCCGGGAACGAGCCGCTTGCCCGACAGGACCGTTTGGCCGGTAATCTGCAGGTTCATCGACCAGCGATCCGTGGTCTCGTTGAACAGCAACTCAAGCGCAACGGCTGTGTCGCTCAGGTAGGTTTCAAGCCGCTGGTACGGCGCGTCGATGACGGTGAGTTCGTAGACGTTCACGAAGGGGCCTCACGGTATGCCGGGAAGGCCACCGAACACGGCGGCGGCGCGGCCTCCGCTGACATCGACTTGGCGCGCCTGCACTTGGCCGCGCGCCGACAGCCCTTGGCCGCGCGGATCGCCGCCCGTGCCCGCGTTGCCGACGCCTTCGGCGCTGTCCACGATGATGACTTCCTTGAAGCTCACCGTGAAGTAGAGGACGTTCGACCAGATCACGTCGCGCTGCGGCTCGATGCTCTCGATCATCATGTTCGGGAACAGGTCGAACCCGGTCAGGATGTCGAACGGCTCGGCCTGCGCCATCAGGTCGTTGAGCGCCCGCCACGGGCCCGTCACGTCCTGCGTGATGCTGGTCATCTTCAGCGTGGTCGGCAGGCGCCACGCGTGGTCGCTGATCTTGGCGCCCCGCTCCACCGGATGCGAGGGGATCTCCATCGACGCCGAGGCGGACTCGTCCACCACCACGTCGATGAAGACGGGACCGATTGAGCGCGGGAAGAACACCGGCATATCACGGACCCGTGAGCGTAAGGCCGGTGGTCGGCGTCGTGTTGCCCTTGGCGATGCTCGGGCCCATCGACGACAGTCCGGCCTTGACCTGAGACAGCACCTGCGCGGCGACTTCGGCGAGACCGCTCGCGTTCACGGTCACGTGGGCGGTCTGCGTCCGCTGATCGTTGCCGGTGTTGGTGTTGTTGGTGATGTTCTGGACGGTCTGCTGCGCCGCCTGTCCCATCTGCTTGTTCTGCGGGCCGGACAGCCCGAACGATCCGCCGAGCGTCGGCGCCGTGCTGCCGGGGTACTGCGGCGATCCGAGCGAGAGAGTCTTGTTTCGTCCTCGCCCCGCGATGCGCGCTGCAGCCGCATCCCGCGTGAAGATCGGCGAGTTGGACAAAGCATTGCCGAAGCGATCGTTGAATGCCTCGCCTGAAATCGTGTTGTAGCCAGGCGGCAGCCCGAACTTTTCGTTGATCTTGTTGAGAAAGCTCGCGCTTTCCGCATCGGATCGCTGCTTGCCCGCAAGGCCTTCCAGCCCCTTGGCAGCAATATCGGCTGCGCCCTTGGCGGTATCGGATCCGAAGGCCCCGATCTTGCCGAGCAGCACATCGAAGGACGCGGCCAACTGCTGACCCTTCTGCGCCAGCGTGCCCATGACCTCGCCGAAATCCCGCTCCGACATACCGGGCGCGGTCTTGGTGACGTCTGCTGCTAGTTGAGCGATCTCGTCCTTTGCCTTGAGGTAGACCGTGATGAAGTCGCCAGCCTGAACGTCACCGAATACTTTCTTGGATTTAAACTGATCGCCCTTTGTAAATTTAACAAGTTCATCAAGGGTGACTTGCGCTGCGTTCAAGCCCTTGCTTGAACCTTCCTTGATTTTCTTCTCAAGGCTGATGCCAGCTTCTTTCTCGAATGCCTTTGTAGTTACTTCGGCAAAAATTTTATCGAAAAAGTTTTTGATGTTGTTCGCTGCCTCTCCGGGCGTACCCGTCGATTTGCGAGAGTATTGCAGAAACGACGTGATGTCGGTGAGGCCGGAAAGCCCTGTGTAGCCAGCCTTCTCACCCGAAGCCAAAAGCTCGGACAAGACGCCAGCCATATTCTTGAACTCGACCTGACCCGCCTTCCCGCTGGCCGCCATGATGTCGTAGGCCTTCGGCAACTCGTCCGAAGTAACCTTGAGATTGTTCATGCTGGCGATGCCGGCCTGCGCCACGTCGCCGATCTCAGCAAATCCGCCTTTGGCCGCCTTCACCGTTGGGATCGTTGCCTTGATCGCGTCTTCGTACTTCAGGCCAGCCGCTACGAATGCATTGGCAACCTCAAGCATCTGCTTGGGCGTTGTGCCGAGTTCGCGGGATTGGTCGCTGAACCGCGCCGTGTCCTTCGCTACCTGATCCGCCGACACGCCAGCCGTGAGCTGCAGCTGCTTCTGAGCTGTCTCTTGGTTTGCGAAGGTGACGAGCGGCTTGGCCGCAATCCGTGCCGTTCCCCGGATGGTGTCCGTGATGAGGTTGCCGGCGACGACGCCTTGGGCAACGGCCCCTGACCCAGCACCGGAAGACATCCGCTCACGCGCGGGACGGCCCGGCACGTAGTTCGGGCCGCGCGGAGACATCCGGTTGACGCCGGCCATCTCGCGCCGCAGACGCCGGGCCGCTTCCGCAGCTTGGTTCAGATCGCGCGTCAGTCGCGAGGCGCCGCCGGACTTGAAGTCGAACCTCATGTCCTTCGACGTGCCCTGCAGCTTCTTGAGCGCCGCACGGGCCTTTTCGATGTCGGCGAGGAACTTGCGCAGATCGCTCTCGCCGGTCAGGCGAAAGCCGAGCTTCGCGATGAGTTCTTCGACTGTCATCAGCGGCGCCGTCCGTTCCGCGTATCTCGCGCACGCTCGCGCTCGGCCTCTTCCTCAGCGCGCCGCAACGTCGCGTCCTGAAGGTTCATGGCCTCGTGCATGTCGGCGAGATCGTCGATTGTCAGGACCGTCTTCAATTCGGCCAGCGAACACAGCGGCTGCGCGCGGAAGGCTGCGGTGGGACGGTAGAGATAGAACCTGTCGCCGAGGTTCGGCGCGATGGCCTGAACCTCGTGATCCCTCAAGCCGCCTGACCGCTTTCGGTCGGGCTCGGGGGCGGCGGCGACAGGGCGACGGACAAAAAACTTCTGAACTGGACCTCCAAGCACCAGAACGCGACCTCAACGGCGTCTTCCATGCTCTCCGGCTTCACGCCGATGACGCAGGGATCGTAACCACCGCCCCCGTGCGCCTGACACATCCCGACGAGTTCGGCGATCAGGGCGGCTAGTTCGGTCGGATTGCCGTTCGGGCTCAGCGCAAGGACGAGGTATTCCTCCATTGCCTTGGCGCGGTTCGAGCCGTCGCGGATGATCGCGAGGCTATCGACACCGAGCACCTTTGACGCCCGTCCGAAGAGCGCGATGCCCTGATCGGCGGGCACCTTCTCGCATCGGTAGACAACTCCACCTATCTTGCGCTCTGCCACGAACGAACCTCGGAGTGAGAGATGCGGGCGAGCCCTTGGGTTGCCCTTGGATTGTTGATGCCGGCCGCGCCAGCCGCGGCGGGCGATTTCGGCCCGGCCGATCAGGTCCACGTCGCCTACAATCGCACCGCTGAACGGATAGACTCGGCGTCTCGGATGACACCGGGAAAGTGCGAGGATCGCGCCGCGCGCTATTGCGATTACACTGTGACGGGCAGCCTTGCTGTCGTGGCCACGTCACCGCCACGCGCCCTTGGCAAAGCCCAGATCATCACGCTGATTTACGCGAAAGGAAGCGACATCGACGCTTTCATCGGCGCCATAGGTCTCGCGATGGCAACGTGGTCGCCCTTCACGACGGCGGAGCAGCGCGGCGCTGCTCTCAAGGCGCTGACCGGGACGCCTCAGCGTCGTGCGGTCCTGGCTGGTGTCGAGTACAGGCTATCGACGAGCCCTGAGACCGGCGTTGTGCTGACGCTGGTGCCGACGGAAGGCTAGACAACCACAGGGCGTTGCGAGGAGACTGCCCCTCCTTATTCGGGGGCGTCGATGCATCGGGTTCTGTCTATTGCCTGCGCCGCACTAGCGCTTGGGCTCCTCACCGCGAATACGGCCGATGCCCGTGGACGTGGCGGCGGCGGTCGGGGCGGCTTCTGCAATTACTGCGGCTGCAAGGGCGGTCCTGGATACCGTGCCCCGGACGGCAAATGCGTCGGCAAGCGGAACATCACCAAGGTGTGCGGCTCGCCGCCGTCAACGCGGTGCAAGTTCGAGGGGAAGAGCGGCGAGATCAATCAGACCCCGAACCCGTCCCACCATCCGAAGATGCTGAACCCGTTCGCGGTTCAGGGCTAGGCCGCGTTCACCTGCACGGTGCTCTTCGTCCAGCACGGGCAGAAGATCGCCCATTCGAGATTGTTCGTGTTCACGCCGCGCGTGATCGTCGGCTCGCGCATCACGATGGCCTGCGTGCAGCCGCCGGTTTCCGTGCTCGACAGGTCGGTGAAGCCGATCGCGAACGTGGTGCCGGTCAGAGCCCCGCTGCGCATGCGGCGCACCTTGTTCTCAAGGAAGCGGTTCATGGGCGAGTTCTGCAGCAGGCGGAGCGTCACGGTTGCCGACTGATCTGCGGTAACCGACAGGATTGAGCCGCCATCTGCACCGACCTTGGGCGTGCCCAGATCGCTGGTCGGAGCGATCGTGATGCAGTCGTCGCCCTCATCGAAGTTCGTCACCATCGCGCCGTCGATATTGAAGGCGACATTGCGAAACGAGTAGGTGCCGAAGATCCCACACTCAGCCATTGCGAGCGCTCCTAACTTAGAACTTGAGGGTCATTGAGACCGAAGCAAAATGGATCGCTCCGGCGGTCAGGAACTGGACTTGGATGTCCGGAGCGATGCGGTTGCGGCGCTGCGCGACCGGGATGTTGGCCACGTCATCGACCGCCGTCTGGAACTCCGGCACGAACTCGCCGTCATCGCCGAACTGCGGGGCGATGAGCCCAGCCGCGAACGCGCGACGCAGCGGCGGATGCACGCCCGCCTCGATCAGGAAGGCCGTGCCTTGGTTGGTGTAGGGAACGACTGCCGCATTGGAGAGGACGCCGAACACGCTCTCCTGCGTGCGGGCGCGGATCCACGCGCTGAAGTGGATGGTGTCGATGAAGGCACCGGATCCGACCGTGCCTTCCAGCAGCATGTTGCGGCCACCCATGTTGACGTAGGTGTTCGCGCTGTGACCCTGATCCCGGTTGATGCCGATGCCCGGCACGAAGCCGGTGACGGCCTGAATGGTCGCCGAGGGACGGTTGATCGGCTCGACGCCGGGCAGGGTCTTGAACTTGAGGGTGTAGGCCTGCCCGCTGTCGATGAAGCCCGCAGCGGCGCGCGCGTAGTTGGCGCGGTCGAAGTCGCGTCCGCAGGCATAGGCCCATGCGGCGGCGGCGAGATAGGAGCCGGGGTCCGTATGGTAGAACACGGCGGTGTGATCGTAGGCCTTGTTCTCCACGTACTCGGCGATGGAGCCGCCGAACCGGGGCGAGGTGACCGTGTGCGTGCCCGATCCCGCCGTGGTCGTGGCGATGGCGGTGCCGCCCTGCGTCGCCGAGAGGTTGAAGGTGTTCGCGCTCGCGTTGACGACGAAGTAGGTGTCCGTCGCGGTCAGGGGCGCGGGCAGCGTGCCGGAGGTGGTGAGGCGCACCTGCTGATCGTTCGTGAGGCCGTGCGCGGTCTTGGTGAGGACGGCGGGCGAGCCCTGCGAGATCGTGGCTTGGAACGTCACGTCGTCCACAGCGCCGGGCACCTCGGTGTCGGTGTCGTTGCTGTCGGCGCCGAAGATGACCTCGTGCGTCTCCGACCAGTCCGCGATGGCGCGCTGCTTGGCGGTGTCGTTGAGGACGTTGGTGGCGAGCAGCCAGAACCAGTCCGGATCGGCCTGGTAGATGGCGTTCATCTCGTCGGTCATGTCCTTGCTGGGGTCGTACCAGCCGAACTTGATCTGCGGCGGACGAACCTTGGCCGAGAAGAACAGCGCGGCGGCCTTGTACTCCTGGCTTGCGGCGGGCCATTGCAGACCAACTTCGAAGATGTTCGAGTACAGCAGCGTGCGGTGGGTCGCGTCGAGGAAGCCGACGAGGGGTGTCGGGGTCAGCATCAGCGCGGTGTTGAAGCCCGCCGTGGTCGGGAACTGGTCCTCACGGGTGAGGGTGACCGAAACGGAGCGGTCGATCGGCAGCCGGCTCGGCATGGGCTAGTCCTTCGCGTAGTCGAGGGAGGTACGGATGGTGGTGGGACCGCCCGATCCGGTGAAATTGATGTGCCCACGCTCGATCACGTCGATGAGCGTGCGCTGCTGCCGGGCGGCGGAGAGGGTGACGGTGAAGTTCGCCCGGCCTTCCCAATTCTCTTGGATGCGCTCGGCGGATTGCTTGATCTCGCCGATCTCGGACACGACGGCGGGCAGCAGGTCTAGCTGCGCGCGGGCGGACCAGAGTGCGGCATGGAAGGCGTCGGCGTGGTCGCGCGGGCGGGAGGCGTAGATATCGATGCGCCAGCCGTACGAAATGCCGATGGTGCGGACCTCTACGACCCGCTCCACCCCGTCGAGGGTGATCGTCTCGTAGCAGAGGCTGTAGCCGTCGCCGCTCTCGGTCGAGCCCAACGGGGTCAACCCGGCATAGGCGCCCTCGGGCATGGGCGCGCGCTGGTGATGGAGGATGATGTCCGTCAGCGCGGTCTTGGTCTGGCCGAGCAGCACGCTCTCGGCGTTGACGGCCACGAGAAGCGCGCGCAGGCGGTCAAACGCTTCGTCCTCGGTCATTCTCAAGCCGTCCGATCGCGCGCGTGAAATCGGCCTCGGTGCGGCGGCCAGCCTTGACGATGCGGTAGGTCACGCCCTCGGGGGTCACGATCCGCTGCGCATCCGATGGGTTGTCCTCGTCCACCGTCTTGAGGGGGTGGAACGTGTAGATCCGGACGTAGCCGTCGAGGCGATCCGCGTTGGACAATTGCAGCAGATCAATCTGCGTGGCCGACTGGATCACCGCCTTGATCGGGATTGAGGCGAGAGCCTCGACCCAGCGCCCGTCCTTGTACCCACCGGGGCTGACGATCAGCGTGGCGGGCTTCTGCAGGAGACCGATGCCGATGGCGCCAAGGGTGAGGTCCATTACCGAGCCACATCATAATAGATCGGCAAGCCGCTCGTACCTCGGCTTGAACGTGCGCCGCTGGCCCCACGCCCGCCACCCCCGCCCGAGATGCCGCCATCTATAGTCCAGGTGACAGAGGCTCGAAGCCTACCAGTGTCAATGAGTGTCCTATCGGACCCCTTGAGGGCCACAGTCACGGCTGAGTTAGCTGGGGCCATGTTAGACCCGATTTGATCTTGAATAGCTCTCTGCCCCCAGATGCCAAGCCTCATCAAAGATTGCTCTACTGTAATGCGCCCAAGGAGTATGTTACGAGCTTCGGCGCGCATAAAAGTGCGCAATTCTCCGCGCCCCTGGTGCATGGCTTGGCTGATAAATGGTCTTGGTGGAATGGGGCCGCCCCACCCCCCCCCGTCAGTGCCCTCGTGATTATAAAATGCAATAGCTATCAAATCCGATGCGGATTGCCCCGCCGGGAAGCCAACCTTAACAGTTCTGCCAGCACGGCTTGATGCCCTGAATTGATCTAATATGCGCCTAATGAATGTCTGTGCATCTCCACGGCGCTGAATATCGAACCGCATTTGGAAATTCATCTCAAACTACCATCATCGCCGGAAAGGAGCGACGGCGCAGCCGCTCGAACTCGGACCAGTAGAGGGCGGCGGCGGGCGAGATGGACGAGCCGGAGCCCGATCCGCCGCCGCTGCCGCTCTTCACATCCGCGAACTTGGCCTTGACGTCGCCGACCCACACTTCCGTGAGGGCACCGGAGACACCGACGTTGAGGCCGTCGCCGACCGCAACGCTGGCGCCGGCTGCCGCCTCGGACGCGATAAGGTAGGCGGTGTAGACGAGCAGGGCCGGCACTTGGTCCTGCTCGATCCACGCGTCGTTGACCTCGCCGCGGGCCTCGTTCAGCACAGCCGTGACGTAGGCGTCGGGCTTGCTGTCGAAGGACGGGTAGCGGGCCTTGAAGTCCGCTGCCGTGACGTCGGCGAGGTTGGGCATGGCTTAGGCCGGGGCCTGGACCTTGGCGGCCTCGGCGAGCAGCTTATCGCGCCCCCAACGGCCATCGACGGTCACGTCTTTGCTCTTGAGCAAAGTGCGCAACTCGTCGTCGGTCATCGTGCTCAGCTGCGGAGCCTTGGCTGCCTCTTTGGCGGCCGACTCACCCTTGGCGAGATGGCCCGCCTCGATCCGAGCCTTCATCACAGGATGATCCAGATCTTTCGCCGGAACATCCTCGACGGTGGCGCCGGGATAGACGATACGCCCGTCAGGCAGACCGAGAGGCGCCGTGAAGCGGTTGGTAAGCTTCGACATGGCTCACACCCCGTCCAGATAGCGCATGGCGCTGGGACGGCGGATCTCGACACCGCCGAGGCGAAAGATGCCGGGGATCTCGTACTTCAGCAGCCGGCGCTCGACCTCCAGCCAGCGCAGCGGCATCGGCACGTGCATCTTCAAGACCGAGGGATCGCGACGATACGCGATAATGCGTCGGGTCGCTCCGGCGCCGGCCGTCTCAAGCCCGAACACGGCTCGGATCGTCAGAGGACGGTTGGTCCGTGACGTGTAGACGTTGACCCGCTGGATGTGCTCCAGAATGGTCGTGGTCTGAAGGTCGTTCAGCCGCTTGGTCGCGATCAGCTCATAGAGAGCCTGAGGCAGGAGCAGAGTGTCGGCCTGCTCGATGCCATTCGATCCCAGGAACACCGCTGACAGGATGCGATTGCAATCCTTGACGATCTCGTCCGGGGTCTTGTTCTCCCAGAGAGACGACCCGCCAGCGCCAGCAGCCGCAGTGAGCGCCGCAACCGACGCGCTGGTGGCCAGACCCTGCAGGTTCAGCTTCGGGCGGCCGACGAAGGCAGTCTGATCGACGTAGAGTTCGTACCGGCGACGAGCGGCATCGGCGCGATCCGTTTCGAGACGGATGCCGTAGTAGCGCGCGTGCTCCAGCTCCTGAAGGTTGTAGCGGTAGCCGATGGCGGCCATGTAGACCCGGCTGTCGCCCTTATCGAGTTGGAAATCCACGAACGGAACGTCGTCGGCGTCGGGAGAGAACTCGCGAGCCTCGCCGACATCATCTCCCATGGAGAAGAAATCGACACGGGTGGTCCAGTCCGGAGCCGAGTTATCGACAGGCACCAACTCCCGATACTGGAAGTCAGGATACTGGCGAGCATAGACCTCAGGCTCAATGTAGTTCTGAGCCGTGCGCATGAAATTGAGCGCCAGGGACGGCGCGTCGTGAGTGAGCATCGATGCGCCCTCCTTACTTGCTGACGGCGAGGCGAACGGCTGAGATGGCAGCCCCGGTGGTGGGGATGATCCATTCCGCGTTCTCAATGAGAGTGTTGGCACCCGATCCGGCCACGTTGGTCAGGGCGCCCGTGGCGTTGACGAAGTAGACCGGGTCACCCTGCGCGACGGCACCAGGTGCCTGAACACAGATCGCACCAGCACGCTTGCCGGTAACTTGATCGTACGGCTTGAACACATTGCCGTTGGAGAACGGCAGGGTGCGATCAACGACGGCGATGCCAGCGAACTTGCCGCCAGCTGTCGGGAGCTTGGCGGTGCCTTCCAAGGTGTCGAACACCATGGCGAGGCCGGGAGCCACATCGGCGCTGGTGGCGCCGATCACGAGGGAGATGTCGGCATCTGCCCCCTCGGTCGAGTAGACCATGCCCGGATAGCCACGGGCGGCGATGCGGTCATAGGAGATCGTCGGGAAAGGCATCGGTTACGCCCCCATCTTCCAAGCGTTGCGGTCACGCTCTTGCATGCGAGCGTATTCGGTAGCCGCGTCGCCCAGCTGGACGGCGTTGTTGCTGCGCGCGGCGGTCGGCGGGGTCGGCAAGCTGTCGCTGATGGCGCGGCCGAGCGGGTCGGCCTTCGCAATGTCTGCGTAGAGGCCGTCGAAACGGGCCTCAACGTAATCGTCCGACTTGCCCTGAACGGCAGCGTCGGTGAGTGCGGTCGCCACGGCCACTCGGCGAATGGCCGAGATCGAAAGCCCGTCCATCTGAAGATCAGACTTGCCGGAGACCTTCGCCGCCTTCGCCATTACGTCCGCAAGTTCGCGGGCGACGACGTGCTTCTGGGCGTCATCGAACTGCGACGCCTTCAGCTTCTCGATCTCGGCGTCCTTGGTCGCAAGTTCCTTGTCCTTGGCCTTCACGACCTCGGCGTGAGCTGCGTCCCTGGCCTTCATCGCCTCGGCATGGTCAGAGACCAGCTTGAGATTGTCGGCCAGAAGGTTGGTCTTCTCGGCGAGGGCCTTGGACACCACCTCGCGGGCAGTGTCCGACAGATCAACGGTGATCCCGTCAATGGTCAGCTTGTGCATGGAGGGTGTGTCCCTGTCTGCGGTGGGGCGCGGTTGAGACTGGTCGGGGTCGCGCTTCCCCCCGTCAGCGAAATCGGACCAGCTATCTCCAATCCGACATTGTGGACCGGCGCGCCCTCTACTTACGATTGCCACGTGATCCGCGACTATTGAGGTCTGGCGCGCCTGAAAGGGGGTGCCGTCGGGAGCGATGCCATCGCCCCAAACGATTTCTGTGCGGTAGCCGACGCTGAGTTCGCGCTTTCCGCCGCGCACGGCTTCAATGGCCGCCGCATCCATGATCTTGAGGCCGATCTTCAGCCGCTCGCCGTCACGAAGAACTTCCTCCCCCGTTGTGCCGACCGCGACGGACTTCCAGTTGGCTGCCGACACGCCGCCCGGCGGGTGATCAACAGTGACCGGCACCTTGGCGAAAGAGTGCAGCGAGGCGTGGGAGAACACGTCCGCCGCGTCGCGGTAGACGTTGACGATACCGAGGTCGGGCCGCCCCATCTCCGCGCCGAGGTACTGCTGTATCCCCGTGCGGGCGGTGTGCGCGAAGGCTTCAAGGTAGCCGCCATCGCTCACTCGGACATCGCCGAGCGCGACGGCGTCGGTCGCGTAGAACATGGGCTGTACCTGTGAGATGCGGCTAGTTGCCGATGGCGTGGAGCTTCACGTCGAAGCTGCCCGCGCCGAGGTTCAGGACGCCGAGAACGGTGGTCAGCGAGCGCCCGTTGATGACGGCGGTCGTCTTGGTCGGATCGCTCGCCAGCCACGCGTTGATCGTCGTTGTCGCGGCGAGACCGCTGACGACCGGGACAGGATCGACGTGCAGGCAGGCATTCGGGAACGGGAGCGGAAAGGTCCACGTCGCCGCGCCGTTCACCAGCGTCACACGGCCGAATTGCTCAATGGCTCCGTCGGGGAAGGTGTAGGCGGTGCCGTTGGCGTTGGTCGTCACTGTGGCGGGAAGGGTGTCCACGCCCTGGAGCTGCTGCGGGAGCCCGTCAGCCCCGAGCACCAGGGGTTTGCGCGAGGCCACGCATCATCCCCTCAGAGCAGGATCGGAAGTTCGATGTCGACTTCCAGTTCGGTCGCGGAGAGCGCAGAGCCGATGCAGACGTTGACCTGTCCGGCCGTGGTCGGCGGCGTCGCCGTGATCTTGCCGGGAGTGGCCGGGTCGAGGAAGTAATAGGTGCCGAAGACGAGACCGCCCGTGGTGCCGGCAACTGCATCCCACTGCGCTGCCGTTCCGGTGAGGATGCCGGTCTGGGCGACGGCGCCGGAAGCGCCAGCCGCAATGCTGCTGTCGTAGACGAGACCCACGAGCTTCGCCGTCGCCTTGGCGTTGGCCTGACCGCGGCGCACCTGCGTACCCGACGAAGCATAGACTGGCGTGCCGAACGGGATGGCGACGCTCTCGCCGTTGATGGCGGATCGCAGCGAGGGCGCGTTGACCGGAACCGAGATGGTGTCGCCGGATTGAAGAGCCTGCGGCAGGCCGTCGTCACCCAGCACGAGAGGTTTGCGCAGCGCCATTGATCGGCTCCTACAAACGGATCGGGTCGGAGATGGTCGGGGCGAAGGTCTGCGGGCTCGTCGCCATACCCAGCCGAACGTTGCTGAAGTCGGCGCCGGACCGCATTTCGGGGATCAGGGTCAGCCCACCTTCGGGGCCGAGGAAGTACGGCAGTCCAGGCGAGAGCGAGGGCGTGCCGGCGACCGCCGTCCAATCGGCAAGCGTCAGGGCTTCTCGGGTCAGCGTCGCGACAAACCCAGCGCCCGTGTCGTCGAGCGCAAGACCCGCCACGAGTGCCAGAGGGTAGGTGTCGGCGCGGGCCGGAACCAGCTGACCGTTGAGACGCGAGACCGTCATCGGCTGGCCTGCGACCGCGCCCGCTGGTGCCACCGCCGCAGCCGGGGCGATCTCGACAGGCGGACGCCGTGCGAACTCACCCCTGAGATAGGCCGCGGCCTCGTCGTGCGTCGCGAAGCCGAGACCGTCGAGCGAGATCACGTCCGACCACAGGACGCGCAGTTCGGCGCGCTGGGCCAGCGACCAGATCTCAAGGTAGCCGTCGTCCGTCTCAATCAGCGACAGCGTGCCGGGCGGGAAGACGTTTGAGCCGACGATGACGAGAGCGCCGACTTCGCCATGATAGCCGATGCGCTTGACGGTCACGGCGCGTCCTCAGTCGGCGGGGTTACGGCAGCGCCGACACCTTGAAGGCGATGACGGGGTTGCGGTTGGCCGTGTGGTCGTTCCATGTCGCGCTCGACAGATCCGACGGGAAGGTGACGGTGGGGTCAGTGTTGTAGGTGTTGGCCATCTGCAGGCCGGTGATGGCCGAACTCGCGGTCAGCGCGTTGGCGAGCGTAGCCGATCCGATCGCCGACGAGATCACGACGTTGTTGGACGCGTTGATCGCAACGTAGGTCGAGGCAGCATCACCCTGTGACACGCCCCAATACCAGCCGGGCTCAAGGGCGAGAGCGCCGCCGACGAGCGCACCGGAATAAACCGTGCTGGCCGCCGCATTGGCGATGGGGTTGGTGTAGCCGAGGCGCAGCGAGGGACGGCCGCCGGCTGCAGTCGCCGCGTAGATCGCGAGTTCGGTCGAGCCGGAGACGGTGGCCGCGGTCTTAAACGCCAGATCACTGATGGTGATGGGCTCAGGCACGAAGAACGGGTGAGCCCAAAGGTTGCCGACGATCGTGGCCGATCCAGACGCGGCGACGGGACCGACCGCCTCGCCGACATACCAGTTGCCGACGACGTAGCCGATGTGTCCGCGGCGCACCCGGCGCCACACGGCCGCACCAGCACTTACGCTGCGGGCAATGTAGAGGATGCCGCGGGTGGCGTTGTACCAGAACGAGCCGACCGAGTAGCCCGCCGCGCTGTCGTCCGTGACCGAGGGGGCGGTGGTCGCCGTGAAGTTGTTCTGACGGCTCTTGTCCACGCCGCCTTGCACCAGCGGGTACTCTTCGACGCCGGACGCGGCAACCGGATTGAGGGATGCGATGGTCGCCATGCGTCAGGCTCCGAGCGTGAGCGGCGTGGTGCCGTCCATGAGGGTGTAGGGAGTGGAGCCGTCCATCAGCGTGTAGGCGTTCGACGGCGCTTGCGAGTAGGTCGCGATGCCACCTTCCTGCAGGTAGCCCTTGCCTTGGGCGGCGGACCCCGCCCGGCTTGAGAACGCTGCATCGATGGCAGCCCTGGCCGCCGCGAACGAGGTCAGCGGGATTTTGTCGGCATAGCCGCGATACCCGACGACATCCCCCGGCTGCGTGAACGTGTCGAAGAACGTCGCGCCACCCGTGAAGATCTGCGGGTAGGCGGCGTCGCCGCTCTGCGTGTTGTTCGAGGAGTAGAGGTTCCTCAGGGCATAGTAGTTGTAATACTCGACGCTGAAGACGCCTGTATCGTTGTCAGGGTCGGCGTAGACCAGCACCTTGTCCGTCGATCCCGTGGTCGTGTTCGGGATCGCGGCCCAGATGGCGCCCATGATGTTGTCGTAGATCGCGACTTCGTACTTGTAGTTTGCCGCCCACTTGGTCGTGTCGGTAAGGGGGTTGTTGAGGTTCGCGTTGACCTTGGACGAGTAGAATACACCGTTCGACTTCACGACGTCACCGTAGTTGTAGCTCGTCGTCGTCGAGTAAACGCCCTTGTTGTTCGCCCACGGCTCGACGCACGAAGGATATTTCGGCGAGAAGGCGTTGATGTCGGTGAACTCTTCCATGTACCGAACGCAGGTGTTGCGCGCGAACTGGCAGAGCGTCTTATCGACGGCCGATCCGAGCTGGTAGTTCTGCGTGCTCGATATGAAGAAGTTGTCCGAGATGTCGAAATAGTACGGCAGCGGTCCCTGCGTGTTGAGGATCGGCTGCGTCTGGAAGTTCCGAATATTGCCGGGCCAGAACACGCGGTTGAACCGCAGAACCGTCCGGTGCTGGGCCGACACGTCGGCGGGCGTGCCGACCTGCATGAAGTCGGCGTGGCTGTTCGACCAATCGACCGCCGTCATCGGCTGGGCAGCGATGTTGCCCAGAACGCGGAACAGTGGGCCGTTGGCCAACTGATCGCCAACAGGACTGTTGGCCGTATACTCGCGGTACACGTCGTTGGCGTTGCCGAGGAACAGGTTCCGGGCCGCCTCGCCGTCGTTGCACTGGTAAAGCTGGATGCCGATGTAATAGTTGTCGAACGTGCAATCGTGGATGTAGAGCTGCTCCGCGTTGCGAACGTCGATACAGAACGGGATGCGATTGACCGATCCGCCGGGATTGCCGAACGAGCAGTTGCGGATGATGACCTTCGACAGGGTGTTGGTCGTAAGCTGCAACTGCACCGCGCTCTCGGCGGTGGCGATGTTCGACTGGCACGTCTGAAGCTGCGTCGTCTCGGAGAGACGCGGCTGCCGGAAGCGCATCGTGCTGTCGTAGCCTGACCCCGCCGTGACGATGGTCAGGGGCGAGTTCGTGTCGATGGTGCCGTCCGCGTTGGCGTCGAAATAGCCTTGGAAGCCGGTGCCGGGGCCGCAGTAATGCGTGCCCGATCCATCCGTCGTAGGCGTGATGGCGACGCCGCCGTTCTGAGCCGAAACGGTGAAGCGATTGGCGTCGAGGACGTCCTTGACGTAGTAAGTGTCGGCCTGCAGCGTCGAGAGCGGTCGAGGCAGAACGCCGTCCGTGTTGAAGCCCACCGCCCGCCCCGCCACGAAGCCGTGGTTCGGGTAGGTGACGACGATCGGCGTATTGCGGGTGTTCGTGAGCGTGACGACGGTCGTCGGCTTGCGATGCGCGATATAGACACGCCGCTCGTTCGGGCTCGCAAGGTAGCCGGCGCCGTTCTGAACGAACGAGGCGACCCCGGTCACGGCGCCATTGTTGAGCGTCGGAACCCAGATCACCTCGTTCTGCGGCAACACCTCGTTGAACTTGGCGTTGTAGCTGTCCGTCGCCGCAACGAAGCGGAAAGCGAACCCATCGAAGACGATGTTCTCAGGGCCGTTGAGCGTGACCTTGAAGTTGAAGCGGGGTGCCCACTTGGTCCGTGCCTTGATGACGAGGCCGCCCGTCATGGTCGGCGAGGCCGTGTCCGTCAAAACGTTCGGGTTGGCGATGCTCTGCGCGGGGCCGATGCCCTTGTAGGGGTGCGTGATCGTGCCCGTGAACACCTTGGAGATGGTCACGGCCGCGCCGTCCACGAACGTGTCGGTCAGGCCGATCGCACTCCCCGCCGAGGCGGCGGTGATCGCCGACGTGAGACGCGAGCCGGTATCGACATCCACCTCCCCCGCGACGGTCGCGATCCGGAGGGTGGTGATGTCGCCGCCGCCCGTGATGGCGACGTCGATCGTCGTCGATCCAAGGTTGGCCGATGCGAACGCCGCCGTTGTGCTGACGACGCCGCTGGCGTTGATCGCGAAGTACGTGCCGGGCGCACTATCCGGGACCGCAATCGTAGCCCCTGCCTGAAGCTGGGCAAACGACACACCCGACGCCGTCGCGGCACCGAGCGTCTTGGTCAAGATCGGCTGCACCGCGCTGACGACGGTGATGGCGATGACGAGAGTGCGCCCCGCACTCGTCGTGAGCGTGTAGATGCCGAGGCCGATCGAAGAGGCGGTGAGGCCGACCACCAGAGCGTTGCCGCTGCCGTTGATCGCGACGCGCCCGTCGTTCGGAAAGATGGACTGCGCCGTCTCACCCGCGCCCAATCCGACGAGAGTCGTGATTAGCGAGCCGGGCGATGCCCCAACCGTGAACGACGCCGTGGCCGGACCCAGAACGACGATGACGTCAACAGGCAAGCTGGCGCCGGTCAGTGTCCAAGCGAAGTCGTAGGTCTGTCCTGCCGTGGCGGCAGAGGTCAGCGTGAAGGTGGCGGCGCCTTGAGGCGTGACCGTCGCGGAGCCGAGCGGCGTGCCGTTGCGGCGGCACACAGCCGTGGCGCCTGCGGGCACGGTGCCGCGCACGATCGTATCGCCGACAGCAACACGGCCGATGGAGGCCGTGATCGACGTACCGCCTCGCTGAGGCAGCAGCCGGGAAAGGCCAAGGGAAAAGCCAGCCATGAAGCGGTGCCCGCCTTAAGCCACAGCAGCCACGCGGACCACGAAGCCCGACCGCAGAAACAGATTGCGGGTTTCCCCCGCGCGAACGACGAGGCGAGGCGTCGTCGGAAGGGCCGGATCGGCCGGCGCAGCGCCATAGGACACCCAAACGTCAACCGCCGCCGCAATCTCCGTTGCAGTGTTGTCGGACGCGGTCGGCGTTGACGTGCCCGACCCCGTCGGGAAAGTGTCCGACGAGACGATGTCGCCCGTGAGCGTCGCATTCGCGCGCGTGGTGATCGTGGTGCAGGCGATATGAACACCCGAAGTGAAGGGCATGTAACGCCTCCAAGAAATGCGAAGTGATCAGGCCGACGCGGAGACGTGGCCTTGCGGCGTGATCTCCGGGCTGAACTCAAGCAGCGTCGCGCCGGCCGAGGACCAGATGTGAACCTCGGCTCCCCACGTGACGAAGCGGGAGCGGACGTTCTGGATGAAGGTCGCGGACGACCGCTCTTCCTGACCGGCGTCCGAGGAAATTATGATCGGGCCGGGGCCGAAATCGAACTCGGACATGCCACCGGGCCAGAGGCCGAAGCGGATCGCCGAGCCGCGCTGTTCGGGCACGACCACGTAGGAGAACTTGAGCGCGATCAGGTCGCCGACCGCACGGGCGCGAAGTGCGCCATCGCGCCAGAACTGGAAGCCCGTCCAAGGACCAGCGGGCGGGTTAGCGTTCGAGGTGGACGGCACGAGGTTGCGGGCCATCCGCACCCATTGTCCCGCCGGGATCTGCAACGGGATCCCTGCATCCGTATCGGTGTAATCGACGGTGCCGAAGCCGTTGTTGAGCGGTCCGGGCGGGCCTCGATCCCCTTGCGGACCCGTTGCGCCCTGCTGGCCCGGCACGGTGATCGCCATGACAGGCGGGCGATCAACCTGTGAAACGCTGACCTTGGCGCGACCGCGCGGCGGCAGAACAATCCCCGCCACGTCACGCCGCCTTGATCGTCGTGCCCGGCAGAACCACGAGGGCGAACCGCTGGACCGCGCGATACGAGCCGCCGAGGGTGGCCTGTCGCATCACGTCGCCGATGATGGTCTGTGGGAACACGAGACCCGCCACACCCAGAGGGCAGCGCCATGTCCGGAGCGCCACGGGGCCGGTGACGGTAAGTACCCCGCCGACCGCGTTCTTGACCGTGAGACCGACGCCCGGTGCGGTGTCGTGCTGACTGACGATGGCACCGTCGGCGAGAGCCCGGAACGTCAGTCGCAGCGTGGATCCGGTGAGGTTGAGCGGCTGGCCATCGTCACCCATGACGGTGGCGTCAAATTCCCAATCTTCCGTGTCGAGCCAGCGCCCGTCGATGGTGAAGATGTCGGGCAGCATGGGCGCTGTCCTGTCTTAGGGGGTAAAGCCTGTAAGAGCAGCTTCGACGGCGCGCCGCCCCTGTGTACTAGCTCGGCGACGTTCGGACCTGCGTATGGCTGGCTCGTCAAAGTCAAGAACGGCTCTGGCGACACACCGACAACGCGGCTCGCTACCAGGTGGCCCGCCCTGCGGCGGCGTATCCCAACGGTAGGTCTGGCCTTCGCGAGCGCGGTGCTTTGGCCTCACTCGATTGTCGCGGACGGTTGACCACGTGTAACGGCTAATTCCCGCCTGCGTTTGACGAATTCGGTTCAGTTCGCCATTAAACTTATTCGCCTCTGTAACGGCGATGAGTTGCGCGCGCCTCCTACCGAACCCACCAATCTCGGTGAGTCTCGCGGCGATCTCTTTCGTGGATGCACCCCGTGACACCAGATCGGTGATGGCGACTTCGATCCTGGCCGCAACCTCGTCGGTCAGCCCTTTGATCAGGGCAACATTCCGCCGGGTAGCGAGATCAATGGCTGGCTGAACCTGCTCCGAGGTCACCACCGCATTAAGATCGACACCGATGACGCTGTTGACCTGTTCGATCCAGCGGCTGTCGTGCCGGGCGCCCTCGCCCCGGAACAGATCCCGCAGCGGGTTATCCGCCAAGGCGATGGCCTGCGAGAACGAGCCCCGCAGAGCCGAGACGATGTCCGAGATCCCGAAGGCATCCATCGTCAGCGTGGAGCGGTCCGCGCGGGCGCCTTCGATCAGCGCGGGCTTGGCCTTCTCGTAGACCGCCAGAACCCGCAGGATGATGCGGTAGAGCGCGACTTCGAACGACAGCCGCGCCCCGATGGGCTTCATCTCAATCCGACCGCGCTTGCCTGCGTCACGGGCGACGGCGGCGAGGTCGAAGGCGGTTCGCAGCTTGAGGTTCACGCGCTGCCTCTAGCCGGTGGTGCATCATCCGAGCAGGAGACGCGCCGGATCAACTACAAAATACTCTGCGCTCAGCAGAGAATTACTGTTGACGCCTCAAGTATAGATCTGTATATCTACAAGTACAGGCAGAGACGGAGACAGCAAATGTTCAAGATCATCGACACCAAGAGCAACCGGGTTGCCTTCGCCAAGATCTCCGAGCGCGAGGCTCACATCAGGGTCGATCACCTGAACGCGGCCTTCCAGACCACCCGGTTCAAGGCGGTGCGGATCTGACAAGGGGCCTTCGGGCCCCTTCCCTATTCTGCGGCGACGCTCACCAGCTTGCCCGAAACGATCTCAGAGATGCGAGCCAGGACTTCGTCAGGAACTTTAATGGACTGGATCGGCCATACCGCAGCGTCGGGATAGAAGCGGGCGTCGCGAGCGATATGCACGACAATGCCGTTATGCGTGGGCTCAACGCCGACAACGACACTTCTGTTGGGCTCGGGGTTCATTCGCTCACTCGTCCTCAGGCAGATCGACACGACCCGGCTGGAACACGGCGCGGTTCAGCCACATGAAGGACTGCTGGATGCCGGTGATCGCCAGCGCAGCCATGCGCGGATCCATGCCGGGAGTCTGCTGGATGGCCTCGGCCGCACGAATGCAGCGCTCTTCCAGCATCTTGTTCTCGTTGACGATGGCGACCTTGGCCTCGGTCTGGGCGTTGTAGCCCTTGACAGGCAGGCCTTCGTGCTTGTCGGTCATTCCGCGGCCTCGATCGTCTCGCGCCAGTTCTCATCGACCTCGGCGAAAGTCTCAGGCCCGAACACCAGCGGCCCATTGTAGGGCACGACCTTGGACAGGTCGGTGTCACCGAGATCCCACGACAGGGTCACGTGCGGCTGATATTCCGGGTGATCCCAAGAGGCCCCAGCCTCTTCGATCTCACGGTGCCGCCACTGCAGGTCGGACGAGGCGAACAGAAGCACGACGGCATCGCCGAACTGCTCCATCAGGCGCGGGCCGCCCGCATCGACCTTCAACTTCTCGCCCTGCCATGTCGGTGCGATGGCCATCCAATCGACGGGCGCCTTCGAGTACGCGATGGTCACGTGGAGCGCGCTGGCCGGCATCAGGTTCTGCAGGCCCTGGCTGCGCGCCCACGCAAGCAGGTCGTCGCCGTTCTTCAGCTTGCGTGAAACGTACAGCGTCCGCGGCGCCGCATCCTGTGCCACGGCGCGGCGCAGCGGGATGACGTTGCTGGTCTCGTCGTCCTCGCCGGACTCATCCTCGGGAATGTCGCGAAGCTCGCCCGCCGCCTTCTCGTAAGCCTGCATCGCGTCGTCGAGCGCGGGGAAGGTGCCTTCCTCCACCAGCCGTGACACGAGGCCCTTGGACATGGGCTCTTCGGGAACGAGGCCGGTATCGGCGATCAGCTTCACGCCCTGCGAGAGCGTGTGGAAGTTCTTGGCCTTCTGCTCCGACGTTTCCTGCCAGAGCGAGTGGAACGTGAAGAACGCCCCGTCGGGGATCTGGATGCCCGCATCCGCGCACAGGATCGCGTCAAGGCGCTCCAACTGAGGGCGCAGACCGCTTTCCTGCTTGGCGCTGATGGCGTCGTAGTAGTTCCGGAAGATAAATCCTATGCAATTCAGTGGCTTAGGAATTCATGAGCACGTCTTGCGCCACTCAGAAACCTTTTGTGATGCTTTCCACCGACTTTCGGATCCGCTCATCCTCCGGGAATAAGTGTCCGTAGACGTTCATCGTCGTGCTGACATTGGCGTGTCCGATGTGGGTTTTGATGTGCAAGGGGGTAAGCCCATCAGCGATGAGGAGACTCACATTAGCATGGCGCAACGCATGAAAGTGATATTTTGGCGTCCCCTTGTCATCGCAGAGACCGACACGTTGCGCGACCTTAACCCAATAGGTCCATAATTGTACCGGTGCCACGCGCTTTCCTTGATGTGTGCGGCAGACAAGTCCCGAAGCGGGATGCCCTGATTGTGCCGCCAATGCCTGTAGAGCGAAACGAACCCGTTCGGGCATCGAAACATCTCGGATGCCAGCCCAAGTTTTCGGAGTTTTCAGACCGTCCAGCAGGGACATGTTATGCCGTATGCGTATGATGCCCGCATCAAAATCAACATTCTCCCAATGTAAGCCGCAGATCTCTCCGCGCCGCATACCGCAGAACATTGCAAGTAGGATAGCACATCGTCTGATTTCGAAAACATTGTAGCGATCAAGGGTATGGCGTACCTCGATTTCTCTTAAAATTTTTCCCAACTCAGCCCTTGTTGGAATTTGAATTCGTTCTTTGACGAAACTCGGCACGCGAACGCCGCCCTCAACGATAAGATTTCTAGCAATCATCCTTTTCCGCATAGCAAAAGCCAAGACCGCTTTTAATATCCATCTGCAACGCATTACATTAGCGCGAGAGAACCTTATTGAAAGTTCGTTTAAGTGCTCTTGCAGCATATCAGCAGTGAGCGCCGTAAGCTTCAGATGCCCGAGTTGGGGAACGATTGTGTACCGAATTGCGGCGCGGTAGTTCGCCAATGTTGTCAACGTCATCCTGTCTTTAATACGGTGGCGACGTTCACAGTCTTTCAAGTACAAATCACATGCAGACGCAACAGTTACAGTTTCTGAGGATGCAACGTGCACCCCCATATCAATTTCTGTTTCCACACGAAGTCGAGCATGATCGGCCGCTTTCTTCGTTTGAAATGTTGACGTGTGACGCTTACCATTTTTGTCAACATACCGAAGAACCCAAGCTGTCTTCTCGACGCCCTTATAAGTCCATCGCCTCTTATTAACGCTGGCCATTGTCGCCCCCAATCTTAGACAGCAACCGTTCAGCTTTCCATAAATCCTCTTTCTTTTTGATCTCTTCTAAAAAATAAGACCAAGCTTCCTGTGTTTGAAAAGTCACATGCCGTCTTTTGCCTTCTCGATCAAAGTATCGCGCGACCCATGCCCTTTTCAGCTTCCCGTCGGTTTCGTGAAACCTCTCTCCGCCGCTTGCCATCTCTCTGTGCTCCATAGGTGCCCCGCCGCCGGTCACGGCGGGGCGGTTGGGGGTTAGGCCCGGACCGGGGCGGGAAGAGCGAGCGGGAGGCGGGCTTGCGCCTCCAGCGGGACAGGCTTGCCGAGACGGACGGCGAGGAAGGCGAGCCCGCGCGACGTGATGCGGGCTTGAGTGCGGTTCCACGTCCCGGTCGAGGTCTCGACGGGAACCACCTTGGTTCGCATCATGCCGGCCGCGAGGCGTTCGGATCGGGCCACCCACGGATCGGTTGGGGTTCGCTGGTAAATCCAGCCGTTCCGCTTGAGGTAGGTCCGCAAGGCGTTCTCAGGCTCGCCAAGGGCCTTTGCAGCGTCGCGGATGCAGAACGTCCCCTCCGTCTCGGCAAGGGTCATCAGGGCCGCCGCCTGGGGCTCTAGGACGGCGATCCGCTCCGACTGGCGGGCGTTGGCCTCGGCGAGGTCCGCCGCCAGCCGTAGGGCCTCTGGCAGGGTTTGCGGGACAGAAACCGGCGCAACTTGCGCCAGTTTGGCCTGCCGCTCGCATTCGATGAAGTAGCGGCGCGCTGCCTTCCCCTTTTCGGTGCGCTCCACCATCGACAATTCCTTGGCCGTGTCGAGGGTCAAGGCGTAGTCGAGGCGAGCGCCCCGGTTTCCCACTCCCCCGATTTGGGGAGCGGCATGAACGATCACAAAATCAACGTCTTGGGCGAACCCGTAGGTTTGCAGCCGATCCTTGATCCATGTGCTGAAATCGCGGCGCACGTCGAGAAAGGCGTGAAGCTCGCGGGCGTCTACGGTCGGGACGGCGCCCCCACCGATCGGTTGATCTGAGACGGTCGGGAAGCTGGTCATCGGCTCGCCCTCCCCTCGAACCGGGCGACGGCGGCCACGAAGTCGGCGGCGCAGCGGGTCGCCACGTCGTCGATGTCTGGCATGGGGATGAGCGTCTGATAGTAGGCCCGCAAGGCGCGGAAGCCTGCCGCCGTGGTAGGCGTCGCCCGGCGAAGGTCGCGGCGTCGGTTGTGCCGCAGCTTGCACGTCCGCTTGCGCTCTGCCGTCAACTCGACAACGGCGGGACCATGGATGAGGCGAGCCCGCGCGAGGGCGTCGCCGGCCTTCCGATCCTTCGCGACGGCGAGGCGATGGGCCTCGATCAACGCGAAGATCGGGTCTTGCACCAGTTCGGGGACAGAAGCGGCGACGGGTTGGGCCGTGAAGACTGAAACCGTTGATAATATACACGATAAGCCAGAGGCGAGCCCGCGACGGGTGACGGTGGGTCGATGGGTTTGCATGTCAGAACCTCACGATGAAAGCCGCCCGCGCGGGAGTGCGCGAGCGGCAGTCGTGAGGCCCGGCCGGGCTAGTTGGCGGGCAAATCGGCAACCGTTGCCGATATCCGAAATGATTTCGGATTTGACCGCCGCAGCGGCCGGGCCGGGGTACTAGCTGCGGGGCAGGTGAGCACGATCCGCGAGTGCTGCGGCTTCGTCCATCTGCGCGCGGGCGGCGTGCCACAGGCTTTCGCCTAGCCATCCGAGTGCGAGCGAGATGTGAAGCAGGGCCATCGCAAATCGAACGTACGCGACGGCGCGATAGGCGAGGATTAAGCGCATTGCCGCGCCCTCCCCACCAGGGCCGCCATGTCGTCCAGCGCCTCTTCGTGCCAGCAGTCGAAGAGGATCGCGAGACGGGCTTTCCAAGCGATGGCGGTGGGCGTGGTCATGGGGTAGCCCATGAGTTCCCGCGTCGCGTCGCCAATGGGCTCTTCGAGAGCAGTCATCCGCTCCCACGCTTGGTTATAGCCGTTCTCCCGCTGCGCCCTTTCCACTCTGCGCAGTCGTGCGTGATGTTCAGTAGTCGTCTCGTCGTGCCGCCATCGGCCGGCTTTCTCCATGGCAGCTTCGTACAACGTGTGCTTCAATTGCGCGGCCTCTTCGGCCTCTGGAACGACAGATTGCAGCCACGGCACAAGCGCGATGAACTCGCGCTCTTGCTTCGATAAGTTCGGCGCGGCCATGGCAGGGACGGGCGCGAATGGTACGGCGAGGATAGCGCCTAAAGCGATGCGGCGAGTGGTGCGGCTCATGGCGTCCCACCCTCCGCGAAACCGATGGCCCTTTGTGCGCCGCGCACTTCATGCTCAAGCGACCGGAGTTGCCCGCGCATCATATCGGCAAGAAGTGTCAGCCCATCACTGTCACTATTGTCGAAGATACCCCGCGCTGCGAGCAGGATGGCGGAGGCGATTTGCTGCGCCTCTTTGGTAGCATCAAAGACTTCGATGAGTGCCATTTCGGCAGGAGGTCGTTTTTGATGCTCGGCGCTCATAGGGCACCTCGCGGCGCGCCGTAGTGGACGACGACAGCGGGCAGGTCGCGGCTGTCGTACTCGAAATCGTCGTCAGCCTGAGGCAGGTCGTCGGCGGCCTCCTCAAGGTCGAAGCCGCCGCCTCCGGCCCAATCGCCCTGCCCTAGGTGAGCGCCTTCGGCAGTGCCGTAGAGCGAGCCTAGAGAGGGTTCGTCATCGAGGTTGCGATTGAATGTCTCTGACTCGGGCATCTCGCCCGCGTCCTGCTCAACGTCGGCGTCGCCGTCGAGGGCGTCGAGCAAGGCAAGGTCCGCCTCGATCCTGTCTTGGATCGCGCGGCGCAATTCACGGATGCGGGTGTAGTCGGTCGCAGGCTCGTCGGCGCGCATAGCGCGGATCGCAGCCGTCACGGGGCCACCGAGCGCGATAATGCGCTTGGGCGGCAGGGGATGATGGAAACCCATTGGTTCGGTGCTCACGGTGCTTGCACCAGCTTCTCACGGCTGGGGACGCGCGCTGCATGTCGCGTCCAGGCTGCCAGCCTGCGGGGCTGGCGCCGGGAGTGTGAGAACACGCCCGTGAGAACGTGCGCCACGGCCTTCACCCGAAGGCTCTTGTATAACCGTGGCACTCCCGGCATAGTGAGCCGGTCGCAGCCCACGGCAAGCGGGCGCGTCGATTTCTCGGCGTCACTTCGGCCGGCAAGCCGCAGCGCACGCCCACTCACGGACTGAGATGCCAGCCCCGGCAAGGGCCCATCTCGGGAGGTCTCACGCTCCATCCACACCATGACACGAGAACCCCGCGCCCGGCAAGGCGGCGGGGGTTTCGTGCTGCGCGTCAGCGGAAAAGATATGTGCTAACCGCACATCCGCGCCCTTGCGCAGTATGTGCTAACCGCATACTCTGAGGCATGGATTTCGATTGGGACGACGAGAAGGAAGCAAAGGTCCGCGCCGAGCGCGGCTTTGGCTTCGATGTCGCCATTCGCATCTTCGCCGGCCGCACTCTCGAATGGCAGGACACCCGCAAGAATTACGGGGAAGTCCGCATGAAGGCCGTCGGGGAGTTTGGCGGCGATTTCTACACGGTCGTCTATACCGATCGCGAGGCCGTTCGCTGGGTTATCACGGCGTGGCCCGCGAACCGCAAGGAGCGCAAGAAGTGGCACGCATCAGCCTAGAAGAGGCGATGAGCCGCCCGGCCAATGTGGATCGGGCGAAGCTCGACGCAACGACCGAAGACGATATCCGCAGGTACAAGGCCGAAGACGGCTATGCGGACGAAGAGCCTCCGGCCACGGCGCGCACGGTCATCCCGCCGCGTCAGCTACGGGTCAGCCTCGGCCTCACGCAACGCGAGATGGCGGCCCGGCTGCGCATCCCGTTCGATACGTGGCGGAATTGGGAGACTGGACGGGTGCGGCTTGATCCGTCCGTGCGGTCGCTTCTCGATATCGTAGCCGCAGTGCCCGATGTCGCGTTCCAGGCACTCCAACTCGGTGCCCCTCCCCCAGTGGGCGCTCCTCCGGTAGGCGCTTCCCCGATTGGGGCTGTCGCCGCTATTGGAACGCCCGCGATGGCAGGCGGGCTTTTGTTCTCGCCCGGTGCAAGGCCGGTGGACGGCTACTTGTTGCCCGCAAGCCCTGCGACGGACGAGGCTTCACGTTCCTCCACGGATGAGGCGATACGGGAAGCGGAGAAGGCCCTTACAAAGGCGCTTGAACCTTCCCTCAAGCGCAAAGGCGGGCGCGTCCCGCTGAGCAGATAGGGTTGCCGGGAGGCCGCTTGCCGCCTCCCGCTCTCGTGCTAACCTGTAGCGATGCGCTACCTCGTCGCCGCGATCCTCTACCCCTTCATCGCCTTGCCCGCAGCGGCGGAAGCGCCCTCGGGAAGCTGCCAGGGCATTTCGGAGGTAGCGGCGCGGACTGCCGCCTCCATTGACGGGATGGCGGCTTCAATGCGCCGGCGGTCAAGCAAGGAAATGATTGCCATGTCGCGAGGCGAGCGACGCGCTGCGCTTCAAGGTTTCGAGGATGCCCGTTTGCGGTTGCTTCCCGAACTTGACGCCTACAGTGCCGCCGCTTCCCGGCTGGCCGAAGCCTTCCGGTACTGCGACAAGCCTTTCTAGTTGTTTCGGCACTCTGCGACCCGCCGGAACCACTTCATCGCAGCGTCGCGGTGCATTCCCGGCAAAATCACGTTGTCGATAAGCTGGCCATAATGGATGTCGTTGGCTTCGCGCACGATCCATTCGGCCGGTTGCAGGCGGGGCTTGTCTGCCGGCGGATCGGCGCGACGGATCTGCTCGTTACTCGCTACAACGCGCTGTAGAAGTACCACGAGGGCATCGGCGAGCTTCGGGTACTCTTCCCGAACCAAGCGCACGCACTCGTCACGCTCCACCTCGGCGGCCTCATAGGCGATGCGGCGGCGTTCCTCGTCCTCGGCTGTCTCGATAGCCGACAGTCGCAGCTTGAGTTGGGCGATGGAAGAAACGGCTCGCTCTTCCTCGAACCCGAGATCATGGTGCAGTCGTCGCGCTGCATCGGCCTCGTCGTCGCCGGTCATCGGATCGACGGCCTTCGCCTTCGCGGCGATGAGGTCGGATTTGATCCGCTCTCTATCGAGCCCTAGTTCCTCAATGAGGGCCTTCACTTGGTCAGACGTACGATCCTCGCGGAGCGCGGCGCGGACCTGATCGGTGAGCGGGAGTAGCTTCTGCATCTCACTTGCCCTTCTTCCAGGCATTGGAAAGGTCGTCGCACATCTGCGCGTAAGCGGACTCGCGATCCATTGACATGGCCGGCGGCGGCGGCGGGGCCGCATCCTGCGCCACATGCGAGCCGGTCGGGCGGCGCCAGGCATTGGCGCTGTCCTCCATCATCTTCGCGCGGGCCTTCTCGCCGGCCTGCGGATCGAAGCCGGGATTAATGCTCTGATCCCCTTGCAGGAACCGACCGATCAACTGCGCTTCGACGGCCGGGGCCATCTTCGAAAGCCCCTGCAAGAACTCGTAGCCGTTGCGCGCGGTCGCGGCGTCGAAGGTGCCGGATCGGCCCATCTCGGCGCCGAACTTCCACGAAAGGTCTTGCGCCCGGCGACCCGCATCGCGGACCCGGAACACCTCCTTGGACTGCAAGTCGGCGATGATCGTAGACACCGCCGCTGCGTCGTGCGTCGGGATCGCGTCGAGGAAGTTCGTCGGAACGGTGATGCTGTCGGCCATAGTGTGAGCCCTTTCGGTGATGGAGGGAGCGGCGTCAGAAATTCGGCACTCGGAACCGGCCCGGCCGCGCGGAACGAGGGCCACGTGATTTACGCGGATCACCTGTTGCACCGCGTCCCAGGTCTCACCGTTGGCGCTACCAGGGGCCCAGGAGAGCGAGCAATTGTAACCTACCGACAACTCTCGGGTGCCGCCTTCAAGCTGGCGGATGGCCTCGGCGTCCTTGAGGATGAGGGGGAGCGCGATGTATTCGCCATCGCGGGCGACGCCCTCGCCAACGTGACCGACAGCAAAGCGCTTCCACGTATCGGCCGTGACGCCGCCGGGCGGATGTCCCAGCGTGATCGGCGCCGTCCCGTAAGTGGACATGCTGGCCTTGTCGAATACCTCGTTCTCCGGGCGCAGCACGCGCACCACTTGGAGATCGGGGCGGCCAACCTCGGCCCCGCTGTAGACCTGTATCCCGGTTCTCGCGGCCCGCGCCTCGGCCACGAGGTAGCCGTCGCCAGTCTTGCGGCGCGTGCTGATCGGTGCGGCGTCGAATAGATTAAGCATGTCGTCTCCTATGGTGCGTTGGCTTCGCCAGTTGCGCCCGAATTGCCCTTCACAATTGATGCGCCCATCGTAGACAAGGCACGCTGCACGGCGTCTCTGGTCATGGCGCCGACTTGCTCGAGACCGCTCGCGTTCACGGTCACGTGGGCGGTCTGCGTCCGCTGATCGTTGCCGGTGTTGGTGTTGTTGGTGATGTTCTGGACGGTTTGCTGTGCCGAGCGGTTGGCCCAATCGAGCCCCTTGCCCGAACCGCCGACCCCGCCCAAACCGAAGTTATTCGCGCCGAAGGTTGGCGCGTTGCCGGGATCCATTCCGACGTTGCCGTAGCCCAAGCTCAGGCCGCCGCCCTTCGTGCGCCATGCGCGCGGCATCCCGGCTCCACTGCCAGTCAGGAAGGACATGCGCGGGCCGGACATGGTGCCCGTGCCGAAGCGCTCTTGGAAGCTGTCGGCCGAGATCGCGGGAACCACGATAGCCTTTTTGCCCGGACCGGTCTGACCGACATGCCCCAAGCCGGGCAACTCGTCATAAGCGTTGTAATTAGCGGTCTTGTTGTATGTACGATCGTCAATCGCATCCATTGTCTTGTTGAACTTCTCGGCGACAAAGCCAAGTCCTTGCTTCAATGGATCGCCGAGACGCTTCATCGCAACGTCAATCTGTTGCGTCGCTTGATCAATCTTAGACACATCATTTTTCAACTGTTCTTCGAACTGCGATTTTACCGTGCCGCTGTATTGGCTCTTGTCGTTGAACTTCCCTGCATTCTCACGGATGCTCTGGATAGAATTTGCCAACCGCTCAACGTCATCCTGCCGGGTCTTACCGAAAATCCCGGTCAAGGCCTCGGCTCGCTTCATCGGGTCTTTGATGCTGTCGATCTTGTCTAAAAACTTCATAATTGTTTCCATCGGCATCGCGACGAAAGATTTACGAAGTTTGTCGGATGAATAGCCTAGCTTTTTTAGTCCTTCGCCCGCGCCGTCGGAATACTTTTCGCCGAGCTTCATAAAGTTAATGAAGTCTTCAATACCGGACGCGGCAATCTCGGTCTGTACGCCGCGTTCCTTGAGGCTGGCGCCCATCGATAGGAGATCGCCAACCGAAAGCCCTGCGGTTTGAGCGGTTGAGCCGACGCGGCGCGTGATTTCAAGGAGATCAACTTCCTTTGAAGCCGAAGAGTCGGCCGCATAGTTGATCTGGTTGCCGATTTCTTCGAGCCGTTCTTGGCTTGCCTTATAGATGTTTTTGATTTCGGCCAGGGATTGGCCGGTTGCCTCCGGCGTCGTCTGCCAAGCCGTGGAGGCCATGGCGCCAAACTTTGTAAACTGAGTGAGGTCCTTTTTCGGAACGCCAGCAAAGCCGGCCTGCGACAGCATTCCGGCCAAGCCTTCTTTGTTCTGTCCAGTGTCGCGAGCCAGACGAAGGATGTCGTTTTCGTACTGTTTCCTCTCGGCGGCGTCGGCATTCGTTGCCTTGGCAACCTCGATCATGGATCGCTCGAAATCCATGGATGACTTGAGCGCTGTCTGCGCCACTCGGCCCGTTCCATAGGCAGCCGCCGCCGCGACGCCGACGCGCCCCATGCCTAAGCCAGCACCCGCAAGGCCAGCTTCGGCAAGATTGCCGCCACCGCCGCCGGGATGCCGCGTGGGACGGATACCGCCGCCGGGACCGTAGCCGCCGCCGGGACCATAGCGGCCCGGTTGGATGCGAACCCGTGAAAGCTTCTCGGCTTCCATGCGAGCTTGTCGGATAGCCTTGGCCGCACGCTCGGCTTCGGACGTGATCCGGCTAAGGCCGGAGTTGCGACCCGTAAGGCCGGTGTCCATGCTGCGCCCAGCGTCCTTGGCGGTCTTGCGAACCTGCTCAAGAACCTTGATGAACTTTTGCGCCTCTGAAAGACCGCCGACGCGGAAACCAAGTTTCGCCGCAAGTTCTTCGACTATCATCGCCGACGTCCCCTTCGATTGTTCTGCGCATCGCGCTCCACTTGCTGTCTTGCCTTATCCTCAACAAGTTCCCGCATGTCGAGGATTTCGTGGAAGTTGGCGAGGTCTGCTAGCGTGTAGACCGTTCTAAGCTGCTGGATGTCGCATAGAGGCGGATTGGCAAACCCAGGCGTCGGCCGAAACAAATACATTTTCTCGGCAACGTTCGGAGCAATAGCACTGAACTCTCGCGCGGATAAAATAGGCTTGTCGTTCCCGGAGCTTACGCTTTTAGCTCCAGGCTTTCGGACAAAAAATCCTTGAATTGTACCTCCATCGCGAACCAAGCAACCTTGACGACTTCGGCCAGTTTCTCGGGTCGAATGCCGATAATGCATTCCTCATAGCCTGCACTTGGCGCCTTGTATTGGCATGTCCGCACAAGGTCTTTTAGCAATTCTCCGGTTTCCTGCCGGTCGAGGTCGTCGCTAAATACTAAGGCCATGAAGCGGCCCGGCGCATCTTGATCGCTTTTGCCAGCGGCAAGCGCGCCCATCAACTCGGGGGCCGCCTTGAATACCTTTGTCACCCGCAGAAACAGTTCCAGCCCTTGTTCGGCCGGCAGCATGTCGGATCGGTAGAGGTTGCCGTTGATCTTGCGTTCGGCGGCCATGCTACAGGTTCTCCGTTTTGGACATTTGGTCGAGGCGATGCAGGAGCGCGCGGCGCACGAACTCGGCGATGGTGACGCCTTCCATCCCGGCGGCTTCCCGCACAAGATCGTTGAACCCGCGCGGGACAGCGGCGGCCAATCGTTCCGGGTATAGCCCGCGCCCGTCATCAAAGGGCGGCGGGGGAAGTTGCGTCGAGATCATGCGTCTAGACTGGCGCAGATCAATCGATCGGCAAAGGTCGAGATTTCCGGCTTTTCCGGATTTTCCGAATTTGGCGATCTTTCCTTTAGATCGACACGGATAGCCGCCGGAAATAGGCTGTTACCACATCGCCTGTCCGGTCGCCGGAGAGGTAGGCAGCGAGCGCAGCGCTATCGCTTTCGAGGAACATGAGCAACGCGACGCGCGAGACCACCCACTCCCCGCCGATCTTGCGGCCGATGTCATGGCAGGCCGCCCAATTGCGCACGGTGCGGTCATTCCTGCGGGCGAAGTCAGCGGCCTCGGCGACACTCATAGCCTCGGCGGGGATCCAAGGTAGGAGAACACGCGGGGCTCGGCGGGCTACCAAGAGCCATATCCACCAAGACGCTGTTGCCACTCAATGGCACGCCACGCGGCCTTGTCCTCTTCGCTATTTGGGTCGCCGATAATGTCTTCCCAGATGTTTCGCTTCGTCTGGCATTCGAGCAAGGCGCCCGCCGCAGCGTTTATGAGGTCGTCGTGTCCGTTGTTCGGATGGTTGATTGTATCGCGGCCCATCTGTGATGTGCTGCGCTCCAAATTCACTAGCTCGCGGCGCATCTCGGGATGGTCTAGCAATCGAACGGATTGGCTGTTGAGCAACGGCAGGAAGGCGCCATAGATAGCGTTTTTCACCTTATCCGACTTCTCATAGCTAATGCCATTGGCCCGCATCATTTCCTTGGGCCATTCGTCGGCATAGTTGTCGCCAGTTACTTGATGCAGTCTGTATTTATTCAATATCTCCGCATACTGCTCGCAGGCGCCGGACGGTGAGAACGGCGGCTTTATCGCACGAACGAGGTCAAGGATTTGCGTTCGCTTTTTCGTCTTCGGGTCTTTTACCTCGTGCGCAATCGCGAGCGTGAAGGCGTCCTTCCCCGTGCCGCCGGACGGATCAACGAAGGCCCGATACGTGATGCCGGGTTCGGGGGCGCGTTCGGCCACGCCGAAGTCGGTACAGGCGTCCACGACCTCCGGGCTTACGAAGTCGGAAATGCCGTCGCGGAACTGCGCGCCGTACTCGGCCTTAGCGGACTCAGGATCGTCCCTGTAGGCTTTTTCTACGTCGCGGCGCAGTCGCGGTAGGCTGCTATTCATCCGAAGGGTCGGCGCTTGCAGCACTAAAACTCGGGGGTCGCCATCTGGACCAAAGTTCTCTTTGTAGGTTTCGAAGAGAATGCCTTTTTTGGCGTATGGGCTCGACATAACGAGAAGCGGGCCGCCGGTCGTCGCGAGGCCGGGGCGGATGGATCGCAAGATTTCCTTATCGGGATTGGCGTGTCCTTCGATCCGCCAGAATGCGATTTCGTCACAGATGCAGGCAATCAGCGTCGGGCCGCGAACGGTTTTGAAGTTCGCCGCCGTCACGACAATATCAATCCTGTTGCTCAGTCGGATTGTGTCTTGGGTCGGTTCGCCCATGAGTTCTTGAGCGAACATCGGCACTTCTTGAATGATGCCCAGGATGTACTGGAACGCTTGAACGGCCTGCTCTTTGACTGCGGCGATGACGGGGAGCCGGAAGCGCTGGCCTGGTGCTAGGTTGCAGTCCGTATAGTCCACTAGAAGGGCTCGATAGACCGCGGCGACGGCAAAGGCGCGCGTCTTGCCGCCGCGGCGGCCAACGACGCCCCAAACCTCGTCGCAAGGCTCGTCGGGCTCGCGCTCGCGCCCGGTCAACTCGGCGAAGATGGCGCGCTCGTCGTCCGTCAGCGGTTCGCCGTTAGCCGCGATCAAGACGACGCGCCACGCTGCCCAACTCTCGCCCGGCAGGACGGTCCCGAAAATCTCGGGGTCTTCCAACGCGGCACGCATCGTCATGGTAAAGCGCATTGCACCTACTTCCCTTTGTTCGCCGCGTAGTCGCGAAGGCTTGGACGGGCGGGAGGCTTCACCGGACCCATGATGCGGGCTTGTCGCGCCATGCGGTCGCCGATCTGGCCCAAGACTTCGGGATCCACCGCCTTGCCGGTCACAAGGTCGGACTGCATCCGATCCCGCAGGATCGCGAGCCCGGCATAGGTGCGGATCGCTTCGGCCTGTCCAACCGTCAGAGCTTCCCGCCCACCGCGTTCGGCCGTCAGGTCGTCCACAAGGTCCGCATAGCGGCGGCCTGCCTCGGATCGGCCGTCTACGGCGCCGAGAAACAGCGTTGTGCCGTTGCTCAGCGCCGATCGGTGCCGCGCAGCCTTGGATTTGAGCGGCATCGGTGCGGCCTCAATAGAGGATTTGCACCTTGCCGCCGGTCGGAAGCGGCGTGACGGCATCCACCACGGCGAGGCCGTTGAAGATGGACCCGGCGCTGTCGGCCGCGTCGCGCGTCAACTCGATGACGCCGCCGTTCGCCAGCTTGAGCTTGAACGGATCGGTGGAACCGCTGATCCGAACCCCGGAGCCCGGCGGAACCGGCGTGCCGGGGACAAGATCGACAATGCGGACATAGGCGCCGGAGCCGTTCGGGTTGGCGATGATCGGCGTGGTGGGATCGCCGAGCGCCACCTGCGCGCCGATGGCCGCGAAGGTCGTCAGGATGATTTGCGCCCGCCGGTCCAAGGCGGGACTGCCGTTGAGGGTGAACACGTCGTTCGCCGGTTCCAGAGCAACGTCCGTCACCGTGGCGCCCTTGGTCACAGTCAGGACGTAGACGATGGTGGGAAACGGGCTGGTCGGGACGGTGAAGGGGAAGTTGCCGTAGTCCGCCGGAACGAAGGGCCGGGACCGCTGCGTGAGCGTGAACCCACCAATCGTGCCGTAGGTCTTGAGGAAGTCAGCCATGGTCGATGTCTTTCGAGGCGCCGAGACATAGGACGGCCAGCCGGGCGCGAGCGGCGGGACGAAGGGGGGGGTGAGGGGTTAGGCCGGGTCGGACCCGCGCGGCCCCCATAGGGCGGCAACGGCGGCGTCGGCTTCCGGCAGGAACTCAGGCACGCCCGCAGCCTTCCATGCCGCCGCAATGGCCTCAGGAGAGGTGTCGGCGGCCAAGGGCGGCAATCCCGACGCCTCGCCGCGCTCGCCAGCCAGGAAGGCCGCTAGGAGCGTCACGGCGCGTTCTGACGGCAGGGCGAGGCCATGAGCGGCGAAGATGCGCGCCAGGATCATCGCGCGGGCGCGAGTGTTCGGGCCGAACCGACACGCTACCTCCGAACCGGCGGGAAGGCTGTCGGGGCCTTCCGGTCCCATCGGCATGTGCATGTAGTGCGTCGCGCGCCAGCCGGGCGGGAGGCCATCCCATCCGCTCTCTTCGTTGATGGCGCGCGTGCATTCGGGGAACCGCGCGCCGATGGTCGAGCCGTCGAGGGCGGACGCGGTGACGGCGTACAAGTCCACCATGCCGGTTGTCGGGGCCATATCGATCGGACCCCATGCCGGCAGGAAGTTCGGGGCGGTCTTGGCGGCCCAATTGAAGAACCGGCCCAAGATCACGTCCGACAGGTCGCAGCCGTGTTCGTGAATGATGTTGATGAAAGGTCGATACGCGGGATGCGGCGGCGGGTTCTCGTCGTCCGGCCAAGCGGGAACGCCCGGCCCGATGGGGGCGGTTGTGTCGGTCATGCTGTCCTCTGGAATGCGGCTAGGAGCGGCTAGGAGGCTCGCCGGCAGGCTCTTCGGCCGTCGCGGTGGGATTGATCCATCCGCGAACATGCCAGCCGTCAGGAACGCCGATGAAACGCGGCGTGCCGAGCGTGAAGAACCGCTTGCAGTCGGGGAACCATTGTTCCCGGCGGTTGTCGCTCGCCAGGACGGTGACGTTGACGCCTAGGGGCGCCGTCTCGGGAGGCTGTAGCGCGCTCATGGGCTGGCCTCCGGCCGGATGTGAGCGGCGAGGGTCGCATAGTGATCCGACAGGGCAGACAGGACGGCGAAGGTCACGGCCTCGGCGTGCGCGTCGTCCAAGTTGTCGCCGATGGCTTCCATGCTCGCGCGCTGGATCGCTCGATAGGCAACGCCGAAGGTCTTGTCCGTCAGGGATGGCAGGATGAACCGGGCGAGCCGGGCCGCGTCGATGTCCACGGTTTCGGCGGTCATAGGTTGGCGTCCGCCTCGGTGACTTCGATGACGGACAGGTGCCGGATTGCGGCGTCGCCGATGGCGTCGAAAGCGGACTCTACCAACGCCTCGGCGATGTGTGGCGGCAACTCGACGGCGAGCAAGTCGAAGAACGTTCGCTGCATCGCCTCGCGCGCGATTTCGGCGAGGGGCCGGGGCTGGTCTGTCATGGGGCTTCCCCTTTAGGGCCGAGATGTCGCCAACTTGGCGACAATTCCGGCGGGCCGCCCCGGAGCGGGACGGCTAAGCGTCGAGGCGGGACAAGACCCGCTGGACTTGAACGGTCGTCCACTTGTCGGAACCGCGCGCAGTCGGGATGCCGCGTTCCGTCAAAGCCTTGGCAAGGCCCGTTGCGGACGTGATGCCGGCCGCTCTCAGGCTGGCGATGGTCGGGGCAAGATCGCGGGCGCGATCCGTCGCCTTGGCGGCCCTGCGCGCCGTTCCAGCCTTGCGGGCCTCGTCGGTTAGGACGGTGCTGCGCTTGCCGCCTAGGCCCGTTGCCTTGCCTTGGGCGGCCAACGCGGCGCGCTCGTCGTCCGTGAGCCCCTGATAGAACCGCCGCTTGCTAGCGAGCGCGGATCGCGTCCGTGCTGAGATCAACCCGGCCTCAAGCTCCGCGACGGCGACCATTTGGTTGAGCATGAACCGCCCCGCCGGGCCTTCCACCTGCGGGAGGTCGCAGAACCGGACTTCAACGCCGCTTTCTAGCAACTTGGACAGGAAGGCGACGGATCGCGTGAGCCGGTCCACCTTGGCGACGATGAGCGGGGCGCGATGCAAGCGGGCCTCGGCAAGGGCCGCGTCGAGGGCGGGACGGTCGGCGTTCCGGCCGCTCTCAACCTCCACATGCTCCGCGATGATGTGCCATTTGCCGCCGTTGAGATAGGCGGCAACCGCCTCCCGCTGCGCGTCCATTCCAAGCCCAGATCGGCCCTGCCGCTCGGTCGAAACCCTGTAGTAAGCGACGAAATTCTTGGGCATTTGAGGGGGCCTTACGTTTCGGGCAACGAACGTTGCCGGAGTTGTAAGCCCTCAAGGTGGAGCAAGCAAGGGGCGGCTTCGGCGAGGCCCGAAAGAATGAGCTTCCCACGGGACGCGCGCGGTGATCCCCAATCCCTATTCCCGAACCCCTGCTATATGGCGCCCTGCCCTATCGGATTTCCGATATGCCTTTTCGGACCCGGTGCGATCCCGCCACCGTTCAACCGCTACCGTCTAGCCAAATACCCACGTTCCGCACCACTTGCGCCACCTTGCAAAGTGGAGTGTCGCAGACTGGCGCACTGGCGCGTTTCGGCCAATTCTGCGCCAGTGCGCCACTTGCTCCACCTCCCTTTAGGGAGAGTGGAGTAGTGGAGCGGCGCAAAGGCCCGGTTTTCAGTCCGTCGCGAGTTCTCCCACCACCACGCATTTGCGGGCCTTACGGCTCTCGTCTTGGATGGTCTTAACCTTGACCATGCCGGATGCGAGCCAAGCCTTGAGCGCGGTCTTGATCGTGTTTCGGTCCTTCGGTGCGGTCGGGTCCAAGCCCATGACTTCGCCGATGAGGTTTCCGATCCAATCGGGCGACTGAACGCTCTCGCGCCACGGGCCGCTTTGCGCCATGCGCCGCTGAACCTCCCGCAGGTGCGAGACAGTGACGGCCTCCATGGCATCCGGCCATTGCCATGCGGTGACGACGCCAACGCTATCGCCGTCGAGGGGGATGCCCTTCACCTTCCCGCCGTTCGGCAGCATGACGCTTTCCAGCTTGAACCACGTTGCCGCGTCGGACGATGCCGGGGCGAGATTGGCCTTGCCGCTGTCCACCCGGAAGTGCGAGCGGCGGTTCTCGATGCCGGCGCGCTCGGCCTCTTCCTTCGACATAACGTTGAGAACCCTGCCGGCGCGGGCCTTGGACAAGAGCGCCGAAGCCCCGCGTGCATCCTCAACTTGGACTTCGTTGCCGCCGGTCTTTTTCGAATGGTGAATGAGATCGATCGCAATCTCGGTCCGGTCGGCAAGGTCGGCCCATGCCGTGGCGACGGCGTTGATCGCCCCGTTGCTGTTCTCGTCCACCTCATGACAGGACACGAACGGATCGACCATCATGCAATCGATCATCTTGCCGAGAATGTCGGTCCGCAGGTTCTCAAGAACCGGCTCGGCCAATACGATGCCGCTCCGTTCCTGTCGCGCGACGACGATGCCGCCGTCCCGGCCCGAGTTGACATAGAGGAACCCGTCGAGGTCGGCGGGGTCGATCCCGTAGTGCAACGCCGTGGCGATGACGCGCCGCTGTAACTCGTCATAGGGGTCTTCAAGGTTGACGTACCACACCCGGCGCCGGCCGAACGGCTGCTGCCCGATGAGGTTGCGGCCCGTCGCGAGCGATAGCGCCTCGGCGATGGCGAGCGACGACTTGCCGACGCCGCCCGGACTGATGGTCGCCGAGATGAACTTGCGGATGAGATGGCGGCCTAGGAGCCATTCCCGGCGGGGGATTTCGGCGGGGTCGATCCACTCGAAACGCCGCGCCTGGATGCCGGCCGGTTTGGTTTGCGAGGGGCGCGCCGGAGCGGCCGGAACCTCTTCCTCTAGCGGCGGCCACGGGTCCAAGGGGGCGCCCTTCATGCGCGTTCCCCTCTACGCTGGCGACCGTTGAGCCCGCGTTCTGCGCGCCGTTGCTCGGCTTCCGTGGCCGCCTTGGAAACGGCTTCCTCCATGAGCTTCAACGTGGCGACGGCATGGCGAATATGCGCCACCGCGCGCCGCGCATTGTAGAGCGCCCCGGCATCGGCCAAGACTGAGAATTGGTCTACGGCGAGCGTCGAGTGAAAAGCCGTCAAGGCCAGCTGCTCGGCTGCGACTTCGCGCAACTCGTCAACCGTTCCGGCCGGAGCCGGAGCGCGGGGTTCAGGCATCATGATCGGGAAGCCTTTCGCCCTGGTCTAAACCGGGCGGTTGATCGCGGCGTAGCTCGCCAGAACCCGGCGGCGGTCGAGCGGATCAAGAGCGTTGAGGGCGGCTAGGACGACGACGGGGCCAACGGTCGAAACCTCGGCGCGTCGCAGCTTGTCGGACAGGTCGTCGCCGCGCGGGCCGCACGTCAGGTGGACGACGGCGCGCAGGCACCGCAGCCGGGCCATCCGCTCGCCGGGACGAAGGTCGAGGGCGAACGGACCCCATTGGTCGGCGGCGGGGATCATCGAACCACCGGCCGATGCGTCGCGGCGAGGGCCGCCGCACGCGCCTCGGTTTCGTGCCGGGCGATGGCCGCTCGATAGGCCGCCGCCGCCGGGCTGTCTGCATCCACTTGTGCGAGGGCGAGACGTAGCCGGGCGATGGCCCCGGCAGGGCTTTCGGCCATTCGTGACCCCATGGTGATAGGTGCGATCTTCCCGACCTTGGCCGGTCTCGATGCGATGCATCTGCCGGGGCCCCGGAGGTCGAGTGCCGTTTGCGGACGGATCGCGCGCCCTCTGGAGAACGGCCCCGGTGTTAGAATTAGGTGCGGCTTCCCCAACCTTGACTGCCGATTGACGCGCTCTGTCGAGGCGGGCCGGGCGCAGAGGTCGGGTTCCCGTTGTTGGGCGAGCCGCTGCGCCCTCAATGCACAGCCCGGCGTCTCAGTCTGGCCGGATGAACCGGCCGGAAACTCTACTGGCGTACCGACGCCTCAGCCTGCGTCATGCGCTTGGCAAGATAGGCCCTTAAAGCCGACTTCGTCGCGCAAGGCGTGCGGCCAAACTTGAAGGTCGGCAGGTCGCCAGACAGGGCGCGGTGTTTTGCCTGTCGGGCCGTCCAACCCAGGAACTTTCCGATGGCCTCATAGCCAGTCAGCACGTCGCTATCTTGATCCGTCATCGCATGGCCTCTTGCACCATTCTTGCGCAACCGTGCGCCACGGCCCGGCCGGGCAAACGTGAATTATCTTGTACCCTCAGCACTTTAGTTGTCCGTCCCTGTCCCCGCTTGGACAACAAAAAAGGGCACCAAGAAGCGCCCTTTCTTGAACGATAACATACACTTAGCTACAGAGAGTTTCGTAGTAGTTCCTCAGATCGCTTTCGCCGGTCGATTGCAGCCCGGCGGGGGCCTGACCGAGCAATCGCGTCACCGGAATGTCGGCCGCGCCCGAGATCTCCTGCATGGCCCGGATGTGGATGTCCGAGAGGCCGCCGAATTGGTATGTGCGCTGGTGATACTTCTCGTCCTTGCCGAGCAGCAAGGCGTTGTTGATCGCCTTCAGCATGTTGGCGAGTTGGAACCGCTTGACGATCCGGGCTTCGCCATCTGGAGTGCCGATCCCGCTGAGATCGACTTCGAACACATCGACTTTGGCCTCGTGCAGTAGCGAGGCGATGACCGACGACACCGTGCCGGACGTGTTCAGCGTGTCCTCGATCGCCGTGAAGATGCTGTCGCCCCACGTGTTCGTGGTCTGAGCGAACATCGGAGGCAGCGGGGCGCCGACGAACGGCAGCACCCGAGACGCGTGGATCCGAACCTCAGCGCCGAGAGCGGCAAGCCCGCCGCGCACCACCGGCCGGTACATATAGGTCTTGGGCTGGCCGAACAGCGGCGAGGCGATGTCGGCTTCCCACGTGTCGATCAGCAGCCGAGGGCCGACATCGACGTGGAGGTAGTTCAGGTCGCCCGGTCGCATCTTCGACACGTCGAGCGGTTCGGACGGCTCACCGAGGCGCGGGTTTACGCCGACGATGATAGCGGCCGATCCGTAGAGGCGACCCCACCGCTTGGCAGCGGCACACTTGGCCTGGACACCGAAGCGCTTCTCCTGCGCCTCGAACGCCTCCACGAAGTCCTCTTCCCCGGTCCAGCCGCGCCACCGACGGGTGGCATCGTCCACCGGGATGTCGATGATCTTCCGACCAAGCCAGCCCGAGCGGTACATGGCCTCGAACTGCTCCGGCGTGTGAGGCCGGACGTACCATGTGGTGGCGGAAGCCTTGTCCTTCGCCGTGCCGAGGTTGGCGACGATGTTGGCGAGGCCGTCGTTGACGAGCATGGCGACCCTTTCAGCTCGTCAGGCGCTTGACAAATTTGGGGTATCGGGAACATCGGGCTGATGAGTGATCCATCGGGCCGGACACCACACGGGAAAATCGGGTTGATCGGCCCATCGAGAGCATGAAGGCGGCGCGTAGCCCCACACAGCGCAGAGCCGCCTTCATGCGGGTTTAGTTCGCTCTCGTGCATCTCGGCAGGCGGCGCACATGCACCGGCCATCGTCGCGAGGTAGAGCGCCAAACTCCATGATCGCGTCAGTCAGCCAGCGCACCCCAGCGGTATCGCTGAACTTATCCCACCGATTGGCGGCAGCCTCGGCAATGGCGCGGGCCTTTTCATAGGTCTCGCTATTCTCTCGCCCAGCCGAAACTTGCAGGCGCCTCCGGTCCAGCCGCTCAATCTCAGCGAGGATCAGGGCTCCGGCCTTCACGAGGTTGTCGCGGTAAGATCGCGGCTTCCACCACTGAAGCTCCCAGGGCCATAAGGGGCCGGGACCGCCGAGCGCATCAAGCTGCCGACCGGCGGTCGCATAGGCCGCCGCCGCCGCCGCAAGTTGCCCGCCGTTGTGGGCGTCATCATGCTCCGGCGTCCAGCCTTCTACCTCAATCTGTCGTCGCCTATCGGCCAGCACATCGCGGGCGGCCTCACTCACATCCCGCTCGGCGATCATCAGCGCGTCGCTCATCTCCTCAAGCTGCTGCCCGCAAGCGAAGTTGCGCGCTATGAGGTCCGCGTTCTCACGCTTCAAATCCGCGACCTCGGTTGCGCCCACGCCCTGTCGATACCGATCCCAAGCCTGAACTACGGTGCGACGGGTGGCGTCATCTGCCGGTGGCAAGTCCGCCGCCTCATCCACGCCGAGCAGCGCGTCGAAAGCATTGCGAAGCATCTTCGCAGAGCCTGAACGACCGATGCCCTCAAGCTCCTGGGCGACGCCTTCGACCGCTGCGGCGGCATCGACGTATGATTGATCCATGAACAGGCTCCAATCCGATATCTGATTGAAACCTAATCCGACATCGGATACGGGTCAACAAGCGATATCGCATTGGAGGCGATTTTGGCCCTACCGCCTCGTGAGGATCGCCCGAACGCGGGACGCCTCCACCTTCTCGGCAATTGCGGAAATCGCCTTGGAGGCCTCGCCAGCGGCCGAACGCCCATCGCCCATGACCAGAGCCTTGAACGAGGCAGACGCCGCCTGACGGGCTTTCTGGCAAGACTGACAGGCCATCAGAGAAGGTCCATGGTGGAAGGGCCCCCGACGATCATCAAGTCGGTGAGCGCCCACACCAGAGCGTCGGCCCGGTCAGGCGACCCCTCGCCGACGAAGCCGGTCGGCGTGAAGTTGCAGAGTTGGTCTTCCAGATCCGGCAGGTCGCCGACGTGGCTGACCCTGCCTTGCTCGTAGAGTGCGGACACGGGCTCGGCTCGAACCGCCTTGCCGCGCGTGGCGACCACCTCCTTGAACGCTGCCGTGCGGTCTGCGGTAGCCACGGTGAAGCGAACCATGTCGCCGCCGTAGTTGCGCTCGCCGATGATCCGATCCGCGTTGTAGCGGTGGTAGAGATCGACCGCTCTACGTCCCCACCCTTCCGGGGACAGGTTCACGGAGCCGTCCGCGAGAACGTAGGCCCGCCCATCCAGGCCGAGACCCGCGACGATGATACCGATGTCGTCCCCGCCGCCGTCGCCTCGGGTTCCGGACGGATCCACCGAAACCACGATGCGGCGCATCTCAGGGGCTTGCGCGACCCGCTGGCTGTCGATGCCCGGCATCGTCTTGCCGTCGGGGGCCTTGCGGTCCTCCAGCGACCAGAGCGCGCCGTTGACCTCGCTCGCCCACTCACCGGCCTCGAACCGAAGGCGACGCGCCGCCGACATGGAGGCCAGCACGTCGAAATACTCGGAGGGCAGGTTCTCGGCGTTGTCGGCCGGGTTGACCTTCATCTCCACGTAGTCGGCGGGGTTCGGCAGGGCCTCCTTCGTGCCCGGCTTCACCTTGGACCGGAAAAGCTGGTAGCTCCAATGCAGCTTCGACGGCGGGTTGCAGTCAAAGTAGGCCTTGAGGCTCAGGAACGCGCGGCCCGTGGCCTTGGCGATCGCCGGATCCAACTCACAGCGCTGCGCCAAGCGGGACATCGCCGTCTCGACCGACCCCCACGGGATCTGGCTGCTCTCGTTGAAGTAGAGCGTCGCGTACTCCTGACCGAGGATCTTCTCGACCCGCTCCTTGTCGTCAAGGCCGCCGATCCAGATCTGCGACCCGTTCGGCAGGGCGAGGAAGAAGTCGGTCTTGTCGAACCGGGCGCGCAGCCCCGCGAAGCAGAGCTTGAGCACCTTGGGCATCGTGTCCGACCACACCGACGTTTTGGCGTGGTTGAACCGGAACCGGAAGATGGCGTGCCGCGAGCCGGGCGCGTTGATCGCTCGCTGAATGACCGCACGGACCAGCAGGAACGTCTTGCCTGACCGGGATCCGCCCCGAAGCATGACATTGCGGGCGGGGCTGCCGAGAAGGCGGTTGGCTTCCTGTTGTTTGGCTGTCAGCCGCGTCTGCACGGCTAAAGCTCTGCGTCGTCCCGCGTCACGTTGAGGACCATGTTGCCAGAGACCTCAAGCTTCTCGGTGAACATGCCGAGGTGCTTGGCGACGTTCTCCCAGGCCTTGGCCCGGTCCTCCATCTGGATCTCCAAACCGTCCTTCGTGTACTTGGCGCCGCGATAGAGCAGCTTCGCCGATCCCGTCAGCTTTCGGCTGTCCAGGGCATGCATCCGGCCAACACCCTCGCCGAAGCATTCGGGGCAGTCGGGATGCGGATCGCGCTTGGCATCGAACCCGATGCCGCCATGCTCATCCAGCGAGACGATGTGATCTCGGTCGCCCTTGTAGGGCTTGTCCTTGGACGCCGTCGCCTGCGCTCGGGCCAGCTCGGCGGCAGTGAACTGATAGAGGTGATACTCGCCGTAGCAGTAGCGACAGCAGCCGCGGCGGTACTGGACGACCTCGTTGGGGTCCGCGGTGCCGACGCTGTGCCAGAACGCGAGCACGTCGTCCGCGGTGATCTTGGTGCGCTCGGAACGGGCTTTCTGCGCCTCGGCGATAGCAGCGGCGACTTCAGGTTTCTTCAGGTTCTCTTGGCCAACGGAATAGGCCGTTGCCTTGCTGTACCCGGCGCGGATCGCGGCCTGGGTGGCGTTTACGTCAACGAGGTATTCCTCAACGAAGCGCGCCTGTTTGTCGGTAAAGGCCATGGGTGTCTCGCGCCTACTGCGCGGTGTCCTGCTGCGGCTCCCAGCCCATGACCCGCTTGAGATAGTCGCCGATCTTGGCGATGGCGCCGCAATGAGCCTTGGTCACACCGTAGGTCGTCAGATGCTCGCCGTACGGGTCAGGGTCAGCGCCGACCTTGCGAGCGTAGATGATGACTTGGTCGTATCCGTACGTCTCGGCGATGTGACGGGCGGCCGTGATCGGAATGCGCTTCATCACCTTGGTCTTCGGCTCGGTCTCTGAGCCCATGGTGATGGCCTATGTGCTAGGGGAGGCGTTCAGCGGTGAGGCCGAGGGCGAAGAGGGCCGCAAGGATCAGGGCGTAGACGAGGACGAAAGTGGCGGTCAAAAGCCCATCCGAGGGGCGGGACGCAGCGCAGACGGCGGGGGTGGGCGCCGACCCTCGGACCACTCGCCAGTTGCCAGCCAGTTCTCGTCAATCGGGCTATGACAGCCCATGGTCAGGCGAACCGCGCGACGCTTACCGGTGACCGCGTTCTGTTGGTAGGCGTAGACGCCCATCTGTCGGATAGTTCGCCATGCGAACAGGGACTTGAACCAGCGGATCATCTCAGGATGTCTCGCCCTTGAGGAACTTAGCGATCGTCTCCGCCCGACACAGCACATCCTCTACGGGGGCGTCGGGGAGTTCTTGGCGGGCGAGGGTGTAGGCGCGAGCGCGGATGGCTTCGGGAGTCTCGGGCTTGGCGACGGGCTGCGGTGAAGGGTCGATGCGGGGCGCCTACGTCAATAGACCAGGGAGGTCCGCGTTTACGGCTGGCGGCGCCGCCGCATCGATCTGGCCACCACCCAAGACGTTCAGCGTCAGGGTGCAGAGAAGGCGCATAGCGGGATGCGCTGACTGTGCCTGGGTGGTGATGGGGGAATGCTGTGCGCGCCAGGGACAACTCTCTCGGGGGCATCGTCGCGCGCGGCCAGATCGGCTTTGCGGACAACGATGACCCAACGGGGTTTCACCCTCTAAGGCTCACGCGCGCTGAAAATTAAAGAAACGGACGCGCTTGTCAAGCACGCCGCAGGGCAGAAACGCCATTGACCTCCGGTCTCGTCAGGTTTTCCAGATCCTTGACCGAGATGCGGGTGATGACGGCGCGGCCGAACATTTCCGTGATGATGCGGACATGGCCGCTTTCATCGTTGTCGTTCTCGGCGACGTAGGGGCGGCCAGCAAGCGGACCCTTCGTTGGACGGACGACATCACCCGCCCACACGGGAAGAGCAGCACGACGCCGGATCTCTTCTGCTTTCGCCGCGTCGGCTTCGGCTTGAGCCTTCATGCGACCTTGCTCGGCGACGAGGACGGGGCGCTTTCTCTCGTCGAACCAGCCGAGCCGTTCTTCGTCAGCCAAAGGCGCGAGCCCGCAGCGCTGGCCATCGGCGTTCTTGTACTCAAGAGGCATGGCGACCGGCACGCCGTGGAGGCCGAGGACGTGATGCACCTTCAGCTTGGACTGGCCCCAGCCATCGCGGGCGAACAACGGCGACCATGACGGCGGCAGTTCATAGGTCGTGCCGGAATTGCCCTGGCGTGCGATAGGAAGGGGCAGGAGGGCGAAAACGTATCCGCGCAGCAGTGGGCGCTGCAATTCGGTCGGATAGGCCTCCTTGCCCTTCTTTCGGCGCTGCCAGTAGGTTTCCGTCGGGACGTATGTGGCGATGCCAGCATCCGACAGGCCATCGGCGCAGTGAAACTCGCCCTGAGGGTTTGTCACGATGCAGAACCAGCCCATGCCCGGCTCGTTCTCGATGATGGGCGCACCCCGCCGCTCGTCGGGCGGGATCGGGATTTCGCCGGCCGCATTCGGCTTCCAACGATAGTTGTCGTTGTCGGATTGGAAGCCGTTGCGGCTGCCGTACATCTTCGCGCCCATGTGTGGCCTCCTCAGATCGGACGAATGTGAGCGGCCTCGGATGCGCCGAGATACCACCGCCACCGGGGCATGCGGGTCCAGTGCTTGGCGCCGTGATGTTCCACGTAGCCAGAGACGATCTCGTCGGCGTCGGCGCCTATGCGCTCGCAGTAGGCCCGAGCGTCCTGCTCCTGCGATCGGTTGTTCAGCGTGAACACGTCTCGTCTACCTCTGCGCTTGGGATGGGGATGCGGGAGAAGGTGGGACGTTCCACGCTTCAAGGATTTCGGACACGGCCCGGCCGGTCTCGGCGGCCTCGATCCTCGCGTCACGCAGAAGGATCCTTCGTGCATTCCGCGCCTTTCGAACGGCAGGGTCGAGGCGCTGGAAATATGCCGTTGCACGGCGAGTTTCGTTCCTACGCATCCGAACAAGGTCGGCGAGGCCTTCCTGCGTGTTGAACCGATGGCCGCAGCCCTCACAGGCTCGCCGACGCTGGATCACGCGAGCGTTGTCCTTGTGCGGTCGGCTGCTCACGACCTTCGTCTCGGCAGAGCACTTCGGGCAGATCATGGCGCGCTGCCCTCGGACGACGCGGACACAGCAGACGCCTCGCGCCGAATACGTCGGGACTCCAACTCTCTAGCGACCTCCATCCTTTCAGGAGAGGGAGCGGTCGGCATAGGATCGTGCGGTACGAGCGAAGCGCCTGCAATCATAGCGATGACAGCAACTGCCTCAGCCGCCGCAGCGTCGCGCTGCTCTTGCGTCACTTGCTCAAGCTTCGGGGGTAGCTGCGCATTTAATACCGCATCAAGGTCGTAACGCTCGACCTTCATTTCAGTAATCGTCTCATTGACTGCGCGGCGCATGTCGGGCGGGGTCGGCGGAAAGCTGTAATTCGGCCATTTGAACGCCCGCTGGTTCCAAGCTTTACAGGCGCGGTGTACGGCTCCAATGGGCTGATCTTCGACCGCCTCCACGAAGTCGGCGACCATCATCTTACCGCCGCCGCCGTCCAAGGCGCGCAGCGCAGAGAAGCCCATCAAAAACCCATGTAGTCGGTCGTGAACTTGTTTCCGATCAAAACCGTCATCATCCCATCCGGCATCGGCCGCTGTCAGTCTAGCGTCTACGTCGGCACGTAGGGCCACCAAGCGAGCCCGTTCAGCCGGCGCCAGCGCGAAGCCGGTCGAAGTCCAAGAGCCGTCCGCGTTCCGTTTCGTCAAACCCCGTAGTTCCTCCAGCCGAGCGCGCTCGACCTTGGTCATCGGGGCGACCGGTTCGTTGGGCACGAGGTTCGTCGAGATGTGCGAACGGGTCGCGATAGACTGAGACATCACCCTGACCTTTCTGCCTGCCCATTTCGGAGAGACCGTTGCCGCGCGAGGGGAGCGTTGAAGGCGAGCCGCGTGGCGGTGGCGCGACGGCGGCGCGCTCAATGTCCTCGTCGAGGATGCGGTGAAGCGCCTTCGACCAATCGGTTTTGTAGGCGATGTCGCGGTGAGCGTTTTCGTGCGACCAATCGATCAGTTTCTGACACGCCTTGTCGGCGATCTCTGGCGCCAATCCGACCCGCTGGCATTTGGCGTAGTGGCTCGGCGCAGGCTGGAGGTCCTCAGGGCAGAGCACGCCGACCGGTTTCGGAGCCTTTTTGAGCTTTGATTTGGGGGGGACAGAGCCCCCTTTAGGGGGCGAAGGGGGGTAACCCTCTAACTTAGAAAAAACTGTATCCGCTGCGGCATTTGCTTGTTTCAGGCTGTCCGCGCCGTCCGCAGATGTCACGGTTTGTCCCGTGATGTCACGTGATGTCACGTGACCAGAAATGATTTTGTCTCTCTCACGCTGCTCCTGCTTTCGTTGCCGATCAGCAGAGCGTCGCGCCTCCAACGCTGCGCTTGCCTCAGCGCGCGTGGCGTCCTCCACATCACGCAGCATCGAAGCCACGGCTTCGGCCTGCTCATCGCTAAGGCTAAGGCGCGCCAGTTGCGCGAGAGTGCGAGCAGGAATGGTCATTGACCGTCCTTGGCCTTGCCGCCGCAGGGAAGGTGACTGAAGGGCGCGCTCATGGCGTGAACCGCCAGCCGCGCAAACGACGGATAACGCCCTCGGCGTATTCGCGACCACCCGCGAAGTTTAGCAATGACTCCGCATGCTTCGGGTCAATGTCGTGCATCTCACAACGGCTCTGAATGATCGTAATGATCATGTGCACGGCCGAGGCGGGATCAATGTCGAACCACTCGCCTGAAGTGCGAAAGCCAGAGTTGTATTTGTGGAATGCCCCCTCCACATCGGCAGCAACCTTTCGGGTTTTGAACCGAAAGCGTGCGACCTCAATCAACGGCGACGGACATCCGGTTTGGATCGTCCGCAGCCGTGATGTTGGTTCGTCGGATATGCCCACCTTGATCGGCCGCTTCGGCGCACCGCCTGTGTAGTCGGCCACGACGTAGATCCAGGTGCACAGTTCACTCATGCACCCTACTCCGCAGCTATGAGATTGCGCTGGCCTGACGCGCGGGCTTGAGCCTCGGCACAACAGTCCGGATCGATGCAGGCGGAAATCCCGCGAGTGTTCTTGAACTTGCCGAAGCCGAAACAGCCGGCCTCAACCGCCTTGCACACGTCGCAGTCGTTCATCGTCCCGGCAGGCGCCGCTTCCGTCGTCTCACGAGCCCATGAGGGGGCGAGATGATCGGGGTCGCCGACGAGTTTGGGGCGGACCTTCATGCCGCCACCTCAGTCAGTAGCGGCAAGCCTTCGACCATCTGGATGCGATGACTGATCCAGCGCATAACATTCGCCGCCATGGAGTTGCCGAGGGCCTTGTAGCGGGGGCCATCGGGCAGCAGTCCGCCGCGCCATGGCACGAGGGTGTAGTCGTCGGGGAAGCCCTGAAGGCGCTCGCACTCGCGGGGTGTTAGGCGGCGGACGACCCAGCCGCTGGCTACGCCGTTCGGCCGCTTGGCCTTCAGCGTCGGGCTGATGCCCTCAATAATGCCGAGGCCACTGCGCTCGGCCGCAGTCCCTCTGGCCCCCTCGCCAGAGCGGTCGAAGGCATCACACGAAATGCCGAACGCCACCGCGAGCTGCCCGCCGGCGTTCGCGTGCGATCGATCAAAGCCCATCGCGCGCAGGGTCGGCGTCGCGCCTGCGTCGGTCGCGTCGGCACCGTGATCCTTGCACGAGAAGGCGATGAGGTTCTCATCTAGCGGATTGTTGCTGTGGCCGCCGGAGACAAGCGTTGAAGCGACCGGCACGATAGGCGTACCCCGTCCCGTCCCGTCTCTGCTGGCGTCAAAGCCTTCGCCACGTAGGCTGTGCGCTACGAGATGGTCGTGCCTTCCGTCGCCGCCGTCCGGCCAGCCACCGCCGCCAGAGCGTGCAGCAAGGCACCCGGCAATTCCCGTCCCCGCTTCTCGGCGCGGCGGAGTATCCCCGCGCAGGCACGCGCGCTCAAAAAGTACCGCTGCGGGACGGCGCCAGTCTCCAAGATGTCCGACAACGAACACACGCCGTCGTCTCTGAGGGACAGCCCGGCCAAACCCGTCCACTCGGACGTGCTGAGCGTCCAGCACTCGGTAGGCGAACCCATACCCGAGTTCGACCATCCCCCCGAGGATGGAGCCAAAGTCCCGTCCTCCGTTCGTTGACAGGACGCCGGGGACGTTCTCCCAGACCAGCCATCGGGGGCGCAGGCGGCGAGCCAGAGAAAGAAACTGGAGGGCCAAGTTGCCACGGTCGTCTGCCAGTCCGCCTCGAAGTCCTGCGATGGAGAAGGATTGGCAGGGGGTTCCCCCCACGAGAAGGTCGATTGCTCCGTACTGGCCCTCGCGGATCGTCGTGAAGTCGCCATGCAGCGGAGTCTCCGGCCAGCGGTGAGTTAGCACGGCACGCGGTGCCGCTTCGATCTCGGAGAAGAATTGAGGCTGCCAGCCGAGCGGATGCCACGCGACCGTGGCGGCCTCAATACCGGAGCAGACGGACCCGTAGCGAAGCGTCATGCTGCGCCTCCGGTGCGAATAGCGGCATCCCGAGAGGCCACCGGCCAGCTACGCACGGCCTCACGCGCATCGGTGATCGAACGGACGACAGCGACGGGGTAGCCGCACTCTTTCAGGCGGTCATGGATGACGATCTGCTCGGGAGAGGTCTGACCGCGCGGTGCTTTCACTTCGAGGTAGGCGGTGAAAGGCTCGCCGTCCGCAGTGCGCCCCACGATCTGCAGATCGGGCCAGCCTGGCTTCGTGCCGAGCCCGCGATTGCGTCCGTTCTCGCCCTTCGACATGCCGCCGTTGGGGGAATGGTGGATGAGGAAGCCGTGCGGCAGGGTCCGGCCGAGATAGGCCAGGATCGCGCGCTGGATGTTGGCTTCGGGCGACTGTCGGGGCGCAGTCAGACGGAACGGCTTCGTCACTGCGCGCGCTCCCCGAACCAGTCGGCGATGCGGTAGCAGCGACCGCCGAGCCAGATGCCCAGCCGATTGAAGAAGTCCTGTGCAAACGCGCAGAAGGTGCGGCGCCAGCCGCCAGTCAGAGCCTGCATAATCAGAGCCTCGCCAACATGGCTTCACGGGCAGCAATTTCGGCACGCAGGACGGCGGCGCGCTCGTCGCGCACGGCTTGGTCGAGCCAAGCGGGCGGCGTCGCGAAGGCCGTCGAGAGGAAGTCAGGGCCGTAAGCCGAGACGAGCCGAGCGAAGTGGACGACGCTCGGCGCGGAGCCGCGATCCAGCCACTTCTGAACGGTTCCGGCCGGCACGCCGCTGTCAGCGGACACGTTGTCGGCCGTCTTGAGCGGGTGTTGCTGGCGCAGGAACGCGATGACGCGCTCTCCGACATTTGTCCGAGCGGCAGAGTCAGTTTGCCGAGAACGAACGGGCTTCTGACTCGCGGCGGCAGCAGTCTGTCTCATCGATCTCTCCGATGCTGTGAGCATCGGACGAGAGACGGAGACCCCGGCTGTGAAGGAGGCGGCAGACATCTCAACGGCACCCGGTCATGAGGATCGGGAGCAGACAAAGCGAACGGAAGACGCTGCGAGCCCGGCAAGGCAGACAGCGACAGGACCAGACGACAGCGCCGGCAAGCGCGGTCGCCAGATGATGGCCCGGCTCGTGCGGATGCACGGCGGGCGAGGATGCGTGAAGGAAGGATGAGGCGGCGGTCATGCTCGCGCCTCGGCAAGGGCGCGATTGCAGGACACGGCGAACCGCTCCATGCGAGTAAGCCGACGAAGGCGCGAAGCTTGCGCCAGCGTGACTTTTTCGAACTTCACGTCGAGGGTGTGCACGCGGGCACAGACCCATGAGCGACCAACAGCGTGGCCGATGGCTCGGTAGGTCAGGCCCTCGGCGCGAAGGGCTCGCATTCGATGCCGCTCAGGCATCGTGACAGGCTTGGCGCCGATCCGCTTCACCGCTCGCCTCCCCATTGCAGGACGGGAAGATCACCGCGTGAGGCGGACGCCTTGAGTGAAGCGAGGCCACCGAAGACGGTCGCTGTCGTCAGGACAGCGAGGGCGATGTATGCGAGGCGAGCAAGGATGGGTCGGGTCATGCCGAAGCCCTTGCAGGCTCAGCGGTGGAAACCGCTCCGCGCGGCTGGCTCTTCAACGTCTCACGGAGAGGCGCATCGGCCTGGTGAGCCGCATGAAGGGACCGGATGCTGATGCCCCGAACCTTACGCTTACGCGCCGACTCTACGACGGCGGGCCACAGGAACGGGTTGATCTGCATCCGCACCTTCATAGTGCCGATATGCGTCGGGCTCTTGAGCCCGATGTCGCGAGCCAAGTCGGATTTGTTCGGAAAGAGGTCGAGGAGGGCTGCAACGGCGCTCATTCGTCCTTTCTACTGCGAGTAGAAACAACTTGCAAGCCATATTCGCACCCACCGTAGAAAGGTATTTGTTACAGCGGGCAGCTATGAGAATGCCGCCCCCGCCGCCTGGGTTGGAGACCCGTGGCGAACGCCTCAAATGGGCTCGCGAGACCTATCAACGCCTTCGCGGCGAACGACTTTCCGCGCGCGCTTTCGCGGTCGAGCACGACGTCGCCGTGCCGACTTATGCGACGCATGAAAGGGATGGCGGCGAGGGTGGGAAGAGGTTCCCCGAGGACTTAGCCGAGCGATATGCCCGCATTCTTGGTGTAGATTTCCAGTGGCTTCATAGGGGCCGGGCTGGACCGCCTCGCAACGATACCGTTACCATCGTCGGCTTGGTGGGTTTGGGCGACCAGATCCAATGGGCGGAGGAAGGCGATTTGTCCCTCGGCGAGGTGGAACTGCCCTACGTCGTTGACCGCGAATGCTTCGGTTTAGAGGCCAGGGGATCGTCGCAATACCCGCGCGTGAAAGATGGCGAAGTCGTCGTCGCACGATGGCTCTCGGATCGGCCGTCCAACTATGTCGGCCTTGAAGTCGTCCTGAAGACGATGGACGGCACGTACCTACTAAAAACCTTGAAGCGCCATGAGGGCGACGACCACTTTACGATCGGCAGCCACAACGCACCCGATGTCGAGAACGTCCACATCGAGCGAGTGGCCGAGGTCGTTTCCATCGTACCGAACCGGCAGTGGAAGCGGATTGGATAGCCACTTCCTTCTGCCCCTGATGGTTTGAGAGGTTGTTGTGATCTGTCCACAGGTCGCCCCGCGTGAGAGGCCGAGTGAAGGCACAAAGGCCCTCGGCACACCCACACGGCGACGACCTGGGACGGGGGACTGACGGCCGGAGCCGGCTGCCGCTTACCGTCAGATCGCACCACCATCGACGCGCGATCCTAGAAAGTTCTTTCAGCCGATGGGCTTAGACCGCGGGCGTCTTTCCTTCAGGTGCCCCGTAGCTGTGCGGTCGATCCTGGTAGCTACACCCTCCTAGCCGCGGTTTCCCGCACCAGCCGCCCCCAGCGTCGCTAACCGCCGGACGGATTGAGCGCACGGCACTGGCCGTCCGCACGCCGTGGGCGATGGGTTTGGCGGGAAGGTCTGGACAGTTTGCACAGTGTGCAATAAATGAGGCCATCCAGACGGGATCGGTCGCCAAACCTGTCACCCGTTTGCGCCCCGGAGCTTTTGCGAGCTGCCGGGGCATCCTTTTGTAGGGTCCTTTTCGTCGCGACGCAAATTTTGTCTACTCGCGGCAGAAACAGTTTGACGGGAGTTTCTACGCGGGGTAGACATAACCCATCGCCGGTCGCGATGGAGCCGCCTCGATGTCCGTCCCCCTCTACTTTCCCCAGCAGCAGCTTGACGGCCTCTATGCCGTCTACTCGGCTGATGGCGATCTCATTTACGCCGACATCGAGACGCTGGGCGATGCCCGCGATCACGTCCTCGATCTGACGGCCGCCGCGCAGGCTGACGACGCCGCGCAGGACGACTTCGACGCCGATCAAGTTGCGGAGGCCGCGTGATGGCCGCCTCGCATACTCCTGGACCTTGGGACTACGTGCCCGGCAACAAGCAGCACGGTCCCTACGTCACCAGCGATTACGGCAGCACGATTTGTGACTGCTACGTGCTGTCTGAGCCTCATTCGGTCTGGTCAGCGCACAAGCTCCGCGAGCCGGTCAGCTTCATGGCTGAGATGGCAGAGCCGAACGCTCGACTGATCGCCGCTTCACCAGAGATGCTGGAAGCTCTCATCGCCGTGAACCGCCTCATCTCCGAGGCAGCAATGACAGGCTTCAACTGCCACGACGGCGATTGGGCTGAGCGGCTTTTCTTCAGTCAGCAAGCGACGTCAGGCGCCATCCGCAAGGCACTTGGCCGGCGGCCTGATCCGGGCCTGCATCCCGACACGATTGTCATTGGCACGGCTGTGGCACGCGATGCCTGACCTCGGCCCCGCCTTCGCCCTCCTGGCCGCGATCATCTTCCTCATCGCCGCCTCTGGCCTGCTGCTCGTCAGCCTCCGCGCCGCTCAGTTCCGCGCCGAGGAAGAGCAATTCCCCTTCCCTACCGACATGGAGCTGAGCCGTGACGACTGTCCCGCACATCCCGCTGCGTCGGCCCTCTGAGCCGCAGCCGATCAACCTGACGGCTTTGCTCGTCAGCCTCGTCGCCCTTGGCATGGGCATCACCGTGCCGGTTTGGCTGATCTACGCCCTGTTTTACTTAGGAGCCTTCTACCATGGCGTCCGCTGATACTCTTCTGGCCTCCAAGCCCGCCCTGCTGCGCTGCAAGCGCGAAGAGATTACCATTAAGTGTTTTGATGGCCCGCTTAAAATCAAGGCGTGGCGCCTTGGCGACTTTGCCTGCCATCTCGGACGCAGAGACTATTTTGGTGTCTGGGTCATCACCCATCTCGGCACAGGTTTTCAGTGCTCGTCTGCCGGCGTCTTCAGGGACGAGGATGACGCAGCGGAAGCGATGGAGCAGATCGCTGACCTTGATTGGTCTGATCTGTCGGAAGACGGCCGCCGCAAACTAGGCCCGCAGGTCAAGCGCATCTTTGCCGAAAACAACGCGATTAAGGGCTAGTGCCATGGCCTCCGCATGCCTCGAAACCATCCGCGCCCCGCTCTCTCGGGCACGCCAGCACGTCGCCTCTGCCGACGCCAACCTGATTGGTCTCGTCACGAGCCTAGCGGCTAAGAACTACGTCTCCCGCGAGACTATCGACTGCGCCATCGCTCGCTGCGATCACGCTCGCCAAGACATGGACCGGGCGATCTACGCCGCCCTCGGTGTCCAGTCCTCTGACGGTCGGCAACTCTGTGTCGGCGACGCTGCCGACATGCGCTTGGCCATGACCACCGCCCTTGAGCGGATCGAAGGCCGCCCCGCCCCCATCCGCACCGGCACGCCGGCAGTCGGGAGCTTCGTCGCATGACTACGCGCCATCCCGATCCCTGCGCTTCCTACGGCGAGACCAACGACGCCTTGTTCGTCGTCGCCAGTCTCTCAGCGGACATGCGCAACATAGCCGAACGCATCCTATCAGGGGCTCACGACGGTGCCTGCGGCATTCATCACGCGCTGTTGGCGACCGATCTGGGCCGCGAGCTTGTGGCCATTGCTGGGCTTCTCAGCGCGGTCGAGGCTACAACAGAACAGGCGCGCTCGCGTCCTGTCGTTGAGCAGGAGGCCGCTTAGATGGCCGCCTCTCCCGCCTTGGCCGGTATCGGCCACAACAGCAACGTCTCGGACTTCGATCTCTCGCGCGATGAGATCGACGGTCTGCACCTTGAAGCCTCCAACTGGCTCGACGGCAAGGGCGTCCAGTCTCAGGACGATGCCGACGCCATCGGTCGCCTGCTTGATATGATCGGAGAGGCGATCCGCACCGCCGAGACCCGTCGAAAGGCCGAGGCCAAGCCGTTCGATGACGGCAAGGCCGAGATCCAGGCTCGCTACAACAAGCTCATCGGCGACACGAAGGGCTCCGGCAAGGGCAAGGCCATCCTCGCCCGCGAGGTCTGCCAAGCCGCTCTGACGCCCTGGCGTGTGCGTCAGGAGGAAGAGCGACGTGCCGCTGCCGAGGCCGCTCGCAAGGCTGCCGAGGAAGCCGCTCGCCAAGCTGCTCTCGCCTTTCAGGTCACGCGCTCCGACGATCTTGAGGGCCGCGAAGAGGCTGAGGTCTTGGCTCGTCAGGCCAAGAAAGCCGAGACCGCCGCCCGTCGAGCCGGCAAACCGGTAGCAACCGGTCTGCGTATGGTCGTGCGAGCCGAAGTGACGGACTTCCCTGCCTTCCTTCGGTGGGTGCGCGAGAACCGCCCTGATGCGTTGCGCGGTGCTCTCCAGACCATCGCCGAAACCCTGTCCACGCAGAAGACGCGCGGCCTTCCCGGTGTCGTCTATCACGAGGAGCCTGTCGCCAGATGAGGACCGCCGACAAGCAAATCGCCGACGTCCTCGTGCGCTACGGCGAGCCCTTCGCAGGCAACGTCTGGCGCGTGCAGGGCACCGCCGTGATCTATCACAAGACGCTGGAACGGATCGCTACCCACTCGCGCATCCGGTTCGACGCTCCCATCATCATCCGTTCGGAGCGCGACGAGGCGGTAATCCTCGTCACCGGCCGCATGCCTGGAGAGAAAGCGGGCGAGGAACGCGCCGAGTGGTCGATCGGCGAGGCGGTCATCAATGTGAATTACCGCGTCTCGGGCCGGCAGGCGGCCTACGTCTACGCCATGGCCGAGAAGCGGGCGAAGGATCGGGTGATCCTTAAGCTGATCGAGTTGCACGGGCTCGTCTACTCGGAAGAAGAGGCCGACGAGTTTCGCCAAGGTCAGCCCGCGTCGGCAAAGCCTGCCGAAGAGCCTGACGACGCTTCCGACGATGATCGGGACGCTGAAGCCGTGCTCAAGCAGGGCATCGACGAGGCGACGACGATCAACGCCGTCACCGACTTCATGCTCGACGAGCGGACCCAAGGCACGCTCAACAAGCTGCCTCACGGTATCCGGGAAGAGGTGCGGGACTACGCGAAAGCCCGCCTTCGCGCCCTTGGCTGGCCACCCGCAAAGAGGGGTCAGCAGTCAGGCGCTGTCTCCCCGGCAAACGCCCGCATGAACGGCAACAACCATTCGGCCGGTCACCGTGAAGGGGCGCGAGCATGAGCGCTCGGTACATCCCCCCGACTCTGAAGGCCGCGTTCCTGTCGCCGACCGAGAGCAAGGCCTGCGAGCATTGCGGCAAGGCATTTCATCGGGACAAGCGCTGCACATGGGCTCACTGGGGACGGGCTCGGTTTTGCTCTCGTCAGTGCTACGGGCTGCATCACTCGGCTAAGGCGGCTGCTGATCGCGAACCGATGGCGACCGTTTTCGCCCGCTGGTTTGAGCGCACGGACGGGTGCTGGGAGTGGACGGGCGCCAGGGACAAGGACGGCTACGGCATCTTCTCTTATGCCGGCAAGCCGCACCGCGCGCACGTCGTCGCGCTTGAACTGGACGGCAGGCCTGTCCCAGTCGGAGCCTATGGCTGTCACCGCTGCGACAACCCCTCTTGCGTCCGGCCCGACCATCTCTATCCCGGCACACCTGCCCAAAACTTCGACGATGCCCGTCGCCGTGGAAGGCTCGCGCTAGGCGAACGACGCCGCACGTCAAAACTGACGGACGACGGCGTGAGGCTCATTCGCTCCAGCGACGCATCGAATGCCGAACTGGCTAAGCGCCTCGGTGTGACGGCTGGCGCCGTGCAGATGGCGCGCGCCGGCAAGACTTGGAGGCACGTTCAATGAGCGACCTCGAAGGACGCCTCTTCATTCGCCGCGCTCAGGGCTTCGTGCCGGCCGACATCATGGCCGAGGATGCCATGAACAAAGTTGCCGTCGGCTCGACGGTGATGCTGACGGTGCGCCGGCCTCGCAATCCTGCGCATCATCGGAAGCTGTTCGCCCTCTTCAGCGTCGTCCTTGAGCAGACTGATCGGTGGGCTGACAGCACCGTCTTGCTGGAAGATCTGAAGCTCGCGACCGGCCTGTTTGAGACGCGCGTCTCGGCTCTCACCGGCATGCCGTACCCCGTTCCGGCCAGCATCAGCTTCGCCGCCATGAGCCAGGATAGGTTCGAGGCTTGGTACGCGAAGGCGATCCGCGTCCTGTCTGAGCATCTAGGAACCGACGTGGAAGCGCTCGGCCGTGAGGTTGCCGAGGCTGCTGCCGCGAGCGCGCGGAGGGCTGCCTAGATGCCCTTCCAAGACGTCGGCACCTCCAAGCGCAAGTCCATGTCGCGAGGGCGCATCCTGCGCATCTGGGAGCAGCACAAGGGCATCTGCGTCCTGTGTGATCTGCCTATCGATGGGGCCAAGTCTACTTGGTTCATCGAACACGTCGTGGCGCTCGAACTCGGCGGCAAGGACACGGACGACAACTGCGGTCCGGCCCACTACGCGTGCAAGCCTGCGAAGGACCGCGAAGACCACCGTAGGGCTGCCGCCGCGCGCCAGGACAAGGCGGACCACCTCGGTATCCCGCATCGCTCCAAAATCAAAAGCGCCGGCTTCGCTCCTCCCAAGGACAAGCGGAAGCCTGCGACGGCCCCCCTTTCGAAAACCCTTCCCCCTCGCCGCTCTCTGTACGGAGGCGCCTGATTATGTCGGATTACGTCTCAGTTACCGATCCCGCTTCAGAGCAGGAGGCCGTTCAGCGGCTGAAGGGGATCGCATCTCGACAAGCCGCCGCAGCGTCCCGGCTCAACAACAGCCGGCAAAATTCTGAGGCCGCTGAACTTCAAGCCCGCCGCGCTGCGGTTGCCGATAGGGTCCGCGAACTCGCCGTGATGATCACGCCGGAAGAAGTCCGGGCTCGTGACCCCCGTAGGATCATGACTGACATTGGTCGGCAGTTCGGCGTCACGCTCCGCGACATCACAGGCCACAGCCGCGCAGCGCCCATCATGCGCGCCCGACTGGCCGCCATCCACGCGGTGCGTCTCGCTCATCCAGACATGAGCGTGAAGCGGCTTGGACGTAACTTTGGCGCCCGCGATCACACGTCGATCCTGTGCGCCCTGCGCAGAATTGAGCGCGACGGTGTCCCGCAGCCGCCGGCCAACGCGAACATGGAGGCTGTCCAATGAATATGCATCGCCTCGACGCAACGGCTCGACACCTCGCACGGCTCGTCGAAGAGAACGAAACCCTCCGCGAGGAAGTGCGGCAGCTCCGAGAGCAGTTGGAGCCGTCAATCCAGTTCCCGCGCACGTGGCGGCTGACCCAGAGCGAAAGCCGAATATTGTGCGCCTTGTATGCCGCAAAAACCCGGATCGTGACGCGTGAAAGCGCTGTCATTGCCTCGACCAACCGGGAAGACGACCTGCCCGACTTGCAAATTCTGAGCGTCAGCGTCTCTCGCATCCGGACCAAGCTCCGACGCGTCGGCCTCACGTCCGTGATCGAGACAGCTTGGGGCATCGGCTACCACCTCTCGGCAGACGGCGTCATCGCCCTCAACAAAGCTTTGGCCGCCGAGCAGCGCCGCCAAGATGCCCTCGACGCGAGCCTACGGGCTGGGAGGGGCGCGTGACCGACCTTTTCGCACCCCTCTCGGCGGATGCTCGATCCTCGACAATCCGTTTCGTCATCTTTTCCAGCTACGGCAACGATAGCTGTGCTTTGATCCAGTGGGCGCACGAGTGGCGCCTTGAAGGCGTCGCTGTCGTCTACTCGGACACCGGCTGGGCGACTGCGGCATGGGCCGAGCGCGTCCAGAAGATGGAAGCCTGGGCGCGCAGCCTCGGTTTCGCAACCTACCGCACAACCTCCATTGGGTTCGCTGATCTCGCCCGCGAGAAAAAGGGCTTCCCGACCCAACGCTATCAATGGTGCTCCTGGAGGCTCAAGATCGAGCCCGGCATGCGCTGGCTTGCCGAACACGACGCCGAGAAGCGCGCCATCTGCCTTGTTGGCGTCCGACACGAGGAAGCCAAGAACCCGAACGACGGGCGCGCGCAGTGGCCGGGCTTCTCACCGAAAAGCGGCAATCACGGCGATCGTGCCGTCCTCGCCCCATTCGTGGAGATGAAGGAAGACGGCCGCAACGCCCTGCTCGCCCGCGCTGGCATTGAAGTGTTGCCGCATCGCTCGCGTGAATGCCGCTGCATCAACTCGAACAAAGCAGACCTTCGTCTCTTCGACGAGGCCGACATCGACACGATCGAAGCATTAGAGGCCGAGGTCGGCAAGACGATGTACCGGCCGCACCGCTGCATGGGTGCAAAGGGCATTCGCGAAGTCATCAAGTGGGCGAACAGCCCGCGCGGCGCCTATGAACCGCCAGAAGAGCCCGCAGCCATCTGTGACAGCATGTGGTGCGAGCAATGACCGAGCGCAGCGCCCCCACTTTCACCGCGACCATCTACATCGCGGGCGACATCGCGACGGCTCGACAGGCATGCCGCGACTTCTGCATGGCCGGTCTCTGCGTCACCGTGGAGCCGACCGAGTTCATCTACAAGGGCGGCGCCGAGACAGGCGTCCGCGTCGGGCTGCTGAACTATCCGCGCTTCCCGGCCGAGCCCTCCGACATCCTCGGCAAAGCCCGCGCACTCGCCGACCTGCTCCGCGAGCGCCTGTGCCAGCACTCCTGGCTGATCGTCACGCCCGACGAGACGATCTGGAATTCGACGCGGCCATCATCCGCCATTGCTCACCCTACGGAGTGACGTCAATGATAGGCACAATCATCATCCAAGTTTTAGGCTACAGCGCTGCAATTTTCTTTGGCGCTCTTGCCGTAATTTCCTTTATTAGCACAGAGGGCAAGCTCAAGCCGGAAAATGTTAACGCCTTTATTCGTACTTTTGTTCTGTTTTTCGCCATATCAATCGCGTTTGCCTGGGCAACAAGATTTTTGGCGGGGTACGCGCCATGAACCTCGCATCCCCCATTGAGAGAGCACAGGACCGGGCGAGCGAGGGCGGGAAGCCCGTGCGCCTGCAACTCAGCCGGAAGAAGGGTTTCGACCTTCAAGCGCATAGCCGGGCGGTCAATGGACTGCCGGCGGTCAACGTGGCGCGGCCGTCCAAGTGGGGCAACCCGTTTCCTGTTATCAACACTGGCTTCGTCGAGGAGCATCAGAGCGCAGTCGATCGGTTCAAGCGGCTTTTTAAGCAGCCACCAAGCCGCCGCCGACATGCAGTCCTGACGATCTTGGTCGGCAACAATGGGCGCGGGGAAGCAGCCGTCGCTCGGATGCTAGCGGACCTTCCAAGTCTCCGCGGGAAAAACCTCGGTTGCTGGTGCGCTCTCTGCCCTGATCATGCGGCTGGTAAGCCATTCGGCATCCACTGCTGCGAGTGCAGCCCGTGTCATGCGGATGCTTTGCTTGAACTCAGTAATTCACTGGTGTGCGAGGCTGTCGATGCCAAGCAAAATTGATTATCAGGGACGTAGGTTCGGTAAAGCCGTTATTGTGGCGGAAGAAGGTCGCGACAATCACGGAGCCGTTATGTGGCGTATACAGTGTGATTGTGGCGGGACATCACTCGTCCGCGGCTCATCTCTTAAGCAAGGCTCCACCAAGTCGTGCGGCTGCGGCATTGCCGAAGCCTCGTCTCGACCGCGTAAGCATGGAGCTACACACACGCCGCTCTATCGACGGTGGCGCGGAATGCTTGATCGATGCACTCGCGAGACCCACTGCGACTATCACAACTACGGAGGACGAGGAATTTCTGTCTGCGAGCGATGGAAGGAGTTCAAGTCGTTTGCAGAAGATATGGCCGAGGGCTTTGATCCCTCTCTGGAAATCGAGCGAGAAAATGTCAACGGCAGCTATTCACCCGATAATTGTCGCTGGGCTACGCGAGTTGAGCAACAGCGCAACCGCCGAAACAATCACCGTGTTGAATGGCGAGGTTTCAATTACACTGTTTACGAGTGGGCTGAGCGTCTTGGCCACAAGCCGAACACGCTGATCTACCGCCTACGCCGTGGGTGGCCCATTGAGCGCGCCATGACGGAGGGCGCGCCTCCAAACGCGCGGCTCGAACTGGCCAACGCCCCCGTTTGTGACTCCCCGCCCCACCCCGCGGGCGACCATGCCGCGACAGCCGATCACGATCTGACAGCCACGGAGAGACGGTGATGACCTCTGCCAATGGGGAGGCTGTAGCCTCCGAACAATCTTTCACGGACGATCTCGGCACACTGCGCAAGTTCGATCCGCTGAGCGCGATAGATGAGTTGCGCGAAGCCGGGCCGGACGGCGGCGACCTGATGGGCTTCTACTGTCGAGGGCACGTTGCACGCTACGACTTTGCAGAAGCCTGCAATAAGCAGACTGGCGCCAATCTGGAATACGATGTCCGTTTCGTCCGTCCGCTAGAAGCACGGCACGAATGGTGGCGGACTGTGCCGCTCGGCGGAGCCGATGGCTACTCTCAATTCATCTCTGCTGAGCCTGGCTCTCGCGGTGCCTACAAGGTCACCGTCTGGGACGGTGTATCTCGGGCCCGGCGCTACGGCATGCGAGATTACATCTCCGCCGACCGCCATGGCCATCGCCGCGGGTTCGCTGAGGGCTTCAACTACGCCCTAAAGCACCTCGGCATCCGGCACCGCGACGCCGAAGAGCACCTGTTGAAGGTCTGGCACGGGCGTGGCGCTGCCGACGCCGATAAGCAGTCGGAGGCTTGAATGACCCCCACCACACAAGCGGGGGCTACCTCCGCAGAGGATACGACATCCCACAACAAGTGGCGCGAGCCGGACCATCATCCGATTGTCGGCCAGTGGCACGTCCGGCACGAGATTAGCGCGGCCCGCGACACGGGCTACTTGTTCGGAAAGAATTTTGCCACGCTGGCAGAAGCGCTCGACTTCTGCGCCACGCAGGAGGGGCAGTGTCGGCTGCTCACGCATATTGAAGGCGAGGGATGGCTGCGCGTAGACAAGCCGTTCCAGTCGTATTTCGTGATGGGCGCTGAACCGACAGCAGAGGCCACAACCAACCCGGCTGATCTGGCCGAGCGTGTCTGCCACGAAGAGCAGATGACGATCTGGTCAAGCGAGATGGCCGAACGCCTTGCGATGGGCGACTGGCTGCGAGAACACGCGTCCTATGAAGACAAGCTCGCGTTTTACGCTGATCTGTCTGAGGGCATTCGCGACGTCGTTGAGGCAGCGCTTGATCACCCCGAACTCACCGCCGCCCTCGCGTCCCGATCCCCATCCCCGGCCGTAGTGCCGGAGGTCGTGCGGCGGCTGTCAGAGGCGGCCTCGACCGGCCCATTCAGCGTCTCTGGTGTGCGCAAGCGCTACGACGAGAAAAGTTGCGTGATTGTGGACGCGCCGACCTGCCCCAGCCTGTTTGCCTTCGCTACGGCAGACGGTCGAGAGGCACTTGCTGCGCTTGCCGATGCCAAATTCTTCGTGGCCGCAGCGAACTACGTCCGCACCCTCATCGCCGACGCCCCGCCGTCCGGGCGGGCGGCCGAGGGGGCGGCCGAGGAGGGAGAGACGGTAGTCAGTCAGCCGGTGGCCGAGGCGCTTGCGGAATTTCAGCGCAGGAACGGCTACCACAAGCCCGTGATCGAAGATCTTATGACGGAGTTCGGTGAACTGCTGCTGACGAAGATCGATACCGCCCCCACCCCTCCGGCCAGCGCCGGGGATGTGAAAGGCAACCTCCGCAGACTGCTGGAAGTGTTCGACGCAGCCGAGCGAAACCTTGCCCGTGCGGAGGCCGCCTACAGCGCGGCATCCTCTGGCATCCACGAAGCGTCGGACATCAACGACATTATGAGGAAGGTAGGCGCGCGGGAAAACGCAATACGTTGCGAAGCTGACCTTTTGATCGCCAAACGTAACATTATCGCCGAGGTCCGCGCCCTCGCCACCGCACCCGCCGCACCCGAGCCCGCAGCGGGCGGGGAGGCTTTCAATCTGGGCGAGAAAGTTTCCAAGGTCACTGGAGACTATCGGCTCAGTGGCATCATTGTCGGCCAAGCAACGATGACGACGGGCGCTCGGCGATACGTGGTCGAGCATAAAGCCGAAGGCGGCGGCTCGTTCCTGCACATCTACGCTGAGCAAAACTTGCGGCGCCTTGGCGAGGCCACCCCCACCCGCGCCGACGCTGAGGGGAGCCGCCCATGACCCCCGCTAACCGCGACACGCTGCGCGAGGGGATGGAGGACGGTGAGCCAACCCTTGAAGAGGCCGAGGCCATTCTTGCTGAGGCCGAGAATTTCCGCCAGCCAGCACCGGCACCCATCCCCGTGCGCAAGCGCTTTTACCTGACCGAGTGCGAGCATTGCGGTTGGGTCGGATCGTCGGAGCATTGCGGCAATGGCGGCGGCCTGATCGCGGACGATATCGTCTGCCCGGTCTGCTGCTCATCCATCTGCGGCGACGCGCCAGATGAAGCCGACACCGCCAAGCACGGCGAGGCCGTCTATCAGCGCATCACCGCCGCAGAAGCCCGCGCCGACCGCCTCTCTGCCGAGGTGGAGGCGCTGAGGGAAAGCCTGCGCAAAGCTACGGCGCTACCGCTCGGCAGCGATCTCCTTCGGTTCGTCGATAGCCTCTTTGACGTCGATCCTGACCGCACCGCTGACGAGATCATCGCTACCGTGCAAGCGCGAGATCCAGATGCCCTAGAGAAGCAGGTCTACAACGCGCTTGGCTACCTTACGCGCCGCAAGAGGGTGCGCCGTCTCGCGTACGGTCGATACACCGCCCTCGCCCGCGCCGCCGTCAAGGCCGAGACGGAGGGGAGCGATCATGGCTGAGCGTCTTCCAAAGCCGCCGTGTCCGATCTGCGGCGACCCAAACGCCTATCCGCTGTGGGTGGATCGAGCCCGGCCAGAAGCCTGCGCCGCAGATAAGTCTTGGCACGACGGCGGACCCATCACGATCCAGACCGTGCTTGAGTGCCCCTTGCAGATGAGCAAGGCCCGGCAGTCAGCAGAATTCCGAAAATTGGTGCCCGACGCCTTCGACGCCAACGGCAAGATGCTTCCTGGCCAGCTCGCCCGCGTGCTGGGCGCCTACGCGGAAGCCTATCCGGGTCGGAGGGTCGTGCTGTGATCCAAGATGCATCGCCCAAGCCGAGGGAGCAGCAGATGTCTGATCGCGAGATCGAAGACCTTTGCGACCGTCTGGATCGGATGAGCACGATTGATGAGCCGCAAGCCTGCGCCGACCTGATGGACGAAGCGAGGCTGGCTTTGATGCGTCTCGCCGCGCTCCGGGCACAGGACCGCGAGGACGGGGCGCGGGAGATGCGGGAGAGGGCAGCCCACGCTGTCGGCTCACTGCCGAGCCAAATCCTGTTTCTCTACGGACGCCCCGGTGGCCCGCCGGGCAACGGATACCGACCGCTTGACGGGAACTATGCAGCACAGGTGGTTCGGGCCCTCCCCCTGTCCCCCGCACGGAAGGAGGACGGCGATGCGTAGGCTGACGGAAGCGCAAACTCGCGCACTTAGCTTCGTCGCTGGAAAAGGCGGCGCACTCCTATTCGTTCACCCGGTGACGGAAGATCGACTGCTGCGTCGGCGGCTCATTGCATTTGACCGACCGCGTTGCATCCGCATCACCGACAAGGGCCGCGCCGCCCTCAACCACCGCAAGGAGGGAGATCGGCATGGGTAGGGCCCCTCAACTCGATCACCCCTCGCGGATCGAAGTCGCGCCTCGCCGGGGCCTCCGTCGTGAAGAGGCCGCCCGCTACGTCGGCGTCAGTCCGACCAAGTACGACGAGATGGTCCGCGACCGCCGCATGCCGAAGCCGTGGCGGATCGACGGATGCGTGGTGTGGGACATCCGGAAGCTTGACGCCGCACTCGACAGCCTCTTGGACGATGGGGAGGTCAACGAGTGGGACTGAGTGCAATGGCGGTGATCAAGCTGCCCTACGTCGTGTCTGATGTCGATCGTCACGGGAATGTGCGGTACTATTTTCGCCGCCGTCCCGAGCCGAAGGTGCGCCTGCCTGAAAAGCCGGGTTCGCTGGAATTCAGGGAGGCCTACGAGGCGGCCGAGAAACGGAAGCCTGTCGCCAAGCCGACGAAGAAGCCGCACGAGATCAAGGGCACGTTCGCCTACGCCTGCCACCACTACTTCAACGACAAGGCCACCTTCAAGCGGCTCGATAAGTCCACGCAGGGCTGGCAGCGCCGAGCGCTCGACGAGATTGCCGCTACGCATGGAGACAAACAACTGGCAGCCATCGCTCCGCGCCACGTTCGGAAGCTGCGCGATGAGAAGGCCGACACGCCGGCCGCTGCCAACAACATGCTGAAGGCGCTCCGCTCGCTGTTCGAATTCGCCAAAGAGAATGACCTAGTCGATACTGATCCCACACGAGAGGTGAAACGGATCAAGTACGTCGCGAAGGGTCACCACTCGTGGAGCTTGATTGAGGTCGCCGATTTCGAGGAGCGCTGGCCCATCGGGACAAAGCAGCGCCTCGCCATGGCCCTTCTGCTCTACACCGCTTGCCGCCGTGAGGACGTCGTGAGGCTCGGCCCCTCGCACTTCCGAGGTGAGCGCATCGTCTACACGCAAGCGAAGAACGAGCACCGCAACCCCGTTCACATGGACATCCCGGTCCATCCCGATCTGGCCGAGGTGATCGCCGCCAGCACGGTCAAGGGCGACACCTACCTGATTACGGAATATGGAAAGCCGTTTTCCGTGGCCGGCTTCGGCAATCGCTTCCGCGAATGGTGCGACCAAGCCGGGCTTAGTCACTGCTCTGCCCACGGCCTGCGCAAGGCCACGGCGGCACGCCTCGCCGAGCGCGGAGCGACACCGCACGAGATCATGGCCATCACCGGCCACCAGACCCTTGGGGAGGTGCAGAGGTACACCAAGGCCGCACAGATGCGGGGGCTCGCGGATGCCGGCATGGCACTGCTGCCAAACCGCAAAAAGGCGGAAGAAAACGGTGGGACCTCAGCGCCGAAAAGTGTAGAGTCCGATAGGTCCAAAACGAGGTCCCACAATGATCCAAGTCATTGATGGGCTGCACTCGGCGCACTCCTCCCGGGGACGCCATCCCCCGCCCTCGGCCTCTCTCCGTGCAACCCGCGGACAGCTCGGCCGTTGGTCCGCCGATCCGGCACCGTCTTGCGTTGCCGTCCAGGGCGGGCATGAGCAACGACACCGACACCAACTCGACGGAAACCCACCACGTCACCTTCCTCGGGCGCGGATTGGCTCTCCGCTCGTCCGATCGATTGACGCTCCTGATTTGTCCCCTCTGCTCGCAGCGGAATGGGGCGCGGATCGCCGCCCTCGGCACCTGCGTCTGGTGCGGTTACGAGCCGTCGCCGCGCGACGAGGAACCGGTGACAATGGCCCACACATGTGGAGAGGCGACCACCATCATTTAACAAATGAGATTTTCTGTGGGTGTTGTTCCCTAGGCCACTTCCCAGGCTTGCGCCCCGGTCCGATTCGTTCGAACCAGATTGCGAGGGTAGGGCCGTGCGGGACGATTATGGCAGGGCAGAAGACCGATGAGCGCGACATCATTCTGGGTCGGCGCATCGCTGAGCAACGCAAGCGGTCGCGGCTGACCCAGCGAGCCGTGGCCGACAGTTTCGGGATGTCGGCGGCGCAGCTCCAGAAATACGAGAAGGGCGTCAACCGGATCAGCGCGATCCATCTCGCCATCCTCAGCCGCATGACCGGCACGCCCGTCTCCGACTTTCTCGATGGCATCCCCCACCCCGACCAGTCCTACGAGCGCGGCTTCTGCGAGGCGCCGCAGCAAGCCCTGGTGGCCGATCCCTGGTCGAATCTCGCCCGCGCCTTCGCTCGGCAGGTCTCCGAGAGTTTCAGCGAGGAGCAGCGGCGGGAATTGTCGGCCGCGATCGAGGCGTTCGGCCGCGAGTTGAGGAGCTGAGGGGCCGTCGCCTGGGGCGGCGTTCGTTATAACGGACGTTTCCGGCATGGCGGGTTGACCGTTCTGAACGACGGTGCGACAAGCCGAGCTCCTTAATGACCGGGTCAAGCGCTGCCGCCAAGGCGCGCGCCCGGCGATCGGGGGTTCCGTCCGATGCCGCGCTCAGACTTCCTGTTCACCAGCGAATCCGTGTCCGAAGGCCACCCCGACAAGGTGAGCGATCGCATCTCGGACACCGTGGTCGATGCCTACATCGCCGCGATGCCGGAGGCCCGGCTCGGCGTCGAGACGCTGACGACCACGAACCGCATCGTCATCGCCGGTGAGGTGCGCGGCCCCGATTCCGTGACCTTCAAGGACCTGGAAGAGCTGACGCGCGAGGCCGTGAAGGACATCGGCTACGAGCAGTCCGGCTTCCATTGGAAGAACAACGACGTCGCGATCTATCTGCACGCGCAGTCGGCCGACATCGCCCAGGGCGTGGACGCTGCAGGCAACAAGGACGAGGGCGCGGGCGACCAGGGCATCATGTTCGGCTATGCCGCCGACGAGACCCCGGCCCTGATGCCGGCCCCGATCTACTACGCCCACAAGATCCTCAAGGACCTCGCCGACGCCCGCAAGGCCCAGCAGGGCGACGCCGCGAAGCTCGGTCCCGATGCCAAGAGCCAGGTGACGGTCCGTTACGCCAACGGTCGACCGGTCGAGGCGACCCAGATCGTGCTCTCGACCCAGCACCTCGACGAGTCCCTCGACTCGGCCGACGTCCGCGCGATCGTCGAGCCCTATATTCGCGCGGCCCTGCCGCAGGATTGGGTGACCGAGAAGACGGTGTGGCACGTCAACCCGACCGGCAAGTTCGTGATCGGCGGCCCCGACGGCGATGCCGGCCTCACCGGCCGCAAGATCATCGTCGACACCTATGGCGGCGCGGCGCCCCACGGCGGCGGCGCCTTCTCGGGCAAGGATCCGACCAAGGTCGATCGCTCGGCGGCCTACGCGGCCCGCTACCTCGCCAAGAACGTGGTCGCTGCCGGCCTCGCCCGCCGCGCCACGATTCAGCTCTCCTACGCCATCGGCGTCGCCAAGCCCCTGTCGATCTATGTCGATCTGCACGGCACCGGCACGGTCGACGAGGCCAAGCTCGAGTCGGTCCTGATGGATGCCCTCGACCTGTCGCCCCGCGGCATCCGCACGGCGCTTCAGCTCAACAAGCCGATCTACGCCCGCACCTCGGCCTACGGCCATTTCGGCCGCGAGCCGGATGCCGATGGCGGCTTCTCCTGGGAGAAGACCGACCTCGCCGACAAGCTGAAGTCGGCCTTCTGATCCTGATCCGCCATGGAGAGGGATGAGACCATCCCTCCCGGGGCGGGTGGGACCGACGAGCGGGCCTTCTACGGGCGCCGCAAGGGCAAACGGCTGCGGCCGGGTCAGGAGCAGCGCCTCGACGCGCTGCTTCCGGAATTGCGCGTCGCGATCCCGGAGAATGGTGCCCCTCTCGATCCCCCTGCCCTGTTCCCGGTTCCGGTGGACGAGGTCTGGCTGGAGATCGGCTTCGGCGGCGGCGAGCATCTCGCCGCCCAGGCGACCGCCCATCCGAGTGCCGGCATCATCGGCTGCGAGCCCTTCGTCAACGGCGTGGTCAAGCTGCTGCGCGCCGTGGACGATGGCGGCCTTCGCAATGTCCGCGTCTGGGACGAGGACGCGACGGCGCTGCTCGCCGCCCTGCCGGATGCCTCGCTGGCGCGGGTCTATCTGCTCTATCCCGATCCCTGGCCGAAGCGCCGCCAGCGCAAGCGCCGCTTCGTTTCCGACGCGTCGCTGGCCGAGATCGCCCGCGTGCTGCGACCCGGCGGACATTTCCGTTTCGCCTCCGATATCGACGATTACGTGGGCTGGACGCTGGTGCGGGCGGCCCGCTGCCCGTCATTGCGCTGGACCGCGCGTCAGGCCGACGACTGGCGCAAGCCCTTCCCCGGCTGGCCCGGCACCCGCTACGAGGCCAAGGCGCTCGCGGCCGGTCGCCTGCCGAGCTACCTCACCTTCGAGCGCATCGAAGCGTCGTCCGGCCGATAAAGCCCGGCTGACACCTTGCCGAGGCGCCCTCCCCGCACCATCACCGTCACGCTTCGACTTGCGCTGAATCGGACGCTCCTGCGCGTTCGGTGGGGGCCTTGCACGGGCAGGCGCGCCCTATCTACCGGGTGCGGGACGAAAACCACGCGAGGACGACCGAGATGAACGCGCTGAACGCCCTCTTCGCCGAGCACGAGCAGGCGGTCTGGCTCGATTTCGTGGCCCGCGGCTTCGTCGCGAAAGGCGAGTTGCAGGCCCTGGTGGAGCGTGACGACTTGCGCGGCGTCACGTCCAACCCCTCGATCTTCGAGAAGGCGATCGGTCACTCGACGGAGTACGACGACAGCCTCAAGGCCGTCCTCGACCAGGGCGACGCCCGGGTCATCGATCTCTACGAGGGGCTGGCCATCGCCGACATCCAGGCGGCGGCCGACGTGCTGCGCCGGGTCTACGACACGAGCGACGGCGCCGACGGCTATGTCAGCCTCGAAGTCTCCCCCTACCTCGCCCTCGATACCGAGGAGACGCTCGCCGAGGCCCGCCGTCTCCACAAGGCGGTCGCGCGCGACAACCTGATGGTGAAGGTGCCGGCGACCCCTGCGGGCCTTCCGGCCATTCGCCAGCTCACGGCTGAGGGGATCTCGGTCAACATCACCCTGCTGTTCTCGCAGAGCGTCTACGAGGAGGTCGCCCACGCCTTCATCGATGGGTTGACCGAATTCGGCGCGAAGGGCGGCGATGTGTCGAAGGTCGCCTCCGTCGCGAGCTTCTTCATCAGCCGCATCGACAGCCTCGTCGACAAGAAGCTGGACGAAGTCGGCGGCTATGAAGACCTGAAGGGCAAGGTCGCGATCGCCAACGCCAAGCTCGCCTATCAGCGCTACAAGCGGGTTTTCTCAGGACCGAAATGGGAGGCCTTGGAAGCCAAGGGTGCCAAGGCGCAGCGCCTGCTCTGGGCCTCCACGGGGACCAAGAACAAGGCCTATTCCGACGTCCTCTATGTCGAGGAGCTGATCGGCAAGAACACCGTCAACACCATGCCGCCGGCCACGATGGACGCGTTCCGCGACCATGGGAGGGTGCGCGCGTCGTTGGAGGAGAACGTCGATCAGGCACAGGCCGTGATGGAGCGGCTGGCGCAGTCCGGCATCGACATCGAGGCTGTGGCGCGTCAGCTGGTGGAAGAGGGCGTGCAGCTCTTCGTCGATGCCGCCGATGCCTTGCTCGGCGCGGTCGCGGGCAAGCGCGTGGCCTTCCTCGGGCATCGCCTCAATGCCCAATCCTTCAAGCTCGGGGACGCGTTGCAGGCGGCCACCGACAAGGCCGTCGAATCCTGGCGCGCCAGCGGCGCGATCCGGCGTCTTTGGGCACATGACAGCACCGTCTGGACCGGCCGCGACGAGGCGAAGTGGCTGGGCTGGCTGCGCATCGTCGAGGATGAGCTGGAGAAGGTGGCGCTCTACGAGGGCTTTGCCGAGGAGGTTCGCTCTGAGGGTTTCACCGACGCGGTGGTGCTCGGTATGGGCGGCTCCAGCCTGGGCCCGGAAGTCATCGCGGCGACCTACGGCCATCGTGAGGGGTTCCCGAAACTCCGCATCCTCGACTCGACCGATCCGGACGAGGTGCGCGCCGTCGAGGCGGCGGTGAACCTGCCGACGACGCTCTTCATCGTTGCCTCCAAATCCGGCTCGACGCTCGAGCCCAACGTCTTCCGTGATTACTTCCTCGGCCGAATGAAGGACGTCGTCGGCGCCGACAAGGCAGGTCGCCACTTCGTTGCCGTCACCGATCCGGGCTCGGCCATGGAGAAGGCCGCCCAGGACGATGGCTTCCGCAAGATCTTCCTCGGCGTGCCGCAGATCGGCGGGCGCTACTCGGTGCTGTCGGCATTCGGCCTCGTGCCGGCAGCGGCGGCGGGCGTCGAGATCCGCGAGTTCCTCGATTCCGCCCGTATGATGGTTCGGTCCTGCGGACCGGCGGTGCCGCCCGCGGCCAATCCGGGCGTGCGGTTGGGAGCGGCCATGGGCGCGGCGGCCAAGGAGTTCGGTCGCGACAAGATCACCTTCATCGCCTCGCCCGGCATCGACACCTTCGGCACCTGGGCGGAGCAGCTGATTGCCGAGTCGACAGGCAAGGAGGGGTACGGCATCATCCCGGTCGAGGGTGAGCCCGTCGGCGTGCCCGCGGTCTACGGCGAGGATCGCCTGTTCGTGTATCTGCGCCTGACCGGCCGGGCCGATCCGCGGCAGGACGAGGCGGTGAAGGTTCTCGAGAGCGACGCGCAGCCGGTGGTGCGCATCGATCTCGAGAAGGTCGAGCAGCTGCCGCAGGAGTTCTTCCGCTTCGAGATCGCCACCGCCGTGGCGGGGGCCGTGCTCGGCATCAACCCGTTCGACCAGCCCGATGTCGAGGCCAGTAAGATCGAGACCAAGAAGCTGTTCGCGAGCGCCGAGGAGACCGACGCGCTGCCGGCCGAGACGCCGATCTTCGAGGACGATACGGTCGCGCTCTATGCCGATCCGGCCAATGCCGAAGCCCTGCGCCAGGGCGACAGCGTCGAGGCCATCGTGTCGGCCCATCTCGGCCGGGTGAAGGCGGGCGACTACGTCGCGGTCTTGGCTTATGTCGAGCGCAACGAGACCCATCACGCGGCGCTGCAGGAAGCGCGTCTCGCCTTGCGCGATGCGCGGCAGGTGGCGACCTGCCTGGAATTCGGCCCGCGTTTCCTCCACTCGACGGGGCAGGCCTACAAGGGCGGACCAGCCTCCGGCGTGTTCCTGCAGATCACCGCCGACCCGTCGGACGACCTCGCGATTCCCGGCCGCAAGCTCGGTTTCAAGACGGTGATCGCGGCGCAGGCACGCGGCGATTTCGCCGTGCTCTCGGAGCGCAAGCGCCGGGCTCTGCGGATCCACTTGAAGGGCGGCGACGTCCCGGCAGGCGTGAAGCGTGTCGCGACTGCCATCAAGGGCGCCATCGTTTCGTAACGGGATCTCGAAGGGATCATCCCTTCGGCGGGGCGGGGGCAGCGCCCCATCGACATGAGAAAGGGCGGCGCCGCGCGCCGCCCTTTCTCATGTTCGCCATCACTCAGTGCGTCGTCAGCGGCCCCGGGATCGCGGCTTCGGCCTTGACCAGCAGGCGCTCCTCGTGACGCTTCATGAAGAGCCACAGCGCCAGACCACCGAAGATCACGAAAGCCAGGAGGCCGAGGCCCACGGGCCCGACGATGTGCTCGATGGAGCGCCCGCACCAATAGGCGCCGAAGCCCATGATCGAAGCCCAGGCGATGCCGCCGAGGCCGTTGAACACGAAGAAGCGGCGGGCATCGAGCTTGTTGACGCCCGCCAGCACCGCCGCATAGGCGCGCAGCATCGCGGTGAAGCGGCCGAAGAACACGATCTTCCCGCCATGCTCGCGGAACAGGTACTGCCCGAGCTTCAGCCGCCCGTGGTCGAGGGCGATGAGGTGGCCGTAGCGGATGAGCAGCGGCATGCCCCAGCGTCGTCCGACCCAGTAGCCCAGATTGTCGCCCAGGATCGCGGCCGCCGCGGCGGCAGCCACCACGAGGACGATGTTCAATCCGCCCGTGCTGCCGGCATAGACCGCCGAGGTGATCAGGATCGTTTCACCCGGAAGTGGCACGCCCGCACTTTCCAGGGTGATGATGACGAAGATGGCGAGGTAGCCGTAATGCGCGATCAGATCGCCGATCGGCAGCCCCTGCAAGAAGGACATGGAATAATTCACTCCGCGAGTCGTGCGGAGCAATGTGGTGATGAACGTGGCCGCAACAGGGCGCGCCGATACACCCGTAAATTAGGCCTCGGCAGGTGAGGAAAGCGGCGCCGAGGCCGAATCCTGATGCGGGTCGAGGCTGGACTCGTGCGGGCCCTGCGACGTTGCGAATGTCTGGTCCCCCGGAAGCGGGAACAGCCGGGCCAATCCCTCCGACACGCCGAAGAGCAGCGGATTGGCCGTGGGTCCGAAACCCGGAGGGATGAGGAGGACGGTATCGATCATGATGTCACCGGTGCCGGCCCCCCACACGATGGGGCTCAAGGGAGGCTCGCGCGGCGTCCGGCACCCGTTCCCACGGGAGCGGTCGTCGGACGCTATCAGAGATCAGTCAATCCGCGACCCTTGTTTCGGTTGCATCGCTTCGATCGATCCGGTGCTGCCCGGCCCCTATTCACAGTGTTTCGCTCTATCGCCGCCCGTCCTCTGACCCTCGAACGCCCGTCGCCCCGCTCGTGAGATGGGTGGAGCGACGGCCCTGTCGCCCGATCAATTGGCCTTCAGGAAGCGCTCGACGCTGCCGCCGAGGCTGGTGGAATGGTCGGCCAGGTTGTCGGCGATGCCGCGCACCGATTCCGCGAATTGCCCCGTGGCGTTGGCCGCCGCCGAGACGCCGCCGATATTGCTCGACATCTCGTGGGTGGACGCCGCCTGTTCCTCCACGGCGCTCGCCATGGCGACGGTCAGGTTCGACAATTCGGACACGGCGGCGGTGATGCCGCCGATGGCGTCGACCGCTTCGCCCGTCGCGCTCTGGATGGCCGCGATCTGCCCGGTGATCTCGCCGGTCGCCCGAGCCGTCTGCTCCGCGAGCGCCTTCACCTCGGTCGCCACCACCGCGAAGCCGCGCCCGGCCGCCCCAGCGCGAGCCGCCTCGATCGTCGCATTCAGCGCAAGGAGATTGGTCTGGTCAGCGATCGACTTGATCATGGCCACCACCGCATCGACCTTGCGGGCGCTCTCCGCCAGCATCCGCACCGTGGTGTCGGTGGCCTCGGCCTGGCTGGCGATGCGCTTGGCCCGCTCGGACACGCTGCCGACCTGGCCAGAAATCTCCTGAATCGAAGCCGTCATCTGCTCCGAGCCGGCGGCGACGGAGGAGGCACGGTAGCGCGCCTCATCCGCCGAGCGTGTCAGACCCTCGGCGGAACGCTGCATCTCGCCGACCGCCGCGCCGACGGCCTCGACGACGCGTTTCACCTCGGCCGCCATCTGAACTTCCGCCGTCACCACCGCCCAGGTCAGCATCGGCCCGATATAGCGACCGTCCGGCCCGTTGATCGCGGACACGCGCAGATCGAGCGTCTCGGGGCCGACCTTGATCTTGGCCCGGTGCGGCAGGCGGCTCGCATCCGCCAGAAGCGAGCGCTGGTGCTGCGGGTTCTTGTGGAACACGTCGAACGACGTGCCCAGCATCTGCGACACCTTGATCGGCAGGTGTTGCTCGATCGAGCCGAGCGTCGTCTGCGAAGTCTTGTTCAGATAGTTGATCTTGAAGGCGTCGTTGGGATCGGCGGTCATGACGGCGATGGGCATGCCGTCGATCATCGTCATGAGCCGGCTGGTCTCGTTCTTCTTGACGGTGATGTCGGCGGCGAACTTGACCACCCGCTCCGGCTTGCCGGAGGCGTCGAGGATCGCGTTGTAGGTTGCTTGCAGCCAAACCCGCCGGCCATTCCGATCGACCCGGGCGAATTCGCCCGATGCGTACTCGCCGCTGCGCAGCCTTGCCCAGAAGGCGGCGTAATCGGCGCTCGCGACGTAATCCGCGTCGCAGAACATCCGGTGATGCTGGCCCAGAATCTCGTCGAGCCGGTAGCCGACCACCGACAGGAAGTTCCGGTTGGCGTTCAGAACCGTCCCATCCATCGCGAATTCGACGGTGGCCAGCGATCGGTCGAGGGCATCGAGCTTTGCCTGTGCTTCGTTGTGGACAGACTTTCGAAACATTTGCTTCGCCCCCGCCTCGGCGAACCTTCGTATTCACTGACGAAGTGATCGCCATCCAAGCCAGTAAGAGCGTAACCGCCGGCTATTTCTTGGATCCGGTCGATGTCCCTCGCAGGCTCACGAATATTTTATCGCGCGAGTTAACGGGTGGTTAAGAATGATGACGCTGGGCAGAAAAGGAATATTGCATTTTCCGCTAGGTTGCGGCGGCGTTGCGGTGACGGGCTTGTCTCGGGGAGGGCGTGGCGCCGTCGGCATCGCCGGGACGGGGCGATGCCGGGATCGGGCTCCGGATCCCGGTATGTTGGACGGCCGGGCCGCCGCTTCGAGATCAGGAGATCCGGGTTCGCCGCGTGGGATCGACAGGTGCGACGGGGCACGCCCCCGCCGCTGCATCATGCACCATGGGGAGCGTGGAGCCGATCCAGCGGCACCGGCGCCGCGTGCGGCCGAGATCCGAGCATCGCGTCGATCAAAGCCAGCACCTCGGTCCGCCCGACATTCGCCGCCGGTTCGAACGGGGTCCAAGTCTGGGTGAAATCGAGTCGTTCGAAGACGTCGCGGTAACGGCGCAATTCGCTCACGGTGAGGGGTACGCCGCGCACGAACGCCTTGTGGGCCGAGATCGTCGTCGCCTTCCGGAAATTCTCGGGATCGAGCTCGAATTTGAGCGCATCGCCGCAGAAGCAGATCTTTCGCTTGCGGTCGAACAGCACGGCGTGGCCGTCGAAGTGACCGGCGGTGCGATGCAGTTCCAGCCCCGGCAAGGGTTCGAGAAAGTCGTCGTAGGGCCAGGAAACCTGAAGTGCCGCGCTCCAGGTGAAGTCGGCGGCCGGCAGGCAGAGCTCCGGATCGAATCGGTCCTGCAACTGGACCAGCGCACCGTAGGAATGGGGATGCGAGGCGGAGAGCACCTTCATTCCGCCGAGCCGCTCGATTTGGTCGAGCGCGTCCGCGCTGAAGACCGGGCAGCCCTCGAAGCCCATATTCCCGTGTTCGGTCTGGACGAGATAGGCGCTCGGGCCAATGCCGGAGACCGGCTCGTTCCAGAACCGCCAGACGCCCGGTTCCAATTCCTGCCAATGGCAGGGGAAGGCTTCCTGCGCCTCGCGCTCGGAGCGGAAGCGCCACCCGTCCTGCGGTACGACGTGGCGCGCATCGAGACACATCGGGCAGGAAGGCGGCGGCGCGAAGTGGCGCTGCCAGAATCCGCAATTGTCGCAGGTATAGGCGGGAAGCTGCAGCGCGCCCGCGAAGGGCAGGTAACCGGGCACGGGCGATCCTGTGCGTGAAAAAGGGAACGGCCGGAAGCTAGGGCTCCCGGCCGTCTTCGCATCCCCTCTGGCGCAAAAGGTCAGCCGTGTGCGGGCGTTCCGTGTGGCTCGGGCGCGTGGTCGCCCGACTTGCCGCGCTTCTTGCCGATCCAGATCACGATCTTGCGGATCACGACGTAGAAGACCGGGGTGAGGAACAGACCGAAGAAGGTCGCTCCGATCATGCCGAAGAACACGGCGGTGCCGAGTGCCTGGCGCATCTCGGCACCGGGACCGGTGGCGATGACGAGCGGCAGCACGCCCAGGATGAAGGCGAAGGCCGTCATCAGGATCGGGCGCAGGCGAAGCCGGCAGGCCTGCACCGCGGCCTCGACCGGCCCCTTGTGCTCGCCCTCCTCGATGTCGTGGGCGAATTCCACGATCAGGATCGCGTTCTTGGCCGCCAAGCCGATCAGCACGATCAGTCCGATCTGGGTCAGGATGTTGTTGTCCTGCCCCCGCAACTGCACCCCGAACAGGGCCGCGAGCACGCCGGTCGGCACCACGAGAAGGATCGCCAGCGGCAAGGCCCAGGATTCGTACTGCGCCGCGAGCACGAGGAAGACGAGGAGCACGCCCAGCGCGAAGACGTAGATGGCGGTGCCGCCCGCGGCCTTCTGCTGGTAGGCGATCTCGGTCCAGTCGTAGGCGTAGCCTTCGGGCAGGGCCTGCTTGGCGATCGCCTCCATGGAATCGAGCGCCTGGCCGGTCGAGATGCCGGGTTGCGCCACGCCTTGCACCGGCACCGAGTAGTAGAGGTTGAACCGCTGCACGATCTGCGGGCCGGTGATCTCGCGGATCGAAGCGAGCGTCCCCAACGGCACCAGGGCGCCCGTCGAGGAGCGGACCTTGAGCTGCTCGATGTCGCGTTTCGACATGCGGTAGACCGCATCACCCTGCACGCGCACCTGATAGATGCGGCCCAGCGTGTTGAAGTCGTTGACGTACGTGCCGCCGAGCGCCGCCTGCACCGTCGAGAAGACGTTGGCGAGGGGCACGTTGAGCATGCGGGCGACGGTGCGGTCGATGTCGAGATAGAGCTGGGGCGTGTCGTTGCCGAAGGTCGTGAAGACCCGGGTCACGTCCTTGCTCTGATTGGCCTGACCGATCACCTCGCCGGCGGCGGCCAGCAGCGGGCCGATCGCCGAGGATTGGCGGCTCTCGATCTGCATCTTGAAACCGCCGCCCTGGCCCAGTCCTCGCACCGGTGGGGGCGGGATCACGATGACGCGCGCCTCCTGGATGCCGGAGGTGGCCTTGAGCACGTCGCCGGTGATGACCGCGGCGCTGCGCCCCGCCGCGGCCCGTTCCTTGGCGCCCTTGAGCGTCAGGAACATCACCGCCGCGTTGGTGGTGTTGGTGAAGGTCGCGCCGTCGAAGCCGGCGATGATGACGGTGTTGGTCACGCCATCGACGCCGCGGGCGATCTCGGCGGCCCGGTTCACCACGGCGGTGGTGCGGTCGAGCGAGGAGCCCGCGGGCAGCTGCACGACGCCGATCAGGTAGCCCTGATCCTGGTCCGGAATGAAGCCCGTGGGCGTGGTCCGGGCGAGGTGCAGGGTGCCAGCGATGACCCCCGCATAGAGGATCAGCATGGCGATGACGCCGATCGCGGTGCTGGTGAGGAACCGGATGGCGTGGCCGTAGCCGTTCGACAGCTTGTCGAAACCGCGATTGAACAGGTCGGCGAGCCAGTTGATGAAGCGGGTGAGGAAGAATTTCGGCTTCTGATGGGCGTGATGCGGCTTGAGCAGCAGCTTGCAGAGGGCGGGCGAGAGCGTCAGCGAGTTGAAGGCCGAGATGATGGTCGAGGCCGCGATCGTGAGCGCGAACTGCTTGTAGAACTGGCCCGAAATGCCGGGGATGAAGGCGGTCGGGATGAACACCGCCGCCAGAACCAGGGCGATGGCGATGACCGCCGAGCCGACCTCGTCCATGGTCTTGTGGGCGGCCTCGCCCGGCGAGAGACCCTCGGCCATGTTGCGCTCGACGTTCTCCACCACGACGATGGCGTCGTCGACGACGATACCGATGGCGAGCACGAGCCCGAACAGGGTCAGGTTATTGAGCGAGAAGCCGAGCGCCGACATCACCGCGAAGGTGCCGACCAGCGAGACGGGAATCGCGATGACCGGAATGAGCGCCGTGCGCCAGCTCTGGAGGAACACCAGCACCACGATGACGACGAGGAGGACGGCCTCGAACAGCGTCTTGTAGACCTCGTGGATCGATTCCTCGATAAACTCGGTCGGATTGTAGGCGATGCGGTACTCGACGTCCGGCGGGAAGTTCTTCTTCAACTGCTCCATCGTCGCCTTCACGGAGGCGGCGGCGTCGAGGGCGTTGGTGCCCGGCCGCTGGAACGCGCCGATGCCGACCGCGGGCGTCGCGTTGAGGAAGGAGTTCGTGGTGTAGTCCTTCTGGCCCATCTCGACGCGGGCGATGTCGCGCACGCGCACGAGGCGGCCTTGGCTCGCCTTGACGATGACGTCCGCGAACTCCTCCGGTGACTGGAAGCGCCCCTGCGACTGCACCACGAGCTGGAAGGCGGCGCCGGGCGCGGCGGGCGGCCCGTTGAGCTGGCCGGCGGCGACCTGGACGTTCTGCTCCTGCAAAGCGGTGGTGACGTCGGTCGTGGTCAGCCCGTAGGCCGCCATCTTCTGGGGATCGAGCCAGATCCGCTCCGCGTACTCGTTACCGCCGAAGATCGAGATGTCGCCGACGCCATCGAGGCGCAGCATCTCGTCGCGAATGTTGAGGTAGATGTAGTTGGCGAGGTAATTCTGGTCGTAGGTCTTGTTCGGCGAGAGCAGATGCACGACCAGCATCAGGTCGGGCGAGGCCTTGCGGACGATGACGCCGAGGTTGCGCACGTCCGGCGGAAGGCGCGGCTGGGCGACCGAGAGACGGTTCTGCACCAGCACGTTGGCGATATCGAGGTTGGTGCCGACCTTGAAGGTGACGGTAAGCAGCATCGCGCCGTCGTTGGTCGACAGCGACGTCATGTAGAGCATGTTGTCGACGCCGTTGATCTCCTGCTCAAGGGGCGTCGCGATGGTTGCCGCCACCGTCTCGGCGTTGGCGCCGGGGAAGCTCGCGCGCACCGTCACGGTCGGCGGCACGATCTCGGGATATTGCGAGACGGGCAGCTTCTCGTAGGCAACGAAGCCGATGATCAGGAAGATGATCGACGTCACCGAAGCGAAGATCGGCCGGTCGACGAAGAAGTGAGCGAAACGCATCGGTCAAACCTCTGGCCGCCGGGAAGCGCGCGTCACGCGCCCGCGGGCGGCTTGCCGTCCTCGTCCAGGCCGGCGCCGGTCGGCGTCGACACGAATTGTCTTCCCCCGCTGCCCACGCCCCTCAACGCGGAACGGCGCTTCGTCAGCCCTTGGTCGGCGGCAGCTGCGTCGTCTCGGGCTTGACCTGGGCGCCGGGGCGGACCTTGGCGACGCCGTTGATCACCACGCTCTCGTCCCCCTTCAGACCCTCGCGGACGACGCGATAGCCATCGACCAGCGGGCCGAGCTTGACGGTCTTGGCCGCGACCTTGTCGCCCTCGCCGAGCACGTAGACGATGCGCTTGTCCTGGTTGGCCGAGACCGCCTCGTCGGGGATCAGGATGCCCTGGTAGGGCTTGGTCGCCGGCATCGAGACGATGCCGAACAGGCCCGGCTTGATGAAGCCGTCGGGATTCTCGACGGTCGCGCGCAGCAGCACCGTGCCGGTGGCGTTGTCGACGCGGTTGTCGACGAAGTCGAGCGTGCCCTTGCGGGTCGGCTTCTCTTCGCCCGAGAGCGCGATCCGGATCGGCGCGCCCTTGCCGCGCTGGGTCTGGCCCATGCCGATCCCCAGCGTGCCCTGGTATTTCAGGAACGACTTCTCATCGACCGTGTAGCCGAAATAGATCGGGTCGAGGGACACGATCGTGGTCAGCATGGTCTGATCGGTGATGACGATGTTGCCCTCGGTGACGAGACGCTGGCTGATGCGTCCGTTGACCGGGGATTTCACTTCGGTGAAGTCGTAGTTGAGTTGGGCGTTGCGCAGCGCCGCCTCCGCGCTGTCCACATCGGCCTGCGCGGTCTGCGATGCTTGGCGGCGCTGGTCGGTGACTTGCTCGGAGATGTTGCCACCCTTCGAGAGCACTTGCGCGCGTTCCAGATCGGTCTGGGTGAAGGCGAGCCGGGCCTTGGCCGAGGTGAGCGCGGCCTGGGCCTGCTCCAGGGCCGCCTTGTAGGGGCGCCGGTCGATGAGGAAGAGCACGTCGCCCTTCTTCACGTTGGCCCCGTCCTGGAACAGGATCTTGTCGAGATAGCCGGTGACGCGCGCCCGGACCTCGACGAACTCGATCGGATCGAAGCGGCCGGTATATTGATCCTGCTCGACGATCTCCTTCACGACGGGCTTGGCCACGGTCACGCCCGGAGGTGGCGCACCGGGAGCCTGCGCAGCGGCACCGCCGGGGCCCATCAGGGCGGCGGCGATCAGCGGCGAGACGAGAAGGAGAGGCCGGAGGCTGCGCATCATTCGGTTCCCTGCACGTCGCGGCCTAATCCGTGCGGTGAAGGATCGGGCGTGCGCTCGCGCACATGCCATTCACTTTTCGTTCATCGATCAGCGTATCCGGACCGAAAAGGACGTCATGCCTCAACCGGTTCGCCGGCGGCGTACCAGTCCTTGAAGGCGCCGGCATAATGTTCGGTGATGTCGAGCCCCGCGCCCTGGGCCGCGGCAAGTGCATTCACCGAGCGGACGCCGGAGGCGCAGGAGAAGACCGGCCGTCGGCCATCCGCCTCGACCAGGGCCTTGAGGGCATCCGGGTCGAACGTCGAGAGCGGAAACGAGACCGAGCCCGGGATGTGGCCACGGGCAAATTCGTAATCCTCCCGCACGTCGATGAGAAGCATCGAGCCATCCGCGAGGCCCCGCTTGACCGTATCCCGGTCGAGATCGACCACCGTCATCGCAGCAAGACTTTCGAGAAAAGGACAGCGCCGCACCGGCTGCGAGGCGCCGATGCACGCGACTAGGAGAAGTGGACCGACTTCTAGAGCCGATCCCGGCTCGGTGGCAATCATAGGGGAGCGCCGACGGCTCCCCCTCATCCTTCGGGCAGCGTGGCGAGCGCGGCTTCGGCCCGCTCGAAATGTGCCGCCCAGGTCGGTGCCGCGTAACCGGTGAGTCGCCCGCACAACTCCGCCCGCGATCGCGAGCCGGGCTCCGCGAGCGCGCGCACGGCGTGCATCCAGCCGGGTCCGTCGAGGGGATCGAGGAAATGGGCGAAATCTCCGCCGATCTCCCGGTGGACCGGGATGTCGGAGGCGACCACCGGCAGGCCGCTCGCCGCCGCCTCGACCACCGGCAGCCCATAACCCTCGATGAAGGAGGGCATCAGCAGGGCCGTGGCCTCCCGCATCAGCCGGGCGAGGCCGTGGGTGGTGAGGCCGACCACCTCGGTGACATGCGCGCGGATCGCCGGGCAGCGATCGAGCATGTCCGCGACGTTCTCGATTTCCCAGCCGCGCCGACCCACGAGAACGAGGCGCGGGGTCTCGTCTCCCAGTCGCTCGGCAAGGTCGCGCCAGAGATTGAGAAGCAGGAGGTGGTTCTTGCGCGGCTCGATGGTGCCGCAGACGAGGAAGAACGGGCGACGGACCGGCCCCGCTTCGTCCGCTGCGGCCGAAAAGATGGGCTCCACACCGAGCGGCGCCACCGTCAGCGGCTTGCGACCGAGACCGCGCGACACCGCGTGACGGGAGAACCGCTCGCCGACATCGGCGGAGTTGACGATGACATGGGCAGCATGGCGCGCGACCGTCTCCATGCGGATCTCGTGCCGCATCGCCTCACCGGGACGCCCGTATTCGGGGTGCGAGATCGGGATCAGGTCGTGGACGAAGAAGACCGGCTGCACGTCGCGTCGGCCGTAGAGCCAATCGAAACGGCCCGGCCGGTCGAGCCGAAGATGCGAGGTGTGCAGGTAGATCGTTCCCTGCGGCAGGCGGTCCGGTCCGGCGGCGCGCCAGGCGCCCAAGGCCGTCTCGGCCTGAACACGACGGCGGTGCCAGGAGGCTGCCCGCTTCTCCTTCGGCCGCCTCCCCTGCCCGAACCGGGCGGCATCGCCGCTTTCGAGATGATCGCTGAGGGCGCGATAGACCGGATCGTCCTCCGCCGCGACATCCTCGACCCAGCCGGCCGCCACAGCCTCGACGATCGACAGGGCCGCATCGCGTACAAGAATTTTCGGGCCGAATTCCGTGGAAACGAGGCCGAACCGGTCGCTGCCCCCTCCGGCGTGGCCGAGCATGTGCCGGGCATAGGCGAGATCGACCCGGTCGATCCCGGTCGGACTGCTGTGGCGCAGGCGGATGATGAGGCGGGTCAGGTCAACGGCGACGGGGCGCGCGGGCATGGGGTCTCGGGGCTCGACCGTCGATGAAACCGGTGATGCCGTGCCGAACCACTTCAGGGTCGATCCCGGCCTGCTCCCGAAGGAGCCCGGAAGGACCCCTTAAAGCGCTTTGCAATGATAGGCGACCGTTCACCGATGCCGTCGCGTCCGCCCGCCGTCTCGAATGACCGGTCGGCACGCTCCGCACCGGGCCCGGCCCTCGGACGTTGCCGGCGACCGGGCACGCGATCCGGAGAAACCGATGCCGGTTCGTCACATCGCGCGACACGCCTCCAGGGGAGGACCACCGTCCCGGCGCATTCAATCGAATACGGCTAGTGTCGTATCGACTTCGCCGGTTGCGAACGGCTCGCGATTTCTCGGGCGACTTCGAGGAGGACGACGTCCACGAGATCGCGCAGCTTGGGATTTCCGCTCGCGTCGATGGCTCGCCGGGCTGCGATCAGCAAATCCGCCGCCTCGTCGATGGCCGCTCCGGCGACGTCATCGGGGAAGCCGAGCAGCGCGCGGGCCTCGGCACCGATTTCGGCGGCGTCCAGAAGCGTCCCCTCCCCCCGAACGGTTCGACCGAGCGGATCGCGCAGGATCCGGCCGCGGCACAACAGCCGTCGCGGGCGCGACGGACCGGCAGCGCGCAACTCGATCAGGACATCGTCCCCTTCCGCCTCTGCCCGGCGCAACTCCCCGAGAAAGCGTTCGACATCCGCGTCCTCGAGCCCGGCCGTAGCCCGCTCGCAGGACAACGGATCACCGGCCAATCCGGGATCGCCTGCCAACAGAGCGGCCGCGCCCCCGTCAAGGACGAAGCGGCCCGAGAAGGGATCCCATTCCCAGGTTCCCACCACGCCCGTTTCGGCCAGGGTTCTGACGAGCCCCGGTGTCGCGCTGGATGCTGCAACACTGCGTCTTCGTTTCACGTTCGGTCCCCCCGCGCAGCATGCGTCAGGAATATGAAAATCGGAAGCCCGGGCCGCACCGCATACGGTTCGGTTCCTTAAGGAGCCTTATTCGACCTGACGTCATCAGCTTGGCAACTCCAAGTCTCTGTTTTGACGCGCCCCCCATGCAACGAAAAAGGCGATGCCGCAGCATGGGGCGTTTGGTTTGATCGTTCTCCGATCTATTCGGTTCCTTTCACGGTACGTTCGAACGGGCGCATCGACGTTTTCTACGCCTGACATGCGGACCATATGCCGACGGCTCTGGTCTTGAGCGCAGATCGCAGCATTCGCGGCGCTCATCCCCGGCGTTCCAGCTGAAGGATCGAAGGAACGCCAACGGGCGGACCCGTGGTGGGTGCCGAAATTGTGGCTCCGCGGCGGAGCAGCGGCAGGCGCCACGGACCGTCTCCGATTCCCCAAGACGATATCAGTCCGGCCCGCAAACGTGTCTGTGTTTCGGCTCGAGATGCAAGGTCTCCTGACCGTTCCCGCGAAACGACATCCGACCGCGCGTTGGCGGACAACGGAATGGGCTCGCGCACATGGTCTGTCCGATCACCGTCGAGCGACAGAAAAACGCTCGTCGTTGCGCGCGTCGATCGCGGAGCGCCACCGATCCGCGGTGGGTCGTCTGCACCGACCCGGGTCGCATGGCCATGTTGTTGATCGAAGGATCTAGGCCGGATCTGCGAGGAATACGTGTCGAAACCGAATTCAGGCGCGCAAATTGTGTCGCTGATCCTGTTTGCGTGCTCGAAGATGCTGATCCGCGATAGGCCTCGACCAGTCACTGCAGAGTCCCGATCTCTACTCAATGCGCCGTCGTTGCCAGGGTGAGCACCGGGTTCGCGGCGCGAAACACTCTTCGGTCTCTATCCTGGATTGTATCCGCGGTTCAAGTCCGCGGCGATGCCTTGCATGCGTTCTCGTCTGAGATCGACCATGCGGGCGGCCCTGCAATCCATAAGATCGCAAAAATCGGCGCAATGTTCAGCGCGTCGGGACGGCTATCTTTTCCCAAAAGAAAGGCGCAAGTTCAGATCACCGTCGGAAGAGCGACCTTCAGGCTCCGATGGCTGAGGGCGCATGATGTCCCCGCCTGGATGAAACAGGCGGAGATCATGACGAATATCATTCAACTGAAAGATTACGACGGCGCCTCGTCGGCGTACCGGCTCTACGATGTCGGTCGGACCGGCCGCGAGGGCGCCGGGCGCACGCTTCGGGCACGAACCGACACCGAAGCGAAGGCGCTCGCCCTCAAGCTGCTCGGCGATCATCCGATCGAACTCTGGGACCGGACGCGCTTCATCGCCCGCTACTGGCCCGGCAACCTTCCGATGGCGATCTCGATCGAGGCCCGTCACTGATCGCGCCTCGCACACCGTCCCGACACCGCTGAACGAGGAGTCTTACGATGGCCAACGAGAAGAAGCGCGGCAACCGCGAGACGAAGAAGCCGAAGAAGACAGTGCCGAAAGTCATTGCCGCCGCCCCCTCGACCAAGGACATGGTTTCGGCTGCGATCCGATCCGCCAACCGTTAAGGCGCAGCCGACCTTCGTATCCGCATGCTGGGCTGTCTCTTTCGAGGGCCGAGGCATGTGGCTAGGCTGCTCGATGCTGGACCCCGGCGATCGCCATTGTCGTCGTCGCTGAGGGCGGACGGGGCGACCGTTCGCCTCATTCGGGTCGGGCAGCCGCACCCATGGCGGAGAGGCCGAGCGTGCGACCCGAGCCAGGGCCAGGCAAAGGCCATCATCAGACCCGCCCCTGTGCCCAGCTCGTTGTCGATCTTTAGCACTCAATCAAAACGATGCTTCTGAAACTTGATATCGAAGGAAAATCCCGCATCCGCTCGATTCACCGATGGTGAGGACCGCGATCCGAGCGGGATCTATCGGTTACCGCTTCTCGTTGAGCAGAACGCTGCCGATCGTTCGTTCGCTCCGTTGCGCGTGTATCGAGGCATGAGGCCTGCGGTGGGCCAAGTCTGGACATTGCCTCTGTCGCTTGCCTTCACATGGGTCGTTCTTTCGCCTACCGCCGTAGGGCAGGCGTCGTCGAACGACTTCCATCGACGCTTCCCGCGGTTCCGTTTCCGACTTGGCCTTGAGGGTGGGGTAGCCCCTGGGGCCCCGCACGCGTGAGACGGTTCGACCTGAACGTCGATGAATGAGCCGCCCGATCCTCACGCGTGGAACGGTGGTGGACCACCCGCATCATGCGATCGGCCTGCCCGTCCGCATGCCCCGCCTTCCGAAGGCCTTTGACGGACAGGATTGCCGCCCATCGTGACCGACACACCCAAAACCTCGCCCACGCTGGGCTGGGATGCGGCCTCTCGCTCGGAGATCACACAGCTGGCGCGCGACATCGCTCGGCACTGCGCCGCGTTCCGCGAGCCGATCCCCCGGCTCGCCCTTCGGCAGGTGGCCGACACGCTGCTTCCCTACCTGATCCTCTGTGCCCTCATGCTGGGCGCGGCGGCGAGCGGCTACGAATGGTTCGCCTTGCCGCTGGCAATCCCGGCGGGTGGGCTGCTGGTCAGACTCTTCATCATCCAGCACGATTGCGGGCACGGGTCGTTCCTGCCCTCGCGCCGCGGCAATGACGGGCTTGGCCGCGTCCTGAGCCTGTTGACGGTCACGCCTTACGACAGCTGGAAGCGGGCCCATGCCCTGCATCATGCCACGACCGGCGATCTCAGCCGGCGCGGCACGGGCGATGTCCATACCTTGACCGTGCGCGAGTATCTCGCTCTGCCGCGTTCGGCGCGGATTCGGTATCGCCTTTACCGAAACCCGTTCATCCTGATCGTGATCGGTTCACCCCTCAACTTCCTCCTGTTGCAGCGTCTGCCGACCGGTGTCGGGCTCCCATGGCGGACGGCGTGGCGTGATGTGATCGCGCTCGATGCCGCGCTTCTCGCCGCTCTGGCTCTGCTGGCGCTCGCCATCGGCAGTGTCGGGCCGGTGCTCTGGGTGTTCCTACCGGTGATCAGCGTCGCCGCCTGGATCGGGGGCTGGTTGTTCTACGTCCAGCACCAGTACGAGGAGACGGTTTGGGAGGAGGCGGAGGCCTGGGACTTCCACCGCGCGGCGCTCGGGGGCAGCTCGTACTATGCCTTACCGCGGGTGCTTCAGTGGTTCACGGGCAATGTCGGTCTGCACCACGTCCACCATCTCAACAGCCGCATCCCGAATTACCGCCTTCAGGAATGTCTCGACGGACATGAAGTGCTCGGGCGGGTGGGTCGCCTGACGTTGCGGGACAGCCTGAATTGCCTGAGGCTCGCCCTCTGGGACGAAAAGGCCCGGAAAATGATTGGTTTCGCGGATCTGCGACACCATCAACCCGCCTGACCGGCGGCGGCGTCTGCGCATTCGGGGCGGTGCGGCGCCCGTTCCATCCAGGCATGGCGTCCGGCAACCGCGACCCGGCTGCGGACTCGTCCCGGTCGATACACGACGCGCCACGCGCAAGCCGAGGCACGCCGCACGTTCGAAGCGGGCGGTGCGTCTCGAGCACCGCCCGCCTTCACGCCTCGATCATTCGGCCGCCATCGGCGTGGCCTCCACGGGGGCAACCCGCGCCGCGCAGAACTTGAACTCGGGGATCTTGCCGAGCGGGTCGAGGGCCGGATTGGTCAGGAGGTTGGCCGCAGCCTCGGCGTAGCAGAAGGGCATGAAGATCATGCCCGCCGGCACGTCCCGGTCGGAGCGGACCTTCAGCTCGACGGCGCCGCGGCGCGTCTCCAGCCGCATCGAGTCGCCGGGACGCAGGCCGAGGCGGTAGAGCTCCTTCGGCGCCATGAAGGCCACCGCTTCGGGCTCCAGCGCATCGAGCACCCCGGCGCGCCGGGTCATCGAGCCGGTGTGCCAATGCTCCAGCACGCGGCCGGTCGAGAGGACCATCGGATACTCGGCGTCCGGCACCTCGTCCGGCGGGACGATCGCCGCGGGGACGATCTTGGCGCGACCGCTCTCGGTCGGGAAGCCGGCGTAGAAGATGATCTCGTTGCCAGGCTGATCCGGGGCATCGACCGGGTAGGTCACCGCCCCCTCGCGCTCCAGACGCTCCCAGGTGATGTTGTTGAGAGACGGCATCACCCGCGCCATCTCGGCGAAGATGTCGGCCGGGCCCGTATAGGTCCAGTCGAGGCCCAGGCGCTTAGCCAGTTCCTGGATGATCCACCAATCCTGGCGCGCGTCGCCGGGGGGCGCGACCACCGGCTGGGCGATCTGCACGCGCCGGTCGGTGTTGGTGAAGGTGCCGGCCTTCTCGGCGAAGGCGGAGGCCGGCAGCACCACGTCGGCGTGGAAGGCGGTTTCGGTCAGGAACAGATCCTGCACCACGAGGTGGTCGAGCATCGCCAGGGCGTGGCGGGCATGGTTGAGGTCGGGGTCGGACATCGCCGGGTTCTCGCCCTCGACGAACATGCCCTTGATCTCGCCCGCATGGATCGCGCGCATGATCTCGACGACCGTGAGACCCCGCTGCGGATCGAGGGACTGACCCCAGAACTCCTCGAACAGCTCGCGCACCGCATCCTTCTCGACCGATTGATAGTCCGGATAGACCATCGGGATCAGGCCGGCGTCGGAGGCACCCTGAACATTGTTCTGGCCGCGCAGCGGGTGCAGGCCGGTGCCCGGCCGGCCGATCTGGCCGGTGATGAGGGCGAGCGCGATCAGGCAGCGCGAGTTGTCGGTGCCGTGGACGTGCTGGCTGACGCCCATGCCCCAGAAGATGATCGAGGACTTGGCCCGGGCGTAGAGCCGCGCCACCTCGCGCAGAGTCTCGGCGTCGATCCCGCAGACCGGCGCCATCTTCTCCGGGGTGAAGTCGACGATCTTCTCCTTCAACGCCTCGAAGTTCTCGGTGTAGCCGGCGATGTACTGCTCGTCGTAGAGCTTCTCCTCGACGATGACGTTCAGCATCGCGTTGAGCATCGCCACGTCGGTGCCGTTGCGGAACGCGAGGTGCTTGTAGGCGTGGCGCGACAGCGTCTGCCGCCGCGGGTCCATGATGATCAGCTTGGCGCCGCGCTGCTTGACCGCGTTCTTCAGGAAGGTCGCGGCGACCGGATGGTTCACGGTCGGGTTGGCGCCGATGACGACGATCACCTCCGCGTCGAGGGCCGCCGAGAACGGCGCGGTCACGGCGCCGGAATTGAGACCTTCCATCAGGGCCGCTACCGACGAGGCGTGGCACAGCCGGGTGCAGTGATCGACATTGTTGGTGCCGAAGCCGAGGCGCACGAGCTTCTGGAAGAGATAGGCCTCCTCGTTCGAGCCCTTGGCCGAGCCGAAGCCCGCGAGCGCCTTGCGCCCGTCGGTGTCACGGATCCGCTTGAGGCCACCCGCGGCGCGGTCGAGCGCCTCTTCCCAAGTCGCCTCGCGGAAATGGGTCCAGGGATTGGCCGGATCGACCTGATCGTTGGCGTCCTTCGGCACGTTCTCCAGGCGGATCAGCGGCACCGTCAGGCGATGGGGGTGGTGGACGTAGTCGAAGCCGAAGCGGCCCTTCACGCAGAGCCGATTGTGGTTGGCCGGGCCGTTGACGCCCTCGGCGTAGACGATCTTCTCGTCCTTGACCTTGTAGGAGACTTGGCAGCCGACGCCGCAATAGGGGCAGAGCGACTTCACTTCGCGGTCGGGATAGACCGTCCGGGTCTGGTTCGCATCGAGATAGGCCGAGGGCATCAGCGCACCCGTCGGGCAGGCCTGAACGCACTCACCGCAGGCGACGCAGGTCGAGGCGCCCATCGGATCGTCGAAGTCGAACACGATCTTAGCGTCTGCCGAGCGGTAGGCCATGCCGATGACGTCGTTGACCTGGACTTCGCGGCAGGCACGGACGCAGAGATTGCACTGGATGCAGGCGTCGAGGTTGACGCTCATGGCCGGGTGGCTGACGTCGCTCGACCAGCGCTCGGCGGCCGGGAAGCGGCTCTCGCTGACGTCGAGGTAATCGGCCTGGACCCAGAAATGCGACGACGGGTCGTGCGAGGTCTCCCGCTCGGGCTGATCGGCCACGAGCAGTTCCAGCACCATGGCGCGGGCCTTGGTGGCACGCTCCGTCGCCGTCTTCACCTTCATGCCGATGGCCGGCGTGCGCTTGCACGAGGCGGCGAGCACCCGCTCACCCTCGATCTCGACCATGCAGGCGCGGCAATTGCCGTCCGGGCGGTAGCCGGGCTCGGGCTTGTGGCAGAGATGCGGGATATGCGTGCCGAGGCGCTTCGAGACCGCCCAGATGGTCTCGCCGGGCTGCGCCTCGACCTGTTGGCCGTCGAGTTCGAACGTGATGGTCGCGGGCGCGACCGGGGCGTCCTTCAGGCCGAAGGTGCCCGTGGGTTCGGGCGCGGCCTGGCCGCCGGCCTTGGCGCCCTGCGAGTAGGCGCCGCCGGAACCCGGCTGCGGGCCGCCCACCGGACCGCCGGCATCCTGCCGGCCGCTGGCGCGTATCTCGGGCCGCTCGGTCTTGTCGCCGCGCACTTCGGGGCCGTTGCTCATGCGTCCGCTCCAGGCTCTGGCTTCGTCGGGGGCGTCGGGTTCGGGAGGAGGCTCGGGTCGGGCGTCATTCGGCCGCCACGGCCCGCGGCTCCGGGAAGAGGTCCGGAAAATACTTGATCACGGAGCTGACCGGGTTCGAGGCCGCCTGTCCGAGACCGCAGATCGAGGCGTCGCGCATGCACTGCGCAAGGTCGCCGAGAAGCTCGGTGTCCCACACGCCGTTCTCCATCAGCATGCGGGCCTTCTGGGTGCCCGAACGGCAGGGCGTGCACTGGCCGCAGGATTCGTCCTCGAAGAACCGCATCAGGTTCAGCGCGGCGCCGCGCACGTCGTCATGATCGGACAGGACCACGACCGCGGCCGAACCGATGAAGCAGCCGTATTTCTCCAGCGTGCCGAAATCGAGCGGGATGTCGTTCATGGAAGCCGGCAGGATGCCGCCCGACGCGCCGCCCGGCAGGTAGGCCGCGAAGGTGTGGCCCTCGCTCATGCCGCCGCAATACTCGTCGATCAGTTCCTGGATGGTCAGGCCCGCGGGGGCGAGCTTCACGCCCGGCTCCTTCACGCGGCCGGAGACCGAGTAGGAGCGCAGGCCGACCCGGCCGTTGCGGCCGTGGCTCTTCCACCAATCGGCGCCGCGCTCGATCAGGTCGCGCACCCAGAACAGGGTCTCGATGTTGTTGATCAGCGTCGGGCGGTTGAACAGGCCGACCTGGAACGGGAACGGCGGCTTGTGACGCGGCAGGCCGCGCTTGCCTTCCAGCGACTCGATCAGCGAGGATTCCTCGCCGCAGATATAGGCCCCCGCGCCGCGGCGCAGGTGGATGCGCGTGCCACCCTCGGGGAGCTTGGCGATCTCGCGGGTGAGGATCTCGCGGGAGATCGGGTACTCGTCGCGCAGATAGATGTAGACGTCGGTCGCCTCGACCACGTGGGCACCGATCAGCATGCCTTCCAGGAAGCGGTGCGGATCGGTGTTGAGGTAGAGCTGATCCTTGAAGGTGCCGGGTTCGCCCTCGTCGCCGTTGACCGCCATCAGCCGCGGGCCGGGCTCGCCGCGCACGGAGCGCCACTTGCGGCCGGTGGGGAAGCCGGCGCCGCCGAGACCGCGCAGGCCGCCATCGTCGAGGACCTTCAGGACGTCGTCGACCGGGAGCGCGCCGCCGCGCAGCCGCTCCAGAGTCGCGTAGCCGCCGCCGGCCCGGTAGGCGTCGTAATCGACGTAAGTGGGAATATGGGCGTGGGTGTCCTCGGCCTCGACCGCGGCGCGGACGGAGGCCAGATCGGCCTTGTGGAGGAAGTTGTGACCGACCTCGACCGCCGGGGCATGGTCGCACAGGCCGACGCAGGGCGCACGCACGACGCGGACGGCGTCGGACGCCAGTTCGCGCTGCAGCGTCTCGACCAGTTCGTCCGCGCCGAACATCGCGCAGGTGATGCTGTCGCAGACCCGAACGGTGAGGCGCGGGATGTTGGCCTCACCCTCCTTCACCACGTCGAAATGCGCGTAGAACGTCGCGGTCTCGAACACCTCCGCGAAGGCAAGGCTCATCTCGTCGGCGAGCGCGGCCAGATGGTCGGCGCTGATCTGACCGTAGGTGTCCTGGATCAGATGCAGGTGCTCGATCAGCAGATCGCGCTGGTGCGAGCGCGTGCCGAGCAGATCCTCGATCTCGACCTTGGCCTGCGGATCGACCTGACGGCCCTTCGGCACGGCGCGGGCGACGTTGCGGCCACGGCCCGGATGCGCAAAGCGCCGGACAGTTCCCGTATCCTCACTCATGGCGCGACCTGTGTTCCAGCTTGAAGGAGCGAACGGACGTGATGGTTGCGAGGGGCGTGGCTACTGGCCACCGAATGCCCGCAACGGCTGCCCGGCTTCCGAGCGATGTCGGGTCGTAACCGTGGCCGAAGTCTCGTCGAGCGACGCGATCCGGGGGCCGACCACGGCGTCGAGGTCCGTCTCGAACGCGTCGAGCGCGGCGTTCAAGCGCTCGAGCCGATCGGTGTCCGAGACCGCATCCGTTCCGGCACCGATGGCTGACAACAAGGCTTCTCGCACCTTGCTGATCAGTTCCTCCGTGAGCGGCGGCTTGGCTTCGGCGGCGTAAGCATCCGCCGCAGCGCTCGCCAGTCGGCTGGCATCCATGGACATGCCTACCCGGACACCTGAAGGAGGAACCTGCGCATTTCAAACCCGTTCATGCAACACCTGAGGTCCAGGCGATATAATGCAGGTCATATGTCGAATTGTCATTATATCAAATTGCATCTGAGGCATACCCCGCCAGCGTCTCGCGCATCCTATGTCCGGCGGCGGTTTTCTGAAGATCGTCTATTTCGCTATACACAAATATATACTAAAAAAATTATGAGAAGGCTGTCGTTGCAGGGCGCTGTGCATGCCTATTTTGTTTGTATCGAATTGTAAGTGGTGGTCTTTCGCTCGGATTAAGCCGGAATTGTCGATTTTTCGGAGTCCATTTGACAATTGCAATGTCTTGAAAGGTAAGTATCGAAAATGGTGGTGCAATCGTTGTTGCGCCTTCGCAAATCGCAAGTATCAAAATATTTCACAGCCGCTTCCGGCGCAATAAACCACGAGATCTTATTGTGTATTTGCGCTCACAATCGAGGACTCATCGCAAGGATTCGGGAGTGAGCCGCGTGGGATGCCTGGAGCGCCGCAGAAGCATCACGCCGGGTCAAAGATGAGAGATCAATGTGGGTGCTGAGGTATTTAAGCCTCAGCGATTTGAGAACTGGTACAGTTTGAGAGTTTACGGCAAAATTTTTCACGTTCCGTTGTCGAGATACAGAATTGGTCGCCGTCGAAGCGGGTCAATCCGTCGGCAGGAACGTGACGGAGGTTCCGCCCCGGCCTGGCGCCGATCACCGCGCGCCCCAGAATGGCGGGCGGCTTTCGCCGGCCCGCGCAGAGGCAACGTGAGCGCGGCATGAGGCGTCGAGCGCCCTTCGATCGAACAGGTCCGGCGAGGCTCGATCTTTGCTAAACCCTCGGCAGGTCCATATCGGGGGAACCAGAGAATGCGGTTCAAGCTCGGCTGCAGCCTTGCCTACGAGATCAAAGCGCCCACGACCTTCATCTTCAACGTGGAGGTCGCCCATCTGAAGAGCCTCGCGATCCACAGCGAGACATTGACGCTCAGCCCCGATCTCAAACGCGAGGTGTACGTCACCCCCGATCTCAAGAATCGCTACCTCGGCGTGAATGCCGGGATCGGTCCCTTCTCGGTCGAGTACAACGCCGAGGTCGAACTCGCAGTCGTGCGGGCCGATCCGGAGACGATCCGTGAGACCCCGGTGGCGGAATTGCCCATCGACATTCTTCCCTTCCTGCTGCCGAGCCGCTTCGTCTCCTCCGACCGCCTGACGCCCTTTGCCCTGGCTGAGTTCGGGCATCTCCCCAAGGGCCACAAGCGGGTGAACGCGATCTGCAACTGGATCCACGACAACATCGCCTATCAGCGGGGCGCCAGCGACGGTGAGACGACCGCCGATGAGAGCCTGCTCAAGCGGGCAGGCGTGTGCCGGGACTTTGCGCATATCGGAACGGCCTTCTGCCGTGCGCTCGGCATCCCGGCTCGCTTCGTCAGTTGCTATGCCTATGGCTTGGTCCCGCGCGACTTCCACGCCGTGTTCGAGGCCTATCTCGACGGGCGCTGGTGGCTGTTCGACGCGACGCGGCAAGCGCATCTGGACGGGCTGGTGCGTATCGGCATCGGGCGCGACGCGGCCGAGATCGCCTTCGCGACGCCCTTCGGCGAGATGGAGCCGACCGGCATGGAGATTCGGATCGACCGTGCCGATGGCGGCCCGGAGCCGACCGAGCGCACGATCGACGCCATCTCGACGGAGGAGCCTGCGCCGCATGCAGGGGCTGTCTGACGGATGGGCCGGGAGCGATGATGCGTCCCTCGATCTCGGCGTGGGCCGGCATCGCCTGATCTGATCGTCGCAATGGACAACCCAGAGGCGAGCCTCTGGGGCACAATCGTGGACCTGCTGCCGATCGCGCGGCAGCGGTTCATCTCGGGAGGGGGTTCCTACGCCTCGTCCAGCGCAACAGAACTGCGACGGGGCCGGAGAGCCGGACAACGATCCTGCGCCGCTGGCCAGACACGATCGGCACGCCCACCCCATGCAACGCGAAGTAGCCGTATCGTCCCGAGCGGTACCTCGGCGCTGCGAATTCGGCCGCTCTTCAATCTGATCGCGTCGGCGTTGCTCAGGATGCTGCCCAGGTGAGAATCAGCAGCCCACCCAGAAACATTCCGTAGGTAGCCAGGAGAGCCGAGATTTCACGGTGCTGCAGAATGAGGGTGCGGGACGCGGACATCATGGGTCAGGGCCAAGCGCTGGATTGCCGGCGCAGTGAATAGCGAATTCCTTGCGGCTTTGAAGACGGACTGACTACTCACCGCAACGAAATGGTTGGTGTTGCACGGCTGTGACTCTTCGAACGGCATGCCGGAAGCCGGCGAGAAGCCGCAAGCCGTTCAACCATTGCAGAACAACCGCCCTGCCCCCATTTCGAGATCATGCCGATCGCGACTCCATCGCTGGATCGGCCGCGGCCACGATGCCGGAACGCGGGTGACGCCGGATGTACGCGCACCTTTGTTTCGACGCCCGTGGCCGTTTTCTTTTCGCCATCGCGCCGGTTGCGCCATCTTGGGCTCCCACGCTGAGGCCGCCCGTAGACGGGTTCGCCCCGTTCTGCGCGGTCACCGCCCCTACCCAATGAAGCCGTTTCCCTGAACCCGTCGCGCTCGGCGCCGCGTCGGGCTTCACGCTCCGGGCGGCATCGCCGAACACGATAGTGTCGCGCTGTGCAGCCCGGGCCACTGGCCTCAAGCCGCGCGGGCGGGGGCTCGGCGGACCGGGGTGTTGCCCGCGATGTGGTAGGGCGCTTGGCTGCGCGGCAACGGGGTTCGGCCGCGGATGCGGTCGGCGATCTTCTCCGCGATCATGATCGTTGGTGCATTGAGATTGCCGGTCACGATGGTCGGCATGATCGACGCGTCGATCACCCGCAGTCCATCCAGCCCGTGAACGCGGCCCTGGCCGTCGACCACCGCCATCGCATCCTCTCCCATCTTGCAGGAGCAGGAGGGGTGATAGGCTGTCTCGGCGTGCTGGCGCACGAAGTCGTCCAGTTCGGCGTCGGTCTGGCGATCCTTCCCGGGGCTGATCTCGCGGCCGCGATACGGGTCGAGGGCGGATTGGCCGATGATCTCGCGGGTGATGCGGATCGCGTCACGGAACTCGCGCCAATCCTGCTCCGTCGACATGTAGTTGAACAGGATGCTCGGATGGGCGTGCGGATTGCGCGAGGTCAGGCGGATTCGTCCCCGGCTCGGCGAGCGCATCGAGCCGACATGGGCCTGGAAGCCGTGGGCTTTGACCGCATTGGTGCCGTTGTAGCTGATCGCCACGGGAAGGAAGTGGTACTGCAGGTTCGGCCACGCGAATTCCGAACTCGAACGGATGAATCCGCCGGCCTCGAACTGGTTGCTGGCGCCGATCCCGGTGCCGAGGAACATCCATTCCGCGCCGATCGCCGGCTGGTTCCAGGGGCGCAGCGCCGGAGCGAGGGAGACCGGCTTCAGGCACTCGTACTGCACGTACATCTCGAGATGGTCCTGCAGGTTCTGCCCGACGCCGGGCAGATCGAGCACCACCGGCACGTCGAGGTCGCGCAGCCAATCGGCGGGACCGACGCCGGAACGCTGCAGGATCTGCGGCGAGGCGATGGCGCCCGCGCAGAGCAAGACCTCGCGACGCGCCCGGGCGACGACGGCCTCTCGACCCTTGCCATGCAGGTATTTCACACCGGTGGCACGGCGACCTTCGAAGAGAATCTGATCCGTCGTCGCGTGGGTGACGATGGTCAGGTTCGGCCGGCCCTTGGCCTGATCGAGATAGCCCCGCGCGGTGCTGGAGCGGCGGCCCTTCGGGGTGACGCTGCGGTCCATCGGACCGAAGCCTTCCTGCTGATAGCCGTTGAGATCGTCCGTGCGGGGATAGCCGGCCTGGACGCCGGCCTCGATCATCGCCTCGAACAGGACGTTGCGACCGGGCTTGGCCGTCGTGACGCTCAGGGGACCGTCATCGCCGTGATAATCGTTGGCGCCCGCGTCGCGGCTCTCGGCCTTGCGGAAATAGGGCAGGCAATCGTGGTACGACCAATCGCCGAGGCCGGGCGCCTGCGCCCAGGCGTCGTAATCCATGGCGTTGCCGCGAATGTAACACATGCCGTTGATGAGCGAGGAACCGCCGAGTCCCTTGCCGCGGCCGCATTCCATCCGCCGACCGCCCATATGCGGCTCGGGATCCGTGAGATAGGCCCAGTTGTAGCGCCGACCCTGGAGCGGGAAGGCGAGCGCCGCGGGCATCTGGGTGCGGAAATCGAACCGGTAATCGGTTCCGCCGGCTTCGAGCAGCAGCACGGTGGTGTGCGCATCCTCGGTCAGCCGTGTGGCCAGCACGTTCCCGGCCGAGCCGGCGCCGACGATTACGAAATCGTATTCCTGCGTCATGATCGGATGATCCGTGAAAGGGTACGGTCGCGTCTCAGAAGACGGCTGCGAAATCGGACAGTTCGACTTGGATCGATTTGACCTGCGTGTAGCGCTCCAGGGTCTCGACGCCGTTCTCGCGGCCGATCCCCGATTGCTTGTACCCGCCGACCGGCATCTCGGGCGGAGACTCGCCCCAGGTGTTGATCCAGCAGATCCCGGCTTGGAGCCCGTGGACGAGGCGGTGGGCGCGCTCCAGCCGCGTCGTCACGACGCCCGCGGCGAGGCCGTAGGCCGTGGCGTTGGCGCGGGCGAGCACCTCCGCCTCGGTCTCGTAGGCGAGGATGCTCATCACCGGCCCGAAGATCTCCTCGCGCACGATCTCCATGTCGTCGGCGCAGTCGGTGAAGACCGTCGGGGCGACGTAGGCGCCGGCGGCGAGCGTCCCGCCCGGCGGCTCGCCGCCGGTGAGGAGGCGTGCCCCCTGACGCAGGCCTGAGCGGATGAAGCCGAGCACCTTGTCCCGGTGGGCGAAGCTCGCGAGCGGGCCGAAATTGGTTGCCTCGTCGAGGGGATCGCCCACACGGATGCGGGCGACGCGGGCGAGCACGCGCTCCTCGAAGGCGCCCTTGAGAGCCGCGGGCACGAACACGCGCGTGCCGTTGGTGCAGACCTGGCCCGAGCTGAAGAAATTGGCGGCCAGCGCGATGTCGGCGGCCCGATTAAGGTCGGCGTCGTCCAGAACGATCAGCGGCGACTTGCCGCCGAGTTCGAGGGTCACCTCCCGCAGCGGCGCCGCGGCGGCGCTGGCCATGATGCGAGTGCCCGTGGCGGTGCCCCCGGTGAACGAGATCTTTGCGATGCCGGGATGGCCGGTGAGCCACGCGCCGATTTCCGGCCCAAGCCCGGCCAGCACGTTGAACACACCGTCGGGCAGGCCCGCCTCGGTGTAGATCTCGGCCAGCGCGAAGGCCGAGAGCGGCGTCACCTCGCTCGGCTTGAAGATCATCGCATTGCCGGCCGCCAGCGCCGGGGCCGACTTCCACAGGGCGATCTGGATCGGATAGTTCCAGGCACCGATGCCGGCGACGATGCCGAGCGGCTCGCGCCGCGTATAGACGAAGGAAGTCTCCCGCAACGGGATCTGTCGGCCTTCGAGCGCCGGGGCGAGGCCGGCATAATATTCGAGCACGTCGGCACCGGTGACGATGTCGACATGGCGGGTTTCGGCAATCGGCTTGCCGGTATCCAGGGTCTCGAGGCGCGCCAGCGCGTCGTTGCGCTCCCGCAGGATCGCGACCGCCCGGTGCAGCACCCGGCCGCGCTCCCGCGCCGGCATGCGCGCCCATACGGCCTGCCCCTCGGCCGCGCTGGCCAAGGCCGCCTCGAGGTCGGCGCGGGTCGCGTGCTCGACCTGGGCCAGAACCGTTCCGTCGGCGGGATTGATCGAGGCGAAGGTCCGGCGTCCGTCATCGCGGGCGACGCTGCCGCCGATATAGGGACGGAGGGGTTGGTTGAGGTTCATGACGTCACGTTCGCGAGCGGAAGGCATCGATGCGGGCGGCGGGTCAGGCGTTTTTCCGCAGAAGCGCCCGGTAGATCTCGCCGTGATCGCAGAGCCCCGCGAAGCGCCCCGTCTCGTCCACGAAGACGAGCGGATGACGGGCGCGGTCGCGCAGGGCGATCACCGTCTTGAGCGGCAGGTCGGACCGGACAACGACGAGCCCGTCGGCCTCGCCGCCATCGGTCGCAAGCGCCACCGGCCGGCCCTCGACCTCCGCCGCAGCCGGCCGACCGGCCGCATCGAGGGTCAGACGCAGGCCGGACGATCCGTGGAGCAGGAGCATATCGCCCTCGACCGGGAGGTCGTGGGCCGGGCGCATCACCGCCTCCGCGGTCAGCACATCGAGCGGATTCATGTGCTTGACGAATTCGGCCACGTAATCGTTGGCCGGCCGCAGCAGGATGTCGGCGGCGGTGCCGAACTGTACGACGTGCCCGCCCTCCATGATGGCGATGCGGTTGCCGATCTTCAGCGCCTCCGACAGGTCGTGGCTGACAAAGACGATGGTCTTGTGAAGTTTGCGCTGAAGATCGAGCAGATCGTCTTGGAGCTTGTCGCGGATCAGCGGATCCAGGGCGGAGAACGGCTCATCCATCAGCAGGATGTCGGCGTCGGTGGCGAACGCGCGGGCGAGGCCGACGCGCTGCTGCATGCCGCCGGACAGTTCCTGCACGGTCTTGTCGGCCCAGCCCGACAGCCCGACCATGGCGAGCTTCTCGTCGACGATGCGGGCGCGCTCAGGTCCGCCAACGCCGCGCAGTTCGAGCCCGAAGCCGACATTGTCGCGCACGCTGCGCCAGGGCAGCAGGCCGAATTGCTGGAACACCATCGAAACGGTGTTGAGCCGAATGTCGCGCAAGGTGGCGGATCTGCACGTCGTGACGTCGACCGGTTGGCCGCGGTGATGCACGAGGACGCTGCCGCGGGCGACGCGGTTCAAGCCGTTGATCGCCCGGAGCACGGTCGACTTGCCCGAACCCGACAGGCCCATCAGCACGCAGATCTCACCGCGGCGGATGTCGAGATTGACCTTGAAGGTGCCCATGAGGGCGCCGACCTGCTCGCGGATGTGCTCGCGGCCCTCGCCTCGATCGGACAGGGCCAGCGCCTTGGCGATGTTGCGGCCGAAGACGATGTCCACGTTTCGCAATTCGACCGCGTTCTCGGTCCTGTCGGCCGCCACGAGCGGCGTGGCGGCATCGAGGTCGAAGGCGTTCAAGGGCGCGACCGTCATCGGGTAGCCTTTCGGACACGGGGTGCGGGCCGTTTGCACACGCGATCGAGGATGATCGCGAGCACCACGATGGAGAGGCCCGCCTCGAAGCCCATCGCGATGTTGACCGTGTTGAGGGCGCGCACCACCGGCTTGCCGAGGCCGTCGGCCCCGACGAGGGCGGCGATGACCACCATCGACAGGCTGAGCATGATGCATTGGGTCACGCCGGCCAGGATCGTCGGCAGGGCGTGAGGCAGCTCGACCTTGAACAGCATCTGCGTCCGGGTCGCGCCGTAGGCGAGCGCTGCCTCGCGCAGGCTGGTCGGGACCGAGGCGATGCCGAGCTGCGTCAGGCGGATCGGCGCCGGGAGCGCGAAGATGACGGTGGAGATGATGCCCGGCACCGTGCCGAGGCCGAACAGCACCAGCGTCGGGATCAGGTAGACGAAGGTCGGGATCGTCTGCATCAGATCGAGGATCGGCCGGATCGCCGCGTAGAAGACCGGGCGATGCGCCGCCGCGATGCCCACGGGCACGCCGATCAGCACGCAGGTGAGCGTTGACCACAGCACGAGGGAGAGCGTCTCCATCGTGGCATCCCAGTAGCCGAGATTGACCACTAAGAGCAGCGAGAGAACGATGAAGAGCGAGAGCGCGAGCGAGCGGTGCAGCCAGTAGGCGGCGGCGGCGAAGGCCCCGATCAAACCGAGCGGCGGCACCATTTGAAGCGCCTGCGTCAGCCCGTCCACCGTCGCGCTGAGAACGACGGAGATGAAGTCGAACACAGCCTGAGCATGCACGTTCAGGAAATCGACCAGGGCCTTGAGCCAGATGCCGAGGGAAAGCTTGTGATCGACGATCCAGTCGTACATGGGCGCCTCCGCGTGGCAGGGAGTGAGGGGGCGATCGCCGGGGCGGTCCGGCGTCAGCGCAGGAGGCTGGCTCGCGCGGCCGGCAGCGCGGGCTTTCCGTCGAAGGTCTCGACGCCGTCGAGCCAGCGCGACCAGATCTCGGGATTGTCCTTCAGCCACGCGGCAGCGGCTTTTTCGGGCGGCATCCCGTCGAGCAGGATTTTGCCCATGACGACGTTCTCGGTCGTCAGATCGAAGGTGAGGTTTTTGAAGAACCGCCCGAGATTGGGGCATTCCGCAGCGTAGCCGGCGCGGAGATTGGTGAAGATCTCGGCTCCGCCAAAATTCGGACCGAAGGTGTCGTCACCGCCGGACAGATACTTGATCTTGAACTTGGTGTTCATCGGGTGCGGCTCCCAGCCCAGGAACAGCACCGGTTCCTTGCGCTGGATCGCCCGCTCGACCTGGGCCAGCATGCCCTGCTCGCTCGACTCGACGATGTCGAAATTGCCGAGGCCGTACTTGTTGTCCTTGATGATGCCGAGGATCGTTCGGTTGCCGTCGTTGCCCGGTTCGATCCCGTAGATCTTGCCCTTCAACGGGCGGCGGAACTTGGTGATGTCGGCGAAGCTTTGTAGTCCCTGCTCGTAAAGATAGTCAGGAACCGCGAGGGTGTACTTGGCTCCTGTAAGATTCGGGCCGAGCACTTCGACCTTGCCCTGCTCCAGATACGGTTTCCGGTCCGCCTCCATGGTCGGCATCCAATTGCCGAGGAAGGCATCGATGTTCTTCGAGCCCATCGATGCGTAGGTGACGGGCACCGACAGGATCTGCGTTTTGGGGCCGTACCCGATGCTTTCGAGCAGGCTCGACGCGAGCGCGGTCGTCGCGGAGATGTCGGTCCATCCCACATCGGAGAAGCGGACGGTTCGGCAGGCGGCCGGATCGGCGGCGGCTCCTGTGGCCAATGTCGCGAGGGCGAAGCCGGCATAAAGGGCGCGGACAGAGAAGCGTGTCATGCGAGCCTTCTCAATGCTCGCCCGATTCGGGCGGGAAATTTCTTGAACGCTCGTTCAATACCAACTTATGTACGGGTGTCACGCAAAAAATTTCAGCATTACGTGCCTATGTCTCAGCACTCTGCCGTTACGTGCTGCATTGCGGCACGCAGAGTAGCTTTCTTTTGCGTCGCACCGTGTGGGCGGCGATGGCTCGACTCTTGCCAGTGCATTATTTTTGAATGACCATTCAATGCGTCACTAGGAGACGAGGATGACCGCCCCGCAATCGGCCGAGAGCTTCGAAGAGGCCCGTCGGCGCCACCTGATCCAGGCGACGATCGAGACTTTGGGCGATGTCGGTTTTCGCGCCGCCTCCCTGAGCGAGATCGCGCGGCGCGCCAAAGTCTCGACAGGGCTGTTCGCCCATTATTTCGGCGACAAGGACGGATTGTTGGAGGCAACGCTCCGCTTCATGGCCGCCAGTCTCACCCGGGCCACCGCCGAGGGCTTGCGCAAGGCGGCGACCCGGCGGGACCGCCTGTTTGCCGTGAGTGACGCCGCCCTCTCCGACGACCAGTTCGAGAGCCGCACCAGCGCGGTCTGGCTCGCCTTCTGGGGGCAGCTGACCCATTCGGAGCGCTACAAGCGGGTCCAGCGAATCTACCAGCGGCGCATGACGGCCAACCTGCGCCACGGTCTCAAGGGGATGGTCGCACCGGATTGTGTGCCCGCTTACGCCACGATGATCGCCGCGATGATCGATGGCCTCTGGCTGCGCTCGCATATCGGCGACGGCGCGATCGGGAGCGACGGGGCGAGCGCCCGTGCTCTCGTCCGCTCCTTCATCGATGGCCTGCTGGCCGCCCCCACCGCCGGGATCGAGGCCGAGCCGGTCCGGCCGCTCCCCCTGTTGCTGCCCGAACCGCCGCCGGAACCGCTTCTGTTCGTCAGCCCCGTCACCGGCATCGGCAACACCCGCCTCGCCCCCGCCCGCGACACCGAGATCCGCCGCGGGGTACAGGATGCCAGGCGCGGCGCCTCGGAATGGGCCGGGATGCATCCGGCCGAGCGCTCCGAGGTGTTCCAGCGATGCGCCGAGGCACTCCGGCGGGACGGCGCCTCGCTGGCCCATGGCGAGAGCCTGGAGACCGGCCGGCCGCTGCGGATCACGGGTGGCCCCGACCTCGCCTGTGCCATCGCTTCGCTGGAGCGCGCAGCCGGGCTCGCGGCGGGCCTTGCTCCGTCCCGGATCGAACTCGCGGGCGGTCGGGAATGCCGGACCCGTCACCGTCCCGCCGGACTCGTCGCGGCGCATATCCCGTGGAGCCGTTGCCTCGTCGAACTGTGCCAATCCGCGGCGTGGCTCGCGCAGGGCAACGCGGTGATCGCCTGCGCGGACGGGCAGGCCGGCGAGACCGCCGATCGCCTGCTCGGTCTCTTCCGGAAGGCGGGTCTGCCCGAGGGGGCCCTCGTGCTGCTGCGCGGAGACGCGCTCTCGCTGCGGCTCCTCGAGCGGCAACCCGAGGTGCTTCGCACCGAAGCTCTGCGCTTCGTGGACGGCGCGTCGGACCCGGATGGGACATTCTGGGCGACGCGCCCGAAGGGTACCGCCCTGATCCTATCGGGGGCCGACCCGGAGCGCGCCGCCGCGCGCCTCCTCGACGCAACGGCCGCGTGGCGCGCCACGGATTTCCTGAGCGAGACGATCGTCTACGTCCACGAGACCGCGCGCGCCGGTCTCGTGGAATGTCTGGCCGAGGGCGCGGACCAGCTGCGCGCCGGTGATCCCCGGGATCCCGCGACCGATCTCGGGCCCCTGTTGTCGGAGCGGCACCGCGCCTGGGTGCTGGAATTGATCGCCGCCGATTGCCGATCCGGCGCCCGATTGGTGACCGGCGGTCGTGCCCTGCCGCGGCGGGACGGCGCGCCCGTCTGTCTGGCCCCGACCGTGCTCGATGGCTGCAACGAGGACTCGACACTGGTGCGAACCTCCAGCTTCGCGCCGGTGGTGACACTGATCCCCTTCGCCGATACGGATGCGCTCGTAGGGCGCCTGCGGCGTGGGCCGTCGGACGGGGCCGTGGCCCTGTTCGCGGGCGAGGCGGACCGGGCCCAGGCCGTCGCCGAGCGGCTCGACCGCGCCCTCGTCGTCGTCAACGACGAGGGATGGGGCACGCTTCCCTGTGCGGCCGCAGAGGCAGTGGTCCACGCCCACCCCCGGCGCATCGTCGCCCCTCGCGGCTGAACCCCTATCGCACCGCCGGCCCTTCCGCGTCGCTGGTGCGGCCCGGAACAGAAGGGGCCAGGGTCTCCTGGCTGGCAAAGATGCCGGGATCCTTCGACGTGACGTCGAAGGACAGGGTCGCGACGATTGCCGGCCCGCACCATTTCGACGTGAAGGTGCCGTTGGCGATGCCCCGCGGATCGGCGGTGATAAGGCCGCACTCGGTCTTGTTCATCGTGGTGTCGTGGTAGCGCACGTCAAGGGTGAAGTTCTTGGCCGTATAGGCGATGCCGACATTGCCATAGGTGTAGTCCGGCAGGTTGAACCGCCCGAACGAGGCCCGTGTTGTGCCGATGAAATAATGGCCGACTTCCGCCGAGAGCAGGAAGCCGGACGGCATCAGGCCGAACAATCCTTCGGGGATCACGTATTTGGCGATACCCGCGATGTAGGTGCCCGGCGCATGGGTGCCGAAGTAACTCGGTGAGTAATAGGCGTTGAAACCGAGGGTCAGGGCATCGTTGACCGCGTAAGCCGATTTGCCCGCGAACTCGTAGTAATCGGCATTGTTGGCAGTAAAGATCGTGCCATCGGCGCCGATCAGCGCTCGTTCGCCCGGATAGTTATAGAACAGGTAGCCGAGATCGAAGCTCCACGCCCCGAAGGTCGGGCGAATGCCGGCGGAAAAATCCATCTCCATGGTCGGCCGGTTCGGCAGATCGACCTGTTCGCCGGAGATGCCGACATAGTACAGGCCGTCGAGCATCTGGAACTCCAGATAGCCCTGCGCGCCCGGATTCCGATTGGTCTGAGAGATGCCGCGCGAGATGTAATCGGTCACATAGCGAAAGCCGAAGGCGGCCGACACAACCTGCGGATCGACCGGCGGGGCGGACGGCGTTGGTGCGTCGGCGGCTTGGGCGAAGCTCGGCACGGCGAGGGCGAGAAGTGCAACCTGCGATGCGGAACGAAGAGACATCCGGTTTCCGATCATAGTCCAGAGCGCGAGGCGGAGCTTGGCCAAGCCTGACTTGTTCCCGATCAATCTCGATCGACAAGAACAGGATTGGCTTGTTCAAGTAAGATCCGCGTCCCCAAGCAATGATCGATACTGCGGCGCCTCGTGTCACGCGTTCAATGGCTGGCTTAGCACCGCAAGCGCTTGTGATGCATTATTGCAACAAATAGAGTGAAAAATAGACTTTTTATAAGACAAATTGCATTCGTAAAGATCGCGCCTGATTTATGAGTGCCCGTTCGACTGCTGTCAGACATTCAATTGGTCAGATTATTGATCGATATGCCTGATAGCCATAGGATGTATCGAGCGGAAATTTATAATAATTGCCACCCGTGTGGATCTCGGAAGCGACAATGATTTCAAGTGTCTTTGGGTGAGGCGGTATCCGTCTGCTCGTCAATCGGATCGCTGACCCGTTTCGCCAGGTGAATCACCCGTAGAACGCCTCGGCGGTCGCCTGCGGCATGAGGTTCCGCGCTCCGATTCCAAAGCGCTCGCCCGGTCCGACAAAGCGATCGCCGCTTAGTCCGGCACCGTGGACACTCATCGCCTCGGTTTCGCCGTGCGGGCAGCGCTGACTCGATCCGGGGCATTGCTGCTCCGTGTCACGCTCCGCTCATGGAGCATTCGACACCCCGGTGGGCAACCTCTGGCTTGCCGGCGGTCGGGCTGCGGCAGCGCATTGGCCACGTGGCCGGGGCGGACCGAGATGCCCGCCCGCTGGAGGTCCGACCGGACGGGCGCCATGAGTTCGACCGGGAGCGCCAGAAGGCCGGGCGAGGTGACCGACCGCGTCGGCAACATCGCGCGCGTGACAGGCTGCCGTCCACCATCAAGGCGGCGCATCGATCGTTCAGGGCGTCCGTGGGGCTCCATCGCACAGGTTGCTCGGGGCCCGAGGAGGCAGGCAGATCGCTGCATCCTCGGATCGCTGACTCAGGCCGGCATGCCAAGGGCAAGGGAATCGGCATCCGACGGCCGCCTCGGCCGGGGCCTCACGGCGGCCGGGCATGATGGCGGGCCGTCGTCGTCGTCATCCCGGCGGCGAGGCCGGAGGTAGCGCCGCAGAGACGATCGATCTCGCACCCGCCAGCGGGGCGCCGCCCGTTTGGTCGGAAGCACAATGGCCTCGCAGTCGAGTGTGGCCAGCGCGGCGAAGACCGTGTCCACCGACACCGGTTCGGCCTTGCTGCCGGTCAGGCAGCGTAGGCCCGGCGCCCCCTCCAAGGCGCAGGCGTCCGACGCCCAGGAGGCAAGGATTGCGCGCCCGTCCTCACGGGAGAGGTGCGGCTGCGCCAGAACCTCGCGCGGGTGCCGGAATACGTCGCCGGGCACAACGCGGGCCTGCCACGCCTCGAACGATGAGGCTGGAGCACCGCATGGGTTCATCGGGCCGGAATGGGGGAAGTGTGTCTCCATCATCGACATGGGTTGTTCTCCCTGATGGTGCCGACGTTGCACGAAAAGGGTGGGGCCCCGGGGGCGGGCCCCCGAGGAGCGCTCGTCGATGGGTAGAGGCCGGCCTCAGGCGGCCTTGACGCGATGTTCGACCTGGGCCGGAACGTTGTCCTGTCCAGCCACAGCCTGGGTGCCGCCGATGGCGATGCGGCGCGGCTTGTGCGCCTCCGGCACTTCACGTTTCAGGTCGATCGCGAGCAGGCCATTCTCCAGGCTGGCGCCGGTGACTCTGACATGGTCGGCGAGGTTGAAGGTCTGGCGGAAGGCGCGTGCCGCGATGCCGCGATGCAGGTACGCACGCCCCTCCTCCTCGTCCTTCTTCTGACCGGTCACGAGCAGGGTCGTGTCGTGCTGGGTCAACTCGATCTCGTCGGGCCCGAAGCCGGCGACGGCCATGCTGATGCGGTAAGCGTCGTCGGCCCTCTTCTCGATGTCGTAGGGGGGCCACTGCGTCGACGGCTCGACCCGTGCGGCCTGATCGAGCATCGAGAACAGCCGGTCGAAGCCGACGGTGGAGCGGTAGAGCGGCGCGAAGTCGAAGGTCCTCATGACCACATCCTCCTTGAGAGCAACGTGATGACGAGGGCCGCCGGACACCTGGTCCGGCGCCCAACATGCGAGCCGAAAACTGGCCTCGCGCGCACGAAACGCGGAGGTTGGGCGTGGGTTCCGTTGTTCGAGAAAAAATCTGACGCCCGATCCTGCCGTCTTGATCGCAGCAGGCTCGAACCTCCCGGCAATGCGCCTCCCCGTCGAGCCGGAGGAAGCCTCGGCAGACCGCCCTCGACCGGTTGCGCTTCGCGGAATCTGAAGGGTGTTGGACGACTGGTGGCTCAGTCGTCCTGGCTGCGCGCAACACTCCGCCCCTTGCCGGTGATGTGACGCCGTTCCGTTCGGTCGTATCCATGGCGCCGCCTCGGCGACGGGATCGCGAACACCCGCTGCACGCGCTCTGCCTGCCCAGCGATTCCCTCGGCGTCGGTCACAAAGGCGCGGTCTCGCGGACGGCATGAACCCTTGCCCCCTTCCTCGGCTTTACAAAGGTCCGAAATGGGTGACCGACATGCTGGCGAACGTTGACGCATTGCTGCTCGCAAGGTGCCAGTTCGGGTTCACGGTGGCATTCCACATCGTGTTCCCGGCCTTCTCCATCGGTCTCGCGAGCTACCTGGCGGTGCTGGAGGGTCTCTGGCTGGCCACCGGACGACAGGTGTTCATCGACCTGTTCCACTACTGGATCAAGATCTTCGCCATCGCGTTCGCGATGGGCGTCGTGTCTGGCCTCGTCATGTCCTACCAGTTCGGCACGAACTGGTCGGTCTATGCCGACAAGACCGGGCCCGTTCTCGGCCCGCTGATGGCCTATGAAGTGCTCTCGGCCTTCTTCCTTGAGGCCGGCTTCCTCGGCGTCATGCTCTTCGGGATGAGCAAGGTCGGGCCGCGACTGCATTTCCTCGCGACGCTGATGGTGGCCATCGGAACCTTCTTCTCGGCGTTCTGGATCCTGTCCGTGAATTCCTGGATGCAGACGCCGCAGGGTCACGCCGTTAACGCCGCTGGCCAGTTCGTGCCGGCCGACTGGTGGGCCATCATCTTCAATCCCTCCTTCCCCTACCGCCTCGTCCACATGGTGTTGGCCGCCTACCTGACCACCGCGCTCGTCGTCGGCGCGGTCGGCGCCTGGCACCTGCTTCGCAATCGCACCAACGGGGGTGCGCGGACGATGTTCTCGATGGCGATGTGGATGCTCGCCGTCGTGGCCCCCATCCAGATCCTCGCCGGTGACGCCCACGGGCTGAACACGCTCGAACACCAGCCGACCAAGGTGATGGCCATGGAAGGCCATTTCGAGAGCCACCCGGACGGCGCGCCGCTCATCCTGTTCGGACTGCCCGACCAGGAGGCCGGCACCGTGCGCTACGCCGTCGAGGTGCCGAAGCTGTCCTCGCTGATCCTGAAACACGGCTTGAACGAACCGCTGAAGGGTCTCGACACCGTGCCGCGGGAGAACTGGCCACCGGTTCCCGTCGTGTTCTGGTCCTTCCGGGTGATGGTCAGCCTCGGGATGCTGATGCTCCTGCTGGGCTGCCTCAGCCTGCTCGCCCGCTTCAAGGGCAGGCTCTATCAATGGGCGCCACTGCACCGCTTCGCCCTCGCCATGGGCCCCGCCGGATTTGTCGCCGTCGTGGCCGGCTGGATCACCACCGAGGTCGGGCGCCAGCCCTTCACCGTCTACGGCCTTCTGCGCACGGCAGAATCGGCCTCGCCGCTCCAGGCCCCCGCCGTCGCCGCATCGCTCACCGCGTTCGTGCTGGTTTACTTCGCCGTGTTCGGGATGGGCATCCTCTACATCCTTCACCTAATGGCGAAGTCGCCGCACCGGGATGAGGCCGGACTCGAACCCGGGGCGCCGATCCGCACCGCCGGCATCACGCCCGCCTCATCGATCGGTTCCGACCACGCCCTCCGCCCGGCCGAATAAGGAGTCCGTCATGCTGACCGATATCGACCTGACGGTGGTCTGGGCGCTGATCATCGCCTTCGCGGTCTTCGCCTACATCGTGATGGATGGCTTCGATCTCGGCATCGGCATCCTGTTCCCGGCCTTCCGGCCGGGGCACGAGCGCGACACCGCGATGAACTCCATCGCGCCGGTCTGGGACGGCAATGAAACGTGGCTGGTGCTCGGCGGCGGTGGACTGTTCGCGGTCTTTCCGCTGGCCTACGCGGTCATCATGCCGGCCCTCTACGCGCCGATCATCGCGATGCTGCTCGGCCTGATCTTCCGCGGTGTCGCCTTCGAATTCCGCTGGCGTGATCCGCGCCACCGGGCCCTCTGGGACGCTGCCTTCACCGGAGGCTCCGTGGTCGCGGCGCTCGCACAAGGCATCACCCTCGGCGCTCTCCTGCAGGGCATCAAGGTCGAAGGCCGTGGCTATGCGGGCGGCTGGTGGGACTGGCTCACGCCCTTCAGCCTGCTCGTCGGCCTCGGCATCCTCTGCGGCTACGCCCTGCTCGGCGCCACTTGGCTGGTGATGCGGACGGAGGGGAGTCTGCAGGAGCGGTCGCGCGTTTTCTCGCTCTGGCTGGGCGCGGCCACGGTCGCGGCCATCGCCGCCGTCAGTGCGGCGACGCCTTTCTTGGAGGGCAAGTATTGGGAGCGCTGGTTCTCGATGCCGAGCGTGCTGCTCACGGCTCAGGTGCCGCTCCTCGTCGCGGCGGCCTCGTTCCTATTCTTTCGCTCGCTGCGCCAAGGGGGTGAAAGAACGCCGTTCCTGCTGGCCCTCGGCCTGTTCCTGTTGTCCTTCATCGGGCTGGGAATCAGCATATTTCCCGACGTCGTGCCGGGTCGCATCACGATCTGGGAGGCGGCGGCGCCGCATTCGAGCCAGGTCTTTCTCCTGGTGGGCGCGTCCGTCCTGATTCCGGTCATCCTGATCTACACGGCCTATTCCTACTGGGTCTTCCGCGGGAAGGTCGGCGTCACGGGGTACCATTGATGGGCACCGCCTCTACTCCCCAACATCAAGCCCCTCTGTGGCGCCGCCTCCTGTGGTTCGCCGCGCTGTGGATCGGCAGCGTCGTCTCGCTCGGTGCCGTCGCCTTCGTTTTGAGAGCTTGGCTCAAGGCGGGCTGACGCACCGCCCTTCGGCGGCGACCGCTCGCGTGATCGGGGCTGCCAGCATTTCGCGCGCTCTCGACCGCAACGCCGATGGCCGGGGTAAGCCGGTGATGATCGTCTCGGACAACGGCGCCGACCTGATGTCCTGCTCGGCGGGAGGCGTGTGCGGTCGAGCGGCACGGCATCGCTCCCGGCAAGCCGTCGCAGAACGGCTTTCACGTCCCCGTCGTGCTCAGTCCATCGCCGAGGACTGCCCTCATCGCATGGGCTCGGTGGGTGATGCCGCGTGGCGGCCGCCCTGGTTGATTCAACGCGTATGCTCGATGCCCATGAGGCGGTCGTCGATGATCGCGCATCGGGCTCAAAGGACGAAATCGGACGCCTGAAAAGCCATTTTCGTCATGACGTCGATCGCGAAATCGGTCTTTTCATCACCATTGATGTCGGCCTGGACCTGATGGCCGCCGGCGATCGATGCCACCCGCAATTCACCGGCATTCTTCGTAAAGGCGTCCGAACCGATCCAGGTGAAGGCGTCGTTGGTCGCCGTCAGGGCATTGGCATCGATCGCGTGCAGGTCGATCGTGTCCTCGCCTCCGACGAAGTCGCCGATGGCATCGCGGCCCGACCCGGTGGACAGGCTGTCGCTCAGCCTCTCGAACCGGAACGTGTCCTGGCCCGCCCCGCCATAGAGGATGTCCTTGCCGCCCTGCCCCACCAGAATATCGCTGATGGCGGCGATTCTCGGACCATCCGCTTCCGTGCCGCTCAGGATCGCATGAGCGGACGCTTGTTCGATGACGTGATCACCTGAGGCGGAGGCCTCCAGCACGAGGGTCGGACTTGCGGATTGCGCGGGCGGGACGGGTCCGGCCAGCTGACTCGGCGCCGACGCTTTTGGCACGTCAACCGGAGTGGGCGATACGGAAGGATGCGACAACGGAGGCGGCGGCGGGATGCCGGGTCCCGATTCCGGCGGACGGGTCAGCTCTCCCCCGGCCAGGATGAAATCGCTCGTCTGCAGCGGAATCTGACCGGTCAGCTCGAGCTTGAAATCGGCCTTCAGGTCACCGTTGGCATCGACCTCGATCGTCGTGACGCCCGATGTGAAGCCGTAGCGGAGCTGCCAGGTATGGCCGGTGAAGCTCTCCGAGCCGAGCCATTGCCAATCGTTCGGGGCGTTGGGGGCGCCCGTGATGGTCGCCAAATTGATCCGGTCTTCCCCCTGCGTGAAGTCGGCGATGCGGTCGGTGCCGTCATTCGTGAGGGACGTGTAGACGAAGATGTCCTTGCCGCTGCCGCCGGTGATGAAGTCGCGACCGCCACCGCCCACGATGACGTCGTCGCCAGCGCCGGCATGGATGTAGTTCGAGCCGCTGCCGCCCTGGATGTAGTCGCCCTTAGCGGTGCCGATGATGGACGCAGTGGCCGAAGCCGCACTGATCCCGTTCAAGGTCGACAGATCGGGCAGAAGCCCAATGGCTTCTGGGCCTGGGGTAAGGGGGCCTCCACTGGCATGCGTGTTGTCGGCATAGACCATGTCCTTGGGACGCGAGGTCTGCTCCAGGTCGCCGTACTTGCCGAAGTCGATGACGTTCTCGACGATCTTCACGCCGGTGACCGTGCCGACTTGGTCGGCATTGTGGGTCTGGGTGGCACCATCCGATACCAGGACGGTCATGCTGCCGCCGAGGAGGATGTTGTTCCTGACCAGGACGTCCGAGACGTTGCCCAGCTCGCCGGTGATCCGCACGGCTTCGTTGTTCTCGTTCGGCGCATCGGCGCGCGAACGCCAGTCGATCACGTTGTCGGTGATGACGACCGAGCCGATCGTCTTGCCGATCCAGATGGCGTCGGCATGCGCACCCGTGGCGTAGGATCCGCCGGCGAAGTAGTTCCCGCTGATCGTGCCGCTCTGGATCGTGACAGCGTCGGACGGCGCATCGAGGAAGGCGTTGTTCGTCAGGACGGTGTTCTCACCGCGCGAAGCGACGAAGTCGACATAGCCGATATTGTCGAGCTTCAGGCCGTCGAACGTCGAGCGAACGACGGTGAGGTTCTTGGTCCCGGGAAAAGCATTGATGGCATATTTGCCGACCGACGCGTCGAAGGTCGAGTTCTTGATCGTGACGTTGTCGGCCTGCACATTGATCGACACGCCGCGGAAGTCGTAGCCATCGAAGGTCACGCCTGATTTCGTGATGGCGAGCGTGTTCAGGGCCTTGTTGTAGTAGACGCCATCCGTCGACTTCAGGGTGGTGAAGCTCTTGAGCTGCTCATCGGTGAGGGGTGTGCCGACCGCTGCATGGAGGCCAGCCACGTTCAGCAGGTCGTTGTTGCGGGCGATAGCCGCGAGATCCGAAGCAACGTACATATAACCAGCCCCGACTAGCAGCGCATGGTCGACGCTCGCTGCGTATTGGTCTCATCGAGATTTGGGGGCAGGCATTAAAGATTCATTTCGAGCGAAGCATGCAAGTTGCGATGCCGGGTTTGTTTTCAAATGCTTTCGGAAAATATGCCAGGTGTTCCAAGTTCGAGGTTATTAAAAGGTAGCTTGATTTGGGGCTGCCTGATACTGACGGGATCGCTCCGGATCCGATGGTCCGGTCCATGTCGCAGGAGGGGCCGAGCGGGCCGGCGACGGGCTGATTTCGGCGAAGCCTATCGGCGCCCGCTCTCCCCGAGCAGGCCGAGACCCTTCTCTAGCGGGTTTGCGAGAGGGCGTTGCCGGGGCGGCCCTGATCGGACGCGTTGTCTTCGCTCCGCCCGTGATCGTCATCGTCCGACCCGCGCGGGCAATGCGGCTCAGGTCTTCGGCCCCGCCGCGATCGCGTCCAGAACGATTCCCTCGGTCAGGATCTGCGGCAGCACCTGCGCCTCGCCGCGGTCGCGGTAGACGAGGTAGAGCGGCACGCCGCTGCGCCCGTGCCGCTCCAGAAGGCGGGTGATCTCCGGGTTCTGGTTGGTCCAGTCTCCTTTGAGATAGGCGACGTTGCCGGCCTTGAAGGCCGTCTGGACGCTCTGGCGGTCCAGCACCGTCCGTTCGTTGACCTGGCAGGTGATGCACCACGCCGCCGTCATATCGACGAAGACGGTTCGGCCGGTCTCGCGCAGGGTATCGAGGCGCGCCTGCGTGAAGGGCTCGACCCCCTCCGCCACCGCGCCGCGCATGCCCGAGGCCCTATCCCGGTCGCTCAGCACGGCAAGACCCACGGTCCCCGCCAGCGCCGCGACGGCGACCGCGCGCCCGACGAGGCCGCCGACCCGTCCGGCGAAGCGGGCCCGTTCCCAGGTCCAGGCGGCGAGACCGACCAGAACGAGGCCGACGAGCGCCGCCAGCAGGCCGTTCGGTCCGACCTGCTGGGCCAGCACCCAGATCAGCCACGCGACCGTCGCGTAGAGCGGGAAGGCCAGCGCACCCTTCAGGGTATCCATCCAGGCCCCGGGGCGCGGCAGGAGGCGCACCGCGCCCGGATACAGCGTCAGCGCCAGGAACGGCAGGGCGAGGCCGAGGCCCAGGCTCGCGAAGACGGAGAGGCCGACCAGCGGCCCCTGCGTCAGCGCAAAGCCCACCGCGGCCCCCATGAAGGGCGCCGTGCAGGGCGTCGCCACAAGGGTCGCCAGCACGCCGGTGAAGAACGAGCCCTGGTAGCCCCCGCGCCGGGTGAGTCCGTCGCCGAGGCCGCTGATGCCGCCGCCGACATGCACGACGCCCGACAGGCTGAGACCCATGGCGAGAATGCCGTAGGCGAGCCCCGCGACCACCAGCGGCGACTGGAGCTGGAAGCCCCAGCCGATCGTAGCCCCCCCGGCCTTCAGGGCGATCAGCGTGCCGGCGAGCGCCAGGAAGCTCGCCAGCACCCCGGCGGTGTAGGCCAGCCCGTGGACGCGGATTCGGTTCGGAGACTGACCGGCCTGCTTGACGAGACTCAGGACCTTGATCGAGAGCACCGGGAAGACGCAGGGCATCAGGTTGAGGACGAGGCCACCGAGCAGGGCGAGGCCGATGGCGCTCCACAGCGTCAGGGCCTCCTCCGCGCCGGATGCCGCCGCGCCGCCGGCCGCGGGAGCGCCCGGAGCTGTGGCCTCGCCGATCGCGAACGCGCGGCGGGTCCCGTTTTCGGTGAAGGTCAGCACGCCGGGAATCGTCGTCAGGTCGGCGGCTCCGTCGCCGGACTTGAGGGACAGATGCAGCCCCGATGCATCGACGCGCAGCTCCTGGGAGGCGGCGTTGTCGAGTGCCGTCTCGGCATAGGGGAAGAACGCCGCCGCACTCACCGCCTCCGGCTTGAGGCCCGCCGCTGCGTAGGTGAGGATGATCCGCTCGCCCTCGCGCGCGAACCGCACCGGAGCGGCCGCCTCGACGGGCAGCGCCGCGCGCGCCGCGGCGAACAGGTCGGCGCGGGCGGGGTCGGGTTCGGCAGTCGAACCTGCCGCTGCCACGGGCAGGGTCAGGCTCAGCTCGGCCGAGCCGGGGATGCAGATCTCCTCGCAGACAAGATAGGAGAGCGTGCCGCCGAGCGTCGCCTCCCCGCCCGAACCGAGCGTTCCGGGCACGGTCATGGGCAGGAGCAGCACGGTCTCGCCCTCGTAGCCGTAATTCATGAGGTGCTGCACCGGGATGCGCTCGGGCACCGGCCACCGGAACGGACCCGCCGCAAAGCCCTCGGGCACGCGCCAAGCCATCTCGGGCGGCAGACCGGAATCGCCGGGATTGCGCCAATAGACGTGCCAGCCGGGCTTCATCACCATGCGGATGCCGAGCGACGCCGTGGCGCCCGGAACCAGCGCCTTCGCCTCGGCGACGAGTTCGGCCCGCACGAGATCCTTGGCCTGTGCCGCCGTGGAGGGCTGGGCCGCCGCAGGGACGAGGCCGAGACCGAAGATCGTGGCGATGAGGGCCAAGAGCCGGTGCGGACGACGATGTGCTGCGGCCAACCCGATGCTCCTCGCCTTCTCACGTCTTCGCGACCGATGCGGGGCTCGCCCTCGGGAGAAGGCACGGGAGCCGGTCCGATACGGAAGAATCCTGCATGGCCCGCTGGACGGTCCATGGCACCCGTAATATGTCTCGTTCAATTGCACACCACTAATTTGTGCAAAATTTCGCGATGGGCCGGACCGGGATACATCCCGGGATCGGTATCGGGGAGGAACAGGAATGGTCGTGAGCCGGACGGGGCGCATCGGCGCCCTCGCATGTCTCGCCTGGGCGTTGTCCGCGCCGGTCCATGCCGCGGAGGGTGGCTCGCCCTCGACCGATTCCCTCTACGCGACCCCGCTCAAGAACCTACAGGACGAACCCCAGACCCTCGAAGCCTATAAGGGCAAGGTCAGCGTGGTCTATTTCTGGGCGACCTGGTGCGCCCCCTGCCAGATCGAGACACCGAAGCTCGTCCGGCTCTACGACAAGTTCAAGGACAAAGGCGTCGTGGTGATCGGCATCGCCCTCGACAACGCCGATAAGGTTCGCGCCTTCACCAAGAAGATGGGCGTCGCGTATCCGACGGTCTACGGCGGAACGTCCGCAATCCAGATCGGCCGCGATCTCGGAAACGATGTCGGTGCGGTGCCCTTCACCGTGATCCTCGACCGGTCCGGCAAGGTCGTCGAGACGATCAAGGGCGACACGCCGGACGGCAAGCTGGAGTCGATCCTCGCTCCTCTGGCCGGCTGAGATCTTGCCCACCCGCTCTTCGAGATGGGCGTCCGCCGCGGCGGGGGCCCTGCAACCGGGGCCGACAGGCCCCATCCATGGAGGAAACCGCACGATGAGAGCAGGAGCCCGCCCTGCGGGACCCTCGCGTCGGCGCTTCTCCCTTCTCGCGACGGCCACGGTGTTCGCCCTGGCCGCAGCGGGATCGGGAGGGGCCCGTGCCGCAGGTCCCGACAATACGGTGACGGTGGTCGACCCGTCGCCCGTGAACTGGCTGTCGATCACCTGGAACACCATGGAGGAGGCCAACCGGGTCGACTTCAAGGGCCTCCAGCAGCCTTCCCTCGCCGAGAGCTGGGAATGGGTCGATCCCAAGACGCTCAAGCTCAACTTGCGCAAGGGCGTCGTCTTCCAGGACGGTCAGAAGTTCGATGCGGCCGCCTTCAAGAAGGCGTTCGATAAGGTCCAGTCGTGGAAGAGCCCCCATCCGCCGGGTTCGTTCCTGAACTACGACAAGGACGACCAGATGGAGGTGGTGGACGACAACACCATCCTGTTCAAGATGGCGAAGCCCGACGGCGCCGCGTTCATGAAGCTGCGCGGCATGCATGTCGGCTCGAACGCCTTCTGGGACAAGCTCGGCTTCGTGAGCCCCACGAAGCAGTCGGCTGAAGGCAACTGGTGAGTCATCGACGCTGCCGGTCCGTGGGGGACTGGTCCGTTTGTGCTCGCTTCTGGTGTCTCTCAGCTCGATAAGCGCTCACCCGAAGTGGTGATGGAGCCCAACACCAAGTATTGGAACAAGGATCGCATGCCGAGCGTGCGGATCGTGTTCGACAACATCATCTCCAAGTCCGACGCGCTCAAAGCGGTCGCGGCCGGTGACGGCAAGGTCGATGTCGTGACGATGGTGACGCCCTCGGAGGCCATGGCCTTCAAGAGCGACAACGCCAAGATCGTCATGGCCAAGGCCAAGACGGTGCTCGTCGGCGTGTTCAACCAGAACAAGCCGGACTCGCCCTGGAAGGACATCAAGGTCCGACAGGCGATGAACATGGCGATCGACCGCAAGGCGCTGATCGAGAAGGGGGAAGGCGGCCATGCCGAACTGATCCCGGCGATGATCCAGCCCGGCCGCTTCGGCTACAATGACAGCCTCAAGCCCTACGCCCTCGACGCATCCAAGGCGGGTGAGGTGCTCAAGGCCGCCAAGATCCCGGACGCCACGGTGGCGATCGGCGCCGGCGAGGACCAGAAGGCCCTCTTCGATGCGATGACCGAGCAGCTCGCCAAGGTCGGCCTCAAGACCAAGATGGTCGATCCGAAGGGCGACGACTTCGACGTGAAGCTGGTGTGGCACTTCGATTGGTCGCCGCAATTCCCGGTGGGCGTCGTCCACCGTGAGTTCTTCGGCAAGGACGGGGCCTTCCGCGCCATGCCGGAGGATCCGCAGTTCGACGCGATGTTCGCCAAGCTGCTGGCGACGCCGAAGCTCGAGGATCAGGAGCCGATCGTGCGCGACATCGAGAAGTACGTGTACGACCAGGCCAATGTCCTGTTCCTCTACTCGCCGCACACCCTGTACGCCGTGAGCAACCGGGTGAGTTTCCAGCCCTACGACACGTTCATGCTGGAACTGGCCGAGACGAAGATCGTCAAGGGCCAATAAGCGACGTACCGGCCAACCCGGCCGGCGAAAGGTGGAAGGCCCCGGAGAAGCATCTCCGGGGCCTTCGTCATGGCGTCGCCCCAGGCGATGGGCACTCGCTCTTGATCAGCGCACCGATCTCCGCCGGGTGATGGAAGATCAGGGTGTAGCGGTCGCCCTGCATGCCGCCGGGCAGGAGCGCGGGCTCGCCGGGTGCGGGCCCATCGGCGGAGCTGTCGACCCGCAGGCGCAGGTTGCGCTCCCACAGAGGCAGGGTGACGCCGTTCTTGAGCGTCACCCGGAAGGTGTCGCGGCACAGCCGCACCGCCTCGACCCGGCTCGCGCGTCCGAGCGTCTTGAGGTCGAGGACGGTTGTCTGCGGGATGGCGAGGCCGTCCGTCCGGCCATCGTGCAGGGCCTTCAGGTAGGCGATCAGGTCGGCCCGCACGGTCGCGTCGGCGACGAGATAGGTCATGCGGCTGCCCGGCACGAGCGCGGACGGGTTCGCGAGCCACGCGTCGAGCCGTTGCGGCGTCCAATTGAAGCGCGATGCCGCCAGCGCCTCCGAGTAGCGGTCGAAGCCCGCGACCTTGCCGGCCGGCGACCCGTAGATGCCCGACAGGCTCGGTCCCGTCATGTGGCGGCCGGGTTCGAGGGCGTGGCACGAGAGGCAGGCCCGGAAGGCGATGGCGCCCGCAACCGGATCGCCCTCGGTCTTTGCACCCTCGGCCTTGGCGGCGGATGCGAGGAGCAGGAGCGCGGCGGCGAGCCGGACCGGGATCATCGTGGATCCGAAGAGATTGCGTTGGCGGAAGCGGATGGGAATCGAACCCACCGTACGCTGTTGGCGTACCGCTGGTTTTGAAGACCAGGAGGGCCACCAGACCCCGTTCGCCTCCACTCTTGGATGTAGCAGCGTCGGTTTCGAGGGGATAATCACGTTTCCTCGCGTGACGTGGACGCAGACCCAGCCAACGCATCGATCTGGGCGAGGAAGACGGCCTCGTTCTCGAGGGTGCGCAGATCGAGGCGCAACGCCCCGTCGCTGACGCGTCCGATCACGGGCACCGGCATGGCCCGCAGGCGGGCCGCGAGCCGCTTCAACCACGCGCCGGCGCGACGCTCATCGGCCGGCGGGTGGAAGGCGAGGCAGGCGCTCGGCAAGGTCTCGACCGGCAAGGCGCCCGACCCGATCTGGCTCGTGCAGGGCTCGACGCTGATCGCCGCCTGTCCGGCGAGGCGCTCCGACACGCCGGGAAGCAGCCGCTCGCCCTGCGCGCGGATTTCGGCCTCCGGCCGGGTCAGGAGCCGCAGGGTCGGAAGCCGCTCGCGCAGGGTCTCGGGGTGCAGGTAGAGGCGCAGGGTCGCTTCGAGGGCCGCGTAGGTCATCTTGTCGACCCGAAGGGCCCGCTTCAGCGGGTTCTTCCGCACGCGGTCGATCAGGTCGCGCCGCCCCGCGACGATGCCGCATTGCACGGCGCCGAGGAGCTTGTCGCCCGAGAAGGTGACGAGGTCGGCATTGGCCAGCGCCGCCTGCACGGTGGGTTCGGGCGGCAGGCCATAAGCGGCGAAATCGATCAGGTTGCCGCTGCCGAGATCGACCGCGAAGGGGATGCCGCGCTCCCGGCAAAGCCGACCGAGATCGGCCTCGTCCGCCTCCGCGGTGAAGCCGTGGATCGCGTAATTGCTCGGATGCACCTTCATCACGAGGCCGGTCCGCGGGCCGATCGCCTCGGCGTAATCGGCCAGATGGGTGCGATTGGTGGTCCCGACCTCGCGCAGCCGGCAGCCCGCCCGCGCCATCACGTCCGGCACGCGAAACGAACCGCCGATCTCGACGAGTTCGCCGCGGGAGACGATGACCTCCTTGCGCATGGCCAGCGCGTTGAGCACGAGCAGGACGGCCGCCGCGTTGTTGTTGACGACGACCGCCGCTTCGGCCCCGGTGAGCCGCTGAACCAGCGCCTCGACATGGCTGTCGCGCTCGCCCCGTTCACCCCGTTCGAGGTCGAATTCGAGGTTCGATGCACCGGTCATCACGGCGGCAACCGCTCGGGCAGCCTCCGGCGGCAGAAGGGCGCGACCGAGATTGGTGTGCAGGACCGTCCCGGTCAGGTTGAGGACGGGGCGCAGCGAGATGCGCTGCTCGGCGTCGAGCCGTGTCTCGGCGCGCGCCAGGATCACGGTTTCCGGCGCCATCTCGGCGCGACCCGATCGGATTGCGTCGAGTTCGGCCCGGATCGCCTCGGTCACCGCGGTGCGGCCGTAGGCTGCGAGCGGCGCAGCAGCTCTGTCATGCGTGAGCAGACGCTCGACCGAGGGCGGTCGCGGCCGCGCGGGCGGCGGCGTCTCGACGGCGGCGCCGACGGACGGACGGTTCGCGGATTGGTTCATGGCAGGGCCGGTCCCATGGCGGCGGCGCCCTCGCCGGGCGTGAAGATCGTTTGACGGTTGCCGGTGATGCGCCGGCCCTCGCCGAGGCGCGTCGTGAAACCGGCGGCGTCGAAATGCTCGAGGAGCGGCATCGTGATGTGGCGGTCGATCCCCGCCGCCGCCCGGAAATTGCCCACGGTCAGAAGGCCTTCCGGATGCTCGCCGGCGACCGTTTCGGCCACGCCGGCAAGGTCGGCCACCGCTTCGGGCAGAACGTAATAGGCCTTCGAGACGCGTCGCAGCCACCCGATCCGTCCGAGCTTGTCGAGAAGCGGCCGGATCTCGTCCGGCTCGTGGCCGAGCCGCTCGGCGAGGCGACTGAGCCGGTGCTGATCGCGGCCCGCCGCGCGCTGAATCGCGCAGATCTGCTCCCAGAGCTCGACATCGACCGGGGCGAGGCGGACGACATGGCCGGGGCGATGGTGGACGCTCCCGCGCCGCAGGACGCGCCCGGCGTCGAGTTCGGCCTGCAGGGCGGGGCGCAGGGCCGGGTGCAGCATCCGAGGGAGCGAGCCGAGCAATTCCTCGTAGGTCAGTCCCGGATTGTCCGGCTCGTCGCGGTGAAGCGCGTCGAGCCGGGTGCGCAGCTGGTCCGCCACGGCGTCGAGGCGCTGGCCCGAGAAGCCCAGCCGGCCCGACGGACCGGGCACGACGCGCAGATCCGCGGATGCGAACAGGGGGGCCTCGGCGGCAGGCGCCACGTTGCGAACATGGCGGAAATGGTCGAGGTCGATCCCGCCCTCGGCCCCGGCCAGGGCCTGCGACAGGGCTCGCGCATCGTCCGGTTCGGACAAAGCCTCGAGCAGCGCCCGACGATTCGGGCTCCGCAGCCCGCGGCGTGGGCCGAACGGATCCACGACACGGCCCCCACCCAGGGTGCGCCGGGCGGAGACGTCGCGCAGCACGTAACGGTCGCCGCCGAGGGCGCCGAGCGGCGCATCGAGGGTCAGTTGGGCCAGCCCCTCGGCGCCCGGCTCGAGCGATGTCCCATCGAGCAGAAGAACGCGGCCCGCGACCGCGGCCGCGCCGAGATGGACCTGCACGGGCGTCCGGTGGCGCAGCGGGCCGGGCTCGGAGGGCAGCAGGCGCAGGCGCACGTCGAGGCGCGTGGCCGGCCCGTGAAGGTCAGGGGCGACGAGCCAGTCGCCCCGGTGCACGTCCTCACGGGAGAGACGGGGACCGACGATGTTGAGGGCGCATCGCTCCCCCGCCCCGCCCCGCTCGGCGTCCCGGTCCTGCGCCCGGATCCCGCGCACCCGCACCTCCCGGCCGCCCGGCGAGAGCAGGAGCCGGTCGCCCACCGCCACCGTCCCGGCATGCACGGCGCCGGTGACCACGAGCCCGACGCCCGGCACCGTGAAGTGGCGGTCCACGGCGAGTCGGAAGCCGCGCTGCCGCGCCCCTTCCTCCGCCGGCCCGACGGTCTCGACGAGATGTGCCGAGAGCGCCGCGAGGCCGGCGCCGGTCCGGGACGAGCAGGGCAGGATCGGCGCGTCCGCCAGCGTCGTTCCGGCCAGGAGGGAGCGGACCTCCGCGGTCACTGCGGCGAGGCGGGTCGCGTCGACGCGGTCGCTCTTCGTGATCGCCACGACCCCGCGCCCGATCCCGAGCAGGTCGAGGATCGACAGATGCTCGCGGGTCTGTGGCATGACGCCGTCGTCGGCCGCGACGACCAGGAGGGCCCCGTCGACTCCGGTGGCGCCCGCCACCATGGTGCGCACCAGCCGCTCGTGGCCCGGCACGTCCACGAAGCCGAGGGTCGTCCCGTTCCGGCTCCCCTCGTCGTGACGATAGGCGAAGCCGAGATCGAGGGTGATGCCGCGCGCCTTCTCCTCGGGGAGCCGGTCGGCGTCGATGCCGGTCAACGCCTTCACGAGGGAGGTCTTGCCGTGGTCGATGTGACCCGCGGTGGCGAGGATGATGGGGGCACTCATCTCAGGTTCCCCCGCTTGGGCCGAGCGGCCGCGACAGGCGGGTCGGCAGGTCGGCGATGCGCAGGGAGCGGCGCAATGCCCGCGACAGGGCATCGATCGCCATCGTCATCAGGGCGGTCGCGGCGATCAGGACGACGGCCACGTCGAGCCGCAGCTCCGAGATCGCCGCATCGATGTAGAAGCCGAGCGTCGCGACGCCCAGCATCCCGAGGATCGCGCTCTCGCGCAGGATGATTTCCCAGCGGTAGAGCAGGTAGGCCAGGAACTGGCCGTAGAGTCGGGGGACGGTCTCGTAGGCGTAGAGGTTCAGGCCTCTCGGCGCATCCGGGCGGTAGGCCAGATCGTCGGCGTGGCGGCCCAGAAGGAAGCCGACGATCCCCGCATTGTGGATCGAGAGGGCCAGGATGGCGGGCAGCATCGAAGGACCGAGCAGCAGCAGGGCGACGTAGGCCAGCATGTATTCGGGGGTCGAGCGCACGGTGACGAGGAGGATGCGGCCCAGGGGTTGGCCGATGCGCCCGGCGAAGCGGCGCGAGACGAGGGGAAACAGCGCGAGCGCGCCGAGCGCGGTGGCCACCAAGGCGATCTGCGCCAGCATCAGGGTCTGCAGGACGCCCGGCCCGACCTGTTCCGTGAGGATCGGCCGCAGCCACGTCCAGAGGCGAAGCCACGTGTCCGGATCCGAGAATGCCGCGCCGCGCAAGGGGACCGGCACGATGTCGTGACCGAGAAAGCGGGCGAGGCTCGCCCCGATCGCCGGGCTGCCGATCGTGGCGGGTAGCGCCATCAGGCTCGCGACCGCGAGGAACGGCAGGGTGAGCGGGCGCAGCCACAGCCGGCGCGTGCCGATCAGGACGTAGAACACGAGGAGCAGGGCGCCGGCCTCGCCGTAGCGACCCTGGCGGAAGGCGGATTCGAGGTGGAAGCCCATGGTCGGGAGGCCGATGAAGCCGAGCACCAGGGTCGAGCGCAGGCCGCATTCGAGCCGGTAGAGGGTGTAGTGGCGAAGCTTGTCCGCCACGTCCGGCAGGCGGGCGTAGAAGAAGGCGGACGCCCCGCCGGTGCCGGGCGGCAGGACGCGAAGGGCCGCGAGGTCATTCTCCTCGATGATCTCTGAATAGACCTTGGCGCAGATGCCCGCATAGGGGAGCGCGATGGCGAGGATGCCGGTGGTCGCCGAGAGGCCGAAGACCTGGATCAGCAGAAGCGCCCAGAACAGCTCGTGCACCGACCGCAGGAACGCGCAGAGCCCGCGCACCGTCCGGGAGCGCGCGAACGGGATCGCCAGCAGAAAAGCGGATCCGGCCCCGAGTCCGACGCCCAGCACGGCGAACGCGACCGTGTGCGCGACGCTCAAGGCCTCGACCGACGGGAAGTCGGCTTGGACGAATCCTGCAAGCAGTCGACGCAGCTCGGCCCAAGGCTGCAGGCTCGACACGTGGAGATCGGCGGCCAGCAGGGCGGCGAGCGCCACGGCCGCGAACCAGCGGCTGATCGCGGCATAGCCCGGGAAGGGCGCGTGCGGGGAGAGGCGCCCGAGACCGCTCACGCTGTCCCCGCATAGAAGGGGGTGAGCCGCGCCGCATCGAGCTCGCGGGCGGGCGCGTCGAGGACGATCCGGCCCGCTTCCAGAACGACGATGCGGTCGGTCGCGGCGAGCGCCAGGGCGACGTCGTGCAGCGCCAGCACTAGCGTCTCGTGCGTGCGGGCCATCTCGGCCAGAATGCCCGCGCCTTGCACGCGGTCGAGCGCTGAGACCGGCTCGTCGGCGATCAGGATCGGGCCACCATTGTAGAGGGCGCGGGCGACCGAGACTCGCTGCTGCTGTCCGCCGGACAACGCTCCGGCACGGGCACGGATCGTCTCGGCGAGCCCGACGCGGGCCAGCACCGCCCCCACCTCGCGCAGGTCGGCCGCCGCCGGACGGACAAGGGTGCGCAGGTTGTGCAGGGTCGAGGTCCGGTCGAGCCGGCCCATATAGACGTTGTGAAACACCGACAGGGTGCGCACCAGCGCCGTGGTCTGGGGCACCAACGCGGTGCGCCCCGGGGCCTGCGCGTGCAGGAGGCCGAGCAGGGTCGATTTGCCCGCCCCCGAGCGGCCCAGCAACGCCACGCGCTCACCGGCCCGGATCGTCAGGTCGATGCCCCGCAGCACCACCCGCCCGCCATAGGCGGCCGAGGCATCCGAAAGGGCGAGGGCGGGAATGGGCACGGGCGCCTCAGTCGAGCAGCCCGGTGGATTTGGCGACCGCGATCAGCGGGTCGTAGGCGGCATCCGTCACGGGAACGAATTTCGAGCGTCCGAACGGCTCGAGGATCGCCGGGTCCTCGATCGCGACGAGTGCCGCGGTCAGACGCTCGGTGAAACCGGCACCGTAGACGGTGTCCACGTCGCCGCGGACGGTCCACTGATAGTCCGGATAGGTCGGGCTCTCCCAGATCACCGACACGGCGGAGGCATCGACCTTGCCGGCTTTGGTCTCGAGGTCCCACACCGTGTAATCGACCGCACCGACATCGAAGGCGCCGGACTGGACGAGCTGTATCGTGCGCGAATGGTCCCCCGAATAGCCGACCCGTGAGAACACCTGATCCGGCGTCTGTCCCGGGAAGGCCTGGCGGATGAAATGTTCGGGCATGAGGCGGCCCGAAGTCGAGGTGCGGGCCCCGAAGGTGAAGGTTTTCCCCGCGATGGCCTTGGGGAACTCCTTCGACGAGACGAGGCCGGTCCGGATATTGGCGATGAGGTAGGTCTTGAAGGTTGCGTCCTCCGCGCCCTGCGCGATGGCACGGGCGCCGGATGCCGCCCTCCGCGCCTGCACGCCGGTGAAGCCGCCGAACCAGGCGAGCTGCACCTGCCCGTTGGTGAAGGCCGTGACCGCAGCCGGATAGTTCTTCACCGGAATGTAGCGCACGGGCACGCCGAGCTTGGCCTCCAGATAGGAGGCCACCTTGCCGAAGCGTTCGACCAAGCGCCGCTCGTCCTGATCGGGAATGCCCGTGAAGACGAAAGGCGGGTGATCCGCCGCTCGAGCGGCCGCGATGCCCAGCACGGTCTGAACGACGGCGAACAGCGCCGTGAGCAGGCGCGTCCGCAGAGGCCGAAGCCTTGCGTCGATCATCGGCGTCTCCCTCCCACCGGTCCTGTTTCGGACCTTCGTTGCGTGCGACCCGGCGCGGCGGACGTCGGGTCCCGTCAGATTGTCTCGTCCTGCGGCTCACCGCCCTGGGCCGCCACACGGTCGGCGAGGGCCTTCAACTCCTGCCGCAGGTCGGCGAGGCCTTCCTCGGTCAGCCCGGTGCGGCAGACGACGGCCTGCTGCGCCGCGGCGACCCTGTCCTCCAGACGACGGCCGGCTTCGGTCAAGGCGACGAGAACGACGCGGCGGTCGGCGGCACGGGCGCGGGTCACGAGACCGGCCGCTTCGAGCTTGTCGACCAGCGGTGTGATGGCACTGGCGCCGAGCTTCAACCGTGCGGCCAAAGCGTGGGCCGGCGCGGCCCCATCCTGCCAGAGCGCGAGCATCACGAGATATTGCGGATAGGTGAGGCCCAGATCACCGAGCAGGGGCCGGTATGCCCGCACCACCGCGTTCGTCGCGGCATAGAGCGAGAAACAGAGCTGATCGTCCAGTCTGAGACGGCGGTTGCGGTCGACCATCGCTGCGATATCCTTCGAGCATGAATGGTTCATGCATGAAGGATCATGTCAAGCCGCTGCTCACGAGTGCAGCCTGCGAACGGCTCCGGCAGCATGCCGGATCGGAACCACCACCGCCATCGGGCAGAGGCGACCGCCTCAACCAACAGCCGCAAGGCGTTTCGTAACGCGGGCCACCTGCATCGGGTACCAGCGGTTTCCACGGGCCGAGGGGATGCCGAGAGCGTTGAGCGTGTGGGCGACCTGCTCCAGCGTTTCGACGCCGGCCGCGCGAATCTCCGTGAGAAGCGGCGCCACGTCCAGGGCGCGTTCCCAGCTCCGCGACGTTCCGGACCGCTGGTCCTCGATCTGGAAACGCGTCTCGGATCTGCGGACAGACATGTGACCCGACCCGGTCGCGGCGCATTTGCGACGCTCGGCGGTGAAGCGGGCATAGAAGTCGCGGCGGCGGGCAACGATCTCGGGCGTGCGGATCACGTCGAACCGTTCCTCCGCTTCCGTCACCGCAGCCATGATGCCGAGGGTCAGCTCGCTGGCCTCCGGTCTGTCCAGGGCGACGAAGCGGAGATTCAGGTGACGCAGTTCGTAGCCCAGTTTGCGCAGGAAGGCGGACTCATCGCCCCAGATGCCGAGTTCGGCCATCAGCAACGTTGCGCCGTGCCGATGGCACAGGCTCATCGCCTCGCTCAGGTCCGGCTCAACCGCACAGGCCGTGTCACCGATGATCTCGGCAGCAAGGCGCCCGCGGCGACCGAGATGACGGGCGATCGCCGCACGCTGCAAGGCGAGGACATCCTCGGCATCAGCCTGGGCAGACCGGAGGTAGGAAACGAACAGGTCTGAGGACATCGGCGTTCGGCCTGTGTACCCGTCGGATGGTTTCGGCGACGCGTGTCGGCGTGATCCGGAGCGTTATGTCGGTCGCATCGTAGGCGCGGCCCCGAACGGGGCCGTCATGTTGTGAACGACCGTTTTAGAGCCATCAATATGAACCCATATTCCAGATCGGGTCAGACTGTGGCGGCGCTCGGCCTCGGGGGCTGGTTCGGATCGGCAGGAACACGCTGTGACTGACCCGACGGTGATGTTCGAAGCGATGGGCCGGACGGGCTCGGTGCAGGGCTATTCCAACGCGCTCGGTCTGTCCTCCCGCGCCGCCTGGGCCCGTCTTGGGGCTATCGCGCTGCGCTGACGGAGCTCGGCGCAGCCCTGGCCGAAATCTTCTCCGACGGCTCGTCCGGCCTCGAGCCGGCTTCGCGCGCGAGACCCGCCGTGTCGAGCAACGCTTGCGCCGGCTTCTGCCCGGCCGGACCGGTGCGGTGACGCCCGTCGCGAGTGGCTCCCTGATGCCTCGCTACGCGACGATCTGATCGCCGCCCATCGCTCCGGCGGCGCGCTCCCCGGCGCGGGAGCTTTTGCGGTGGCGGGGTCGATGTTCGGCTCGTGCCACGAGGCGAGCGGATCCCTGCCTCAGTGCCTCAGCCTCAGGGGCGGAACGGCGGGCACGCGCGGGATCGGAGGCGCTTCGGCGAGGACCGCCCCGATTCCGAGCCAGCTCGTCCGCACGGCTCGCGTCAGGCCATCGAGATCCTGGCCATCGATGGTCGCCAACGGAAAGGAGTCGAGGCCGAGGGAGGCGAAGACGTTGGCCCGCGCGTTCTGGACGGCAGCATGGGCGAGATCGAATTTGACCTCGGCGATCAGGGTGTTCATCTCCTCGCGGATCAGGGTCTGCTCGCTCGTCGAGAGCGCCGCAGCGGACGCCCGCATCTGCCCCACGATACGGCGCTGGACACGGCGGAAGGCGGCGGCTGTCTCGAATTCCTTCATCGCCAGCGCGTGGCGGATCCGGCTGACATGGACCTGGGTCATCACCGCCATGGTCACGGCCAGTGCACGCTTGTCGAGGAGCGCGTCCTGCGCATCGATGAGGCTGGTCCGCTCGGGGTAGCGGAACACGCTCATCAGGTTCCAGCTCGCGCGCGCGCCCCAGCCGACCCAGTTCGAATTGTAGAGCAGGCGGTTCGAATCGGCGTTGGCGCCGACGATGACGTTGAAACCGGGCAGCATTTCCAGCAGGGCGGCGGTCGCCTCGCGCCCGTTGATACGCTGGCGATAGGCGACCTCGCGGAGTTCCGACCGGTTCTCCAGGGCAACGCGAACGAGATCGGAATCGGCGACGCCGAGCTTCAAACCCGCCTCGACTCCCTCCATCTCGGCCAGCCGGAACGGCAGATCGGGGGGGAGGTTCATCAGCGACGCGAGCTGACTGCGGGCGACGAGCAGGTCTGCCTCGACGCGCTGGGCCTCACGCCTGATCTCGATCAGTTCGCGCTCGTAGGTGAGGGCCGTGATCGGCGAGGTCTGGCGCTCGTTATAGAGCCGACGGGCGTCACTGATCGCGTTCTGAGCGCGGCCTTCGAGGGCGCGCAGGCGGCTCGCAAGGCGCTCACTCGTCAAAGCGCGCCAATAGGCGGTCCGCACATCCTCGATGATGCGGCTCACCACCCGGCGGCGATTCTCCTCGGCGATGAGAACGGCATCGGCGGCCTGCCGCGCGCGCACATACGACAGACCGAAATCGAGGATGTTCCAGCTCAGCGACAGGTCGCCGAAAACGAAGTTCCTGTCCTGGCTATAGGAGGGTTCGAGCGACTGGCGCTGGCTCAGCACCGAGATCGAAGAACTCGCAGCGTAGTTGTCGCGCCCCGCATAGGCGCTGTTGGCGACGAAGTTCGGCAGCATCGAATAGCTGGCGAAGCTCAGCTCCCGAGCTCGCACGGCCGTCTGCATGATTTCGACGCGCTGATCGAGATTGTACTTCAGAGCGCGGGCGAAGGCCTCGTAGAGATCGATGCGCGGTCCCGGTAGCGGCTGATCGGAACCGACGCGGCGCAGCTTGTCCGCCGCATAGGCACCGATTTCGGCCTGCCCGAGCGGTTGGGGCGTCACGGTGCAGCCGGCCGTGGCCGTGGCCAGCAGCGTCGCTCCAAGCCACGCGGAACCGATCCGACGCCGGTACCTGCCGTCGCTTGGCCGAACCTGCGCCATGATCCCCGCTTCCCCTCCGGGCTTAAGCGCCCTCGGGAAGCCCCGGGAGCCCGCTCTCGCGCTCCCCCGTTCTTTCAATCGGCATGGTAAACGAACCGTCAAAATGAGGGTTTTGGCCGGTGCCACAAATCAGTGAGCGCGGGCGAGTGCCTTTTCGATCAAGGTGAAATCGGCACGTCCGTCCCGTTCAAGGGAGGCCAGTTGGGCCGTAAACATCGGCGCTTCGCTGCGAAGCCCGAGATCGGGGGTCTCGATGACCTTCGAACCGGCACCGAGACGTGCAGGTTTGGTCGCCAGGATTTCCCCGGTCTCCGCATCGACGGTCATCGGCCAGCGGACGACGCGTCCATCCCGGAGCGCGACGTCCACCTCGATGGCGACGAGCCGGGTCCCGGCCGGGGGCCGACCCCAGAAGCCGCCCCTGCCATCTCCCTCGATCCAGGCCGGGCCGGGCGTGCCGTCCGGCCCGTAGATCCGGACGGTGCCGATGGACGCGACGTCGGGCGTCCGGTTGCGCAGGTTGATCACCAAGATGTCGGGCCGTCGGATCGCCTCGATCAACAGGTCGTTCCGGTGCGCAACGGTATCATCGACCGTCGACAGGGCGAGGGCGAGCGAACGGCCGAGATAGGGGCTCGGCGAGAACCAGGGCCCTTCGCTGTCCGAGGCGCCTTCGAACCGCTCCCAGGCGAGCGACGCGATCCGATCGCCCATATCGAGCACCACGTCACGGTCGGTGTCGATCACCGTACCGTGCAGGTCGTCGACGCCGTTGACCGCGGCGACGACCGCACCGTCGGCCAGGATCACCTTTCCGATGGAGCCGAGCGGGTCGATCGCGGCGACGGCCGGTAGGAGGAAGCCGTTGGCACTGATCCCCGCTTCCAAGGCCGGTGTCGGCCACGGGGCCGGCGCATGGAGGATCGGCTGGGCGCCGGGCAGCGGGAGACCGAGCCCGGGCGGCGGCACGAGATCCCGATTTGCCCCGACCGTGACAGCAATCGTGACGCGCGCGATCCCGCCGCTGCCGTCGCTGACCTCGACCGTGAAACGGTCGCGGCCGCTGAAGCCGGTTCCGGGCGTGTAGGAATACGACCCGTCTTCCGCCAGGAGGACCGTACCGTTCGCCGGGTTTCCGGCGAGGTGGAAGCCGAGGGAATCACCATCGCGATCCGTCGCCACGACCCGTCCCCTGCCGACCTCGCCGGCCGATACCGCGAGATCGTCGGCATGGGCGTCCGGAGCGTCGTTGACCGTGGCGACGGTCACGGGGATCGTGACGAGGGTAAAGCCGCCGGCTTTGTCCGAGACCCGAACGGTGAAGCCGTCGCCGCCATGGAAGTCCGTGCCGGGGGTATAGGTGAAGCTGCCATCGGGACGGAGCGTGACCCGGCCGGAGGCAGGCGGCGCCTCGATCGAGAAGATCAGGGTTCCGTCCTCTCGGTCGTTCGCGACGACGCGGCCATCGACGGGTGTGTCCTCGCGCGTCGTGACCGGAGCCGCGGTCGCCTTGGGAGCGCTGTCCACGAACGCGACCGTGAGATGGACCGTGGCCGTCGAGCGGCCGCCATCGGAATCGATGACCGCGTAGGTGAAGGCGTCCTCGCCGTGAAAATCGGCGTCCGGCCTATAGGTGAAGCTGCCATCCGCTCGCAGGTCGAGACGTCCGTGCAAGGGGCCGGCGACGGGCTTCGGGTCGACCCGGATGGCGTCGCCGTCGGGATCCGCATCGTTGTCGAGGACGTGGCCTTCAAGATGGGTGTTCTCGTCGAGGGTCGCGGCGTCGTCGAGGGTGATCGGAGCAGGATTCCCGACCGTGATCGTGAAGCGCGCCGTGGCTGAGGCGCCGCTGCGATCGGTGCCGGTGAGCATGACCGCGTAGACGCCGCCCGGCACCCGGGTCGATGCGTCGGGAGCGAGGGTGCCGGAGATCAGGCCGGTCGCGCGATCGAGGACGAGACCGGGGGGCAGGCCATTCGCCGAGAACGTGAGGACGTCGCCCTCGTCGATGTCCCTGAAGGCGCTTCCGGCCGGGATCGATACCCGTGCGGCATCCTGGGCCGACCAATCGGCGATGGCCGATGAGGCGGCATCGAAGACGGGTGCATCGTTGACCGGGTTCACGTCGATGGCCAAGGAAGCCGTGGCGAAGCCGTCATTGCCGTCGGTGACCGTGTAGACGATGGTGTCGGTGCCGTTGAAATCCGGGTCGGGCGTGTAGCGCAGGCTGCCGTCCCGGTTGATGGCGACCGTGCCGTGATAAGCCGTCACCGAACCGGCGACCACCGAGAGCGGATCGCCGTCGGGATCGTGGTCGTTGCCGGTCACATCGATGTCGACCGGGGTATCCTCGTCGGTGGTGAGGACGTCGTCCGAGGCCGAGGGCGCGGGATTCGTGACCGTCCAGGCGAACTTTCGCGAAACCGTGAGGCCATTCGGATCGGTGGCGGTGAGCGTCACCACGTAGGTAGCCTGCCCGCTCGAACCCGAGGCGTCGGGGTTGATCGTCCCGCTGATCTCGCCGGTTGCTGGATCGATCGTCAGGCCCGGCGGCAGGCCGGTCGCGGTGTAGGCGAGGCGCGCTCCCTCGGGGTCGACGACGAGATGTCCGAACGGCACGCGCAGGCTCTCCCCATCGACCGCGTTTCGGGCCGAGAAGGTATCGGGGGCGACCGGGCGCAGGTTCTCGGGCGTCACCGTGACGGTGAGGAGCCCGGTCGCCCGCAGGCCCTGCGCCGTCTCGACCGTGTAGACGACGGTGTCCGTCCCGGAAAATCCGTCGTCCGGCACGTAGGTGAGCAGACCCGTCGCGGGATCGACCGAGACGGTGCCGTGGGCGGCACTCGTCGCGCCGGGTGCGTCGACGAGACGGACGGCGCTGCCATCGGCGGCGGAATCGTTCGCCGTGACCGCGACGAGGACAGGGGTGCCGGCGCGGGTGGTGGCTTGGTCCGGCCCGGCCGTTGCTGTGTCGCTCACCGTCCAAGTGAAGCTGCGGGCAATGCTCGCGCCGGCCGCGTCCGTCGCCGTGACGGTCACGGTGTAATCGGTGGCCGCGGCCGATCCGACCGGCAGGGAGCCCGTGATCAGTCCGGTCGCCGGATCGATGGAAAGGCCCGGCGGCAGACCCGTCGCGGTGAAGCGGAGCCCGTCGCCGCTCGGGGCGGATGCCGATCGATCCGTGTCGGGATCGCGAAAGCGCGTGGCGATGTCGTAGACCACGGACGCGCCGCCGCGGCCGGCCTGATCGGGCAGGGTGACGGCACGCGGCCCATCATCGACCGGGGTGACAATCACCGTGACCGAGGCGGTGCTGGTGCCGCCGTTCCCGTCGACGATGGCGTAGGTGATCGTATCCGTGCCGTTGAAATCCGCATCCGGCGTGTAGACGAGCTTGCCGTCCGCGATCGCCACCCGGCCGTGTCCGGCGCGCGGAGCGGCATCGCCCGTGGCGACGATCGCGAGGACGTCCCCGTCGGGGTCCCGGTCGTTTGCCAGGACATCCACCACGACCGGTCTGTCCTCGGGCGTGGTCGCCCCGTCGTCTATCGCCTGCGGGGCGGGGTTGGTGACCCGGAGGGTGAAGCGCGTTTCGGTCTGCGTGCCGCCCGGATCGGTTGCCGTGACCGTAACCTGGTAATCGGCGAGGCCGGTGGGGCCGGAAGCGGCCCGGTCGATCGTCCCCCGGATGGTTCCCGTGGCCGGATCGATGGCGAGGCCGAGCGGCAGGCCGGTGGCGCTGTAGCTCGGGGCCGCGCCGTCCGGACCCTGAGATGGGTTGCCATAGGGCAGGACCACGGTCCCGCCGTCACCGGCGGCGCGGTCGCCCGGTGCCAGGGATGCCGGGGCATCGGTGAGGCCTACGACCGTCACGGTGAGGGTTGCCGTCGCGGTGCCGCCATCGCCGTCGCTGATCGTGTAGTCGATATGCGTCGTGCGGGTCTGGCCTGCCGTGAGACCGTTGAAATCCGTGCCGGGATCGAACCGGTAGCTGCCGTCGGCGCGCACGGTGAAACGGCCGCCGTTCGAGCCCGTCACCGCCTGTCCGACGCCGGCCGCCGCGCCGTTGACGGCTGCCACGGTGAGGGGATCGCCGTCCGGATCGCTGTCGGCCCCGTTGCCGTTATCGGCGAGCACGGAGCCGAGGGCCGACATGCGCGCGTCGGTGAGCGCGCCGTCATTCCGCGCGATCGGTGCCGGATCGACCACGCGCCACGTGAAGCTGCGGCGCGTGGTGCCGCCGTGGCCGTCATCGGCCGTGACCGTGACGGTGTTGTCGCCGTTCGCCCCGCCCCGCGACGCGGAGCGGTCGATCGTGCCGTGGACAGAGCCGGTGGCGCTGTCGAAGGTGAGCCCGGTCGGCAGCCCGGCGATGCCGAAGGTGAGCGTCTCGCCCTCGACGTCGGAGAAAAAGCGGCCGAGATCCAGTCCGGCGACGCTGTCCCCATCGAGGCTGCCGACGGCCGGAAGCGTCCCGGCCCGCGGGGCGTCGTTCACCGGTGAGACCGTCAGCGCCAGCGTATCGGTGTCGCTCTTGGCTCCGCCCGAGCCGGTGTTGCCGCCGTCGTCGGTGACGATCGTGAGCGTCTCGTTCCCGTTGTAATCGGCGTCCGGGCGATAGACCGTGCCGTCGAGGGCGGCGTTGATCGCCGCGACGGTGCCGGTCAGCGTGACCGTCCTGGTCCCGTCGTTCGCCACGGTGACGCCGGTGCGCGACCCGAGGCTCAGCGTGCCATGCGCAACGCTGAATGTGGTGGTGAGAGTTCCGGTTCCCGCATCCGGGTCCGCGACGGTGATGGCGTTGCCATTGCCCGACGAGAAGATGAGCCCGGTGTCCTCCGCCGTGGTCTGGCCCGCCGGCACTCCGTTGAGGGGGGCATCGTTCACCGCCGTGACGTCCACGGTCGCGGTGGCGACGTCCGAGCGCAGCGCGCCGTCGCTGACGCTGACGTCGATGCGGCGGGTGACGGTGGAGGGATCGCGCTCGGACGAGGAGAACCGCACGCGGCTCAGCGCCGTCTGATAGTCGGCGTTCGCGGCCGCACCGGTCAGCGTCAGCGTGTAGGTCGCGGCGTCGAAGCGGGCCACGATGCCGGCGGGCAGCGGCCCCTCGACGGCGAGCGTATCGCCCGCCTGCCCGTTGGTGATGACGGCCGTGGCCGAGGCCATGCTGGCGCTGTCGACATCGCTCACCGACACGTCCGCATCGACGATCGCCACGCCCGAGGCGCCTTCGGTGTAGCGGGTGGCGTAGCCGTGCGTGGCGGAGAGGTCGAGGACCGGGGCGTCGTTGATCGGGCGCATCGTCACCGTCACCGTCGCGGTTTCGGTCGTCCCACCCGCCGTCACCGTATAGGTGAAGCGGTCGGTTCCGTCGAAATCCGCGTCGGGCGTGTAGGTGAGGAGGCCGTCGGGCCGGAAGGTGACGCTGCCATGCGCGCCCTGCGAGACCGCGGTCACGGCACGGGCGGGATCCTCGAAATTGTCCGCGGTGCCGCCGTCCATGCCCGTGACGGCGTTGAAGGTGACGGCGGTGTCCTCGTCCGTCGTGACCGTATCCGGCTCGATGTCGGCGACCGGTATGATGGTGGCGCCGATGGTGCTGGTTGCCGTCGCCCCCGTCGGATCGACGGTGACGAGCGAGATCTGCACGGCCCCGTTGCGGTCAGCGGCCGGATCGAAGCGAAGTCCTTCGAGAGCGGCGTTGATGTCGGCGACGGTGCCTGAGAAGCGCATCGACTCGTCGCCGGTGCCGGTGCCCTGCTCGAAGGTAAGGCCGGTCGTCCTCGGCAGGGTGAGCTGGCCCTGCGCCGAACTCAGCGTCACGGTGAGCGTTCCGCCGTCCGCATCGGCCACGCGGATGCCGTTGCCCCCGCCGGTCGAGAAGATCAGCGGCGTATCCTCGTCCAGCGTCTGCGTCGCGGCCGGCACGGCGTTGGTCGGCGCGTCGCCGATCGGATTGACGGTAAGGCCGACGGTGTCGGTGTCGCTCTTGGCTCCGCCCGCGCCGGTGTTGCCGCCGTCGTCGGTGATGACCGTAAGGGTTTCGCTCCCGTTGTAGTCGGCGTCCGGGCGATAGGTCGTGCCGTCCAGAGCTGCGTTGATGGCGGCGACGGTGCCGGTCAGCGAGATCGAACCGCTGCCCGAACCGGTGACCGTGACGTTGGCCGTGTTGCCGAGCGTCAGCGTGCCGTGCTGGACCTGAAGCGTGGTGGTCACGCGACCGCTACCGGCATCGAGGTCCGAGACGGTGATGGCGTTGCCTGACGCCGCCGAGAAGACGAGGCTGGTGTCCTCGTCCACGACCTGTGGGCCAGGGACGCCGTTCACGGGCGCGTCGTTCACGGCGGCGACGGAAATCGAGACGGTGTCGGTGTCGCTCTTGGCACCGTCCGTGCCGGTATTGCCGCCGTCGTCGGTGACGACCGCGAGGGTCTCGCTCCCGTTGTAGTCGGCGTCCGGGCGATAGACCGTGCCGTCGAGGGCGGCGTTGATCGCCGCGACGGTGCCGGTCAGCGTGACCGTCCCGGTCCCGTCGTTCGTCACGGTGACGCCGGTGCGCGACCCGAGGGTCAGCGTGCCATGTGCCACGCTCAGCGTCGTCGTGAGATTGCCGGTGGCCGCATCCAAATCCGAGACGGTGATGGCGTTGCCGTTGCCCGACGAGAAGACGAGCCCGGTATCCTCGGCCGTCGTCTGGGCCGCCGGCAATCCGTTGACGGGGGCGTCGTTGATCGGGCGCACCGTTACCGTCACCGTCGCGGTTTCGGTCGTCCCTCCCGAGGTCACCGTGTAGGTGAAGTGGTCGGTTCCGTTGAAATCCGCGTCGGGCGTGTAGGTGAGGAGGCCGTCGGGCCGGAAGGTGACGCTGCCATGCGCGCCCTGCGAGACGGCGGTCACGGCACGGGCGGGATCCTCGAAATTGTCCGCGGCGCCGCCATCCGTACCCGTGACGGCGTTGAAGGTGACGGCATTGTCCTCGTTCGTCGTGACCGTATCCGGTACGATGTCGGCGACGGGATCGATGGTGACATCGACGGTGCTCGCGGTCACGAAGCCTTGCTCGATCCGGATGCCGTCGATGAAGTTGCCGACGCTCTGCGAGCCGCCGGCCGCGCTGATCGAGCGGAATTCGAAGCGCAGCTTGTTGCCGCTGGCGGTTTCCCCGATCGTCTCCCGATAGGCCCCCCAGGCCGTGTTGCCGTCGGAATAGCTCTTGTCGAAGAGCGTGCGATCGTCGGCCGTGCCGGCGATGCCGTCGGCACCGAGATCCATGACCCTGACCTGCATGGTGTCGACGCCCTCGCGCCCGCGATGGGCGAAGTCGAGGGTGATGGTCGAGCCGGCCGTCGCATCGAACGTCTGAAAGAGCGCCGCCACCTGATTGGCGTTGATCTCGGCGAACTGGTTGCCCTCGTAGGCCGGCACGCCGTTATAGCCGGAACTCCAGATCTCGATCTGGTGGTCGGTGGCATCCGTCTTCCAGCCCGGAACCGACGATTCCGACACGATCGCGTAGCTGCCGCCGGCGATCGTCGGGTTCTCGAACGAGCCGTTGGTGAAGTTCTCGGCGGCGCGAATGGGATCCCGCGTCACGAGGGAGATCCGGGCGCTGCCGTTGTAATCGGCCCGGGGGGCGAAACGCAGACCGTCGAGCGCGGCGTTGATGTCGGCGATCGCGCCGGAGAACGTCATGGTGGCATCGTTCGCACCAACGCCCGCCGTGAAGGTCAGGCCGGTGACGCGCGATAGGCTCAATAGCCCCTGATCCGCCGAGAGGGTGACCGTGAGCCGGTCGCCGTCCGGATCATCGACGCGAACCGCGTTGCCTGTCGCCGACGAGAAGACGAGGTTGGTGTCCTCGGCGAGGGTCTGGCTGGCCGGGAAGGTATTGAGCGGGGGGTCGCCGACCGCCGTGACCGTGATGGTGATGTCGTCGCTGTCCCTCAGGGGGCCGCCGGTCCCGGTGTTGCCGTTGTCGTCGGTGACGAATGTGAGCGTCTCGCTCCCGTTGTAGTTGGCGTCCGGCCGGTAGGACGTGCCTTCGAGGGCGTCGTTGATCGCCGCGACGGTGCCGGTGACGCTCACCGTGCCGGTCCCGTTGCCGCTCACCGTTACGCCGGTGATCGAGCCGAGGGTGACCGTGCCATGAAGGACGCTGAGCGTCGTGGTGAGATTGCCGCCGCGGGCGTCGGCGTCCGACACGCTGAGGGCATTGCCGTTGCCCGAGGAGAACACGAGTTTGGTGTCCTCGTTCACGATTTGCGCGCGCGGAATTCCGTTCACGGGTGCATCGTCGAGGGCCGTGAAGGCGATCGTGGCCGTCGCCGTGTTTGAGTCGATCGTTCCGTCATGGACCGTCACCGCGATGGTGCGGGTCGTCGTCGCGGGATCGTGGTCGGCGGACGCGAACCGGATCTGTTGCAGGGCGGTCTGGTAGGTGGCGAGGCTCTCCGAGCCGGTCAGCGTCAGCGTATAGGTCGCCGCGTCGTAGGCGGCGCTGATGCCCGCAGGCAAATTCCCCTCGATGCTGAGGGTATCCGCGCCGCTGCCGTTGGTGATGACGGCCTTCGCCGACGTGATGGTCGTGCTGGCGACGTCGTGAATCGAGGCATCGCCGTCGACGATGGCGACGCCCGCCGCCCGCTCGGTGTAGTTCGTGGCGTAGCCGGTTCCTGCGGCCGAGTCGTCGAGGTCGAGCACGATGGCGGGATTGTAGCCGAAATCCGGGCCGGCCAGCGTCGCGCCGACCCTGGTGTCGGTGAGGGCGCCCGATGTCGCCGTCGTCGCCGTCGCCGTGGTGAGGCGGCCCTCGGTGTCGGTGACGCGCACGACGAATTGGCCGGGGAGGAGCCCGGTGAAACTGTAGCTGCCGTCGGCCGCGGACGTGTCCGTGGCCAGGACGCGCTCTCCGGCATCGACCTGCCTGTTGCCGTTGACGTCGTCGACGAGCTCGACCGTCACGCCGCGGATGCCGTTCTCGCCGCTGTCGGACGTCCCGTTCTTGTTCGCGTCGCCGAACACCCGCCCGCCGATCGTCGAGGTCGGCGGTGTCCAGGCGGCGGCGTCATTGATCCCGGTGAGCGCGGTCGAGCCGTCCGTGGTGATGGCCTTGCCGCTGCCGATGGCGGCTCCGGTATTCGGATCGATCCGGGTGATGTTCGTCCCGAGGGTGTAGAGGAAGCCACCCGAATCGACGCCGGTCTGGACCTCGGTCCGGGTCACCGTCTCGTCGTGGAGCACCTCGCTCCCGTCGCTGAGATTGAAGCGTGCGAAGGAGTTCCCCGTCACACTGATAAGCTGTCCGCCGGCCTGATCGATCGAAATGTCGCCCCAGTCGTAATTGTGGTTCGACTGATTACCGAAGGTCGAGCCCGATGCTACGGCCTGGCCCGCTCCTGAGAAGGTAAGCTTGTAGATCTGATCGGTATTGCCGGAGACGTTCTCCACGGCAAGGTAGAGAACACCGTTAGAGAAGGCGGCACCGGCTCCACCCAGTCCCCGAGTGCCGGTCGTGATGCCTCTGGTCGATAGATCGGACTCGATCACGATGTGCCGATCGTTCCTGAAATCGTAGGCGAACAGGGCGTTCTTGTCGGCGGCATTCGGGCTGTTGTTGTCGACATAGTAGATCAATCCGTTCGCCTGATCGACGGCGAGCGAATTGAGGGACGCGCCCAACGTGATCCCCCCGACGCTGTCGAGCGCCCGCGTGAGTTCGGTGGCCTTTCCGGTCGCGATATCGACGCTGTAAATCGCGCGGCCCGAGACCGCGAGCAGGGCGCCGCGGCCGTTATCCGCGGCTGCCAGGAGATGATGCCAGTCACGTTGCGCCGCCTCATCGAGGACGACACCGGTCTCGATGGCGCCCCGGTGTGTCTCGAGGTTCCAATCGCCGCCGAGTTCGGTCGCGCCGGTGGCATCGTCCGAGGCGGCGATGTCGGCCCCGGTGGCGGAGGCCAGGAGGGCTACGGCACGGGCGCCGACGGCGCCGGCGGCGAAGTCGCAGCCGTAGATCAGAAGATCGCCGGTGGCGGTGAGCGCGTTGCCGATGACGGCAAGGTCGGCGGCGTAGCGGCTCTGGATCGTCTCGGCCGTCAGCTCTCCCGTTCCGAGATGCAGGTCGCCGGCGGAGCCGTGCGAGAGGATATGGATGGCATCGATGCCGCTGCGCCCCGCGAGCGCGTCGGCGAGTTGATCGAAGCCGTCCCTGGCAGAATCGATCAGGATGATTTCCGCCGAGGACGGCATGCCGGCGAGTAAGGTCGCCAAGTCGGCGGCGCCCTTGTCGATCACCACGATCTCGTGCCGGCCGCTCGCGGTGGCGGTCTCGTGCGTCGGCGGCGCCACCGGCGCCGCTGCACGGGCATCGGCTGGTTCGGCATGCGCTGCGTGCCCGTCTGGCTCGGGCCTCTCCCCGGGGGGCGCATCGCCATGCGATTGCGTGGCGGCCGCGTCCGAATGCGCCTGCGCGGCGGCCGGAGCCGCAGCACCATCGAAGACGAAGCGGGGCTCCAGCGCGCGGATTGTCGGTGTCCGCGCGCCCGTCGCGGCCCGCGAATCGGAGCCGGCCCGCGTCTTGCTCCGGAAACGTTCGAACATCGACACCGCTCAGCCTGCGACGGAACGCGTGGCGCGTCCACGCGGGCGAGGCTAAGGCCGCATGGTTAACGAAGGATGGGGCGGGGGCCGTCCCTCGCGGCGTTCAGAAGCCGCTCTCGCGAATGAGAACGGCGACGATGCGCCGAAGCGCGTGCGTGGCGATGCTCTCGCGACGACCGGAGACCGCGACCACGCCGCGCAGCACGGTGGGCGTGCCCGACAGGCGCATCTCGTCGTCGGGCCGGTTCAGGACGACCGTATACTGGGCCTCGACGGGCACCGGACCGACGTTCTTCTCCTCGCGCACGGCGACCGGCCCACCGAGCGTCGATAGGAGCGACGGGATCTCGACGATGGCAACCGCCGCGTCGGACACCGAACGGACGGTGACCGGTATCGAGCCCGTGGTAAGATCGTCCGGCACGAAGGTGCCGGAGGCGCCGCCATAGAGCCGTGCCATGGCGGCCTCGGGCACGAGGCCGCGCACCTGACGGCGTCCGTTCGAGACCAGCGTCCCGAGTTCCTCACCCTTGCCGACCCAGCGGCCGGGCTGCAGATCGGGTTCGATCTCGGCGACGACGCCGTCGAAGGCTGCGCGGATCACGAGTTCGTCGTGGCGCCGCTCCAATCCTCGCACGGCTTCGCGCCGCGCATCGTGCTCGCCCTCGAGGACGAGGCTGCCGGCCCGGTCCTGCGGATCGGCGGCGCGGCGGTCCTGCTTCAGCGCGACGAGGGCGAGGCGGATCCGCGCGGTGTCGAGGTCGTGGTCGAGGGCGGGGGAGCGCAGCCGCATCAGGACCTGTCCGGCGCTGACGGCGTCGCCCTGTTCGACCTCCACGGTCTCGATCCGTGCCGGGGCCACGGCCGTGAGGCGCTCGGTCCGCTCCGGTTCGGCGATCGCCGGAATCTCGACTCGGCCGGAGAGGGGCAGGAAGAGCAGCATCAGCACCGCGGCGAGCGCCGCCCCGGTGAAGCGCACGCGTCCACCGGGGGCGATGCGGCCACGGTTCGTCCACCAGAACAATGCCTCGCGGGTGATCGGTCGCAGGACGAACACCCCGATCTCGACGGCGAAGAGCAGCAGGCCGAGGAGCTTGAAGGCGAGGGTGTAGACCATCACGGCGATGCCGGTGAACAGCACCAGCCGGTAGATCCAGACCGCGACACCGTAAGCGATCACGCCCAAGCGCCGCCGCGCGCTCCAGTTCTCCGGGCAGGGATCTCCAAGCCCGAACAGGATCTCGCGCAGGGCCCAGGTAGTGAGCGCGAAGGCGCGGGGCTGGAGGTTCGACACGCCGAACAGGTCGGCGGCGATGTAGTAGCCGTCGAAGCGCATCAGCGGGCTGAGGTTGATCGCGACGCTCAGCACCCAGCCCGTCGTGGCGAGGAAGAAGGCGATCGAGCGCGCCGTCCCCTCGGGCAGGAAGGACCAAGCCAGCGTCGCGATGGCCGCCACGGCGAGTTCCACCGCAACTCCGGCGCTGTCGATGGCGATGCGCTGTCGGCGATCGCGCAGGCGCCAGGCATCGGTGGTGTCCGTGTAGAGCACCGGCACCAGCACCATGAAGGCGAGGCCCATGCTGGGGACGCGGCAGCCGTAATGGGTGGCGACGTAGGCGTGACCGAGCTCGTGCAGCGCCTTCACGGCGACGAGGGCCGCGAGATAGCCGATCAAACCTTCCGGCGTGAGGAATTGCAGGAATGTCGCGCAGAACGCGTCCCATTGCTGCAGGACGAGATAGAGACCGAGCAACCCGGCGAGCGCGATTGCCGTCAGGCTGCGCCGATCGGCAAGCCGGCGGGCGAGGGGCAGCGTGCGATCGAGAAAGGCCTGCGGCCGCACCAGGGGAATGCGGATGAAGAGGTAGTTGTGCAGCAGCCACGCGCCGAGCCCGTGCCTGCGAGCCGCCGCCTGCCGCGCCAGGGCCTGCCACCCCCCTCGAGGCGCGATCAGGCTGTTGGCCTCGCAGAACCCTCGGAACGCCGCAACCTCGGCCGGCCGGATGGCTCGCCCGAGAGCCGTGCCGGCGGCCTCGGCGAGATCGGCCGGCGTGATGCCCGCCCGCCAAGCTCGCAGGAAGGCGAGACCGGTCCCGTCGATCTCGTAGTAGCGGTGCGCCAGGGGATCGTAGAGGAGCCAGGGGGCGGGGCCGCCATCGCCCGGCATCGCCCCGCGCTCGATCCGCAGATCCTCGCGCAGGGCCGTGAGCGGCAGGCCGTCCACCGGATCCGCCCCGAAACTCACAGGCCGACCTTCTGGCGCAGGAACGCCAGCGGTTTGCGAAAGAGGGTGAAGCCGAACGGCACGCTCGACCCGTAGAGCTGTGCCGTCCCGCGGGCACCGAGCCGTGGTGCCGATGCGCCGGCGGGCAACTTCGCGACGACGCGATGGGCGAGCACGCCGGCCTCCGTCATCCGGGCGACCGGCGTCACCTGATCCACCTGTGCGTCCAGGGCGTTGAGGGGATCGGCGTCGAGGAAGACCCGCACCCGGCCGCCCACCGCGAGGGCGATGGCATCGGAGACCGGAAGGTCGATGCAGATTTCCACCGTCTTCGGGTCGGCGATCTCCAGGATGCGCTGCCCGGCGGCGACGGGTTTGCCGTACCATTCCTTGCGATCAGCGTAGACGGCGACACCGGCCCGCTCGGCGCGGACCTGCGTCTTGGCGAAGGTGTCACGGGCGAAATCCCGTTCGGCCACTTTCAGGGCGAGCTCGGCGCGGGCCTGCCCGATCTCGCGCCGGGCGCGTTCCTCGGCATAGGCCCCCAGCGTCACCTGCCGGAGCTTCGCGTCGGCGACCTGGACTTCGCGCTCAGCCACCGAGAGGGCGTTGCGTTGGGCGGTGTCGACGTAACGGAGGACGAGGTCACCCACGGCGACGGGCGCGTTCGGCGCAGGCGCGATCTCCTCGATGATGCCCTCGATCGGCGCCGCGACCACGAAGGGCCGGTCCGCCGTGATCGTGGCCGGGGCCAGGACCGTCATCGAGACGGGCCAAGCGAGCCCGGCCAAGACGAGGCCGGCCATCACGAGGGCAGGTTTGCGCAGATCGCCCGACAGGCGCGGCAGAACCGGCGACCGCAGGGCGAGGAGGGCATGGGCACCCGTCTCCGCGAGCCGTCCGGCCAGGGCCGTGTCGGCCTCGTCGAAAGCCCGCTCGCGGGTCAGCAACAGGCCGCCGACAGGCCGCCCGGACCGATCCAGCAGGGGGACCCAGAGGCCGTGGCGGAAGGGATAGGTCCGGGCTTCCTCGCCGTCCAGAACCGAGAGGTCGATGCTGCGGGGCGCGGCGCGCGCGGCTTTCGGGATCGCGGTGACGGCCGCCTCGACGAAGGCGAGGAGGGGCGCATTCCGCTCGACCTGGATCGTGCCGGACACCCGTTCGACCGCGAGACCGCCGACGCGATCCGTCCGCAGCAGGAAGCCCTGGCGGGCCCGCACCAGCTTGACGCACTCGTTGGCGAGGGCGATGCCGAGCGCATCGCGATCCGAGGCTCTGCGGAAGACCGCCTCGACGGCAAGGAGCTGGCGCAAGCCGGCGCTCGCGTCGTCCACCTCCACTTGCCCCGGCCCCGGCGGGATCGTCCCGCCCAATGGGTTGACGCGGACACGGCGCCCCCCGGCCTCGGCCTTCGGCTGCGGCGCGGCCATGTCAGTGGGTCGGACGTTCGAAAGCGGCGTCGAGGCTCATGCCGGGCAGCACCGCCGAGATGTCGCCGGGGGCGAAGGCCGCCGTGATCCTGATCGTCTGGGAGACCGGATCGACGGCGGCCGCGGTGCGGATCACTGTTGCCGCATAGGTCTTTCCGGTCTCGTCGACCTTCACTTGGAGGGGGGCAGCGGTCCGCAGCCAGGCGAGCCAGGCCGAGGGAACGATCAGGTCGATTTCCAGGGCGGTGGTATCGACGATCCGAAGGAGGGGCTGGCCGGCCACCGGCATCTCATGCTCGCGTGCGCGCATCTCGGCGACGCGGCCGGTGAACGGCGCGACGATCCGGCAATCGCGAACCCTGACGCGCAGGGCATCGGCGGAGGCCTGCGCCTTCTCCCACCGCGCTTTGGCCGCCTGCACCTCGACACGCCCGATGGCGTGACGGCGGTCGAGCAACTGCGCATTGTCGAAGGCGATGCGGTTGATCGCGGTCTCGGCCTCGGCCGCACGCGATTCCGCCTCGGTTCGATCGCAATCGAAGGTGACGAGCGTATCGCCGGCATTGAAGGACGCACCCTCGCGGAACGGCAGCGTAAGGATGCGGGCATTGAAATCCGTCGCGACGCTGGCGTCCCGGATCGCGCGCACGACACCACGAATCGGAGGTTCGGATTGTGCGAGCGCGGGCAAGGCTGCCAGGGCGAGGACGATGACCGTTGCCGCGCGCACGAAACACCCCTGACCCATGAAGGCGATAGCGGCCGGATCGTAGGTCGACATGGTTAAGGCATCGTAAGAATGGGTTTGGCTCAAGCGGAGCGGACCGGCGAGACGCACGCCTAGGGGCCGGCTCCCACGCCTCGCAGAAGGTTGCGGGCGCTGTCTCGATCGAACCAGGGCCTGCTGCAGCGGCAGCGCCAGGGACTCTGCTCGTGAACTCGCTGCGCGTTCTTCCACAGGCTCAGGATCAGGTGGCCGATCGCATCAGGGCAACTATGGAGCGTGCTGCACAGCCCTTACTGCAATCATTTGCCTGATTACCTGTACGGATATAGCAGACACACTCGGAGATCTAGGGCGTCTAGATAAATATTAGTTCAATCTCCTGATGAAGTATTACGCTGAAGATGGATTGTCGGCTGCCAGTGAAGTGTAGAACGCTCCATGACGACCCGTTCTGGTATTTTGGCGCAGTGATGCGAAGCGCTCACACGAAAGTCAGGTTGCCAGGCTGTCGCGACTGTTGAGCAGTATTGGCTGAACCAAACTGCACCTTTGCGCTCATGAGGCGTGCTCGCAGCTCATTCGGCGTGAACGGCTTTAGCAGGACATCGTCGACACCAGCCTCACGGGCTGCTCGCACGATCTCAGCGTCGAGCGATGTTGTCGTGAGGAGGGTGACCGCCTTGCCATCTGTGAGCGCTCGGACCAAGGCGATGAGCATAGGCGCACGTGTTGGCGATATGTTTGCATCCACGACGACGATGTCAGGCTGCCGTCGTTTCAGCTGCTTGTGTGCGGTCAGCGAGTCGAACGCGAACTCAGCCTCCGCGAGACCGATCAACCCGAAGATCTTCGCGACCAGCCGTGCAACCGCCACGTGGCTGTCGACGATCAGGACGTGAGCGTCGGAACGCAGCATGGCTCATCCTCCCTAGGCTAGGCGTCGTGAACTAGGCCGACCGATCGTCAGGCGCATGCAGGGCCTGCCGCACCCAGATCTCACCCGCAACCCGGTCGGCCAGCATCTTCAGGGTCGGAATATCAATGTCAGAAGCTGTACGGGGCTTTTGATCGATGATGCAAAGTGCACCCAAGCGGATGTCTTGGCCGTAGTAGAGCGGCGCGCCTGCATAAAAGCGGATGTGAGGCGGACCGACGACGAGCGGGTTTGCTGCAAATCGAGGATCATCCCTGGTGTCGGGAACAATCAGGACAGCGTCCTCGGCGACGACGTAGTTGCAGAACGAGACGCCTCGCGTGGTCTCGCACGCCGGGAAACCGACCCGAGCCTTGAACCATTGCCGCTGGGCATCAAGCAACGTGATGAGTGCGGTGGGAGCACCAAACGTCTGAGCTGCCTCGCGGCATAAATCATCGAATGCCTGCTCTGGCGGTGTGTCGAGCAGATCGAGCTTGGACAGGACGCCCAGGCGTTCTGCCTCGTTGGATGGAACAGGGTAGGTCATCGGTTGAGCCCAAGAGCTTTACGGGGTCGGAGGCACCTTATGGCAGGGCAGGCAGATACCCTTTTCCACGTATCCCGACTCCATACCGTCCAGGCGTTGGCAGAGAGTTACGCTTGCAATTCTGATGGCTCGGCTGAGTGCCGGCTTCCCACCCTGTGCGAATATTCGAGTCGTTGCCGCTGAAGCGGCGCATGGGGTTGAAGCGGCGATCCAAGGACTCTCGGCCTGAGGTTGCCGCAGGACGCTCCGAGGCGCGTAGCTCGCAGGGCAACCCTATCTTAAACAGAGTTCCCCCGGCTTTGCCGAGGTGGCAGTGTGACTTTTTTGCAGTGCCCATCGCAGATTTTACTCCCGTGAGCCGCGAGGCACACGAAGTTATTCCACGATAGGCGGTTTCGGAGCATCTTATCGTATCATGTAAAATTGTGAATATTACGTCGTACTCATAATACAAAGTGCTCAATAGTATTATGCAGGATACGTCGGCCGCAGTTAAGCGAGGTGTTCCGCGCCCTGGCGCCGTAAAAAGAAAGCTGGATCGGAGAAGGTGCCTCTCGACCGATCATGTGCATATGATGATCACCATCCTACCCTAATATGCTGTGTCCCAGGTGGTCGGCGACATCAAGGGTAAGAGGGCCATACATCTCGCGCCGGTTTATGGCGAGCGAAGCGTAATTTCGTCGGGCGGCATTTCTGGGCCGGGGGCAACTTCGTCTCGATGATGGGCCGAGACGAAACCATGATCGGGGCCTACATCGAAAAGCAGGGGCGAAGGAATTAGCACTTCGAGCAACCGAACCTCTGGTACTGACAGTCACCGGCAGATGGCTCCAGCTCTCCGGACCGCTTCAGCGATCCCCACAGCTGCTTTGAGCGGCCCAAATCGTGAAGTTCCCAGCTCTGCCGGGGGATACATACTCCTACCAATGAATTGATCCTGGCCGATACCGGGGCGTGGCGGATGCATGCGGGCGATCTCGGCGAGGGAGCGCTCGAAGTCTGGACCGGGTGGTTTCTCTAGGAGGGCTGCCTGAAAGGTCGTCGCGGGATCGTTATCGTGCCCTTGCGCCACCGAATGAGCGACAGAGCTGCACCTCTAGGTACCGTGTCTATGCAGAATTCTTATTTCTGATGGTGCTTTGGACGCCGAACCGTACGTCCGCGATCGGAGGATCTAGCCGCTACCAGCGCACGACGCTTGTCCAACGATCTGTGACACTCGCCACGAGGCACGAGTGAAAGTTTGAATTGGTGAGTGATGATAAGTGGCTGGGGGACCTGGATTCGAACCAGGACTAGCGGAGTCAGAGTCCGCGGTTCTACCGTTAAACTATCCCCCACCGGAACGTCGTCGCGCGAGGAGCGAAGCTCCAAGGCGCGGCGTCAGGATCGCGGGGCGACCCTCGTACGCGGCGTTGGGCGCTCAGATAGGCTGGCTTGGGCGCGGCGTCAACAGAATCCGGCGGCATTGCGCACCGTAGGGCGCAATCACACCGTTTTCTTCCGATCATCGAGATCGGCGCGCGCGACCAACGCCGTTCGCAGCGAACACGAATGTGAAGGATTCGGCGACGAAGGCTGTTCCGTCGGGGTGCGGATGTGGAGATAGGAAGAGGGCATGGTCGTCCGCGCCTACCTATCACAGCGGTGCGTCGATGCCGCGCTCGCGGCTGGCGCGGGCGGTGGTTGTCGTTCGGAGGGACGTCGGTGATCGGAACGCTCGGCCTTGCCGGTCTTGCCGGGCTGCTCTCGGTGTTGTCGCCCTGCGTGCTGCCGCTGCTGCCGCTCGTGCTGGGCGCGGCGGCGGCCGAGCATCCGCTCGGGCCGGCGGTGCTGGCGGCGGGGCTTGCCCTGTCCTTCACGGTGATCGGCCTGTTCGTGGCGACGCTGGGCTTCGCCATCGGCCTGGACGGCGCGGTGTTCCGAGGCATCGGCGCCGGCCTGTTGGTCGCCGTCGGTCTCATTTTGCTGGTACCCTTTGCCCAGGCACGGCTTGCGGCCGCCGCCGGACCTCTGGTCGACGCGATCGACCGCCGCCTCGGTGGGCGCTCGACGGCCGGTCTGCCCGGCCAATTCGGCCTGGGCCTGCTGCTCGGAGCCGTCTGGAGTCCCTGCGTCGGGCCGACCCTCGGGGCCGCCTCGCTTCTGGCCGCCCAGGGGCGCGACCTCGCCGCGGTCGCGGCGACCATGGGGGCGTTCGGTCTCGGCGCCGCCTTGCCCCTGCTGGTGCTCGGAAGCCTGTCGCGGAGCCTCATCCTGCGCGCGCGGGGCGGCATGATGAGGCTCGGTCAGGGATTGAAGGCGGGACTCGGACTGATCCTCGTCACCATCGGGCTCGCCGTCCTCACCGGTCTCGACAAGGCGCTGGAGACGTTTCTCGTCGAGGCCTCACCCGAGTGGTTGAACACCCTCACCACCCGATTCTGATCCGGTGCGCGCCGCGGCGGTGCGCCGCCTTGCCCCGCGCCCTGCCCCGCGCCACCTCGCCGGTCTCAAGGGACTGGGCATGGCCGTCTTCTTCACCGCCGATACTCATTTCGGCGACACTCATATCTTGCGCCATCGCGGGGATCGCTACGCGAGCATCGAGGCCCATGACGAGGCGCTGATCGCCCGATGGAACGCCGTGGTCTCCGAAGCCGACGAGATCTGGCATCTCGGCGATTTCACTGCCCATGCCGATCCGGCCTACTGCGCCGCGGTCTTCGACCGGCTCAACGGCATCAAGCGTCTCGTCCGCGGCAATCACGACAGCAACCGCGTGCTGCGTCTGCCCTGGGTCGATCCACCGGTGGAGAGCGTCCGCATCGGCGTGCGGGATGCGGAGGGCCGGACCGAGCGACTGTTCCTCGCCCATTACGCGCATCGCGCTTGGCCGGGGCTGTGGCGGGGCACGCGCCACCTCTACGGGCACACCCATGCGACGCTCGCCGACACCACCCGTTCCTGCGATGTCGGAGTCGATGCTTGGGACGATGCGCCGGTCGGGCTCGCTGCCCTGACGGCCCGGCAGGACGCCGCGACGCTTGTCCCCGAGGAACTCGTGCGTGACGGGCGCGGTGAGGCCTGAACGGCCGAGCTTTCAGGTTCGGTTCAAGTGCCGCAGCGCAGCGTACCGATATCGCGCGACCGGTGCCCTGGACGACATGCCCGCCTTCTCGACCGCCTTATCCGTTGCGCGCCCCCTGCCCTCGCCGTCCCTGTCGCTCGCGGCGTTCCTGCGCAGTGTGATGCCGGCCCTCGACGGTGCCTACGGTCTCGACGTCGATCCCGATCTCCCCGAGGATCTCGCCATCCTCGTCGCCCGTCTCGAGGCCGGGCCGGAGCGCATGTCGGACGCCGCACCGGCCCTATCGGTCGTTCCGGGATTGCGACCCGGCGGCGAATCCGTGCCACGGTCATGTGACCAATCGGGTCAAGCGCCGATGGTGGAGTCTTTGCCCGTCGCGGCCTGATCCCGGCGACGTTGCCCTCCGGCAAAGTCTCGCAGGGCCGTCTCCACCATCACGGCGATCTGGCTCGGGTTGCGCGGTTGCCGGATCACGAGGCTCGCCAGCACTTCCGGATGCCCGCGCCGCTGTTTCGGGGTCCGGGCATGGTTCGAGAGGCGCAGGCGGCCCGGATCGTTGCCGCGCGCGAGATAGAGGCTGTCGCCGCGCGCGTTGCGCGCCACTTCGTGAAAGCCGCGTTGAGTCAGGAGCGCGCTCGCGTGGGCGAGCGCCGGACCAGGTGCCAGGGCGTCATCGCCCACCGCCGGGCCATTTCGGGATCGCGCGGGCATGTCATCTCTCCCGATCGGGCTCTCGCACCCTCTATAGAACGCAGGCGCTGGAACGAAGCGCGAGACTTGTCGACCCGCTGTGATGACCGGCGGATCGGCCTGCGCCGACATCGCGCAGCCATGCCGTGACGTTGCGGTCAGGACGTAAAGATCGGGCTACGCGCAGCGAAAGGTGATCTGTCGATGGATCGGTTCGGACCGGGTTGCTCCTGCGGCCCATCCTTGCGGATTTGCCTAAATATCCCGTGATAGGAATATAAATTACAAGAAATTTTGCAGCTAGTTACCGCAATTTTTTGCCGAAACATCCCGCATATTGACGCGAAAATCGGCGCTCTGCACAGTGTTCCCGGCAAAGGCGGGAAGAGGTGAATGCAGGTGCGCTTGCAGACGTCTTTTCCGCTTTCAGCCAGCGGCGCGTGACGCCGTCTCGAGGCGAAGGAGTGCCACCATTCAATAAAAAATTGGCGAGGTCCGAAGACCTCGCCGTGATTGGAGACATCTTTCTAGAATGTTGAGTCTAGAGAGATCTCTAATCCTAGTCGCAAACAAGAGAATTATCGACGTAAGGGCGGAATTGTCAATGAATGGTTCCTAATTTCATCGGATGAAACTCATATAATATGCTTATGGTATTGTGGCATTTGGCTTGATGGGCGGCAGTCCTTCGAGTTTTTGGTTGTTTATAGGTATTGTAAGTGTAAATACAATATATATTTCCGGAACTTATGCTTTTATTATTGCCTTTCGTTTTCGATGCCTTATGTCTCGCTGTGTCGATCCGATTGTCGCCCGTCGCGGGCAGGCAGAAGGGGCGACCGACTCTGCTTCGGTCTCGGGCGGGCGTCGTCTCCGGTGATGAACCGGCAAAACCGACAACGATCACAGCAAGGCAGCAGGCCGTTCCGCATCACGGACGAACGTGGCCGGAACCGGACCTCATGCGGAGGAATCCATGAGAGCGGTCCATCTTCTCGCACTCGGTGCGGGCGTCGCGGCGGCCACCCCGGCGCTGGCCAACGACAGCGTCCTCAAGTCCATCGCCAACCCGGCGGAGCAGGCGCTCCAGACGGTTGACTATGCCAACACTCGCTATTCCAAGCTCGACCAGATCAACGCCGGCAACGTCAAGAACCTCCAGGTCGCCTGGACCTTCTCGACCGGCGTGCTGCGCGGCCACGAGGGCTCCCCGCTCGTCGTCGGCAACATCATGTACGTCCACACCCCGTTCCCGAACATCGTCTACGCCCTCGACCTCGATCAGGGCGCCAGGATCGTGTGGAAGTACGAGCCGAAGCAGGACCCGTCGGTCATCCCGGTGATGTGCTGCGACACCGTCAACCGCGGTCTGGCCTATGCCGACGGCGCCATCCTGCTGCACCAGGCCGACACCACCCTCGTCTCGCTCGACGCCAAGTCCGGCAAGGTGAACTGGTCGGTCAAGAACGGCGACCCGTCCAAGGGCGAAACCAACACCGCCACCGTGCTGCCGGTGAAGGACAAGGTCATCGTCGGCATCTCCGGCGGCGAGTTCGGCGTGCAGTGCCACGTTACCGCCTACAACCTCAAGGATGGCAAGAAGGCGTGGCGCGGCTACTCCGTCGGCCCGGACGATCAGTTGCTCGTCGATCCTGAGAAGACCACCCATCTCGGCAAGCCGATCGGCAAGGATTCCTCGCTCGCCACCTGGGAAGGCGATCAGTGGAAGACCGGCGGCGGCTGTACCTGGGGCTGGTTCTCCTATGATCCCAAGCTGAATCTGATGTATTACGGCTCGGGCAACCCCTCGACCTGGAACCCGAAGCAGCGTCCGGGCGACAATCGCTGGTCCATGACCATCTGGGGCCGCGATGTCGATACGGGCGTGGCCAAATGGGTCTACCAGATGACCCCCCACGACGAGTGGGACTTCGACGGCGTCAACGAGATGATCCTCACCGATCAGAAGATCGGCGGCAAGGATCGCCCGCTGCTGACCCATTTCGACCGTAACGGCTTCGGCTACACCCTCGATCGCGCGACCGGAGAACTCCTCGTCGCCGAGAAGTTCGATCCAGTGGTGAACTGGGCCACCAAGGTCGACATGGACAAGGGCTCCAAGACCTACGGCCGTCCGCTGGTCGTGTCGAAGTACTCGACCGAGCAGAATGGTGAGGACGTGAACTCGAAGGGCATCTGCCCGGCCGCTCTCGGCACCAAGGACCAGCAGCCGGCGGCGTTCTCTCCGAAGACCAACCTCTTCTACGTCCCGACGAACCACGTCTGCATGGACTACGAGCCCTTCAAGGTGACCTACACCCCGGGCCAG
>NZ_BPRE01000012.1 GCF_022179765.1 Methylorubrum suomiense | reverse complement strand
GGGGGACCAGCTGGTGTTCTCGGCGAGCGCGCTGGGCCATCAGGTCGGGCCGGGGGCGCTGGCGGCGGAGTGGTTCACGGAAGGCACGGCGGCGACGGTGAGCGGCCACGGTCAGTTCGTGCACGACGTGGCGCACAAGCAGCTTCTGTGGGACGCGGACGGGACGGGCGGCGGCGCGGCCGTGACGGTGGCGACCTTCGCCACCCCCGCCAACCTCCACGCTCAGGACTTCCTCATCGTTTAGAAAAACCCCCGATGCCTCCGAAGGGAAAGCACCGGGGATCTCGCGTACGATCAACGCCACCGGATACGGAAGCGCACGGTTCACATGCTCATGATGGTGAGGGGGCGACCGTGGCCTGCCGAATTCGGACGTTGAAATTTGCACTGCAAATTAAGGCAACGATCGAGAAGGTTGCCGAGCAATACGTCCAATCCAGCGCCACATCGACGCTTGAAGCGTTTGGCGGCAGTAGCGGCCAAGTTTCTGAAACGCGTTCGGGGTATTGGCATTGCGAACAGCGAAGTTGAAGCTCTGCGCGTGGAGGGGGAGAGAGCCGCGCGCCAACGGTTGTGCATCGCATCATTGTGTGCGATGGCTTGCCTAACGACATATTAAAGTGAGTTGGCACGTGCAAACCACAAGCGCTCATGTCGATAGCCAACTGCCGCAGCGGAAACGCTTCTTTGCGGCCGTAATCGATCCTGATGTCATCAAGCTGGTCGACGCAGGCGTTATCCTGTTGTGCGGCTTGATATCCGATTTCGGTTACAGCTTTTTCATGCCAGGGCGCGACGGAGATCGCATTAGCTATCTTGCGGTTTCAATTACGGTTGCGGCCGTTTTCGTACTGCTCGGAAATCAATGCGGCGTCTACCAATTTGATGGAAATCGAAAGATTGGGAGACAGCTGCGGAAGATATCCGTGGTTTGGGCACTTACCTTTCTTTTCCTTACAGCCGTCGCATTCGGGCTGAAAATCGGCGCTGATTTCTCGCGCGGATTCGTTTTGGTCTTCGCCGCGGTTGGGTTGGCCGCCGTTTCCGGTGCGCGCATGTTCATGAGTGCGTCAGTCCGCCGGGCGGAAGCCAATGATGCAGTACGTCATCGCCCGGTATATTTCCTCGCCCCACGCACGCTGGCCTCGCAGCGCGATATCCGGAAAAGCCTTGTTTCGCTCGGATTGGGCGTGACCCAAACCTTTGATTGGGACACCGGGCATTCTCAGGATGTCGAGGAAGCGGGCGCCAGGGAGGCAACCAAAAGGCTTCTCGAGTCGATCCGCGGTTCGGACGTGGAAGAAGTCGTGATCGCTGCGGATGTGCGGATCTGGATCGCGGTCCGTGATCTCCTGAGAAATCAACCGTTGCCCGTCAGGCTGATCCCCGATCCCAACGTAGCCGAACTCGTTCGCCGGCCGTCTCTGTCGACAGGCAACGTGACGCTGGTCGAGGTACAACGCGGACCGCTATCAATCGGGGAGCGGCGAGCGAAGCGCTTCCTCGACATTGCCGTCGCGGCCAGCGCGCTCGTAGCCCTTCTCCCGCTGATGGTTCTGGTTTGTGTTGCCATCAAGCTGGATAGTCCGGGACCCGTCCTGTTCCGGCAGACAAGGAACGGATTCAACGGCAGAAAATTCAAAATTTTGAAATTCCGCAGCATGCGGGTTCAGGAAGATAGCGGCGTCGTACGACAGGCCACTCGGAATGATCCGCGCGTAACGATGGTTGGTAGCTGGCTGAGGCGGTCGAGCATCGATGAGCTGCCGCAATTGATCAACGTCCTCAGAGGGGAGATGTCGATCGTCGGGCCCCGCCCGCATGCCGTCACGCACGATACATTCTACGACAATCTGATTGCGAACTATGCGTGGCGCCATCACGTGAAGCCAGGCCTGACCGGCTGGGCGCAACTCAAGGGCTACCGCGGTGAGACGCGGGCCGTCGAAGATATGGCACGACGTGTCGAACACGATATATGGTATGTAGACAATTGCTCAGTGGCGCTCGATATTCGAATTATTTCGGGCACTTTTGTACAACTCGCAAAAACCAGAAATGCTTACTAATATGTTCATACTGTTCGACCAGTCAAATGTGCGCGCAATAGAGTACTGAGCCTTACAGGCCTAAGGATTCTTTGTCGGCAGTTAACTATCGTTCTGGTAGAAGACAGGCATACTTTCGCTGGATCTGCCGGCATATACGCCACCCAAGTCTGCGCAAGATGGCATGGGCGCAAATCTGACAATTCTGTTCAATCCTATTGTAGTATCATTATCAACCAGCTCTACCTTGTCTTCTCCGGGATGATCGGTCCTAAATCGGATCAATGCTCCAATGCTAGTTTACCAGCATATTACGCTGGGGCTCGTAGACTGCTACCCGAGTCATAATCGTTGCACGACGAAGCATCACAGCGACTCTCGCGGCAATCACTGACCCAGGCACAAACAGCCCTCTCGTACAGACCCGCTAAGACAACGATTTACTCTATCAAATTATGCTGCTCCTAACATACTCAACTTATTGGCCTCGAGCACGAGACAGGTCAACCGGCCAGTCAGATAGGCGCCGGTGTCAATGTTAATTCTATTAGGCAGAAACTCTGGTTCAACAACGGGCGTGTGCCCGTGCACAACAATCAAGCCATGATTGGAACTGGAGCTCAGGAACGGCTCCCTGATCCATATCAAGTCGTTTGGATTTTGCGCATGAAGCGGCACCTTCGGTCGTATCCCGGCATGGGCAAAAAAATAATCGCCGCTTACGTAGGAATAAGGCAAAGCTTCCAGAAATGAGAAATGGTTGCATGGGATCGTTGTCGTGATGAGCGTGCGGACATCGCCTGCAGCCATATCGGCGAGGCGAACCTCAGTCCCGTGCAAGCCGTATGAGCTCAGCGTCTCACAACCTCCGTGCTTGAGCCATAGCGCCAGCATCCGGTCATCATCGAGCGCTTCTAGGAGCATCCGCTCGTGATTACCGGAAAGAACGATGATCCTATGCGTCGTCTGTCTTTTGATGAGTTCGCCCAAGACAGACGCTGAGTCAGGACCACGGTCGATCAGATCGCCGAGGTAAACCTCAATCGGCTCAGCGCACGGCCTTGCTATCACGTCATTGTCGATCTGCGCTTGCATCGCAGCGAGGAGGTCGGCTCGACCGTGGATATCACCAACGACATAGAGGCGTTGCCCCGCTGGGATATACGCCGAACGAGATATGTCGCTTTTTGCTGATTGAAGACGCTTTGATATAAAACTCGGCATTCTCATCAAAATATCAACTTCTATATCAATTACGTATTTCTTTCGCTCATTAACGACTCAATTCAGGCTACAAATCGTCTAAGTTTGTAGCCGCCCGAATCGATATACGTAGTTACGCAGGATGATTTAGCATCTGATGAAAAGGACTTAAGAGAGCAACCAGCATACACATTGAGTTATATGATATTAATATTCTCCTTAGTAATTTACCTAATTGATTATTCCGAAGAATGATTATCGACAATGTGAATACACCGTTTTATTCAAATATCTTAGAACGGCCCATCTATATCACTCAGCATCAACTTACTTGCGGCTAGTGCCTAACGATGTGTAGTTGACTACCAAAATGTCCGAGACCGCACTTCACGATACTGCGTGACGCGACGCGTATACGTATCAATGGTTGTGTAACCGTAGCGCGGCCCATCGGCGTACTTGCAAATCGCATATCCACGGAAGCGAGGCCGCGGATCAGCGTGGAGGAGGAGGCCTTCCGGAGAATAATTGCCGCAGCTTCTCGCCGGCGGTGGCGCAAAATATTCCGGAGCGGCTTCAACGTATGTACGTTCACCCGCAGCCCCATCCCCGCGACGCTGCGAATAATCCGCAGCCTCAGCCCCGTAGGGCAGGGCAACCGCGAGGAAGGGAACCAGCAACAGGCGCATTGACGGAACCTAAGGCGTTTCCCACAAGAACGCTAGGCTTAGCCATACGGTTCCGAAGGGGATTTGTAAACGCAGCCGATTCTTCCGGCACGTGGTTGATCCGGCAGGGGCCTTGCATCATTACTCGCGCCGTCCTTGGGATCGGGGTGACGATGGCGAACCGACAAAAACGACCGCGCCTTTTGGCCGTTGCATCCGGCGGTGGCCATTGGATCCAGCTGCTACGGATCGCGCCCGCGTTCGGAGACTGCGACTGCGCCTTCGTCTGTACGCTGGACGCTGGCGATCAAGTCGGCGGCCATCGTTTCTACCGCGTGCCTGATGCAAATCGCTGGAACAAACTTGCCGTGATTCGGATGAGTCTCACCGTTCTGGGCATCATGGTGCGTGAGCGACCCGCGATCGTCATTTCGACCGGCGCGGCCCCCGGCTGCATCGCCCTGCTGTTCGGCCGCTTGATCGGCGCGAAAACGATCTGGCTGGATAGCTTCGCCAACGTCGACACCCTTTCGATGTCCGGTCGATTGGCGGGGCGGTTCGCGGACCTCTGGCTGACCCAGTGGAAGCATCTCGCGAAGCCGGACGGTCCGCATTACGAGGGTTCGGTCATATGATCTTCGTAACGGTTGGGGTTCAGCTGCCTTTCGATCGCCTGGTGGGTGCCGTCGATACCTGGGCGGGCACCCGCGATCGATCCGACGTGGTTGCGCAAATCGGCGCCTCCAAATACGTCCCGAAGCATATTCGCTGTCAGGCGACCATGACGCCGACCGAGTTCAAGCGATGCGTTACGGAGGCTACGGCTGTCGTCGCCCATGCAGGCATGGGCTCCATCATCACGGCATTGGAACTCGGCAAACCGATCCTGATCATGCCGCGCCGCGCTGCCCTCGGTGAGCATCGCAACGATCATCAGATGTCCACCGCTCGGCTCATGGCGGAACAAAACATCGTGACTGTCGCGCAGGATGAGGACGAACTCGTCGACTACCTCGACAGGATCGAAACCCTGGGTCGTTCCGCAGGCATCTCCTCGCATGCCGGCTCACAACTCGTTGGGCGTATTTCAGCCTTTATCGCGGAGGTTGATAGACGACGCTGAAAAAAGTGTCTGACTACGGCCGCTGAACTGATCGCAGAATGGCGGTTGATACGGTAAGATACAGATCCGGTCAGCCGCCGGCGTGGCCGGATGCGCCTTGAAGGTCAGGCCGCCCAACCATGAATCTTCACAACCGAATGTCTTCGCTTGCGCCCGACCCGCGCACAGCGATTGGAGCGGCCCCGATAGGGTCCAGGGCCGCAGCGGATCCGGGCGACGTCGCGTTCATTCTCGGCGTTCTGCGCCGCCAGCGGCGGCTGATCGTGCGGACGACTCTAGCCGCCCTCATCCTCGGCCTCCTCGTTCTGCTGTTCGCGCCTTCATCCTACAAGGCTTCGTCGACCGTCTTGGTCGATTTCAAGCGGTTGTCCGTCGTCGATGAAAATTTCTCGACCCCAACAGGCCGGATCGATAGCTCGGTCGTCTTGAGTCAGATCGAGCTTCTTAAATCATTGGGTGTGTTGAGCCGGGTCGTACTTTCCGAAAAGCTCGATGAAGATCCGCAATTCATCGGGTCCGCGTCCAGCCTCAAAAGGCTTCTCGCTACACTCGGATTGGCGGACGATCCGACGACCGAGTCGCAGGAAGAACGCCGCCGGATCGCGATTGAAGCGCTTCGCAAGGCCACCTCGACCGAGCGCGTCGATCTTTCCTACGCCATCGGCATCACCGTGACCGCCCGTAATGCGGAAAAGGCGGCACGTCTCGCCAACGCATTGGCTCAAGCCTACATCGACGATCAACTTGAGGCCAAACGAATTGCTTCTCAGAAAGCGAGCGATTGGTTCTCCGAGCGCATCGCTGAGCTTCAGGACAGAGTCAGCAAGGCTGATCGTGCCGTCATTGAGTATCGGATACAAAACAATATTGTCACGATCGATGGGCGCTTCATCGAGGAGCAACAGATCCTCGACCTGAGTCAAAGCGTCGTGAGCGCGAGCTTTGCACGGGCCGGCGCAGCGGCGAAGGTCGCGCAGATCGACGAGATCGCGAAGACGGGCGGGCTTCAGAGCGCGCTTTCAGAGGAGTTCACGAACGAAGTCATCACGACCCTGCGAAACGCTTACTTCGACGCCAAGCGACAGGTGGCGGATCTGTCGGTCCGGTACGGCACGACCCATGAGGCGGTCATCAAGGCTCGTGCCAAGATGAGCGAGTTGCAGAACTCGATCAATGACGAGATCCGTCGGATTTTGGAAAGTGCCCGCACCGAACTCACGGTCGCCCAGATCAAAGAGCAACGTCTGCAGAAGGAATTGTCGGAACTCTCCGAACGGTCGACCCAGGCCCGTGAAAGACGAGTCCAGCTCATGCAATTGGAGAGCGCTGCGGAGACGGTGAAGTCGATTCGCGACACGTTCATGTCGCGCTATGTCGACGGAATTCAAAAGCAAAGCTTTCCGATGACGGAAGCCCGTATCATCACCGCTGCGCAGGTTCCAACGGAGCGATCTTTCCCGACGCCCATCAAGGCGCTTGGGGGCGGCCTGTTGCTTGGCTTCGGTGCCGGCTGCCTGTTGGCAGTCGCACGGGAAGCGTTCTCGCGCCGAATCCGCTTCCGCCGTCAAATTGAAGAGTCCCTCGGCGCCCCGAGCCTGGGCTTTCTCCCTGAGATCGACCGATCTCAGCCGGCGGCTCCTGCCCACCGAGGGCTCCGCTCGGCAGTCGGAAGCTTTGGCGAAGAGACGCTGCGAAGCATTAAAGTCAGCATCGACCTACGTCGGGTCGATAAGCCTGTGGCCATCGGCGTGATCTCGGCCGGGATCGGTGAGGGCAAGAGCGTGACGGCGAGCACGCTCGCCCAACTCTGCGCAGAGACCGGCTCCCGCACGCTCTTGATCGATGCGAATGCCCGTCGGCCATCGCTGTCGAACCTCCTGGCCCCAAGCCGCGAAGCGGGTTTGGTGGAGGTCGTCGATCAACCGAACACGCTTCCGACCGCGATACGCCCCCTCCGCGAACCGAACCTTTTCTTCCTGCCTTGTTTTGGCACGGTCCGACCCGAACAACCGGGACAGATGCTCTCTGCACACAATCTTAGAAGTTTAATGGAGAACCTGAAAACGCAATATCGCTACATCATCGTGGACTTGCCGGCGATTGGGCCGGTATCCGATGCTGAAGCCGTCGCCGACATCGTCGACGGCTTCCTCATAGTAGCCCGTTGGAACGAAACCCCCAGCTACGTCCTTGAGGATGCCATGCGCAACAATCCGAAGGTTCGTGAGAAGGTGATCGGCGGTCTGCTCAACCGAGCTGACATCAAGCGCTTGATCGAACTTGGCGAAACCTCAGTCGTGAACGCTGCGGCCTATCATGCTTGAACGCACCGACAATCTGGCCGTATCGACCTGTGACCATAACGCCGAGGCCGTCGTCCGAGTATCCGTGATCATTCCGAATTATCAGGATCTCGAGAACCTCGACCGATGCCTGACCCATCTGGAGGCGCAGACCATCGGGCGTGATGCCTTCGAGATCGTCGTCTCAGACAACGCTTCGCCGGTCGGACTGGCCGCGGTCGAGGCGACCGTGGCGGGTCGCGCAAGGGTCGTCTTATCGCGGGAAAAGGGGGCAGGTCCGACCCGCAATGTTGGCGTCGCCGCCTCACGCGGACGCATCCTGGCTTTTGTCGACAGCGACTGCCGTCCGGATCCGGCCTTCTTGGAGGAGGGTGTGCGGATGCTCGACCACTTCGACGTCGTGGGCGGGGCGATCCGCGTCGATGTCGAGAAACCGGGACGACCGACCCCCTCCGAGGCGTTCGAGTTGGTCTTCGCCTTCCAAAACGAACAATACATCAAAAAGAAGGGCTTTTCGGTCACCGCGGCCCTTCTGGTCAGTCGGGAGACGTTCGAGGCTGTCGGTCCTTTTGGCAACGATGTGTCCGAAGACGTGGAGTGGTGTCACCGGGCTGCGGCGAAAGGCCGAACACTCGGCTTTGCGCCGAAGGCTGTCGTGGGTCATCCGGCACGGCACGAGTGGGACCAACTGGTGCGGAAGTGGCGCCGACTCAACGCCGAGGCTTTCGCACTGACCACACGTCAACCATTCGGTCGGCTGCGGTGGCTGGTTCGCGCCTACATCACGCTGCTATCGACCAGCATCCATCTCTTTCAGGTACTGTTCACCCGGCGGCTTCGGCGCCCGATCGACAGAATCGCGGCGATGGGTGTTCTGATACGCCTGCGCGCATTGCGGTTCCTCTGGGCTCACATGACGGCTTTCAGCCGAAAGCCCTCGACGGCTCGAACATCGCCGTAGCTATAGGACGGTCCATGTCGCAGGTTTCCCGCCTCAAAATAATACGAATCTCTTCGCGGCAATTATTTGGTAGCTATGAATAGTTTATTTTTCAACGTACGCGTTAACCATGAATTGTGAATCATGACTGTTGCTCCTGCGTCACATGCTGCCCAAATATAGAAAATTTGAGGCACCTCAACTAGACCTTTTCACGATCTCGCTCATAACCAGCGTGGAGTTGGTTGAGAGGATAACGGCGTCGTGGTCGTAGGTCGCAGACTTAGCATTCTTGCCAGGGTTGCCGGCTTGGCCGCAATCCTGAGCGGGTGTTCAGGTGCGTTCCCGACATCCGGTCCGAAGGTATCGGGGGATCCATCCATCCCCACCGATCCGCAGGAATTGCTTCCGCACACTCTGATCAACGCCACGCCTCACGTGGCCGACGTCACAGCGCGGGACGCGACGGGCGAGGGCACGTTGGGCTCGTTTGTCTCGCAGGGGCGGGCCGCGGAAGTCCGCCTTGGCATCGGCGATACCATTGGCGTGACCATCTTCGAAGCGGCGGCTGGAGGCCTCTTCATTCCCGACCAAGCCGGGGCAAGGGCGGGCAACTTCGTCACGCTCCCGAACCAACAGGTTGATCGCAGTGGCACGATATCGGTGCCCTATGCCGGACTGATTCCCGCCGTTGGCCGCCGAGCTCCGGAAGTGCAAGCCGAGATCGAGCAGCGCCTGCGAAATCGGGCGATCGAACCGCAGGCTGTTGTCTCAATCATTGACCAGAAGGCGACCCAGGTCAGCGTCCTCGGCGAGGTCAACCTGCCATCCCGGCTCGCCATCAATCCGTCAGGCGAACGCGTGCTGGATGTGATTGCCCGCGCAGGCGGCCCGAAGGGCACGGGGTACCAAAGCTTCGTGACGCTTCAGCGCGGCTCTCGCAAGCGTACGGTGTATTTCAACAAGCTCGTCAGAGAACCGTCTAACAACGTGTTCGTCCAGCCGGGCGACGTGATTTACGTCTATACCGAGAACCGCTCGTTCGTTGTGCTCGGCGCCACGGGCCTCAACGGAAAGTATAACTTCGAAGCAGAACAGACGACGGTGTCCGAGGCTCTCGGTCGCGGTGGCGGCCTCCTCGACGAGCGAGCGAACCCGACCACCGTGTTCGTCTACAGGATGGAGTCCCGCCGGGTCGCGGCAGATCTCGGCATCGACGTGAAAGTATGGCCTAAGGATCATATTCCGGTCATCTATCAGTTCGACCTGCGCGCCGAAGATGGGCTCTTCACGCTTCGTCAGTTTCTCATTCGCGACAAAGACATTCTCTACGTGTCGAATGCCCCTGCCGTTGAGTTCCTGAAAGTGCTTACGCTGCTGCGCGTCGGGGTCGCGACACTTAACGAAGGCAATATCGCCCGCTCCAACTTCAACACCTTGCGCTGAGCCGAAAGGCTCAGCGTTGCGGAACTCCTTCCCGGAAATCATTCGAAGGGCGCCGGGATGTTCCGAAAGCGCCACCGCCTGAGAAGTTTGGCGCTTGGTTGATGGAGTTCAGAGAGCCCGGCGTTGAATTGTAGAGCGGGCTGGAGCGACAGTCGCGGCGAACGGGGTCACCGGGTATGCAGGGTGATCCGGATGGGATCGGCTGGCGCGTCTGCCCCCAGGCGAATCCCGTTGAAAGCACCGCCACGATCGGCACGAGAACCAAACGGATCATTTATTATCCTCCAAAAGCCCGAAGGCGATCTAAAACCGCTATCCCGCATATTCTTGCAGGCATCGTGACTGACTGAATCGAGTTCAACCGCCCGGAGCGGTAGATAGGAGCTGCTTCTCAGAGTGCCATCCTGGCTCACTGGCAAGCGCTCAGCAGGGGTTGGTGAGTTTCATACCTTCCCTGCCGACATCGGGGCGGCCCAAATCTACTCCTTGAACAGCCGCGCTGTACGGAAGGATTCGGCTGATGGGCTTCGCATAGAGCCACATGGCGGGTTCAAAGCGGCTGAGCATCGCCGCTCGGGTGCGAATGGCCGGCGGATCCGTTGACCGGATGGATGCTAAGGCGTTTTCGGTTTGATCCGTATCGGATGGTTGGGTTCTGTAAGACTGTCGGGCTGGCTCATGGCGCTCCAGATTTGGAGCCGGGCATGGGCAGACCCTTACAGCCAAGATCCGCGTGAACGCGTGATGGATGCGGCAGGCGCGGCTTCGCCTCGGTAGTCGATCGAGCGCTTCGGGATCGGTGCCGCGACGGCGGTCCGCCGGATGACGGGACTGGCCACGCCCGGGACGGTTGCGGCTGATTAGCAAGCGGGCAAGCCGGCTCGAAGCTCGACCTGCACGAAGGCGTTCCGGCGCCATCTGATCGCTGAGCGCCACGACATCACCTCAAAGGAGATGCGGATCTGCTTGCGGGAGGGGCGCACTCCTACGGTTGGGCATGGGACTCTGTGGTACTTCCTCGATGCGCCCGGCCTGACATACAAAGAAAGACAGCCCACGCCGCGGAGCAGAACCGCTCGGCTGTAAAGGCGACCCGCCAAGCCCGATTTGAATGCCAGTCCGACCTCGACCTTCGCGCTTCTTGTTCCTCGACCAGGTGTGACCGCGACCAATGACCCGCACTCGCGGACGCGCCTCGCCTGAGGAACGACTACGCTCAGGTGTGCCGTACGGCCGCTAGAAGACACCTACCTTCGTGACGGGACTACGCCCGTCCGGGATCGCTGTGTCGTTCGCGCTGGACGGACCGATTTATCGCGATGCCTCCCAGGCTTACGCCGGGGACGTTCTCGGGCCCGAACTCATCCCTCGCGACATCCTCATGATGGACAATCTTAAAAGCTACAACGGTTCGGCGGTACAGGCAGCGATCGAGGATGGCGGGCGCGTAGCTACTGTTCCGCCCGCCCTACTCGCCGGACTTGAACACGATCGATTCTTCGAAAAGCGCAGGATGACGGGGCTTTCTCAAAGCTCAAGGCGCTGTTGCGCACGGTCGCCGAGCGAACCGCCAACGAATTGTGGGTGGCCACACAACGGCTCATCGAGGCCATCACCCCGATGAGTGCGCCGACTTTTTCGCCGCCGCTCAGTATGACTCGGCAGACCACCTACTAAAAACTATAGAGCGCCTTATTATAGAAGGCGGAAGGCAGCTACGCGACTAATGCAGCTGCAATTTCACCAGCCCATCTGAAATCATCTTTGCGGACTGTAAAAGCCGCCGACCACTTTATGCCACAGAGACGCGGTTGCGGCGGCGACGATAGATGAATCCAGACACAAGAGAGAAAAGGAGGGCGGGTAGTCCGACTCCAACCACGGGACCGGGAACAGTCGGGACGGGGGTACCGCCACCGCCACTGCCACCGCCGATGCTGCCGCCGCCACCAATGGTTCCACCGCCGCCAACAGTGCCCCCACCGCCGGTGCTACCGTTACCACCGACGATGATAATCGGCGAAAGTCGCGCCGCTTGGGCCGTACGAGCAATTGCCGCCGAATTGAAGAATCCTAGGGTCGTGGGAACCGATCTCTGCGCAACGCCTTGGGGCACCTCGTTCTGTCCACCGCCGATGAGGCTCGCATCCGTTCCGCCAATCGGGGTCGAGGGGGTCGCTGGCACACTGACGGCAGTGGTCGGAATGTCGCCTGTTACGGCCTTGAAGGCCTGCGCGATTTCCGGGCTACCACGCGAGATCAGAGCGGCCTGCATCCGCTGCACTGCCTCAGGCTGCGTCCGCGCGCAGGCCAGCGCAGCTTGGCCGAGGCCTGCCCCGATCGCTGAACGTTGATCAGCGTTCGCGGCCACCCCGAGCGAAAGCATCACGTCGGAAAATTCGGTATCAGCCAGAACCAAAGCGCGCGCGGACCGAGCGAGTGCACCGCCGCCATTGGGATTGCTGTTGAGTAGCGACAGCGGATCCGCCTTGAACGCGTCCATATCGGCGACAGAGGCCATGCCGAACGCCGAATTGCATGAAGCCGCCAGGGCAGGCGTACACGCCATGATGGACAGCATCACGACACTGACGGAGAGCCCTTTCATCACAGACACGCTACCCACCCTAGAGCTGATTTATTAAACCTAGTTATCAAATCCTTAAACTCGCTTCAATGGCCAGCCCACATAGAGATGCATCGTTGGTTAATGCCGGCCGTTCGAGTTTCAACTGGTGTTGCTTTTTCGTCGCCGTTAACCGACGTCAATACTGAAAAGTTCCGGCACCGGCTGCAATGATGACGCAGGATCTGGGGACAAAAAACTACCTATAGGCGATCTCTGATTAATTGTTACTTTAAGTTGATCGTCGATTCCGACCTTCACAGTTAAGGTAGCGGCTCCCGCTTCCAGCAACGACGCCACTCCACCAAAGCGCGTCGCTCTCCAGCAGATCAGGCGTTAGCTCATCGAAATACAAAGAGCTGCCACGTCTCGGCGCCCCATCGAACACACAATGTATAGATTCGATGATGAAAATTATCGTTCGCCATACACAATGTAAACGATGCTATTCACATTGCCTTCATAAGGATAAAGCAAGCAGAGATTTAGATAAACTATCTTGAGATATCGGACACCGTTCACGGCGATTGCGAGGCCACGGCGTCCTCACAGCGCATTTCACGCCGGCACAAAATTCAGACAGATTGAATAGTCCAACGAAAAATTTTCCAGGGAACAAGAGGCAACAAATTGCTGTAACTGACGATCATCCAACCTCGTGGAGCCCTGCGAGCAGCCTACACATGGTTCACTGCAAGTCTCACCCATCTTATCATTTAGCTCCAGAGTTGCAAACAATTGGTTGGGCTGGTCCGCGGTAATGACGACCCAATCGACCTGTCGCTTGAGTTCGAGTCCTCCGTCCAAGCCGTCGTTAACTAGATAGCCCAAAGCGACCGCGAAAACGGCCATCGCGCGTCCAAGAACGTTGACGCAAGCGCATCGCGCGACTGATGCAGAGGCCGGTCTCATCGGCCTCAGCCAGCGGCGCGAAGGCACCTTGGCCACCCGGCGCTAGCGAGCGGCTCTTTCCGCACGCGATTTGGCGGATCACAATCTCCCTGCAGAGGCCTCCGACCAGATCTGGGCGGGCAACATAACCTTCGGGCCGGCCGCCTTGGACTTCCTCTACGTCGCCGTGGTGATCGGTATCAGGAGCCGGCGCGTCGTGGGTTGGTCGTTCGCCAATGACCTCTGGATAGAACGCATGTTCGATGCGGTGGAGACCGCCGTCATGGAGCGCCAACGGTGCGACTTGATCCACCACTCCGACCAGGAATCGCAATAGACGTCGCGGACCTTCGGTGCCGCTGCCGCAAGGCGGACGTGCGACGCTCCATAGGCTCGGTCGGCGACACCTATGACAACGCGGTATGCGATAGTTACTGCGCGGTGCTAAAGCATCAGTTGCCCGAGCGGTGGCGTTTCACCTGTTGAGCGCAGACCTCCATGGCAGTCTTTGCCTTCATTGGAGGCTTCCACATACACGTGCGCCCGGACGCTTCGCTCGGCTATCGCTCACTGGAACGCTACGAACAGGAGATGCTGCCAACTGCTGACCCGCAAGCGTTCCACATCTCCACCAAAGCGGTTCGCCTCCAATTCCAAATCGGCCTGCGTCGATCGAGGCTATAATGGTCGGATGCGGTTCGCCTCCAATTCCAAATCGGCCTGCGTCGATCGAGGCTATAATGGTCGGATTCGGCGGCGGCCGCGCGGGCCGCCAGCATCAAATTGAGGGCGGTAAAGACGCCCAAGGCCAAGCGCGACTTTGCTTTATTGGTACATCGATTGGGGGGGAGCGGAGCGCTCCTTCGCCTTGGCAGCTCACCGAAGACGACTGATCGACGATCACGAGCACAACGCCAACACATTGGCGGGTCTACGCGCGGTTACTTTTGTTTGCCTCATGCTTGAGCAAGACGAAATTTAACGAGGAGGGCATAATACACTTCAACCAACGAGGCGTCGCGACGCCCCCATGCTCAAGTCTAAAGTTGGGCTTTCGTTTGGTGAAATATTCGTTGTAGGCAACGGAGACGAGAAGCCTAGTTGGGATTTCAGCACGGCGACTTGCGCGTCCGCGAGCAGCGATTGCATCGCATGAATTGCCGCCTTTGCCTCCTCGCTGGCCGCGTTCAAAAGAAAGGCCGACGCCGCGCCCGGAGGGAGCTTCGTACGGGTCAGGCCATCGCTGCAGCGCCGCCTTGACCATCCCTGCGCAGCAATCGCGTTCCGCGCAGAGTCGGTATCAAGGCTCATGAACCTCCCGGCTTCTTCGTACGTCAGCCATATCTGCATCATCGCACTCCCGAATTAGGTTCACCGTAGACACGCTTGATGACGATTTGGTCTCCAAGGATCGTTAAGTTTGTGTGTAAATTTCTCGGAACGCTAATTTGCCCCGACTCATTCGATGATCGAGACATCTAGAAGACGCGTTCTATAAAAAAATATTTATATCAAGCGCTGTTCTGATACATACACGATATCATATAGATTATTATCAGCATATAGACCGAGCATGAATTACTATTCAAGAGATGAGGAGTATCGATTTTGACACGAAATTACCCTCACACGACCTGAATTTACTTAAAAACTGGCCTAAGCACCAAAGATTTTCACTCATAAGGATGACATAAAATATCTTCGAGTTGTATTAGCTATTTTCCTAAAAATACACAGTTTATACGGCCCATTTAGCATATTTTACCGCTTATCGCTCTACAATAAGCTTATGCTACAGCACAGTACTCAGGCGAGGACGACGTTGCGATTGGGTGCGTCCCGTAGGTCGCAGTTGCGTGCGCCCGGCCGCTCCGGCAAAAATGCAGCCTACCGCATTGCTGAACAGCCCTGCCTATTGGACATGTCGAGCAGCTGGGAATGGGGAGCAGGCACCGATCAAGGTCACCGAAGCGTACCGCTGACATATCCAATTGCCGAAGGATAAATCGAAATGAATGTAGCAAAATACCGCCACAACGACACAAATCGGATTTGCATCAAACACAGACGCCAGTTCTAGCGTGCCTTAAATGATATAAGCAGCGATCATTTCGACAATGTCCGCTAGCTACCGCGCTTATGCAACAGCCGCGGCTCTGGGGCTGCTCACCTTGGGTGTAGTTTGGCGCCTGGGATCTTACATCAGGCCAGACAGCGTCGTTCTACCAGCACCACCACCTGCGCCTCCATCCACGATTCGAGATCTTCAGCCGAGCCGGTGGCTCGAAGCAGCTCCGATCACGTCGGATGCTTTCACCAAACCACAGGCGCAAAAGCCGACATTGCCGAATTTGAATGCTGCGGCGGCGTCATTTCTCAGAGATATCAACGGGCGCTGGACAGGCAGTGGAATCGTCGCAATCATCGACGCAAAGCGTGTACGAGGTCATATTGGAGATCAGGCCAGCAAAGATCTGTATCCGATAGTCGTACGAGATATTGGCAGCAATATGCTGGTTGCCGATTTTGGCAACAGACGATTTATAATCATGCGGCGAAAGGAAGGACTCGCCGTTGCTGGGGCGACACTACAAGCCCCTGTCGACCTGCGCAAAAATTAGCGCAAGCAATTTTCAAGCCGGGCTAGCACCACACTATGATTGCGGAAATAGAAATAGCTTATAAAGATAATCGCCGATAGCTCCCTACATACTAAGGAAAACCAATGCCTCCCCAGAAATCAGCAACTCATCCTTCAGCAAACAAATCCATCAGCCCAGATCGACGGGTCGTAATTTTGCGCAAGGAGCCTGCCCCAACTCAATGATTAATCAACCAAAAAAACGAACGCTGCTCCAGTAGGTTTTACCCAGCGGCGCGTTTTGGCATAGTGCCTGAACTTGTTGAATTCGGTTCCGTGATCGCTTGCAGAGATTTGCTATGTTTCGCGCTTGAGGCGGTATCGATCGCGCTTCCCTGCTCAGCAAGCTGTCGAAGCGCGCTCACCATGGCGTCCGTCTGCCGATCAAGATCTTTTTCAGCGCTCCACTCGGGACCACGCCGCCATGCCTGAAAGAGGGCAACACAGAGGCCAGCGAAGCTGCCCATGATAGGTCCGGCCAGCAACGCAAGAAGCTGGCTGTAGGGAGCGGTCATTGCAGCCGTAGCGGCGCAAGCGATGATCGCAGTGAACATGATCGGCAACATAGAGACCCTCGCACTTGCTACGCTTCGGCTTCGCGGTTTATGCGAGAATGCCGTTACTAGGTCTTAAGAGGCGGTTGAGATTTATCCGACGATCCCCAACACTTTGCTCTCACTTGTGTCGTTCACCTTAAATCGCATTAATTGTAGATGAACGCTGTTTGAAGGCAATGAAGTCACTGTCGAGCTCTCGATTGCCTAACGGCAGCGTTCGGGTCTACCTCTCGAGGCCTATTGGAGGTGTGGGGAATGGGCTGGCGTCGAACAGGCGGTGCCTTCGTCGTCGCGTTGCAGCTATCTACAGCTCTCGAAATTGCAGGACGCCCCTGACGGATTCTGCAACCTGCTGCCTGAGGGCATCATGTGGCGGCGGCTCTCACGTACCCATCGGCAAGCTACACGGCCAGCGTCCGGTCCAGCTGCTGGCGCAACGACCGCCCGTTCCGCCGGATTGGCGAGCATTTCGTCAAGGCAGGGCGTGTATCTGTCGGAGTGTAAGCCTCCTTCGCTGCCACCGAGCTCGACGGTCAGTGCATCACGATCGGCGAGAGCGTCGGATGATGCGACCATGATGGCGAGCGGCGCTATTATCTGCAGTTCCTCGTCGAGCTTTGTGACGTTGCCCGCCGACTTAGGGCCCTGCGGGGCAATCATCCATTCGGGTTCAGCCGACTAGGCTGGACGCACCAGCCCCAACGTTTCCCCTTCGATGCATCCCTCCTGGTGCGGGATGAATACCCCACGGATCATGGTCGTAGCTGGCGACTCCGCTTGTCAGCGATGCACCCTATCGCGTTCACGGTTGCGCCTTATTCCAATGAGAGCATCGCGTCGGCGAGGGTGCGCAATCCGGCCTGTTCACACCCGAAGTGCGGCGTCCGACATGGTATGGGAAATCGGAAACTTACGCATGGCTTCGCTGTGCTGTCTCGTTGCGCTCACTGCGACGGCTCCCATAATCATCACCACGCCCGCCCGTGCTGACCAAGCGCTGCTCATTGGAACGCCGTCGGACAGCACAAGCCTTGGACCTCTCGGTCGAATGATCCCGGTCGATGCGCCCGCGATCCGCCGCCCGACCGCTAACCGGGACACGATCGGCACGACCCGGATTGCCGGTGCCGGCCTGTCAGATCATCCGTTTCTGATCGACCCTGACACCAAGTCACCCATGAATTATGGGGCGATCTGCGATGGGACAGCCCGTCCCCTGTCGACGCGCTACACCACACTCGCAGCCGCGCAATCTGTCTACGGCGCAACGCTGGTCACCGCGCTCAACCAGGACATTGACACGGTGGCGTGGCAGTCGGCACTCGCCACCGGACGCCTGGTCACCTTCCCCTCCGGCCGTATCTGCACCCTGCGCGCGCGCCTGACGCTGGCCGTCACCGGTGGCATCATCGGCGACGGGACCGGGCGCTTCGTTGCCAACGCGACCGACTTTTCCGCCACCGTGCTGGCGTCCAACGCCTCCGATACCCTCATCCGGTCCGATCAGGGCCGTAACATCGTACTCCGGGGGTTCGGTGTCGCGTTTACCTCGGCCCCGGACTCGTTCACCCGGGCAGTCGCGGTGACGCGCGCGTCGGGAATTCTGGTTGAGCGCTTGGACCTATCAGGCTTCAACGCTGGCAATCTGATCGAAATCGACAGCAGCACCGACGCACGGGTTCAAGACAATGTGATCCGGGACGGGCTCCTCGACCGATCCGGTTCGACCTCACAACTGACCGGTATCGCGATCGACGATAATCTGGTGAGTGGGGTGGCGTCCCGTCGCGTCCAGATCACGGGCAACACGATTCGAAACCTGCTCGTGACGGCGGCCTTCCGTGCATCCTATGGTTACCAGAGCGATGGCATCACGGTGCTGCCTTCAGCGATCGACGTGGCGGTAACCGACAACACCGTCATCGGTGTGGGCGAGGGGATCGACTTCCAGGCCAGCGGCGGAAAGATTGCGGGCAACACCGTCCGCGTATCCTATCAATTCGGGATCAAGCTGATCCACGGGGCGTCGAACAACACCGTGTCGAGCAACGCTGTGACCTGCCCCGGGATCGGTGGCATCACGGTGTGGGGCGGCTCCGCGAAGGCCAGCGCCGACAACATGGTGGTCGGCAACAGCGTCACCGAGGTCAACTGCCTCGGCGAATACGATCGAAACACGACATGGGCCTTCGGTGCGGCCGACAACGGCTTGGCCCACCCCTCCAACAACAACACTTTTGTACGGAACGTGGCCTCGGGCGGGGAGAAGGCCACGGCGGCCTATTATTGGGCCGGCGTCGGTACCGGCAATACCGCGAACTCGGCACAGATCAGCGGCGATTATCGTCGGCCATCGCTCGCCCCGCCGTTCAACGGTACGCCGATGTCCGCGACCCTCAAAGCGATCAAGGCGCACTGACAAAAGGCGTCGTTGCCAAAACCACCAGCAGCATTCCTCCGCAATGGGGGGGGGGGACCGGCGGGGCCCGAGCGGACTGTTGGTCGCCTTAGACATGCCCAGCTCGCGCAGATCCCGGCACCGGCCACGTCGGGTAGCCTCGTTCCTTTACTGGGCGCTCCGCCGCAGCGCGATACCGAAGTCCTTGTTGTTCGGTGACGCGTTCAGGAACATACGATCATACCACCCACGCTTCTGCACGACCTTCGCAAGCTCAATGATTGTATCTGATGTATAATAATGCGCATGAATTGAGTAATTTCTCTCGATTAGGCTATCCGGCGTTGCGTAGGGAGCAGTGTATCGACACCATTTCTCATACTTGGCCAGCGAAAGTTCGTCTGCCTGTGAGGCGTACTCTTCGATCCAGTCACTCGGATCGCTGGGCGGCTGGCGCAGATCGAAGCAGTACCTGAGATCGGGAATGACGGCCGCGACGAAGCCTCCGGCTTTCAGCTTGCCGGACCAGTTCTCGAGAACCTGAATGGGGTTATTGAGATGCTCGAACACATGGCTAGAGAAGATAAAATCGAGGGAGCCATCCGATATGATGTCAAGCGTAACGGCATCGCCAATGATGTAAGATGCCCATAGATCTTTAAGATTTTCGGCATCCAATGACTTGCCGTAGTTGCTGACCCACGTCTCGATCGGCGCCGCCTCGACATATCGGACTGAGGTGTTCGCATCGGTCTTGACGAAGGGGTTGGTGCCGGGTCCGACCTCAATCCCATCGCCCTGCAGCAATGGTCGCAGGTTGAGGCGAGGATTGAAAAGTCGGGTTGTCGCTAGCTCGCAGGCTGTGCCACCGCGATTCTCGATCACGAGGTCAAACCCGGGCGCGAACCCGATCCAAGCTGGCCAGTCCAGGCTGATCGCGTTGTCAGGCCATGTCGTGCCGGGTGAGGGGTACAACAGGTGTGATCGCCCGTCGGACGCTTCGAGCTTCACGATCAGATCCGGCTTCTGCGCTGGATCGCCGGCTGCGTAGACCGCCCAGTTCGGCACGCGCGGATACCGATGCAGGGCGGTGAACTCGTGCGCGTCGAGTAAGCGGAATCGGGCACCGGCACCCAGCGCAATGCCCAGAAAGGCGCGTGATCCGCTTCCACGCGTCGTCTCGACCTGTCCGGCCTCGACCTTGAGGGCGCGATCCTTCCGGTTTACGATGTCGAACAGATTCACGGATTGATACTCCTCTCGTGCATCATAGAACCTCGATGCACCGGGGCGAAGAGCGCCTCCACGATGCGCGCCGGGTGGACGTTGCGCCGGGCCCGGAGGTCGTGCCGTGGCTCCAGCTGTTCTTGTGTCCGGTCGGGGTCGATCTCCAAGCCCTTCCGTCTCCCTCCGCCCGAACAAATGTGCCTCTTCTAAGCTGCGGACAGCAGTGCGGCGTAGCGCTGGTGTACATCGTCGGGGATCAGCAGTCCCCTGATGAAGCGATCTTGCCGGGATACGAACCGGCCGGGATCGGCGGATGCTGCCACGGCGAAGCGCCACCAATTCTCGGCGGTTGAGACGCGGGCAAAGGAGGCGAAGTTGCGAAGGTCGATGGCGTTGTCGCCGTCGTGCCAGACAGCGACCGGCACGCCGGCAAGCATGAAATCGAACAGAATGGAGGACGGTGCTGAGATTGCGTAGGCGAAACGGGTGAGATCGATCTGGTAGAGCGGCTGCGTGCTGCGCACGGTGCAGGCTTCGAGGGCAATCGCGTTCTTCTCGGTGAACTGGCCGGCTGGATGTGAGCGGAGATGGACCCGCGTGCCGAGCGCCTTCACACGCCGCTCGAACTGAGTGAATTCCTCGAGAAACCCAGATCGTGTCGTTGCCGACTTGAACCGCACGGAGTGGAGATTCTCGCAGACCATGCCTTCATAGGCGTCGGGATCGAAGCCGTCTGTCATGGCGCTTCGGCGCGTGCGCGGCCTCATCTCGATCATGGCCGGCGGACCCGCAACGTAGAGCTTGGCCCGTTCCGAGGCTGTGATCGAACTCAGGCGCGCCGGCGCAAACCAGCCGACGATCACATCAGCGGCAAAGCGCACAGCAAGTCCTGCCGAAGCATCGTGCGCTACGTTGTGCAGGAAGCCGACACACTCGAACCCGTGCTGCAACGTGATGGTGGTGAACGAGCTCGGAGCGGAGGCAAACAGGCGGTGGGTGACCGCATGATTGGGCAGATTCGACTCGCTGCCGGCAATGATGAGCCCACGCTTATTCTGGAGATGGCGGTAGGCCTCGTACTCCGACGCGTAATGCGTCTGGGGTACGTCGAGCTCCGCGCACAACCTGCTCAGTTCGGTCGCCCAGCGTCCGGTCGCGTCGAGTTTGGCGAATTCTGCCGAGACGAGCACCTCGCATCGCGATCCCGGAAGCGACCGAGCCAGCTTCATCAAGGGCTGGAGAATCGCCACGTCCTGCACGAGGTGAACGTGAAAGACGATGGAAGGCGGCGCCCTCATGCGACACCGCTCCGGATCGCGGTCGTCGCACGCGGATAGGCGTCGCCATGCATCGTGGCCAACGCCAATTGATGCTGCTCGCTCACGATGACCGACGCCGATGGGAACAGGCGTTGGCAGGCCGTGCGGATCACTCCCATGACGCTCGGATAGACTGCGAGCCAGCTGAACCGATCGCTTCCCATTGCGAGCGGAAACGGATCGTTCCATCCCATGATACGGCTCAAAGGTAGATCGCAGAACTCAAGGTCCATGATGCGACCGACGTCGATTGCCGCCGTGGCAAGGTCGGGATCCAGAAACTTCATCCGCGATTTCTCAATCCGGCAACGGAGTTCGCCACCGATAGAATCGAACCGAAGCTGATAATTCAGCGTCTTTTCATGAAAAGGGCTGCGGACAGAAAGGCCACCGAAACGCGCTGCCAGTTTATGAATCGACGTATCGGAGTTTCTGCCATGGATCAGACAGAGCGGCGGTCCTGCACGGCGCGAGGAGTCCTTCTCCGACGGGCGCATGGGTAGCGAGGTGGCAGCGCTTCCGAAAGTTGCCGCAGCCTCCGCCGGGCTTGCATGGGCGTCGAGCAATTCGTAGAGGCGCGGGAGTTGCGATCCTCGGAGCTTGACTTGGCCGAGCTCGAGATCGGCAACCAGATCATCGGCCGACCGATAAACAAATTCACCGAGGCTTCGGTACAGAGGGTAGCCTCGCGAGAGAACCTGGCAGCCGCGAAGCAACGCAGTCAGGCAACGGTTAAGCGACTTGGCGCGGCTGAAGCCCTGCCCACCGACGGGAATGAAGGCGACATCAGCGGCCTTGAGGCTCTCGTCCTCGCGCGCCTCCGTCCATTCCATGATGCGGAAATCGATCGGCAGCGTCCGCAGCAGGGCGAGCCCTTCACTCGACAGCGCCCTGGTATTTGTCAGAACCGTCAAGGTCGCGTCCCAGCCGAGCGCCTTGAACCGCGCCAGATCTCCGCCGTAGGCGACAAGGTCGCGGACGCCGACAGAGAAGAAGGGATTATCGCCGATCCCGAACCAATAGATCGACAGCCGACGCGACGCGCTCGCCGTCCGGATCTTATCGGACACACGATGTGCCAGATCGCTTCGATCAAATGCCTCGATCGGATCGGGGACGATCGTGATCGGGGCACGGGGCATGTACTCGGCGATGACCGAGGTCAGGCGTTCCGTCGTTCCGAGCACGAAATCCGTGAACGGTTCCATCTCCCGAACCCAGCACTGGAAACGCGCGAGGCGCGCGTCGTCCATTTGACTAAAGTAATCATCGAAGAAATCTTGACCGACAATCTTACCGATTTTTTGTAGATGGCACGCAAGAATGAGAGCTTCAGGCATGAAAGTCTTCGAAAAAATGTAGATTTCTGCGTCGTATGTCTTCGTTTGTAAGAGCTCCGCAATCGGTGCGTAGGTGATTGTCGTGCCAAGCGGGGCGGCGGAAGCCAAGCGCAGGTAGCGGATCCGCATGCCTGCCGAGGATACGAATTCCGGCGACTGGATGACGATGCAGATCGTGGTCACTTCAACCTGCGCAGAATGGTCGTGGATTCGACGAGGCGATCGAGGTCGAGCCGTGGGAAGCGTCCAAGCAGATCGATATCGAGTGTTCCGGGCAGCGCGGTTTCACCCGCAATGGCCGTCAGCGCGGTGCTGCATAGGTTGAGGTAGCCGGCTTGGATGGCCCGCAATCCAAAATCGATGTCGATGTTCGAAGTTGATTGATACTCAGATGAGAACGCACCGACTTTTTGGAAAACCCGCTTGCGCGAGGCCATCAGAAGACTCGTATTCGCCGCGACTGGATAAGTTGCCATGGCGAGCACTTCGTCTGTCGGCAGTGCTTCATAGGCCAAAGCTGGCGACGTAGAAAAGGAGAGGCCAGCGAGGAAATATCCCGCCCCGCAGAAACCGAGCCGGTCGCCCAACGCTCGCAGCAGCATGGCGCTTGCGCTCGCGATACCCTCCATCGTCGCCAGCGACGCGAGGGCATCCAGCGTTCGGCGGTCTGTGAGCACCGTGCTGGGCGAGACGAACACGAGCACCTCGCCCGAGGCTTGCTCGGCGGCATCCGAGAGAGCGGTCCCCCGGGTCGCGGATGGATCGCGGACTCGATAGCGAACCTCCTTTGGGAACGCCGAACGCAAGGCGTGTTGCGTGGTCGGCGGCAATTCGTCGAGACTCGATGCCGTGCCTACCAAGACGATTTCCGTGGGACGCGCCGATTGAAATCTGAGCGAATCGATAAGGGGGGCTACGTTGTCGGTGATGCTGTCGAGGGCGATACAGACCGATATCGACGCGGAAAACGGTTCGCTTTGTCCGGTCAACACCGACGGCGATGCTGCTCCCATCGGAAACAATCTGGCCGGGTCAGCCATCGTCAGCAGGTCAATTTGCCGAATTGCCATGGACCGGGTGCGGACAATGGTCCGTCCGGACGGGATCGCTCTCCCCGTGTTAAGACGGGGGATGCCGCAGGCATGCCCGATGGGCTGCGCAGCCTCCATGACGCCTGGACGCCACGGCATGCATACCGACCAGACCGCCCCCTTACTGAATCGCGGCTGCACGATGTATGCGCAGGCCCCCGAATCGACGCGCGATGGCATCTCCTTCGGAGAATCGTCATCGAGTGCCGAGACCAGTGCATGGAGGGTCGGAATCGCATCGGCCGGCAGTGAGAGGGAACTGCCGGGCTTCCGCTCCTCCTCCCCCGTATGAGGCAAGAGGGAAGCGATGTGCTCGGCCAACTCGTCATCGGCGGGTTCCCGATCGAGGCGCACCGCCACCCCCATCAGGCCTGTGAGCCAGTCGAGGACCGCACCGGTGAAGATGCTTTCGTTGCCGGCTGCATCGCGCGCGTCGATCTGAATCGCGTCGATGCGCCGTGCTTGGTGATGCCGCGAGCGTAGGAAGGCACTGAGATACGCTGCCGATACGTTCGCAACGTCCCGCATATCGTCGGCCGCGACCGCTGCCGCGCGAAGCTCCCAATGGTGCAACCCTCCCCTGAGCAGCGAGGGGAACGGGATGATGTTGAGGGAGCGGATGGTCAGTTCGGCGTCCGTCGCCACGAGCAGCACCGGCCCGAGCGGATTGGCGAGGCCGATCGTGCAGATCCCCAGGCCGCTTCCTGACGTGAGGTCGCCCCGGCCAACCTCCCTCACCGCAGCAGTTCGGCCGACGATCTGGTAGGCTGCGAGATTCAAGGTCTCGTCACCTGTGTCGCTGGCCGAACCCTCGAACCTGAGGCGAAGCTGCGCATCCGATGCAAGCCACAGATCGGCGAGCTTGAGGCCGCTGCCCCCCGACTCATAGAAGGCCGCCGGACGCCGACTATCGGTCTCGCACAAAGTGTCCACTGGGACCGATGCGGACAAGTCCGGTTGACCGTCGAGCGAAAGCCGCACGCTGGGCGGCCCGACATGTTCGGAAAGCCGAACGAAGGACCTCAGTGCCGCTGAGGGAATGGCGAAAAGGGCGTCACCGTCCAGCACGGGCTGGCAACGAACAACTCCGAGACGCTGCCTTCCGATCTGAATCGACAAGGCCGGCGGGGCGTCGTTACCGATCCTACCCGCAGTCGTCAGTCTGCAGAGCAGGCGATCCTCGTCCGCATCGACCGAGAGCCATCCCGAATCCGGTGGATCGAGGGACAAGGCCATAGCCGTCAGGGGTTCGGCAATCCCCGCGTCATCGATCTCGGTCATAGGTACCACGACAGATCCGTGCGAGGTGGGAATGCCGGCAGGCAGGCGGTGCTGGTCAAAGCGAGGTTGGGATTGAAGAATGGGTCGTCCACGATCACGGGTCGCCAGCGCTGCATCATCTTCGCTTTGTCGTCGGCGAACCGTCTCTGCTTGTCCGGATTGTCTTCGCGGCCCCGCGACGCCGATTCCAAGTGGTACAGTGAGGCTTGGGGCGTCCAGATGATGCGATAACCGGCGGCCCGGATCCGCAAGCAAAGATCGACGTCGTTGAAGGCGACCGGGAAATCCAAGCTCAGCCCCCCGACCTCGTCCCAGACCTGGCGTCGCATCAACATGCAGGCGGCGGTGACAGCGGAATATTCCTGCGTCACGGTCAGCCTGTGATGGTACCCGCCGACGCCATCCTGCATGCGTTTGAAGATATGGGACGCGATTCCGCCGACCCCGAGAACGATGCCCGCGTGCTGAATGGTGCCGTCTGCGTAGAGAAGCTTGGCCCCCACCGCACCGACATCGGATCGTACGCCCTGAGCAACCATGGCATCGAGCCAGTTTTCGTCGCTGATCTCGATATCGTTGTTCATCAGCACGATCATCGATCCGGACGATTGCTCTACGCCGAAATTGTTGATCGCCGAATAATTGAATGGGCCTGGGAAGAGGACGATCTTCACCCGCGAAAGTTGACGCAATTCATCGAAGAGAGCGAAAGTCTCCGGCTCGACGCTGCCGTTATCGACGATCACGACTTCGATCGCGGGATAGCGGGTCCGGTGCAGCAATCCCATGACGCAGGATCGCAACAGGGTGGCGCCGTCCCGCGTCGGTATCACGACCGATACGAGAGGTGATGTGGAGGGAGCAGGAAAGACGACGCGTCGCATGGAGCGACCGATCCGTGAAACGGACGGGCAGACTTCGGAGCCGTCCATCGTCAGCAGATCGCCGACGACGCGCGCTGTCAGCATCTCGTCGTCGTCATGCGCCGTCGCCCCGACCGCGCGATGGTAGAGGACGAAGGGGCAGCGCACGACGGGCTGTCGGTACACGGTCCGGTGGCGCAACAGCGCGCGATAGAGTCCGAAATGATTGGCAGCCTCAGTGCCGGCGCAGTCGAGGGCCTCGGCGACCCGCACGAACGCCGCGCGGCAGAAATAGTCCTGGGCGGCGGCAAGATCCGGGTCCCATCCGCCTTTGAAGTAGGGATCACTCCGGATCCCGCCTGCATCGATGTGGTCCTCGTCGGAGTAGACAAGACCCGCATCCGGATTCGCCCGGATGAAGGCAGCGCCGGTGACGAGCGCGTGGGGCGCAAGGACGTCACCAGCCATGACGAAGGTCGCGTACTCGCCCTTAGCCTGAGCGAGCAGTGTGCCGAGGTCGCCGTCGCTCGCGCGCACCACGATGGGCGAGCGCGCAAACGCCGTGGGGACAGGACCGGCGAGAACGATCTCGAAATGGCCGTATGCCTGAGCCGTCAACGAGGCCAGGGTGCGCTCCATCGCGGCGGCATAATCCGGCAGGCCGAGCACGATGACGCTGATACGGATCGCGTTCACCTCGGCTCCGTCGGCTCGACGGGTGATCATGTCGGGCGCGGCCTCGCCGTAGAGCCTGTGCCAGACTCTGTAATCGCCCTTCTTCGCCGCGGCCTTGAGTTCGTTCAGCGACGGCTCTTCCGGGGGCTTCGTCGGTGTCACCGTCGCGGCGAGGAGCGCCGCATCATCGACGATCTCAAGACCCTGCCCGCCTCTCTTGACCGTAATCGGTGTCCCGGCAAGCGTTTCCCCTGTCTCGGCCAAGCGCAATCGAATCGTCTGCGGCGCATCACCCTTCAACAGATGCGCGAGTGGCACTTCGAAGCCACAACCCGCGGCCTCGGGCGGGCCGACAAGGCCAGCGCCCATCGCATGATTGGCAATGACCACCGTGGTGAACTGATCCTCGATCTCGACCTCGACGAGGGCTGCCACCGGCGACGCGTCGCGGTGGATCGCCCAGCCCAGCAGCGTGTCGTTGGCAAGGGTGAGCCAAGCGCCGCGGGGTCCCGCGACGGGCACCGGCTCAACGGGAGCGGGCTCGTCAGCCGGATGCTCGGCCAAGGCATCTTCGGCCGGCTCAGCAGCGTCTTGCTCGGGAACAGCGACGAGCGACGCCATTTCGCGCGCTTTCGCCAGTTCGGCTGAAAGGCTCTCGTTGACGATTTCGCTTGCCGCGAGTCGGGCGAGGTGGTCGTCCCCTTGAGATCGTAGGCGATCAGCTTCGGATCGAGCATCACTGGCCGCCGTTTCCGCGATCCTCAACTGCCGCTGCAACCGGTCGAGTGAATCCTTGGCGCCTTTGAGATCCGCGGTCCGGGCGGCCAGTTCGAGAGCAGCGGCATCCGCCACGGAACGGTGATGTTCCTCGCTCCGCCTGTTCGACATTCGCTCGGCCCTGAGCCTCAACAATGTCGCCGCGGCCCGCTTGCGCCTCGTCGCCTGCCTCCGCAGCGCGTCTTGCGCGGTCCGTTGCTCACCGGCGAGAGACCCCTGCGGGGGTGAGGCGTTCTTCGGCGCGGCTTTTCCGGCAAGCCCGGCTTTGACGTGTTCCTTGTCGTCTGGACGAGCCTGATCGCCCTCTAGGGAGATGGCCTGGAGTGCCTCGGCTTCCTTCGCCGCCACATCGAATGGCTTGAGAAAGCTCAAGACGTGCGTGACGGCATCAAGCTTGTGAACCGCGTCATGGCCGTTCTCCGACCGCGCATCCTGTCCGGCATCCCCCGCGCGCGGTACCAGGATGGCAATCACCTCGTCGATACCGACCTCCCAGCGCGGCACACCGAAGCGGCCGGTCAGCAGCACGAGCCATTGATCGGGCGACATGAGGAGAATGTGGGCGTTGCGACCGTCGGCAAGGACTTTGACAGCCGGCCGTGTCGAGATGTTGACGAGCAGCACCTTCTTCGTGAGGCGCGCCAAATCGGAAAGCACGTCGTCAAGGCAATCCGGTTCGATATGCTCGAGGACATCGGTGCAGACCACGAGGTCTGCCGGCTCGGGCGGCAGATCCTTGCCGGCAACCGCAGGATCATATTCGGACGTGACGACGTCGATGCCCTTCGCGAGAAGGCCCTTCGTGAGCAGCCCTCTACCACAGCCATAATCGAGGATGCTTTCACAGACGAATGCATCCATGAGGAGCTTGACGCCCTCGACCCAGCGATGCCCCCCGATGCCGTAATTGAAGCGTCCGTGCAGCTCCTGTTGGAGGTGGCGATAGGTGTCCGAGATCAGGGCCACGTTCTACCTCTACCGACGTACGGGATCGCTAGCTTCCAGGTTCGATGCCAGAACCTTCGCATCGCGGACCGTAACGGCACCGTCAAGCGAGACGCACGACGGAGAGCGATCCAAAAGAGGGGATCGCCTTCACCATATTCATCGCCCTGCGGCTCCTATCATGAGTCGCAGGGCGCCCGAACCGATCGTATTGGGGCGGGTCGATCCTGCTCAGGATCGCTCCGCAACTCCGTCACGCCGTCGCGGATTGCTGGTACAGATCACGCTCGCGGATCCACAGATCGCCGAAGTCGACATCCTGACAGTTTTCGAACCAGGGGCCGCCATTGGTGTAATGGATCGCCTCCGGCGGGCTTGCCGGCTTGTCGTACTCGCCTTCGAGGAAGTTCCAGCCGAGGGGCAGGCTTCCGATTGCCTCATCATCGGTCCATGAGAGGCGATGCAGAAACGCCGGGCTCTGCGTATTCACGACATCGGGCACGAGGGCTTTGACGGTGGGATGCGCCCCGTTGAACACCATGAACGACGACCAATTTTTGCGCGGGTAAGTCGTCTGAACCTGTCCGTCCATTTTGTTGGCGGTACGCGGGACGTATTCGTGCTGAACCACGTAGACCGCCTTGTTTCGATCAAGCTGATCGATCATCGCCCCAAGGTCGGCTGTGAAGAGGAAGTCGCAATCGACGAAGATCGACCAGTCGTCGCTGGCAGCAATGTAGGGTACGAGGAAACGCGTCAGGGAGAATTCCGTGGCCGCGCCCTTGTCGGAAGGCCTCGTGTATAGGCCGAGTTCCCGCACCGTGGCCTGCTTGAGGGGATAGATTTCGAGATCGATCTTGGAATGACGGCGCAGCGAGTGCCGGCACACCTGCCAAGCGATATCCTCCCGGGTGTCGTAGCCGACATAGATCTTGAGGGCGGCGGGCATCAGCGCGAGGCCTTTCTGCGTGGGAAGCGAAAACGGGTGCGATCGGGCGCTGCGGGGCGGTTAAATCACCCCGGCACGGATCAGGTCGTGGACGTGCAGAATGCCGATCGGGCAGCCTTCGGCGTCGACGACGAACACGGCCGTGACTCGGCGTGCGTTCATCATGTCGAGAGCCGAACTGGCGAGCAGATCGGGCTGAACGGTGATCGGCTGCCGCGTCATCACATCGTCAACGGGCATGCGGAGAAGCGCATCACCCATGTGCCGGCGTAAGTCACCGTCCGTGACGATACCTGAGAGCCTGCCATCATCCTCCAGCACGCCCACACAGCCGAACTTGCGTCCGGCGATGGCCAGAAGCACGTCCGACATGAGGGTTCCGGTGCGGACCAGCGGCATCTCTTCGCCGCCGTGCATGAGCTGCTGCACAAGTTTCAGCTTCGCCGCGAGCTTGCCCCCGGGGTGAAAAATCTTGAAGCTCGACGCCGTGAAGCCGCGGCAATCGAGGAGCGCCACTGCCAAGGCGTCGCCGACCGCGAGCTGAACGAGGCACGATGACGTCGGTGCGAGATCGTGTGGGCAGCTTTCCCGCACCTTCGGCAGCGTCAGGACGATATCCGCCGCGCGCGCCAAGGTACTCTGCTCGTTCCAGGTCATGGCGATCAGGGGGATCTGGAAGCGACGCGTATAGTGGATCAGGTCCGCCAATTCGGCCGTTTCGCCCGACCAGGAAAGCGCCAAGATAGCGTCGGCAGACGTCACCATGCCGAGGTCGCCGTGGCTCGCTTCGGTCGGATGGACGAAGAAGGCCGGGGTACCGGTCGAGGCCATGGTTGCGGCGATCTTACGGCCGATATGGCCGCTCTTGCCGACACCGCAGATGATGAGACGTCCCGTCACGGCCAGGATCGCCTTCGTGGCCGCCTCGAACTGAGACGAGAGCCCGCGGTCCCAGGCATACTGAAGTTCATGCAATGCAGACACGCCGATCTTGAAGGAGCGTTGCACCGACAAGCGGATCAACTCTTCCTCAGACTGCGCAAACGCAGTGGGGTGCTGTGCCACAACAGATCGCATTAGAAACTTCTTTGCGGCTTGGGCATCCGATCGATCGTTCCGACCTGCCCGTTTGCGTTAGCGTCACTTGAGGCAGCCCTCGACGTCACGCATCATGCAACGCTTTAAGGCAGAAGAGTGAGCGGCGGCATCGGAATTCAGGCGCCAGAGCCTGCGGCCTCCCTAAACCGCAAGGCAGGAAGTTTCAACCGAACGAAGACTCCGAACAACCCATTGTGTTCGGTCGGCCGAGCGGATTCGGTCCGCGTTTGTGATCGGACGAGGTTCGACTTATCCGGGGGGTTCGGTCCCAACGAGCCTGCTTTGCTCAAGGCATCTAAAACTTGCAAGTCCACTATGAATTCACTCAGGGCGCGCAGGCTTCGCGTGATCAATCGGGCGACTCGCGACAGCGTGTCGTCTGCGGTGCCGTCCGGCCACGATCACGACAGCCGCCGTATTCGCCAAGGCAGGGATTGCACGAAATGCACGTGCCCGCTCTCTTTTTGCGACGCGCTCTCGTGATCGAACCCGTATCGACGTTGCGAGGAACGCTCCGCTGCCTGCAACCCGATCGATGTTGTGGGGACGGCCGTGCTTCGAGTTCTCGATCCTCGCAGATTTCCGCATATCGATCATGGCGTTACCGAGTACAGCAACAATCGGTGGATCCTTGCCGGGTGCCGCTCTCTCAGGCAAATCGCCGGAACAACCGCCGTCGTGCGTACAATAGCTTTTCCGCATGAGATCGCCCGTCATCCGGTCGGGCCGGCTTCGTTGCGAGCGAGCGCATCCCGATCGCTACGGTGCCGAAAGATGTCCGTGGCCACTTCCGAAAGTTAGCGTGGTCGATTGAGTCAGACGTTGAACCGTTCGTGCCGATACCTGCGGCGATGCCGTCGAAATGCCAGCCGACGGGCGGCCGCATCGTGACAAGTGCCGCTCGAAGCAGGCTCTACCTGCTCGTCCTCGGACGCCTGCCGCGCCCCCATGATGGCGGCGAGGGGACCCCGCCGGATCAGTTGATCGTGGATCTTCTGGGATCACGGGAGTTCGCCGTATCGACGGCGGAGCCATTGCTGGACGGCTGCTACGATGCGCCGATCGATCTCTGCGATCCAGATTTACAGAGTTGGGCCGAGCAGACCTTCTCGCTGGAGACAGCGCCGCAGCAGCCGCGACTGACCGTTCTCGCCCGCGTCCTCGGAAGCCAGATGGTCGCGACGCACCGAATTCGCGCGGAGGCGCCGTGGTCGGCCGGCGCCCTGTCACACGCGCTTCAGAGCTTTGCCGGCGAGGCTCCTTTGGCAGAGAGAGATCTCGACCCGCTGCAGATCTTTGCACGGGTTGCGGATGGCATCGAGATCCTCGACCTCGCGGGCATCACGACCGGCGACGCCACCGGCGGGGTCCGTCTCGCGGCAACGGGAGGCTCCGTGCTGTTCCGTCTCTCGCAGGCGGGCCCATCGGCATTCTGCCGTCTCGACCTGGGAATGGCGATCGATGGCGGGGAGGGGAGCGCAAGTCTCGCCGTGGACTATGGCGACGGGTTCAGCGACGCGCATGTGCTGCGGCTGGCCCCGAGAGGGCGGCGGCGCTACCCAGTCTTCCTGGCGGCACCGGATCGCATCCGGCATGTACGATGGGAGCTGACGGCACCGGGCCAACTCGCGAGGCCGCTCCTTCTGAAAGCGAGACCGCTCTCGAGGAATGCCGTCGAAAACACGCTGAGGCCGATCGTCGGCGCGCGCGCGACAGGCTGGCTCGACGATCACACTCTGCCGACTTTGCGTCCCGGCGATCCCGAAGCCCAGGCCTTTCGCCTATCGCGTCGGTTGAGCCGCGATCTTGGCGGTCATGTGAATGGCGAGCGAGGCTACGAGGATTGGCTCGCCTGGACGGCAGGATCTCACGCCGCAGCCCGCCACGATCCGAGTGGCCGGTCTCCCGGTTTCGATCTGATGATGAGGGTCGAACCCTCACAGCTGTCGAGCGCGCGGGCGACGCTCGCGAGTCTCCGGTGTCAGACTTACCCCTTCTGGACCGTGAAGGTCGTTCTCATCGGGGCATGTCCCGATGAAGCGGTAGGCTCGCTCGCCTCGGTTATCGAAGATTGCGAGCGCGTGACGTTGCTGCACCGGCCGCCGAACAGCACGTGGGCGGCCGCCTTCAACCTCGCGCTCGCTGGGGCAACCGGGGACTGGCTCGCCTGCCTGCTACCCGGTGACCTCCTCGCGGCCGATGCACTCGCCGAAGTCGCGGCCCATCTCGGCGGGAACCCAGATCTACGCTTCGTCTACGCCGACCATGACCGGCTCGATGCCGAAGGGCTTCGTAAAGATCCAACTTTCAAACCTGACTTCTCTCCGGAAGCACTGCTCGGTTTCGATTACGTTGAACGGCCAGCCTTCATGCGCGTCGACGATGTCCGCGCCGTCGGCGGCTGGCGCGAGGTGGCAGCCGAGGGCGTGGGGTACGATCTCACGCTCAGGATCACCAGCCGGCTCGCCCCCGCGGCCATCGGGCATCTCTCCCGTGTCCTGCTTCACGCCGGATGCGGTACGGATGCCGTTCACGGCACACCCGGCCTCGCGACGATCCTTCGCGAGCATTTGGCTCGGACGCGAGTAGAAATGCGTGTCGATCCGGTGCCGGGCGTCGGCCTGCACCTGCGCCACCGCCCGACGAGACCGGCTCCAACGGTATCGCTGATCGTGCCGACGCGTGATCGAGCCGACTTGCTTGGCCTGTGCGTCCGCTCGATCATCACGCACACGGCCTACGACGATTACGAAGTGATCGTCGTCAACAACGATTCGCGTGAGCCCGAGACGCAGGAGCTGTTCGAGAGCTGGCGCAGCGACCCGCGGATCCGCGTCGTCGACCAGCCCGGCCCGTTCAACTTCGCGCTGCTCAACAACCGGGCGGTCGATCTCTGCCACGGTGAAGTGGTCGGCTTGATCAACAACGACGTGGAGATCAATTCTCCAGACTGGCTCACGGATATGGCCCTTTGGGCGCTGCATCCGGGCATCGGCTGCGTGGGAAGCAAATTGCTGTTTCCCGATAGACGCGTCCAGCACGGCGGCGTAATTGTCGGCGTCGGCGGCGTTGCGGCGCACTCACACAAGTTTTCCGAGGGAGACGCGATCGGTTATGGACGCAGGCTGGCGCTCGTCCACAACGTTTCGGCAGTCACCGCAGCGTGCCTTCTTATCCGGCGATCGCTGTACGAGGCCGTCGGTGGTCTGGACGAATCATTGCCGGTGCTCTTCAACGACGTCGATTTCTGCCTCAAGGTCGACGCTGCGGGCTACCGCAATATCGTATGTCCGTTCCACCCTCTGATCCATCACGAGAGCAGCTCGCGCGGCCGCGATGTCACCGCGGCACAACTGGCGCGGCTTCGCACCGAAACGGAGATCATGACGCGGAAGTGGGGAAACCGCCTGCATCGCGACCCGTATTACTCACCCAATCTGACCAGGATCCATGAAAACTTTGACTACAATTGGATCTGAGCGGATTCAGCAAAGGTTCGCCGTCGTTTGACCGCATCGTCTTCGCCCACCATCCACGCGCCGGCGGTTCAGCCGACCGGCTGGGGTGAACGCGCCTCCGTCCTGCTGGTTAGCGTGCCGCACGGTGCTGCATCCATCCTGGCGTCGTCGCTCCGCAGGCTGGATGGTGGCCGACCTTTTGCCTCCCCGGAAGATGCGCCGGACGAGGGTGGATGCAGTGCCGCGTTGCTGCCGCTGCACGACAGGTTTTTAGCGGAGCTCGGGACAAGCCGGAACGACCCCCTGCCGACGGGACCGGAACGGGCAACGCCGCTGAAGCGCATCGCCTTCGCCGCCGAGCTCCGACGTCTCGTCAACCCGATCTTGGAACATCGTCGGCTTCTCATCGAGGAGCCGAGTGTCGGCCTCCTGCTTCCGGTTTGGATGGAGGCTCTCTCGAGCCTGCGGTGCCGCATCGCCTGCATTCTGGTCGTCCGTCACCCGGACGAGGTCGCGGCCTCCCTTGCTGCCTACAACGACCTGTCCTTGCAGGAAGGGCTCATGCTCTGGCTGCGCTACGTTCTGGATGGCGAACGCGAAACGCGCGGCGTCGCACGGGTGGTCGTGATGCACCACGAGGTCCTGCAAGATCCTAACGCTGTGCTCGACAGGATATGCGATCACCTCGGTTTGACGAGCCGGACCGACGTTCAGGCCTCTGACATTCCATCGTCTACGACGAAGGAGCGTGCGGACAAGAGTTCGGGCGCTCTGGCGGATCTCTGCCGACAGGCTTGGGCAGCCGTATCGACATTGGCAACGGACAGTCGCAACCAGGCGGCGCAAACGACGCTCGATAAGGTTGGTCGTGCGTACCGGCAGGCCGCCGCCCTGTTCGGACCGGCTCTTGAGGCCGCGCGCGCGGCAGCGGTCGCGCATGGACAACGGCAGCGCGAAAGCACCGAGGTCTTCGAGAGGCGGGTGCAACGGTATGAGGAGGTCGCAGCGGAGAGGGATGGACGCATCGCTGCCCTGACGACGGAAGCGACGCGGTGGCGGGAGCAGGCTGCGGCGCTCGCAACGACCTGCGCTTCGGCAGAGAAGGATCTCGTCGGGCTCCGTGCCGAGCAGGCGGCCGCAGCGCTGGAAATCGAACAATTGCGGACGACCTTGCGCGTCGAGGCGGACGAGGCTCTGCGGCAAGCCGCCCACCAGCTGCGCGTCCTGTTGGCCGCCGAACGCTACAGCATTGAGATGGAGCGGGAACAGAATCGCCGATCGCATCAGCAATTGCAGGGCGAACAGAAATCAATCGCAGCCGAGTTGACGACGGCGAAGGCTGCATTGGCACAAGCACGCGAGCTGAACGAGCACATGAGAGAGGACGCTGCAGCGTCCTTGAAAACAGCGCGAGGTAGCTTGATCACCACCATTGCCGAACTGCGCTGGCAAGAACAGCTGAGCAAGCGGCGTTCGGATGCACGAGTCGAAGAGCTGCAACAATCGGTTGCCGACCTGGCAGTCAGTCTCGACCACGCACGATCGGAGACGGAGCAGGGCCGACAGGAAATGGCTGCGATGGCTGAAGAACTCACGGCAAAGACGGCCGAACTTCGAGCGATCCACGCTTCGCTGAGTTGGCGCCTGAGCCACCCGTTCAAGCGACGCGAGTAGGAGCGGGTTCCGCATCAGGTCGTAGGCCCGTTGCGGTGAAGGCGGCTCAGACGGCCATACGCGGATCATGTCATTGCGAGAAAAAGATCCCGTGCGCCGTTGATGTCATTTGCAATGGATTAGAGTCACGCTGATGAACGCTTCTGCCGCATCTGCCCTCAACGGCGCTCGGATTCAGGTGCCCAACACACCCGAAATCTGGTTGATCTATCATGGGATGCGCCGCCACATTGTCAGCCCAGCTGTCTACCAAGCTCTATTTTCATCAGGCGAGGGTATCATCGAGCTCGAAAGCGTAGATCAAATTCTCAGGGGGCCGGACCTCAACGACGGAACGTGTCTCATTCAAGATGAGAACGGAGGGCCGATTTTTCTCCTCACGGGTTTCCCAGATACGGAAGTTCGCAAGCACAACATCATCTCTTACGACACATTTCAGGACTTCGCTTTCGACATGTCGAAGGTTGTCCGGCTTCCGAGCCTCGTCATCGCCGGAATCCCGGTCGGCCGCGACATTCGCAGCGCAGCCGAATAGCTGCATCGATTCCTCATCATGGATTGGGCCGGTCGGTTGCCCCGCCCAACAGAGTCTGCCGCAAGCAGCAGGTGGTGTGCAGGGAATGTTTCGCTCGGCGTCGGCAACAATGGGCGTCCTTGTTCTGCGAATGATACCGGACGCCCTGTCGCCTGAACGGCTACCCGCGTCTCCCGGCTCGAAATTTTCCGGTCGGCGGCCGATGTCCGGATCGACAGCAAAACGCCCGGCGCGCCGCACGCAATACGAAACCGACGACTTCAACACCGCACCGTCGATCTCGTCATTCAATCTCACCGATGACCCCAACCGACTCGTCTTTGAGCCGCTCGATACGCTCGATGTGGTTCTCGAGCGGGGCAGCGCCGACCGTAGGCTAGCTCAAACTAATGAGGCAGCAACGCTTGCAGGCGGGAGTGACCATTCGCGATGAATGGGCCCATCCATGGTTAACGCGTTATTTGAGCCACCCCTTGAAACCTTTCGTTGATAAATCCCAGCGCTGATAGCAATCAGGATCTTAGGGATGATTCGATGTTCTACCCTCACATAAGTTTTTCTGCCGCTCTCAGCGGAGGCAGCAATGGTAGCTTCAAGATCACTACCCGCCTTAATACTACCAATTACGAGGACGGCCAATACTGGAAATTTGAGAACGGGCACCTCTCAGAATCGGGGAAGGGGTTATACAGCGCTTCGTTTGAGAGGAATTATTATGATGATGATGGGTACCTCATCAGGAACACGTCAGGCGATGCCAACAATGTCGCCACCTCTACTTATGAGCGGGACGGCTCTTATTCGAAATATTTCTCTCAACAGAGCAATATATCTTATAGTTTGTCCGTAAATATCGATGGTTCGGGCATAGAGACCTGGACCGATACCTATGAGTCCCCCCCGGAGATCCGTACGCAGGTCTACGCCCCTGGAACATTTTCCGTCACGCCCCAAACACCCCATGCAGCTGTTTTCAACACGGCGACCTACCAGCTCGATTCATCTTCCAGAATCGTCAAGATGCATCTCCCGGAAGACGACGGCGGCTTTCTGGATGTGCGATACGACTACTCGGGAGCGAAAGCGGCGGAGCGGCACCTGCTTTCGGATGCCAACGGTGAGCTGGTCGAAGAAACCCGTTACGACTCTAATGGCCACCTCTATTTCGAATTAGATTTCAATTCCGACGGGAGTCGGACAACTACGCACTATAAAAGCGGGAGCTATATTCCGTCGAGCGACAACACAATTTTCGAAGATGGATCGTCGATCGCGCATGAATATGGGCCTGGAGGGAAAGTTACATCGACCACTAATGTTTCCGTCGATGGTACGAAGACGAAAATCTTCGACAAACCCGATGGACTGTACACCAATACGTACAAGGATGGCGCCCTTGCCCTGACCGAAATCTTGAAATCAAATGGATCGAAAACAGCCGTTGCATTCCAAAAGGGCATCACCGTCGCCGACACGGATGCGAACGACCTTTTCACAAGCTTCGGACATGACACCTTTGTCTTCAGCGGCGGGGGAAATGATACGATTCGCAACTTTCACGCGACCGGCGAGCTATCCGATGTCATCAAGCTCATCGGCATCAACCCGGAGCACGTCTCACTATCGATGCAGGGCCAAAACACCGTCATAGACGTCGGCGATGATGCTTCGATCACTCTGGTCGGAGCGAAATTCGCTGACGTGATCGACAACATCCTCTTTGCTTGATCATATTGGGCCGCTCGCTCGAATGCGCGATCGGAGCGGCCAGCCCTTAAAGCTCCGAAGACCGCCGATCCCACCGCGTCGAGCCGGTTTTGCCTGTATGAACAAAGCAGAACCCGACGTTGAGCCACGAGCGGCTCAACGTCGGTGATCCGTATCCCCGAGCCCATGAGCAGAGTGGGCTCGACGCTCGGTATGTTACCGGCTTCCGAAGCCGGTCTGCTCGCGCTCGATGGCCTTCAGCGCGCTCTCATGCGCTTTGGCCTCGCTGGTGAAAGCACGGTCAGACCGCTCAGTCAGTTTGCCGTGCTTCCGAAGAGCCCAGCCGAAGTGCCCCTCGGGCTTCTTCAGCGGCTCTATCGTGATGGAGTAGGGGTGGGGTGCATCGATCGACATATGGACGGTATGCCATGGCAGCGAAACCGTTGCCACCTCAGCCCCACCATAAGGGCCCTGTCAGCCCCAAACCATTCGGGTGGTCGCGTTGCCAGCATCAGACGGCTCATTGGGTAACCTATCAAAAGTTGCATTGTCCTTATCCATACCGCTGATAATGGTACCGCAATGCAAAATGGAAATGCCGGTAAATAAAAAAATCGAAGTATTCCGCACTTGTCGGCGAGCATCGCCTTGGCGAAATCATTTCCTTCCGACGTCTCAATGGAGATCGACGGTCTGATAATACCTAGGATTTGTCGTCGCTTGAACGGACTGGCTTGTTTTGCGTTTTCGTCTCTCTGATTGCGGGAGGGATAATGCTAAGTGACGCGCAATGGTCTGAACTGGAGCCCCTGGTCGAGGCCTGCTGGCCCAAGGCCAAGACGCCGCCCCAGGACCTGCAACGCACCCTCTCGGCGATCCTCTGGCGGCATCAGAACGGGGCCAAATGGCGGGCGATCCCGGAGGAATTGGGTCCGTGGTGGCGGGCCGCCCAGATCTTCATCCGCTGGTCCCGGGCCGGTGTCTGGGAGCGGCTGCTCACCCTGGTGCAAGAGCGCGGCTGTCAACTCGGGCTGGTGTTCCTCGACGGAACGAACGTGCGGGCTCATCAGAAGGCAGCCGGGGCCGCCAAAAGGGGGGATCTGCGGCCGAGCGGGATCATCATGAAGCACTTGGCCGCTCGCGTGGCGGCTATGGCACCAAGGCTTGCGTGATCGCCGACGGGCGAGGCCGCACCATCGCCTTCCGGCTGGCGCCCGGTCAGGCCCATGAACTGCCCCATGCGATTTCGCGGCTCGACGAGTTGCCCGGCGTGCCCAAGTGGGTCGTGGGTGACAGTGGCTACACCAGCCACACCTTTCGTGAGCACATCTGGACCATGGGCGCACGGCCCGCGATCCCGCCCCAGCGCCATGAGGCGGCCGTCGCCTGCCCATGCTGGATCGACAACAACCGTAACTAGGTCGAGCGCCTCTGGGCCAGGTTTAAGGAGTGGCGGGCTATCGCTACCCACTACGAGAAGACCACCGCCAGCTTCACCGGTGTCATCTGCCTCGCGGCCGCCATCGATTGGCTCAACCGATGACACGCCCTAGCGCGCTGCAGCACCGCCACAATAAGCATTGTGACCTTCTTGGACGTTTCTTTCCGTGCCTTCGGGCCACGCCGGGCTATCGGCCGCCGGCGCCTGTCATCTACATACATTTTACCTTCCGGCTACCCATGACCGCCGTCATTCAGTAATTTCTCACTCAGGCCGGTCTAAAATCCGATCAGGTCAAGCACGTATGGATTCGCAAGCAGTACTAAAACAGAGCAGTCCCTGCGTCAGCCGAGACGCAGATGCTGCCTCAGCGTCGTACCGTCGTATGTACGGCGGAACAGCCCTGCCGCGGTCAGAGCGGGGATGAGTTCCTCTAGGAACAGATGCAGCGACCCCTCCGAACCGCCAGGCAAAGCGATGAAGCCGTCCAGCGCCCCCGCCTCGAACCAGTCGAAGACGTCGCGAAGGACATCGTCGACGGTCCCTACCGAGACCCAATGCGCCGAACCGACAACCTCCGGTCGAGCGAGCAACTCGTCCACCCGAGGTCGGTGCACCACGATATAGCGGCGAAGTAGGTCGGCATGGGTCCGGCTGCGCACGGGTGCATCGTCCGGCGGCAGCATCTCGGGGCCGATTCTGGTTTCGGCGGGGAGGGCGCCGAGGTCGAGCCCGAGGACCGTTCTCACCGCCGCGCGGCGGGCGTCCTCGGTGAGGTGGGCGTGAGCGCGGCGATGCTCCGCAAAAGCCTGCTCACGGGTTCGTGCCAGAAAGACGTACAGGCCCGGCAGCACCCGCACCGAATCGGGATCGCGTCCGTGTGCCGCCGCCCGGCGGCGCAGGTCGGTGCGGAGCGCCAGCCCCGCCTCCCGGTCCGGCGTGGCGGCGAAGGTGGCATCGGCAACCGAGGCGGCGAAATCGCGGCCGGTCTCGGAGGCGCCTGCCTGGAATAAGGCCGGCGGTCCGGCCTCGTGCGTCGGAACGTTGAGCGGGCCGCCCACCTCGAAGAACTCGCCGCGATGGTCGATCGGCGCGCAGGCGCCAGCCTCGTCGAGAGCCTGCGCGGGGTAGCTCTTCCACAAGGCCTTCAAAACCTGCGCGAACTCGGCCGCCTTGCGGTAGCGCAGGTCCGGGGGCGGCATCGGGTCAGCCCCGAAATTCTCCGCCCCCTCGATCGAGGTGACGATGTTCACCCCGGCTCTGCCGCCGCTGAGCCATTGCAGCGACTGGATCTGCCGTGCCGCGAGGTAAGGCGGGACGAAGCTGCTCGACAATGTCGTTACCAGCCCGATGGCTTCGGTCTCGCGGGCGAGGGCGGCGAGGAGGAGGGTGGGGTCGAGCCCGGCCAGCGCGCGGGGCATCGCGGCCCGCGCTGGCGGCATCGCCAAAGTGTCCGGCTTGAATACGAAATCGAGGCAGGCCCGCTCCGCAGCGCGGGCGAGCCGCAGGTGGAACGCCACCGGATCGCGGTCCTCCGGCGCCCCGGGACCCCACGCCGCTGCACCCCTCATCCACGTCGGCGTGAGGCTGAGGCCGATATGGAGCTGGCGCCGGCTCATGGGACGACCTCCTGCGGGCGGGCATCCTTGCGGCCGCGGGGAACGATCAGCGGCGTACCCGATACGGGATCGTCGATCACCACGCAGGGCAGGCCGAAGACCCGCTCGACCAAGTCGGGTGTGACGATCCGCGACGGACTGCCCTGCGCAAGGATCGCCCCGCTTCTCATCGCCACGAGGTGCGAGGCGTAACGGCAGGCTTGGTTAAGGTCGTGCAGCACCGCAACGACCGTACGCCCCTCGGCGTTCAGCGCCGCGAGCAGGTCGAGGAGGTCGATCTGGTGGGCAATGTCGAGGAAGGTCGTCGGCTCGTCGAGCAGCAGCAGCGGCGTCTCCTGCGCCAGCACCATGGCGATCCAGACCCGCTGGCGCTGGCCGCCGGACAGTTCGTCCACGGGCCGGTCGGCGAGGCCCGCCACCCCCGTCGCTGCCATGGCCTCCGCGACGGCTTGCGCATCTGCCCGCGACCATTGTCGGAGGAACGACTGATGCGGATAGCGCCCCCGCGCCACGAGGTCGGCGACGGTGATCCCGTCCGGGGCCGTCGCCGTCTGCGGCAGCAGGCCAAGCCGGCGGGCAACCTCCTTGGCCGAGCGCTCGGCAATCGGCTTTCCGTCGAGGATCACCTGCCCGCGCCGGGGAGCGAGCAGCCGAGCCAGGGCGCGCAGCAGGGTGGACTTGCCGCAGGCATTGGGGCCGACGATCACCGTGAACGCGCCGTCTGGGATCGCCAGCGACAGGTCCGTCGCGATCGTGCGTGCCTCGTAGCAGAGCGTCACGCCATCCGCATGCAGGCGATGCGTCACGGGCGGAGCCCCCGGATCTGGGGCAGCATCGCGCCGGCCGTTGCGGGAAGTGGAGCGATCGCGAGGGTCACGCCCGCGGTCTCCCTGTCGAGATCGGCGCCGTCCGGGAGCCTCGGGGTCCCGGCAGATACCGGTCATGTCACCGAGCCTTGTCGCATTGCGGAACGTGATACGCCATAAGGAATGCGCCGTCCCCCCGTTCCCCTCGCTCGGCCGGCCGTTCCCTTCCACACGATTGCCGCAGGACCCACGTGACGATACCGCTGGCGAGACGCCACACCGCTCTCATGCTGCTCGGCGCCGGCTTGGCGCTCCGGACCGGACTGTCTCCGGCGCGGGCTGCGTCGGATACGCCGCGGCGCATCGTCTCGACCTCGCCCAGCATCACCGGCATCCTCCTCGCGATCGATGCCCCCGTGGTCGCCAGCGCCGCGACAACGCCGAGTTTGATCACCGACGCGAAAGGCTTTTTCTCGCAATGGGCGGCGGAGGCCGACCACCGGGGCGTGGCGGTGCTCTATCCCAACGTCGCCTTCGACATCGAGGCCGTGGTCGGCGCCAAGCCGGACTTGGTCGTCGTCTCCGCCACCGGTCGGGACAGCGCGGCGCCGCATCAGGCGGAGTTGGAGGCCCTTGGGATCAGAAGCGTGGTCGTCGATTATTCGAGCCGGTCCTGGCAGGAGCTGGCCGTCGAACTCGGCCGTGCCACCGGGCTAGAGGCGCAGGCCCAAGCCGCCATCCGCCGCTTCAATGAGGATATGGCGGAGGCGGCGCGCGCCATTGATCCGCGGGGAGCGAAAGTCAGCGTGGTCGGCTACGACATCGCCGGCAGCTACTCCGTGGCGCGGCACACCAGCCCCGTCGCGCAACTGCTCGATGCCCTGGGATTCACCGTCGTGAGCGTGCCGCCCAGTCTGAAGCCGAACAGCACCCGGGCCTCGGACTTCGTGTTCTTCTCGCGAGAAAACCTGTCCGCCGCCATCACCGGCGACAATGTTTTCCTGCTGCGGGCTACGGCCAGGGATGTGGAGGCCTTTCTGGCCGAGCCGGTGCTCGCCAATCATCCCGTCATCGTTCACCGCAGGGTCTACCCGCTCGGGCCGACCTCCTTCCGGATCGATCCCTATTCGGGCCGACAGGTCGCCGACGCCCTACGCGCGGCCTTCAGCAAGCCATGAGCGCGGAGCCGACGGCGACCGACGCCGCCGCGCCGGCTGCGCGGCCGCGGCGGCGGGGCGGACCAACGCTCGGGATCCTAATGCTCGGAATCCTGGTGGTCGCCGCGCTGGCCCTGGCGAGCCTCGCCATCGGCTCGCGGCCCATCGGCCTCCGCAGTGTGGCCGCGGCACTGGTCGCCTACGACCGCGCCGACGATCTCCACCTGATCGTGCGCGAGGTGCGCCTGCCGCGGATGATCGTCGCCGTGCTGGCCGGAGCGGCCCTGGGGATGGCCGGCGCGATGATGCAGGCGCTGACGCGTAATCCCCTGGCCGAGCCGGGCCTGCTCGGCATCAACGGTGGCGCGGCGACGGCGGTAGTGCTCGGCGTCAGCCTGTTCCACCTTGCTCATGTCTCGCATTACGTTCTGTGCGCGGCCGTCGGTGCGGGGCTCGCCGGTGTCGCCGTCTTCGCCCTCGGCCGGGCCGGCGAGACTGGCATCAACCCCGTGCGCCTGCTCCTGGCCGGGGCCGGGATCTCGGTGACGCTCGCGGCGGTGACCGGCCTCGTCGTACTCAATGCGCCGCCGACGGTGTTCGAGGGGTTCCGCACCTGGATGGCCGGGTCGCTGGAACGATCGGGCTTCGAGGCCGCCGTGGTGCTGGTCGTGGCAGTGTCCGCCGGCCTCGCGGTCGTCCTGGCACATGTTGACAGCCTCAACGCGCTGGCCCTCGGCGACGACCTCGGCCAGGCCCTGGGTGCCGATCCGCGGCGGGTATGGCTGCTCTCCTGCCTCAGCGTGATGATCCTGGCGGGTGCGGCGACCGCGGCGGCGGGGCCGATCGGCTTCGTCGGGCTGATCGCACCGCATCTCGCCCGCGCGGTCGCCGGACCGGACCAGCGCCGGATCCTCGCTTTCTCCGCTCTCTTCGCCGCCGCCCTGCTGCTCGGCGCGGACATGGCCGGGCGTGTGATCGCCGCGCCCTCCGAGGTCCCGGCCGGCATCGTCACCGCCCTGCTCGGCGGCCCGTTCTTCGTCGCCGCCGTCCGCCGCTTCCGGGTGGGTGGGCGATGAGCGCATCCGCCCGCGTCATCCGGCTCGGCCGGGCCTCGCTGCGCTGGCGCCCGCGCAGCCTCCTGCTGTGCGCGGTGCTGGCCGGGCTCTGCCTCGCCCTCGGGCTGGCGCTGCTCGGCACCGGCACGCTCGCCTTCCCACCGGGCGAGGTTCTGGCCGTACTGGCCGGACGAAGCGGCAACCCCGTCGCGGAGCGGATCGTCCTCGGCCTGCGGCTGCCACGGGTGCTGACCGCCCTCTGCGTCGGGGCCTCGCTGGGCATGGCCGGCGCGATCTTCCAATCGCTGTCGCGCAACCCCTTGGGCTCCCCGGACATCGTCGGCTTCACCACTGGGGCGGCCACCGGCGCCATCGTCCAGATCATCCTCGCCGATGCCGGGCCGCCGGCCGTATCCCTGGCGGCGGTCGCCTCCGGCATGGCCACCGCCGCCACCGTGTTCCTGCTGGCGCTGAAAGGGCGGCCGGGCGGCGGCAACCGGCTGGTGCTGGTGGGGATCGGTGTCGGCGCGACACTCGCCGGCCTCAACACGGTCCTGCTGGTCGAGAGCGATCTCGACCGGGCGGTGGCGGCGCAGGTCTGGCTCGCCGGCTCGCTGACCGCCCGAACCTGGTCGCACGCCATCCCGGCCGCCCTGGCCCTGGCGGCGATCGTGCCCCTGGCGCTCGCTAGCGCCCGCCCCCTTGCCCTGATGGAGATGGGTGACGATGCGGCACGCCAGCTCGGCGTGCCAGTGGAGCGGATGCGCCTCGTCGCAGTGATGACGGCCGTCGCGCTCACCGCCACGGCCACCGCCGCCGCCGGGCCGATCGCCTTCATCGCCCTGGCTGCGCCGCAGCTGGCGCGGCGGCTCGTCGGCTCGGCCGACCTGCCGCTGCTGTCGGCGGCGGCGATGGGCGCGGTGCTGCTCCTGGCCTCAGACCTCCTCAGCCAGCGCCTTCCCTTCGGTGTGACCATGCCGATTGGCTTGACGACCGGGCTGGTAGGCGGCCTCTACCTGCTCTGGCTCCTGGCACGGAGCCGAAAGCTCTGAGGCGTGGGCCGCCGAGTCATCAGGGACCGCCCGCCTCGCGGCTGCTTCGCCGCGCCGCCTCGCACAGGGCGGCACGGTGCCCCTCCTTCTCTGCCACTTCGACATGTGACACCGTCGCGACCACGCAGGCGATCTCGCCGAGGGCATTGAAGACCGGCGCTGCCTTGCCGGTGAGCTGGCGGAACAGACGCTCGTCAAGCTCGGCTATCCCCGCTTCGCGAATGGCGACCAGTTCATCGGACCTGGGCGCGCTACCCCGGAAAGCTGCGGGCTGGCGGCGACGCGCCGAGGCGATCATGTCGGCAGGCAGGTAGGCCTGGAACACCAGCCCGCATGCCGTGCTGTCGAGCGGCAGCACGTCGCCAAGCGTCACTGTGCTGATCGTGAACCCGGCGCTGCGGTACCAGCGCACGATGGTCGGGCCGCGCTCGGTCCAGATCGCCACTCCGCAGCTCGCCGCATGCCCTGCTGCCATGATCTGCATCGATCGGGCGGCGATCTCGACAGGCTCGATCCGGCGCAGGGCGCGGACGCCGATGCGTAGGGCGGCGGGGCCGAGATCGTAGCGCCCGAGCTCATCCTGCGCGGCGAGCCCTTCCTGGACGAGGCTGCGCATGTAGCGGTGGGCGGTCGAGGCGCCGGTGCGGCCGCGCCGGGCGATCTCGCCAAGGACCAGGGGCCCCTCCGCCTCTGAGAGCAGGTCGAGGAACCGGAACGCCATCGCGACCGACTGGATCGTCGCTGACCGCTTTGCAGCAAAGTCTCCGGTCTTGCCCTGTCGAGGCGCTTTCATGCCACCGTCCCGTCTTCGAGCGCAGGGTGGCGCAGCGCCCTCCTGCGGGACCCAGCAGATCCGGCGCGGGCAGGCCGCGCGGCCCCCCGGACGGACTGGCCCGCCTACCCGTATTTGCTCCGGCGGAGCAACGCTAGTTTTGAAAAATTCTGAAATAAATCAGGTACGTGGCGCGTTTGCAACGCCGCGCGATCAAACGGCCACGCTTGAGCGCGCCATGTTGACTCGCGGAACGCATATCGGATTGTGGAATGATGGCGCTCTGGATTCGATGCGCGATCGTCGATCCCACGCCACCCAACTCTCTACGAACGGTCACGAGACCCCGATGCCGACGACCTCTGTCCAACGGTGGCTGCGCAGTGTCAGCGGCGCCGCACTTCTATCCATGCTGGGGAGTGCCGCCCTGGCGCAGAAAGCCACCGACATCGCGCAAGCAAACGCGGTACAGCTCGAGGAGATCTCCGTCTCCGGCGAGAAGATCACGCGCCCGCTCCAGCAGACGGCCTCGTCGGTGACGGTGGTGACCCGCGAGGAGATCGAGAAGGACGTGAACCGTAACTCGGCGTCAGACGCGCTGCTCGGGACGCCCAACGTCAATTTCCCCACGACGGGCGGTCTCGGGGGCGCTCCGACCATCCGCGGCCAGGACAGCGAGGGTCCGAATTCCGGTGCGACCGCGTTCTTCGGCGGCACCGTGCCGCGGACCATCGTCAACATCGACGGCCACAATCTCACCTACAACGAGCTTGTCTTCGGCAGCGTGCCATTGTGGGACACGAATTCTATCGAGGTCTTCCGCGGACCACAGACGATCTCGCAGGGTGCCAACAGCATCGCTGGCGCGATCGTGATCCGCACCAACGACCCCACCTTCGTCCCCGAGGCCCGGTTCCAGGCCCTCTACGGCAGCCGCGACCTCAAGCGCACCGCAGCCATGCTGAACATGCCGATCTCGGACGAGGTCGCTGCTCGTCTTGCCGTGGATTATTACGGGCGGGACAATTTCATCAACTACATCAACCCGGCCTTCAACGGCACGGGTACCGATCTCGACCTGGAAACGGCCAACATCCGCTTCAAGGTGCTGTACCGGCCGAAGGAACTGCCGGGGCTTGAGGCGAAGGTCACCTATTCGCGCACATTCAACAATCGGCCGACCTTCGAGGCCGCGAACCGGCCGTTCTCGCAGCGCAACAGCATCGTCACCTCGTCCCCGACCTATGCCAACATCGCCAATGTCGGTATTTTCGATCTCGGCTACGACTTCGGGAATGGCGTCAAAATCGTCAACCAATTTCAGTATTCAGACGTACTGACGAAGCGGTACACCGCACCGGTCAACAACGGATCGGCGACGATCCATCCCAAAAATCTCTCGAACGAGTCCCGCGTCACTTTCGGAGACCCACTGGTCGAAGGCCTCAGTGGTATGGTCGGATATTACTACTATTCGACCGATTCCATTGACTCGCTGAACTTGATCGGACCAACCCGCTACAGCGACCATCGCGACAGTCTCGGCGTCTTCGGCGAGCTGAACTATCGTTTCCTCGAAAAGTGGACGTTGTCCGGCAGCCTGCGCTACCAGTACGACGACCTCAGCCGGGCCGGCACCTCGCCCTATGCCCGCGAGTTCCTGAATTACAGCCGTGCCTTCAGCGTTGTCCTGCCAAAGGTCACCCTGTCCTACGACATCACCCGCGACGTGACGGTCGGCGCCCTCTACAGCGAGGGCTACAATCCCGGCGGCGTCTCGCTGAACCTGACCACCGGCCGATACATCTCCTTCAAAGAGGAGTCGGCGCGCAATTACGAATTGTTCGCGCGGGCACGTCTTCTTGACGACCGCATGTTCCTGACCACCAACCTGTTCTACACCAACTTCAAAAACGGCCAGCACTACATCGATCAGAACCTCGCCCCCGGCGTGTTCTCGTCCTTCACCGTCAACGTCGACGCCTCACGCTCCTATGGCGCCGAGATCGGTGCGGATTACCTCGTTCTGGATAACCTGCGCGTGAAGGGCGGCATCGGCCTGCTCAACACCCGCATCACCCGCGATCTCAACACCCGGGCGGTGTTCCAGGGCAAGCAGTTCGCCCGCGCCCCGGCCATGAACCTCAAGGTCGGCTTCGACTGGGAGTTCATGCCGAAGGTGACGCTGGGCGGCGTGGTCCGCTACACTGATGATTACTTCTCCGAGGATGCCAACAACCCCCTCGCCAAGATCAAGAGCTACACGGTCGCCGATGCGCGGATCACCTACGTGGCCAGCGAGAACGCCCGGCTGTTCGTGTTCTGCAACAACCTGCTCGATGACCGCTCCGTCACCTACCAGCGCCTGACCCGCGCCCGGCCCTCGAACTACTACGAGGGCACCCTGGTGCTCCCCCGCGAGATCGGCGGCGGCGTCGAGGTCAAGTTCTGATGTGGCCTGCGGTCCCGCCGAAGCGAGATCCTCAAGCCGTGTCCGATCGATACCGACTGGGCACGGCTTAAGGGCCGTAAAACTCGAGTAGGCCTCGATCCAAGGCATTGTGATTGTACGATCTTCCGATTTCTTTAGCTTGGGTCGGCCGGTCCGATCCCGGCTTCTCCTCTGACCAAAACCAACTGGACACGTGGCCCGTTCGCGCGGCCGCCAGCCCCCCGATCGCTGCCGTACGGCGGCTCTCCGCGGCGCCTGTCGCCGGAGACCGGAAAGAGGTTTCATGACGATGAGCACGGACAGCCCGGAAGGGCCGCGCGAACGGATGACGCGGCGCCAGCGCCACCCGGTCGTGCTGCGGCAGCTGTCAGTCCTGCGCACCGTGCCCCTCGGCCCGGCGATGCGGCGCATCACCCTCACCGGCCCGGACCTCGATGGTTTCGCGAGCCCCGGCTTCGACGATCACGTCAAGATGTTCTTCGCCGCTCCCGGCCATGACAGGCCGGTGCTGCCGGAGACCGGACCGGACGGGCTCGTCTTTCCTGAGACCGGCCCCCAACCGCTGGGACGTGATTTCACGCCGCGCCGCTACGATCCCGAGGCGCGAGAGCTCGATATCGATTTCGCGCTGCTGCACGAGGGCCCGGCCAGCCGCTGGGCGGCCGAGGCCCGGCCGGGGGATCCCGCCTGGATCGCCGGCCCGCGCGGTTCCTTCCTGGTGCCCTTCGACTTCGACTGGCATCTCCTCGTGGCCGACGAGACCGGCCTTCCGGCCCTGGCGCGCCGGCTTGAGGAGTTGCCGGCGATGAGCCGGGCGGTGGCGCTGATCGAGACCCACGATGGCGAGCCCTTCGTGGCGCTGGCGCATCCCGTCGGGGCCGAGATCGTCTGGGTGCGCCGCGGCGAAGGACACGGGGCGGCGATCGTCGCCGCCCTGCGCGGCCTGACCTTTCCGGCGGGCTATTGCTACGCCTGGATCGCCGCGGAATCCGCCGTCGCCAAGAGCCTGCGCACCGTGCTGATCGACGAGCGTGGCGCCGACCGTCGCTATGTGCGCGCTCACGGCTATTGGCGCCAAGGCGCCGCCGCTGTCCACGACGACTTCGACATCTAACTTTCTCGGCTCCCGATAAAGCCGAGCCCAACTGATTTAGAACGCCTAACAGAACGGCACGCTGTGGTGGGTGAGGCGTTGGCTGAGTATGGCTCGACCTCTGCTTCCCGACGATCTCTAGACTGAGATTGCCCCGCTTCTGCCGCCGCCTCGGCCGGGCCCGAAGGGCGGACGGCCTCCGATTGAGAACCGCGCCGCGCTGACCGGGATCCTGTTCGTGCTGCGCTCAGGTCTGCCCTGGGAGATGCTGCCCGCCGAGATGGGCTGCGGATCCATGCTTGGCTCAATCGCTTCCGCCGCCTGCCGATCCGCTACGAGCGTTGCGCCGACATCGACGAGGCCTCCACCAGTCTCGCGGCAAGCCTCATCACCCTCAACCAGATGAGGCGGTTCTATTAGACGCTCTTACTTCCGAGGGCGCGCATCTGGAGCAGGCAAGCGCGCTTCATCTGCCGATTCTCGGCCGACTCGCGCGAATGCTCTTCGCGGCACTGAAGCATTGCCTCGGCCAGATGCTCGGCCGGAACGCGGCAGATCGGAGGCGAGATGCCGCCAGCCAGCATGGACTGCAGCATGGCGTCAGCCATCTGCCACGAGGTGCGGGCGCCGAAGGCCGTCGGACGGCGTGTGAAAAGGTTGGTGAACCGATAGCCGAGCGGCCCGATCAGGGTCTCGTCGATCATGCGCTGAGCCCTCCGGCGAGCAGAAAGAGCGCTGAGGCGGTGTCTTGGACTGTGCCGACTTTCGCGCCGGCTCCGACCCCAGTTTGTTCTTTTCTGTCCGAACAGTCGGAGATGCCAAGTAGCCATTTCCCTAGGGGGAATTGGCTGGGGCGCCAGGATTCGAACCTGGGAATGGCGGTACCAAAAACCGCTGCCTTACCACTTGGCGACGCCCCATCGGCCTCGGGCCATCGGTTCTCTAAACGGGCCGCGCGGGGCTGGCAACTGGGGAGGTGGAGCTGCGATAGGGGATCGAGAGGCGGCGAGGGGAGGGGTGGATGAGCGGCGGCGTGGCGCTGGTGACCGGGGCGGGGTCGGGGATCGGGCGGGCGGTGGCGCGGGGGCTGTCCGAGGCCGGTTGGCGTCTGGTGCTGGCCGGGCGGCGCGGGGCGGCGCTGGAGGCGGTGGCGGGGGACCTGCCGGGCGAGGTTTCGTGCGTGCCGACCGACGTGTCCGATCCGCAGGCGGTCGAGGCGCTGTTCGCGCGCATCGCCGAGCGATACGGGCGGATCGATCTGCTGTTCAACAATGCCGGCATCTTCACCCCCGCCGCGACGGTCGACGAGATCGCGGTCGAGGACTGGCTGCGGAGCGTGAACGTCAATCTCACCGGCGCCTTCCTCTGCTCCCGCGCGGCCTTCCGGATGATGCGCAGGCAGGATCCGCGCGGCGGGCGCATCATCAACAACGGCTCGATCTCGGCCAGCGTGCCGCGACCGATGTCGGCGCCCTACGCGGCCACCAAGCACGCGATCACCGGCCTCACCCGCGCCACCGCCCTCGATGGGCGTGCCTTCGACATCGCCTGCGGACAGATCGATATCGGCAATGCCGAGACCGAGATGACCCACAGCTTCGGCAGCGGCGCCCGGCAGGCCGATGGCACCATCCGGCCCGAGCCGTTCATGGAGGCGCGTCACGTCGCGGAGGCAGTCGTCTACATGGCGGGGCTGCCGCTCTCGGCTAACGTGCTGTTCATGACGGTGATGGCCACCGCCATGCCCTATGTCGGACGGGGGTGACGACGACCGCCCGTTCGCCCCCCGCATCGGCTTTGCGCCCGCGCCGCGGAACGCGTAGAGAAGCCCGATCCCGGATTCCTCGACACGAGTGGCCGCCCGCGGCGCGGCCGGTGCCCGCCATGCTGATGCAGACCGACCCCAAACCCGCCGACCCGAAGGCCGATCCGGTCGCGCGGCGGCGCACCTTCGCGATCATCTCGCACCCGGATGCGGGCAAGACCACGCTGACGGAGAAGCTCCTGCTCTTCGGAGGCGCGATCCAGCTCGCGGGCGAGGTGAAGGCCAAGCGCAATCGCGTCTCGACCCGCTCCGACTGGATGGGCATCGAGAAGGAGCGCGGCATCTCGGTGGTCACCTCGGTGATGACCTTCGAGTACGGCGATTGCGTCTTCAACCTGCTCGATACCCCGGGCCACGAGGACTTCTCGGAGGACACCTACCGGACGCTGACGGCGGTCGATTCGGCCGTGATGGTCATCGACGCCGCCAAGGGCATCGAGGCGCGCACGCGCAAGCTGTTCGAGGTGTGCCGGCTGCGGGACATTCCGATCGTCACCTTCGTCAACAAGCTCGACCGCGAAGCGCGCGACCCGTTCGAACTGCTCGACGAGATCGAGAAAACCCTGGCGCTCGACGTCGCCCCGGTGACGTGGCCGATCGGACTCGGGCGCAACTTCGCCGGCACCTACGAGCTCGGCGGCAACCGGGTGCGCCGCCTCGATGCGGCGGACGATGCCGGCACGATCCCGGTCTCCGGCGCCGACGACCCGCTCTTCGACGAGCTGCTCACGGAGGACGGCGCGGCCCAGGCTTGGCGCGACGAGGTGGAACTGGCCGAGGGCGGGCTCAAGACCTTCGATCTCGCGGCGTTTCGCGAGGGGCACCTGACGCCGGTCTTCTTCGGCTCGGCCCTGCGCAACTTCGGCGTGCGCGACCTCATCGACGGTCTGAGCCGCTTCGCGCCCCCGCCCCGGGGCCAGGATGCCGACAAGCGCGCGGTCCAGCCGACCGAGCCGAAGATGACGGGCTTCGTGTTCAAGATCCAGGCGAACATGGACCCGAACCATCGCGACCGCATCGCCTTCATGCGGGTCTGCTCGGGGATGCTGCGGCGGGGCATGAAGGCGAAGCTCGTGCGCACCGGCAAGCCGATGTCGCTCTCGTCGCCGCAATTCTTCTTCGCCCAGGACCGGGCCATCGCCGACGAGGCCTATGCCGGCGACGTGGTCGGCATCCCCAATCACGGGACCCTGCGCATCGGCGATACGCTGACGGAGGGCGAGGAACTGGTGTTTCGCGGGGTGCCGAGCTTCGCCCCCGAGATCATGCGCCGGATCAAGCTCACCGACGCGATGAAGGCCAAGAAGCTGAAGGAGGCGCTGCAGCAGATGGGCGAGGAGGGCGTCGTCCAGGTCTTCGTGCCGCAGGACGGCTCACCGGCCATCGTCGGCGTGGTCGGCGCGCTCCAGCTCGACGTGCTGAAGGAGCGGCTTCAGGCGGAATACGGGCTCCCGATCGATTTCGAGACGAGCCGGTTCTCGGTCTGCCGCTGGATCGAGTCGGATTCGGAGACCGAGATCGACAAGTTCGTCGATGCCCACGGCTCGTCCATGGCCTCGGATCTCGACGGTGCGCCGGTCTTCATGGCCACCACCGCCTTCTCCCTGCGCTACGAGGAGGAGCGCTGGGACAAGATCCGGTTCACCGATGTGAAGGATTATCAGAAGCGGGCGGCGTGAGCGCCGCCTCCCTTCCATCCATTCCCCTCATCCTGAGGAGCCCGCGCGCCGGCACCTCAGAATGAGGGGGATGGCTTGGACAAGCTGTCGCCCTCGGAAACGCTCGGTGCCAACGGTTGCTTCGCCCGTCGGGGCGGCTCACTCGTAGTCGAAGTCCAGCGCCCGCTCGAACGCACCCGCGCTCATGCGCTTCCCTTTCGGGTCCGACACCGCGATATCGCGAAAACCGCGGCGGGCGAGTTCCCAGGTCTTTTCCAGGGCCTGCTCGTCGGTGCCGCAGGCGAAGGTCATCTCGCGTCCCGCCGGGTCCGTCCCCGTCACCTTGTACATCGTGATACCAACTCCCGAACGGCGACGACCATACGCCCGACGCGAAAGGACCGCGAGGGCGTGGTGGGCGGCGCGATGCCGCCTCGGCGGATTGCCGATCAGGCGAGGAGCGAAGCCTTGTCGACGGCGAGGGCGGCGGCCAGCTCGTCGAGAACCTTGTGCTCGCTCTCGGTGATGCCGCCCTTGTCGGCGGCGTCCGCCGCGATCAGGAAGATGTACTGGCGGTGCTCGACCGGACGGTCGGCGACGGCGGCGACCTGCTGAAGGTTCTCGAGGCGCCCGGCGCGCAGTTCCGCCCGGGCCAGGGCCTCGAACAGCGCCTTTTCCAGCGTCAGCGTGTCGTAGGATTTTTCGAGAATCGGGTTGGCCCGCATGCTGACGAGGGCGGCCTCGATCTCCTCCTCGTCGGTATCGCCGTCGGCCACGATGACGTTGGCCGCCGCCGAGACCGCCGCCTGCATGAAGACGGCATCGCCCGCATACGACATCACCACACGGTTCAAGCGGACGAGCGCGTCCTGAAATATACCCATCCCGATTCTCCCGGCGGCACCCCGAAGGACCGCGCGATGGTTCCCGGCGCGGAGCGCCACCGTCAAGGTGTTCCGGGAGGTCGTCCGCGCGAGCAACGAACCCGCACAGCGACGCTCGCGTTCCGCATCGCGGGCATCACAGGTCCGAAGAGCGCCGCGACAGCTCCGCGCGCAGGTGGCGGGCCGCCTCGACCAGCTCCGCGTCCCGACGCCGACGCGGACGGGGCAGGGTGATCGAGACGTCGGCGGCGATCCGTCCGGGGCTGCCGGCCAGCACCACGACCCGGTCGGCGAGGTAGACCGCCTCGTCGATGTCGTGGGTCACGAACAGAACGGTTTTGCCGGTCTGCGCCTTGATGCGCTGGATCTCGTCCTGCAGCCCCTCGCGGGTGAAGCTGTCGAGCGCCGAGAACGGCTCGTCCATCAGGAGCACCTCGGGCTCGACCGCGAGGGCGCGGGCGATGGCGACGCGCTGCCGCTGGCCGCCGGAGAGCTGGTGCGGCCAGCGCCCGGCGAGATCGGCCAGACCGACGAGCTTGAGCATCGCCGCCGCGCGGTCGCGACGCTCGGCCTTGGGCAGGCCGTGGCGCTCCAGACCGAAGGCGACGTTGTCGATCACCCGCCGCCAGGGCAGCAGCCGGGCGTCCTGGAACACCAGCGCCATCGGCGTGCGGGTGTCGGGCGCGGTGTGGAGACCCACCGTGCCCGTGCTGGGCTTGGCGAGATCGATCAGCACCCGCAGCAGCGTCGACTTGCCGACGCCGGACTCGCCGACGATGACGAGGAATTGCCCCCGCGGCACGGCCAGGTCGAGGGCCGAGAGGATCTCGGTGCGCCGCCCGTCGCGCTCGTAGGCGAGCGACAGGCCGCGGATCTCGATGATCGGGCTCATGCGCGCCACCGCAGGAGCCAGCCCTGGAGGGCGACGAAGCCGGTGTCGAACAGGCCGTAGAGGGCGGCCATGGTCAGCATGTAGACGACGACGATGTCGGTGGAGAGGAGCGAGGACGCCTGCATCATCCGGGCACCGATGCCCGGGACGCCGAAGATCTCCGCCGCGACCACGGCCATCCAGGCTTGCCCGAGTGCGGTGCGCACGCCGACCAGGATGCCGGGCGTGGCCGCCGGCAACAGGATCTTGGTCAGCCGCGCGAACGGCCCGCGGAAGCCGAAGGCCTGGGCCACCTCGATCAGGTCGCGGTCGACGCCGCGCACGGCCCCTTGGGTGGCGAAGAACACGATCCAGAACACGCCGATCGCGATGATGAACACGGCGGCCGAGGGCTGCACGCCGAACCAGATGATGGCGAAGGGCACCCAGGCCAGGCCGGGAATCGGCCGCAGCAGCCGCACGATCCAGGCCGTCAGGCTCTCGAACCAGCGGAACATGCCCGACAGGAGCCCGAGCGCGATCCCGGCCCCCGCACCGACCCCGAGACCGACGACGTAGTGGCTCAGGCTCTCGGCGACCGCCCTCGGCCACGCGCCGCCGGCGATCTCACGGCCGAAGGCGGCGGGGATCGAGGAGGGCGGCGGCAGGAAGGCCGGATTGACGAGATCGAGCCGGGGCGCCGCCTCCCAAACACCGAGGAAGGCGGCGAGCCCGACGGCCGCGAGCCCGGCCGAGCGGAGAGCGGTCATGGGGTAACGATCAGGGCTTCTTCACCTTGTCGAAGGGCTTGGTATCGAACAGGCCGTCGGTCGGCGCCTCCTTGTCGAGTGTGCCGATCGAGACTTGGTAGGTCTGCATCGCCTTCGTCGCCTCGATGATCGTGCGCGGATCGGTGACGAATTTCGCTGCCGGCGAGGACAGGGCCTTCTGGATCGTCGCCACGTCGGTGATTCCCTTGCCGAGCGCCGCCTCGACCGGCCCGGCGGCCTTGGCCGGATCGGACTTGAGCAGGTCCGTCGCCCGGACGAGGGCCGAGACGAGCCCCTCGACCGCCGCCGGATTGGCATCGGCGAACTTGCCGTAGACGGCGACCACGGTGCCGGGCTGGTCGGGGAACATCTCGGCCCCGGTGGCGATCAGCGCGATCTTCGGGTTGCGGCCCTGGACGATGGTGAGCGCCGGTTCGCGGATCGAGGCGCCGTCGACGGCCCCGGCCAGCAGCGCCTGCTGGGTCGCGTCGATGCCCATGGCGACGATCTCGACATCGGCCTTGTCGGCCTTGGCCACCTGCCAGAGCCAGTGCTGGAGGGTGGTGTTCGGCACCGAACCCGGCGGCTGCGTGGCGAGGCGCGCCGGCCGGCCCTCCTTGGCCTTGAACTGCTTGAAGGCTTCCGCCTTGCTCGGCGCCGCGGCGAAGTAGGGCGCGAGCTTGGGGGCGGCCACGAACACCATCTCCTCGATGGCGGTGGCGGCCACGACCCGCACGTCGATGCCCTTGGTGCGGGCCACCGCGAGGGGGGCGATGCCGGCGACGTAGACGTCGATGGTGCCCGATGCCAGCGCCTGGATCATGTTCGGGCCCGATTCGAAGGTGGTGAAGGCGGGCGCGAGCCCCGCTTCCTTGAGCCAGCCCTCGCCGTTGGCGACGAAGACCGGCGCCGCGCCGATCACCGGGATCACGCCGATGCGCACCGGGACCTGCTGGGCCGCGGCGGGCCAGGAAACGGCGGTGACGGCGAGGCTCGCCATGAGGGCGAAGGCCTTGAACAGGATGCGCATCGTGCGGGTTCCGGCAGATTTGACCCCGCCCCATGGCACAGCGGGCGCGATCTTCCAATCACCGGTCGCAACGGGGCAGGGCGGAATGCCGCGACGGAACGGGCGTGCTTGCCCGATGTTAACGAAACCGTAGCGGCACACCGGCCGCGCGAGACGACAGGACCTGACCGCCATGAGCCTCCTCGGCAGCATCGTCAGCAAGATTCTCCACCCGTTCGGCACCTCCGAGGCCCAGGCCTCCGAGTCCAAGGCCGGCGGCGACAAGCCCGCCTCGACCGAGGCGCAGCCCTCCTCCGGCGGCGACGCCCCGGCCGCCACTGCCACGAGCGGCGGCGCGGCGTCCGGCGGCCCCGTCGATGTCGAGGCCGTGCTCAACGATATGGCGTCGAAGAACCCGCAGAAGCTGAACTGGCGCACCTCGATCGTCGATCTGATGAAGCTGCTCGACCTCGATTCGAGCCTCCATGCCCGCCAGCAGCTCGCCGACGAGCTGCATTATTCTGGCGACAAGAACGACTCCGCCTCGATGAATGTCTGGCTGCACAAGCAGGTCATCAAGAAGCTGGAAGAGAATGGCGGCAAGGTCCCGGCCGATCTGAAGGACTGATTCCTTACAGCCGCAATAGGCCCTCCTGCGCTCTGCCGGGGGAGGGCGCATGGACAAGGATGGCGGCCCGCCGAGAGCCTTTCGGCGGGCCGCGTTTCATTGCGCCAAGCGATGATGCGCGAACGCGGACAAATGACACCGCTTCAGGGTTGCCCCCTGGAGCCCGCCACCCGCTCATGATCCGGCTGGCAGCCCTTGCGGATTCACCCGCGGATCCGCCCTCAGTCGCTCCACGGCCAGGTCGATGAAGGCGCGGACTTTGGCGGGCGCCCGGCGGCCCTCCGGGCTCACCACATGGACCGGCATCGGCGGACCTTCCTGCGCTTCGAGCAGCGGACGCAGACGCCCCTCGGCGATGGCCGGAGCCACCTGATAGGACAGGAGCCGGACGATCCCCCGTCCGTCCAGGGCGGCGCTGAGCGCCCCGTCGATCGTGTTGCACGAGAAGCGGGGGCGCAGGGGAACGGCCATGCGCCGATCCGAGCCGAAGCGCCACTCGTGCACCGTCGCCTGATCGGCCCGGCCGATGATCGCGTGCCGCGTCAGGTCGCCCGGTTCGAGGGGCGTGCCGTACCGCTCTAGATAGGACGGCGCGGCGCAGACGACCGGCCGTACGCTGCCGACCCGAATCGCCGAGAGGCCGGAATCCGGCAGGGTCCCGATCCGTAGGGCCACGTCCGCTCCCTCCTCGACGAGATGGATCACGCGGTCGAGAAACAAGGCACGGACCGCGACCGTGGGATAGCGGTCGAGATAGTCCGAGATCACCGGAAGCACGTAGAGGCGCCCGAACTGGACCGGCGCCGTCACGGTCAGCGTGCCGCTCGGCGTCGCCGTGGTGCCGGCCGCTATGGCCTCCGCTTCCTCGATCTCGGCCAGGATGCGGCGGCAATCCTCCAGGTAGCGCGCCCCGGCCTCCGTGAGCGCCACCCGTCGCGTGGTGCGCGTGAGAAGGCGCGCGCCGATCCGCGCCTCCAACGCCGCGACCGCCCGCGTCACCGCCGGCGGGCTCAAACCGAGAGCGCGGGCCGCGCCGGCAAAGCCGCCGCTCTCGGCCACCCGGACGAACACCCGCATCCCCTGCCAGCGGTCCATGCCGGCCCTCCGATCATTCCACTTCGCGCAACAGTCGCTTGCTCAGAATGCCGGTTCTCTCGAACCGGAGAAACGGTTTTCATGGGGATACCGGCCGGACGAGGGCCGGGTGCAGAGGAGAGATCCGTGAAGCTCTACGATCTGGCGCTGTCGGGCCATGCCCATCGGGCCCGCCTGTTCCTGTCCCTGGTGGGGGCGGATTACGCGACCGTTCCGGTCGATCTCGCGGGCGGCGAGCACAAGTCGCCGGCTTTCCTCAAGATCAATCCGTTCGGGCAGGTGCCGGTCCTGGACGACGATGGGACCATCATCCCCGATTCCAATGCGATCCTGATCTATGTCGCGAAGAAGCTCGGCCGCACCGATTGGCTGCCCGAGGATCCGGAGGGGGCCGCCCGGGTGCAACGCTGGCTCTCGGTCGCCGCCGGGCCGATCGCCTTCGGTCCGGCCGCCGCGCGCCTCGTGACCGTGTTCGGCGCCTCCTTCCGCCCCGACGAGGTGATCGCCCGAGCCCACGCGATCCTCGCCCTGGTCGAGGCGGAACTGTCCGCGCGCGACTGGCTCGCCGCCGCCCATCCGACGATCGCGGACGTGGCGCTCTACAGCTACATCGTGGCGGCGCCCGAGGGGAACGTCGATCTCGCGCCCTATCCGGCGATCCGGGCCTGGCTTTCCCGAATCGAGGAATTGCCCGGCTTCCTGCCCTTTCCGAAGACCGAAGCCGGCCTCAGCGCCGCCTGAACCCAAGGAGGGCCGCCGTGGACACGTCTCCCTGGCATCGGGGCGAGATCGCCCTCCAGACGCGCGTCGGGTCCGCCGATCGCATGGCCGAGATCGGCCCCCGGGTGATCCGCGACCGATTGGTCGAGCAGCACGCCCTGTTCTATCCGCTGCTGCCCTTCGTGGTCCTCGGCACGGTCGATCCCGGCGGCGCCCCGTGGGCGACCCTGCGGGCCGGCCCGCCCGGCTTCCTCCAGGCCCCCGACCCGTTCCATCTGCGGGTCGAGGCGGCCTCCGAGCCCGACGATCCGGCCGAGGCCGGACTGACCGACGGCGCGGCCGTGGGCCTCCTCGGCATCGAACTCGCCACGCGGCGGCGCAACCGCCTGAACGGCACGGTGGAACGGGACGACGAGGCCGGCTTCACCCTCGCGGTGGAGCAGAGTTTCGGCAATTGCCCGCGCTATATCCGGCCTCGGCCGTCCGAATTCCTCTCTCCCCCCGAGAGCAGGCCGGCCCCGGCCGTCTCGGACCGGCTCGACGGCCGGGCGCGGGCGCTGCTGGCAGCGGCCGACACGCTGTTCGTGGCGAGCTATGCGGAGAGCGAGGGACACCGGCAGGTCGATGTCTCGCATCGCGGTGGACCGGCGGGCTTCGTACGGGTCGCGGCAGATGGCACGCTCACGGTTCCGGACTATGCCGGCAACCGCTTCTTCAACACGCTGGGCAACCTCCTGGCCCAGCCGCGCGCCGGCATCGCGATTCCGGACGTCGCGACCGGCGATCTGCTGCAGATCACAGGTCGAACGGAGCTGGTGTTGGATTCGCCCGAGATCGCGACCTTTGCCGGTGCCGAGCGGCTGTGGCGCCTGATGCCGGAGCGTGTGGTGTTCCGCAGTGCCGCTTTGCCCCTGCGGTTCGGTCCGGCAGCGGCGTGAGCCGCGACGCGGTCACCCGGCCTTGCGGCCGCACCGGATATAGCTCGCCAATCCCTTGGGGCTCGACCACGTCAGCCGGTCCTGCTCGACCACGAGACGCACCTGCGAGGTCCAGCGCCGGCCGCGCTCGCTGCAATCGGCCGCCATCGTCCAGGCCGCTCCGTCGCGGCGGTTGTTGCGGAACCGACAGACCGTGCGTCCGGCCTTCGCCCCCTCTTCGGTGATGGTGGCGGGGAGGAAACCGCGGCGGCGCTGGCGCTGGGCACAGGCGATCGGGCTCGGCCCCCAGACGCCGACATAGGCCGCGCGCTCCAGCACCGGAGCAGCCGGCCGGGGCGGCTCGGGCGGGGACAGCGCCTCAGGGACGGGCGCGACGGCGGCGACCGGGACGAGGCGGGCCTGAGACGGAGGGGAGGGCACCCGCTCGGGCTCGGGCAGGCGCACTTCCGGCACGTCGATGCCGCCGCCATCGGCGGTGGCGTAGCGGGCCGGCCGGGCCGTGGCCTCGTGTCCGTCGTCGGTCAGCGCCAGCAGGGTGTAGGAGAACAGGGCGCCCCAGCCCGCAGCCAGGATGACGGGAATGGCGAGCCGTCGGGAGACGGGTCGCTCCCGGGTCGAAGCGGACCGTGCGGTCTCGCCTCCATCCTCCGTCATCGCCGCCATTCCCGCGCTCCGCCTCAGCGTCCGAAGATGCCTTTCAGGAACTGGGCCGTGCGGTTGCGCTTCTTCTTGCGCTCCAGCTCCGCCGCATCCTTGACCCAGGCGACCTGCACGACGCGGCGCTCGCCCTCGAACGGCTCGTGGCCGTGCCAGGAATTGTCGGCCCGCAGGAAGGCGAACATCGTGCCCATGGTCGGCGGCACCTCGACGGCGAAGGGTTCGTAGTTCTTGCCGTCGTAGAGCACCCGCAGGCGACCGGCCGCGGGGGCATCCCAGGCATCGTTCATATAGACGAGGAGCGTCATCACCTTGGACGGCCCATCGGTGTGGATGGAACCGTATTTCGGCTGGCTCTTCTTCATGATGGTGGTGAGCCGCGGGCACGACACGAGGTCGATGCCGAACTTCTCGCCGAGGATGCGCGAGAACTCGTCGCTCTCCAGCTCGTCGATCAAGGCCTTGAAGCGGCCCTTCAGGGCGACCTCGTCCACGGTGAGGTAGCCGGGCTTGGCAATGGTCGGGAAGTCCTGGCGGATCTCGGCGATCGCGCCCTCGTTCAGGACATTGTTGCCGAGGAAGTAGGTGTAGGGATCGCGAGAGACCGGCGCAGCGCGCACGGCATCGACATTGAGAATCGAGAGGCCCGACATAACACGGTCTGTCCCGTTGCGAGGGCACGCAGCCCGACGAAACGTCCGGCGCGGCGCATGAGGAAGGGCCCAGCATGGCCCGGCCGCCACGGTAGACGGTGCGATTGCGGCAACGGCGCGGCAAGGCGTCGGAACCATCGTCTCCCTCCCGTTTCTGGAGCTAGACTTGCTCCAGTCTATGGCGATCACGGCTGAGCTTTCGCGCTGCATTCCGCGCAAGTTGCGAGAATCGATTCGGCCAGCGAATACGCTCTCGCATGCGTATTCGGGAGCCGAAAGGCCACGCCTTCGCTTTCGGCGCGATTGCTGAGCGTAACCCCTTCCCGACGCTCATGGAACCTGCCATGGTCAAGCTTGGCGGCCGCTCCCCGGCCGTCGCTCGTAACCCGCGTCATGAAACCCGTCGCCCTCGCCGTCCTCGGTACGACCCTGGGCACGACCCTCGGCATGATCCTGCCGTCGCTCCCGGCCGCCGCACAGCCGCGCACGCCGACGGTGCGGTTGACCTGCGCCGAGGCGATGGCCCTCGTGAAAGCGGAAGGCTCGGTGATCCTCGGCATCGGCGGCCGGGCACCGGAGCGTTTCGTGCGCGACCGCAGCCAGTGCGAACTCACCGAAATCGCGGAACTGCGCTTCGTGCCGACCCGTGACAACCCACAATGCCCGATCGGCTACCGCTGTCGCGAGCCGGATTACGGCGATTGGAACTGGAACGCGGACTGACGACCCGATCGCGTCGACGCGGTTTCGCTCGGAATTCTCCGTCCTCGGCCCGGTCCACGGTGTCGCAGTTCGACGGATGCCCACAGGTGCCGCGCCCTCTGGCGGTCCGACATGACGGAAATTTCACGTGACAGGGGTGGGCCCGCGCCACGATCTCGCCCAGACCAGCCGCCAGGCCCCAGGCGATCAGCCGGGGCCGCCGAAGACGGCGATGTCCCGCCCGGGACAGTCCGACCCGTGACGGGGCCGGGCCGCCAAAGCAAGAGGGAGAATTCCGCGTGGCCGCATTCAAGAGTGGGCTTGGCCTTCAGGCCGCGCTCACGGCGCTCGTCGCGCTCCTGCTCCTCGCGATGCCGGGCCTGCCCTCGCCGCCGCTCTACGTCTCGCTCGCGGGCTTCGCCATGGCGGGCCTGCTCTACGCCTCCCGCAATATCTCGGCCTATCTGAAGATCTTCGTCTCGGTCTACGGGCTCGGCTACCTCCTGCTCGCCGGGTCCAAGACGCTCGCCGCCCTCGGCGCGCTGCCCGGCGTCATCGCGGCGCTGCTGCCGCCCGACTTCGCCGCGACCGGGGCCGTGGTCTTCGCCGGCATCGTGCTCGCCATCTCGCACTGGAAGCCGATCCGCGACATCACCCTCATCGCCGATCCGTATTTCGCCAACCAGGACGCGCCGGCGCGCGAGATCGGCCTGTTCCGCTGGTTCGGGCGGACGGAAGGCGAGATCGGACGCAACCTCGTCGGGCTGTCGATCTTCGTGAACTTCGCCGACGTGGCGCTGACGCTCGGCTTCAACTTCTTCTACCGCGACATGTACAACTCGCTCCAGGCGCTCGATGCGCCAGCGTTCTGGTATCAGATCGTCTGGATCTTCGTGCCGCTGGCTGCGCTGAACATCGTCATCGGGATGTTCGACCTCTACGTCGACTCGGCGCTCCAGCTCCGCTGGCGGACATGGCTGACCCACAGCCTCTACGAGCGCTGGCTCGGCCAGGGCACGCATTACCGCATCCCCTTCACCGACGAGGAGGCGGACAATCCGGACCAGCGTATCCAGTCGGACGTCAACAACTTCATCCTGCAGACGGCAGGCCTGTCGATCCGGCTCCTGTCGCAGGCGGCGCAGCTCGTCTCCTTCATCGTCATCCTGTGGACGCTCTCGCGGGACTTCGTGCTGCCCTTCACCGACACCGTCGTGCCGGGCTTCCTGGTCTGGCTCGTGATCGCCTACGCGGTGGTCGGCACGTGGCTCACCCACATCATCGGCAAGCCGCTGATCGGCCTCGACTTCCGGCAGGAGCAGGTGGAGGCGGACTTCCGCTTCGCCCTGGCGCGCAACCGCATCTACTCGGAACAGATCGCGCTGCTGCGCGGCGAGCGGGCCGAGGCGACGCGGCTGACGACGCTGTTCCACGCGATCATCGACAACTACATCGGCATCATCTACCGGCGCATCAAACTGATCGCCTTCACCTTCAGCTACCGCCAGGCGAGCACCATCTTTCCGCTCGTCATCGCCGCGCCGTCGTTCTTCGCCAAGAAGATCACGCTGGGCACGCTGCAGCAGACCTCGAACGCCTTCAGCAACGTCCAGAACTCGCTGTCCTTCTTCATCAACGCCTACACCACGCTCGCGGCCTACAAGGCGAACACCATCCGTCTCAGCGCCTTCAAGCGGGCAATGACCAAGGCCGAGGCGCTGGCAGGCGCCGGCTACGGCCTGGCTCAAGGCCATGAGCGCTCGGGCGACGTCACCGGCCGCGACCTGACGCTGGCGCTGCCCGACGGGCGGGAGATCGTGCGGGCGGCCTCCCTCACCCTGCCGAAGGGCGGCGCGACCTTGCTCACCGGCCCCTCGGGCTCGGGCAAATCGACCCTGTTCCGGGCGATCGCCGGGATCTGGCCGTTCGGCAAGGGCCGGGTCGACGTGCCGGAGGGCCAATCGGCCCTGGTCCTGCCGCAGCGGCCCTACATTCCGCTGGGCACCCTGCGGGGCGCGGTGGTCTACCCGGCCACCAGCGAGCAGTTCTCCGACGCGGCGATCCGCGACGCGCTCATCGCCGCGCAATTGCCCGCGCTCGCCGACCGGCTCGACGAGGTCGATTCCTGGGATCGGCGTCTGTCGGGCGGTGAGCAACAGCGGCTCGCTATCGCCCGCGCGATCCTCGCCAAGCCCGACTGGCTGTTCCTCGACGAATCCACCGCCGCCCTCGACGAGGCGAGCGAGGCGTCGATCTACCGGATGCTGCGCGAGAAGCTCCCCGGCACGACCATCGTCTCGATCGGTCACCGCTCGACCCTGCACCAGCACCACGATCGCCGCATCGAGATGATGCCGGCGGGCGAGGGCCGGTTCGAGCCCCGCGCCGGGGCCCCGTTGGCAGCACCGGCGGAGTAAGGTTCACGGTCTCCGCGCCCCTCTTCGGACAATACGGAGAGGGGCGCGCGTTTGCGCAAGTCGGACGGATCGCGCGGATCAGACCCCTGCCACTTTCAGCAGCCCCTCGACCAGCCCGCGATAGCCGGCGCCGAACAGGCGCAGATGCACCAGAGCCGGCCAGAGCTGGTAGATCGCGACGCGCTCGGCCTCTCCCGGTTCGGGAGCGCCGTAGGCCTCGCGAAAGCCGGGGCCGGGCCGACCGAACAGGGCGAGCATGGCGAGATCGACCTCGGCGTGACCGTGATAGCAGGCCGGGTCGATCAGGCCCGCGACGCGCCCGTCGTCATAGACGACGTTGCCGCCCCACAGGTCGCCGTGGAGCAGGGCGGGACGGGGCCGCGCCGGCAGGCGGTTCGGCAGATCGTCGACGAGTTTCTGGAGGCGCGGGACGAGGGCAGGCGGCAGATGGGGTGCGTGGCATAGCAGGCGCCGCTCGCCCCAGAAGACCGGCCAATCCTCGCACCACGCATTCTCGATGGCCACGGGGCCGAAGGCGTAGTCGGTCCGCCAGCCATAAAGGTCCCCCCGCGCGACATGGAGGCGGGCCATGGCGCGGCCGAGCTCGGCCGGCGCGCTGCCTCCTCGATCCGGGAGACGCTGGAGGACGAGAACCGCGTCATCGACGGCGAGGATGGCGGGTGCCGGGGCGCCGGTCGCGGCGATCGCCGCCAGCATCTCGGCTTCCGTGCGGGGGGCGGGGCCCGACTTCGCCACCGCCTCGCGCCCATCGGCGAGGCGGATCAGGAGACAATCGGAGAGGTCACCTCCGGTCAGCCGTCTGAATTGTGCCAGTTCGCTGCCCAGCAGGGCGGCGGCGCGCCGGGCGAGCGCATCGGGGCTCACGCGCCGTCCGCAATCCGGCGGACGAGGACCCGGGCGCCGCTCGTCACGTCGTCCCAGGTCGTCGCAAACCCCTCCGGCCCGCCGTAATAGGGGTCCGCGACCGGCTCGCCCGCCCGGCCGGGCACGTGATCGAGGAGCAGGCTCAAGCTCGCCCGCGCACCCTCGGGCCGCAGGGCGCGCAGACGCGCCAGGTTGGCGTGATCGAGCGCGACGACATGATCGAACCGCTCGAAATCCGCCGAGCTCACCTGTCGGCCGCGATAGCCGGCAATGTCGAGACCGTGGGCGCGGGCCACCGCGATCGCCCGCGGATCGGGCGGCTCGCCCACATGCCAATCGCCGGTCCCGGCGGAATCGACCGTGACGTCCAAATTGGCCCGCTCCGCCTCGAGCCGGAACGCGGCCTCGGCCAGGGGCGAGCGGCAGATATTGCCCAGGCAGACGAAGAGGATGGCGGGGCGGGCCGTCACGCCAGGGCCCCGGCGAGCGGGCTCGTCGCCGCCTCCAGCCAAGCCCGCGTTTCCCCGTCGAGATCGGGCGCCAAGCGCTCGCGCACCCGTGCATGGTAGGCGTCCAGCCATGCGGCGTCGGCCGCGCCGAGAAGGTCCGGGACGACGAGGCGCCGGTCGATCGGGGCGAGCGTCAGGGTCTCGAAGCCCAGCATCGCTCGCTCACCGCCGGGAATCGGGCGCTCCTCGACGAGGACGAGGTTCTCGATACGGATGCCGTAGGCGCCGGCCTTGTAGTAGCCCGGCTCGTTCGAGAGGATCATGCCAGGCTTCAGGGCCACCGTGCCGGTCTTGGCGATGCGCTGCGGCCCCTCATGGACCGAGAGGAAGGCGCCGACGCCGTGGCCGGTGCCGTGATCGTAGTCGAGCCCCGCCTCCCACAGGCTGAGCCGGGCCAGCGCGTCGATCTGCGCCCCGGTCGTGCCCTCAGGAAACACCGCGCGGGCGATGGCGATATGGCCCTTCAGCACGCGGGTGAAGCGCGCCCGCATCTCGTCCGAAGGTGTCCCCACGGCGACCGTCCGGGTGATGTCGGTGGTGCCGTCGGCGTATTGCGCGCCGGAATCGATCAGGAACAGCTCGCCGGCCTCGCTCCGCCGGTCGGTGGCGCGGGTGACGCGGTAATGCACGATGGCGCCGTTCGCGCCCGAGCCGGAGATCGTCGGAAAGGAGACGTCGCGCAGATTTCCGCTCTCCGCCCGGAAATCCTCCAACGCCTCCACCGCCTCGATCTCAGTCACGGGGCCTGCCCGGTCGAGCCATGCGAGGAAGCGCGTCACGGCAAGGCCGTCGCGATGATGGGCGGCGCGGGTGCCGGCGATCTCGGCGGCGTTCTTGACCGCCTTCATGGCGGTGATCGGATCCGGCCCGACATCGGCGACGCCGCCCGCCGCTTCCACGAGGGATCGCAAGGCCGCGGAACCCGTGGCCGCATCGAGGCGCAGCCGCGCGGCCCCGGCGCAGAGGGCGGCGAGCGCCCCGGGGAACGTCGTCCGGGGGAGCAGATCGGCCAGGGGCGCGAGGGCTCCGCGCAGATCCGGATCGAATTCGGGCGAGGTGAGTGCGAGGACGGCCCGATCCTCCACCGGGATCAGGGCGTAGCCCAGCGCCAGGGGCGTGTGGGCGATGTCGGCCCCGCGCAGATTGAACGCCCAAGCGAGATTGTGCGGATCGGAGACGACGAGACCGTCGAGCCCGCCCTCGCGGAGCGCGGCGCGGATCCGCGCCAGCTTGTCGGCGGCGCCCTCTCCGGCCAGCGCCTCGGGATGCACCGCGATCCGGCCCGCGGGCGGACGCGGGCGCCCGGCCCAGACCGCATCGACCAAGTTCGTCTCGACGGCGCGCAGCGTGGCTCCGGCCTTGGTCGCGGCCCGCTCCAACCGGGCGAGCCCGTCCGGCGTGTGCAGCCACGGATCGTAGGCCAGACTCTGCCCGGCCTTCAGATGCGTGCCGAGCCATGCTTCCGGGCTCGTCTCGGCCAGCGGGACCACCGTGATCGTCCGGGTGTCCACCTGTGCGGGGGCCTGCACGGTGTAGCGCCCATCGACGAACAAGGCGGCGCGGTCGGCCAGCACGATGGCCGTGCCGGCCGAGCCGGTGAAGCCGGTGAGCCATGCGAGCCGCTCGGCATTGGCCGGGACATATTCCGATTGATGCTCGTCGGCCCGCGGCACGACGAACCCGTCGGCGCCGATCTCGCGCAGGGCCGCCCGCAGGGCCTCGATCCGTTCGGGCCCCTTGGCGTGGCTCGGATCGTCGAAGGTCTGAAAGCGCGTGCGGGTCATGGGGTCAGGGTTACGCCGCAGGCGGAGCCGGGACAATGGCACGGGGTTCGGGGGAGGGGCGTACGGGCGTGCCCAGGATGGACCAGGCGGTGGCGGAGGCCGACCGTATGTCTGCGTCGGCCGCGGGCTGATCCGCCGGATGGCGAGCCGTGGTCGTGAAGCCCCCCTCGGCGTGGTCGGGTGTTTCACGGATCGCCGCTCCATTTGCGACGGGCCCAAGCGGAGCACCCGGTGCCGGGGCGAAACGGCATACCGCATCGCGGACTTGAACACGGGCGAAACCGTTCAGGACGCTTCCCGACAGGTGGCGTGGACGCAACGGGATTGCGTGGCCGATGGGCTTGCACGCGCTCATGCCTGCCAGACCAACAAGAGGTTCATTTAGAACCCGCATCTCATTTTTGGGCAGGGCTGAAATCTTGTAATCATCCGAAATTCGAACATATTTAACAATATACAAACATACATTCAATGGCTATATTTCCTACATAAACTGCGGGAGACGAGTCGAATATCGCGAATTTGATTTTCTGCATACCTTGTTTTACTGAGACAGCGAGCCTTGCAAGCCAAATTTCACCTGTGTTGGCCGCGAATAGCCTGATCATACACGCCAATCAAATCAACCGAGTACATCAATATAAAGGCCGGTTGCCATGGACGTTAAAGGCCCTTCATCTGCGATCGGCGTAGATGACACTCAATCATCGGTCCCTTCGCCTAGCCGCGCGGGAAGAAATAACTGCGTTGATGTCAATTTTGCAGGTCGATCCTTCAAGCTTGACACGGCCAATGGCGCCGATCAGGTCGCTCGCGATATTGTAAAAGGCAGTTACGAAGCGCCGCTGCCGATGCTGATGATGGCAAGCCTCATTCGGATCGAGGGTGCATTCATCGATGTCGGTGCGAACACGGGTGTGTATTCCGTGATGGCGGGCGTCATCGCGCCGGGTCGGCCCATCATTGCTTTCGAGCCGTTTCCCTCGGCGCTCGAAGCGTTTGAGCGCAATCTGGACCTCAACAACCTCCGGAACGCTGTCGACATTCACACAATCGCACTGAGCAACCAGATCGGTAGAACCACGCTGCACATCCCCGATCCAGGCCACGGGCTGATCGAAACCAGCGCCTCCCTGGAAGCCGATTTCAAGAGACACACGCCGTCGGGCAGCAGCCTCGAAATCGGTGTCGCAACGCTCGACAGCATCGAAATCCGATCACCGATCAGTGTGATCAAAGCCGATATCGAAGGTCATGAGCACGCATTCTTGGAAGGCGCCGTCGAAACCATCAAGCGGGAACGCCCCTTCGTCTTTATCGAGGTGCTCGACAAAGCGCAGAGACATCGCATTCGACATCTCGCGCGTGAGATGTCCTACATCGATTTCCGCCTACGGCCCGATATGGCGATTCATGACGGCGGCGAAGTCTTGTTCGACGCTCAGGCCTGGAATCATGCACTGATTCCGATCGAACGCCTCCTGAAGTTCCAAGAGGTGTGCAGTTCATGCGGCATTCCCATGCTGCGGCGCTTCGATCTGTCGTGATCGTGGCAGTGAGCGAGAACAAGCCTGGTGTAACTCTCAGAAACGTCCGTCACATGAACGGAGAGCCGCGCAAGCCGGGCCAAACCGCTTGAAGCGGCTTCCCGGCGTCGCCCGCGGTCGCTGACGTCGAGACGTTAGGCCACCTGTCTTGTCTGCATGGCGGCGTTCACGCCGGTCGTATGGGCGGAGAACTGGTCGATCGGTGCCGGCTTGCCCATCAGATACCCTTGAGCGGACTGACAGCTCTCGGACATCAGGAATGCGAGTTCGGCCTCCGTCTCGACGCCCTCGGCCAGAACGGGCAGGCCAAGTCCGCGCCCGAGGCCGAGAACCGATCGCACGATCGCCTTGGTTTGTTCGTTCTCATCGACGGATCGGACGAAGGAACCGTCGATCTTGATCTTGTCGAACGGATAGGTGCGGAGATTCGAGAGGGACGAGTAACCGGTTCCGAAATCGTCCATCGCGATCCGTAGACCCAGCGCCTTGAGCTGCCGCAGGGTCGATTGCGCACGCCCCGGATCACGGATGAGTGCCGTCTCCGTGATCTCGATCTCGAGACGCTCCGGCTTGAGACCGGTCTGGAACAGAACTTCGTGGACGAGCTGCACGAAGTGGGAGGCATGGACCTGCACCGCCGAGACGTTGACGGCGACGGAAAGCGGATTTGTCCAAGTCGCGGCCTCCCGGCAAGCCTCGCGCAGGACCCACTCCCCGATCTGCAGGATCGCGCCGCTCTCCTCGGCGATCGGGATGAAGAGGGAGGGAGGGACGGCCCCGCGGTCGGAATGATGCCACCGCAGCAGGACCTCGAATCCGAGGACCGCGCCGCTCTGCACATCGGTCTGCGGCTGGTAGACGAGTTGCATCTCGCCGCGCGCCACGGCGTGTCGCAGATCGTGCTCGAGCATGCGGCGGTCGCGCACCTGCATGCCCAGCCTCGCCTCGAAGAAGCGGTAGGTCCCCCGGCCTTCGGACTTCGCCTTGTAGAGTGCCGTATCGGCGTAGCTCAGAAGCAGACTGCGCTCCTCGGCATCGTCGGGATACAGGGCGATGCCGACACTGGTGGCGATCGTCGGCGTGTTGGTCTCGCCGATGCCGGCGCGCAGCGCCTCGATGACCTGCTCGGCGATGCGACCGGCCTCCACTGCATGCTCGCAAGGGACCAGGATGGCGAACTCGTCGCCACCCAGACGCGCCATCATCTGCGTTTCGTTCAGGATGGCCGTGACGGAGCGCGCCACGTTGACCAACATAGCGTCACCGGTGGGGTGACCGAACAGGTCGTTGACCTCCTTGAAGCGGTCGAGATCCAGGCAGAGCACCGCGAGCTTGCGCTTGGCGGCCTGCGCCACCTTCAGCTCCTGGTCGAGTCGCTGGCGGAAGCTGGCGCGGTTGGCGAGGCCGGTCAGCGGGTCGTGATAGGCGAGGAACTGGATCTGCCCTTCGGCCCGGCGACGGGCCCGGAGGTCGCGCACGGCGACGGCATAGTGAGGACGATTGCCGTAGGTGACGGGCCGCACGATCAGTTCGACCGGAACGGTGCCGCCCGCGACGCAGACGAGTTCGGTCTCCACCGCCTGATCCGGTTGCCCGTTCGACAGCGGGCCGACGACATCCGGCAGGAACCGCGACAGCTCGATACCGGACAGATCGCCGGCCGGCAGACCGACCAGCGTGCCGAAGCTGTCATTGGCGTTGACGATCCGATTCCCCTGACAGACGACCAAGCCCTCCACGGCCGCGTTGGCGAGGCTGTGCAGCCGCTCGCGCTCCAGGCTGAAGCGGCGGCGGTCCCGGATGTCGAGGGCCAGGGCAGCGCAGGCCAGGAACAGGATCGCGAGGCTGGCGCACGCGACGCCGACCGCGAGCCAGCGGGACGGTATGGCACCGTCCGAAATATCGATGGTCGGGTCCGGCAGGATCGTGACGGCCCCCATGGCCGTGAAATGATGGCTGCAAATCGCGAGCAGCAGCAGGAAGGCGCCGAGGACGGTGCCGCGCCTGCCGCGATCCGCGAGGGCCGCCGAGAGGCCGGCTGCCCCCAGCAGACTCCCCAGGACGAGAGAGGCCGCGACCAGACTTGGATCCCATTGCACGTGCCCGGCGACCTCGTAGGCCACCATGCCGGTGTAATGCATGGCGGCGATCCCGCCGCCGAGAACGATGCCGCCCAGGACCGGGGCCGCCGGCAGGGACCGCAACTGGGCGAGGGTCAAACCGAGGCCGGTCAAGACGATGGCGTAGACGAGCGAGAGTGCGGTCAGTCCGAGATGGTAGCCGCTCGGCAGGCCCGGCTCGAAGGCGAGCATGGCGATGAAGTGGGTCGCCCAGATGCCGAACCCACCGGCCACGGCCGCCACGCCGAGCCAGAGGTAATGCAGCCGTCCCACCGATCGATCGGCGTGGCGCAGGAGCGCGATGCAGGTTCCGGCTGCGAGCGTACAGACGAGAGCGGCCAAGCCCACAAGCAAGAGGTCATGCTGCTCGACGATGCAGCCAACAACTTTCAGCACACCAACCCCGCACGAACCCATACATTCCATGCGCCAGGTAGAAAGTGTTTCTTTCCGATCGATGAATTCGCACCGTTCACGATTACGCGAAGCGCCGCACCATTAATTTTGTATTTACGTTTTGTTTTGGATGCCGGCTCTCTGAAATCGCACTCCCATGACGACTCGGCGCTGCATCACCATTGTGCAGAGTGCCATTCGAAACCGGCATCCACTCCAATCGCTGCCTCCGTGTTCGGCGGGCGATTTGTCGGGAGCCGGTCGAGGGACCGCGTGAGGCCGGGACGGATCGTGATGCCGCGACTGCGGACCGCTTTCGAGCCGCGCGGGTTCGGTTTCCCGACGCCCGGTTCGACGCTTGTCGAGACGACGCGAACCGAAGCCGAGTTCGACCGCGAGGAACTCAGCGCGGCCGGGCCGCCGCACCGCCGCGCCGGAGCACCAGCGTGGCCCACCCCTCGATGAGCCCGGCGCGGGCGAGATGGAAACCGCGATGGCGGTAGGTCGAGAGGACGCCGGGTACATCGCGCTCGATCAGGCCCGACAGGATCAGGACGCCGTCATCGGCCACCACCGCCGTCAGCGAGGGGGCGAGGCGCTTGAGGGGCCGGGCCAGGATGTTGGCGAAGACGACGTCGAAGCCGCGGGCGCGGTCGGCCAGGGCGTGACGCACGCCGGGGCCTTGGTAGAGCCGCATCAGGGGTCCGAGGCCGTTGAGGCGGGCATTGCCCCGGGCCGTTTCCACCGCTTCCGGATCGAGATCGCCCGCGACGACCGGCACGTGCAGCGCGCGGGCGGCGGCAAACCCCAGGATGCCGGTGCCGGTGCCGACATCGAGCACGCGGGCCGGACGGCGGCGCTTCAGCTCGGCGACCAGCGCCCGCAGGCAGCCCAGAGTGGTGCCGTGGTGACCCGTGCCGAATGCCAGCGCCGCCTCGATCTCGATGGCGAGGTCGTTGGGACGTACATGTTCACGGTCATGCGAGCCGTGAACGAGGAAGCGGCCGGCCCGTACGGGCTTCAACCCCTCCAGCGAGGCTCTCACCCAATCCTGCTGGTCGATGGTCTCGAAGACCGCCGCATCCGCCTGATCGCCCACCAACGGGCGAATCAAGTCGAGGATCATCTCCGTGTCCGGCTCCTCGGAGAAATAGGCCTCCAGGCGCCAAGCCCCGGTCTCCTCGACCTCGAAGGCGGCCACCGCCGTCTCCATGGGATCGAACATCTCACCGAGGAGTTCGGTCATGGCGCGCGCGGACGGCTCGTCCGTGATCAGGCGCAGGACGTGGGTCGGACGGTGCGGCGGCAGGCCTTCGAGCATGGAGCGCCCTCTAACACCGGCCGCTTCATCCGGCCACGGGTTTTGCGGATCGGACCGCCGCCGCCCCAGGAGGAGACCTGTCGCAGCGGCAGCACAGGCAAGGCATAAACCGCCTAATCCGCAGGCAACATGTTTAATTTGTAGCCGGAACGCGCGGAACCGGTTCGGTGAAACCGCGTTCCCACCGGCCTCTCGTTCCAACACAGGCGTCCTGAGTACCGGTCGCGTCATGACACCCAAACCCACCCGCCGCCGCCCGCCAATCGTGGTCAAGCAGGAGCCTCGGCCCGACCGCCGTCGCACCGAGCGGTCACCGATCCTCGATACCGGCGCCCTGGAGGCCCCGTTGCCGGGTTCGTTGCTCGTGCTGCTCAGCCGACTCCATCGGGCCGAAACGCGGCCGGGGGAGGATCCGACTTCCGCTGCCTGAGACGGGGCTACAACGGAACTCCCCGCGCCGAACCGGCTTGTCGGCCGGACCCTCCCTTCGAAAGGACGAACTCATGGCTGTGGTGTCGCGGACGATCTACGACGAGGGCCGGGCCGCCAAGGCGCAAGGCAAGCCCGATTCCGCCAACCCCTACGAGGCCGGCTCGCAGCAGAGCCTGGACTGGCTCGAGGGCTTCACCGCCGGCGAGCCGGAGCCTTCCGCCACCGGGCCGGACAACAGCTGACACACGGGGCGCTGCCGCTCGGCCCTGGCAGCGTCGTTCCCATTCGGCTATAGCGCTTGCGGGTCGCCGCCACGGCGGCCCTCGGAGATCATGGCCGTGACCGTATCCCGCCCCCGCCGCGCCTGGATCGCCGGCCTCGCTCTCGCCCTCGCCGCGGGAGCAGTGTCGGCGGCCCTCCCGGCGCGGGCCGAGGAGCCCGTGGTCGTCTTCGCCGCCGCCAGCCTGAAGAATGCCCTCGACGAGGCCAGTGCGGCCTGGACCAAGGAGACCGGCAAGACCAGCCGGCTCTCCTATGCGGGCTCCAATGCGCTGGCCAAGCAGATCGAGTCGGGGGCACCCGCCGACCTGTTCTTCTCGGCCGATCTGGCCTGGATGGACTATGCCGAGAAGAACGGCACCATTCGCCCCGAGACCCGCACCAACCTCCTGCGCAACGCGATCGTGCTGGTGGCGCCGAAGGGGGCGAACACCAAGATCCCCCTGGAACCGGGCGTCGACCTCGCCAAGGCCCTGGCCGGCGGGCGGCTCGCCATGGGCAATGTCGAAGCGGTGCCGGCGGGCAAGTACGGGAAGGCGGCGCTGGAAAAGCTCGGCGCGTGGGACGGCGTGAAGTCACAGGTCGCCCAGGCCGAGAACGTCCGTGCTGCCCTGTTGCTCGTCTCCCGCGGCGAGGCACCGCTCGGCATCGTCTACGCCACCGACGCGGCGAGTGATCCGAGCGTCGACGTGGTGGCGACGTTTCCCGAGGGCAGCCATCCGCCCATCGTCTATCCGGCGGCGCTCACCAAGGAGTCCCGCAACGCCGACGGCGCGGCCTTCCTGAGCTATCTGCGCAGCCCGGCCGCCCGGCCGTTCTTCGAACGCCAGGGCTTCGTCGTGATCGGCACGGAGAAGCGTTCCTGAGCGCGCGACGGCTGACCGCGCCGTGCTGAGCGGGCTCGGTCTCACCCCGGACGAGGTGACGGCGCTCTTCCTCTCCCTCAAGGTCGCGTCGGTAGCGACCCTGTGCAGCCTGCCGCTCGGCCTTCTCGTCGCGTGGCTGCTGGCGCGCCGGCGCTTCCCCGGTCACGCGCTGCTCGACGGGCTGGTGCATCTACCACTGATCCTCCCTCCGGTCGTGACCGGCTACCTGCTGCTGCTCGGCTTCGGGCGCAGGGGCGTGTTCGGCGCGTGGCTCGCGGAGATCGGCATCGTGTTCTCCTTCCGCTGGACCGGGGCGGCGCTCGCCTGCGCCGTGATGGGCTTTCCGCTGATGGTCCGGGCGATGCGGCTCTCGATCGAGGCCGTGGACGGCAAGCTGGAACAGGCGGCGGGCACCCTGGGAGCGTCGCCGTCGCTGGTGTTTCTGCTCGTTACCCTGCCGCTGAGCCTGCCCGGCTGCCTTGCCGGAGCGGTGCTGGCCTTCGCCAAGGCGATGGGCGAGTTCGGCGCGACGATCACCTTCGTCTCGAACATCCCCGGCGAGACCCAAACCCTGCCCTCGGCGATTTACACCCTGACCCAGGTGCCGGGCGGGGAGGGGGCCGCGCTCCGTCTCATCCTCGTCTCCGTGGCGGTCTCGATGCTGGCCCTGGTCGCGTCCGAATGGCTGGCGCGGCGCATGAGCCGGCGGCTGGGGGCGGGCTGATGCGGCGCGCATCGCGATCAGGCGTAGGTATAGGCTCCGCCCCGCGCGAGCGCGCGGCCATAGGCCGGGCGCGCATGGATGCGGGCAAGCCAATCCGTCACCCGCGGCCCCGCGCCGGTGCCGCGTGCGGCGAAGGCTTCGAGGGGGAAGCTCATCATGATGTCGGCCGCGGTGAAATCCGGCCCGCAGAAATAGGGGCGCTCGGCGAGTTCCGTTTCCCAATACGCTGCGTGCCGACGCAGCTCCGGATCGACGAAACCGTCCGTAACCTTCCCGGCGATCGCCCGAACCAGCGGACGGAGCAGGGCGGGGCTACCGGGAGCCAGCCGGGAGAAGACGAGTTTGAGGAGCAGCGGCGGCATCGCCGAGCCCTCGGCATAGTGAAGGTAGTAGGTGTAGCGGGCGCGCTCCGCGCTGCCCTGCGCCGGCACCAAGGCACCGCCCGCCCGTTCGGTCAGGAATTCGACGATCGCCCCGGTCTCCGCGACGATCCGGCCGTCCGCCTCGATCACGGGCGACTTACCCAGGGGATGGATGGCGCGCAGCTCCCGCGGCGCCCGCATCGTCGCCGGGTCCCGCTCGTAGCGCTTCACCGTATAGGCGGTCCCGAGTTCTTCGAGCAGCCACAGCACCCGCTGCGAGCGGCTGTTCTCCAAGTGATGGACGGTGATCATCGGGTCTCCTCGTGTCCCGCCGACAACGCCGCAACCGCGCCGTGGAGCCCTTAGCCCGTGACGATCGACGTGGACGTCACGCTCCATCGCGACACCTTCTCGCTGGAGGTCACCTTCACGGCGGGCGCCGGGCTCACCGCCCTGTTCGGCCGCTCCGGCTCGGGCAAGACCACGGTGATCGACCTGATCGCCGGCCTCGCCCAACCGCAGCGGGGGCGCATCGTCGTCGACGGCACGGTCCTGCTCGATACGGATCGGGGCGTGCGGGTCCCGGTGCATCGCCGCCGGATCGGCTGCGTGTTCCAGGAGGCGCGGCTGCTGCCGCATCTTTCCGTTCGGCAGAATCTGCGCTTCGGCCGGCTCTTCTCCCGTGGACAGGGTGGCCCGTCGCTGGAGGCGGTGGCGGAGCTTCTCGGCATCGTGGCGCTGCTCGAGCGGCGCCCGGCCGGTCTGTCGGGGGGCGAGCGCCAGCGCGTCGCCATCGGCCGGGCCCTGCTGGCGCGCCCGCGGCTGCTGCTCATGGACGAACCGCTCTCGGCCCTCGACGAGGCCCGCAAGCGCGAGATCCTGCCCTATATCGAGCGGCTGCGCGACGAGGCCGGGCTGCCGATCGTCTATGTCAGCCACTCGGTCGCCGAAGTCGCCCGCCTCGCCTCGACGGTGGTGGTCTTGGAGGGGGGCCGCGTCGTCGGCCAGGGATCGGTCGATGCGGTGCTGCGCCGGTCCGACCTGATCCCCGATGGCGCGGAGGCCGGCAGCGTGCTCGCCATGACGGTGACGGCGCACGATCCCGACGCCGGCCTGACCCGGCTCGTCGGCCCGGCCGGCACGCTCGACGTGCCCCTCCTGGCGCTCCCCACGGGCCGGCGGCTGAACCTGCGCCTGCCCGCCCGCGACGTCCTGCTGGCCACCGAGGCGCCGCGCTCCTTAAGCGCCCGCAATGTGCTGCCCGGCCGCGTCGCGGGCCTGCGGGAGGAGGGCGCCGCCTGTCTCGTCGAGGTCGCCTGCGGGGAGGCGATCCTGCTCGCCCGGCTCACCCGCGGCTCGGCCCGCGATCTCGACCTCGCGGTCGGCCGGTCCGTCCACGCCATCGTCAAGAGCGTCGCCCTGGATGCGGGCCTCGCCCCCGGCCTGAGCGCCCCGGGCGGGCGCATCGAGATCTGACGCCGATCCGGGATCGATCCGCGGTCCGACGCGGCAACTCTCCCGCAGCGCGATGGAATGGGTTACGAGCATTCCGTTATGGCCATGTTGTCCCGCCTTTTCGCCTACGCCTCCGCCGCCTTCGGCCTGCCGCCCGAGACCGAGCCGCCGCCGGACGGCAGCGAGGAGCACCTCGCCGCGACCGCGCTCCTCGTCCATGTCGCCCGCGCCGACGGGGTGCTCGACGCCGCCGAGTTCGAGCGGCTGGTCCGCCTCGTGCGCGGGCGCTACGCCGCCAGCGACGCGGAGGCGGCGGCCCTGATCGAGCGCGCCTCCGTCTTCGACGCGCAGACCCGCGACCTGACGAGCCTCGTCGAGCTGATCGGCGAGGACGGCGCCCCCGAGCAGCGCGAGCGGCTGCTCGCCATGGCCTGGTCGGTCGCGGGCGCCGACGGCACGGTGCATGAATTCGAGGAGGCGTTGGTCTGGCGGCTCGGCAAGCTCCTGGGCTTCGACGAGGACGGCATCCACGCCGCCCGGCGGCGTGCCCAGAGCGGCGGCGCGGCCGCCCTCGCCTGAGACCGACGACGATGATCATGGCTCATCGCCGGGAGCGGGCGCGATGATCGTCGGCCTGACCCTGATCCTGCTGGCGCAGCTCCTCGGCGAGGCCTGCGCCCGCGCCGTCGGCGTGCCGGTGCCGGGACCGGTCATCGGCATGGCGCTGCTGCTGGCCTTTCTGGTCCTGCGCGACCGGTGGCGCCCGGCCTCCCATCGCCTGTTGCCGCCGCCCTTGGTCGATGGCGGGCTGGAGAACACGGCCAAGGGGCTGCTCGCCCATCTCTCGATCATGTTCGTGCCGGCCGCGGTAGGCATCGTCGGCAAGCTCGACGTCCTGGCGAGCCACGGAATCGCGCTGGCCATCGTGCTGTGTCTCTCCGTGACCCTGACCCTCGTCACCACGGTGCTGACCTTCGTCGCGGTCTCGCGCCTGATGGCCCGGCGGAAGCCTGAAGCGCCATGAGCGGCGACTTCGCCCTCTGGGTCTATCTCAGCCGCACGCCGCTGCTGTGGCTGACGGTGACGCTGCTGGCCTATGCCGTGGCCGACCGGCTGTTTCAGGCCGCCGGGCGCCACCCCATCGCCAACCCGGTGATCCACTCGGTCTGGATGATCGCGCTGGTGCTCCTCGCCACCGGCACGCCCTATCCGACCTATTTTCAGGGCGCGCAGTTCGTCCATTTCCTGCTCGGTCCCGCCACCGTCGCCCTCGCCGTGCCGCTCTACGAGCGCCGCGAGACGGTGATGCGCGCCTTGCTGCCGATGGGGGCCGCCCTCGTCGTCGGCTGCGTCACGGCGATGGGCTCGGCCCTCGTCTTCGCGACCCTCGCCGGCATCCCCTACGAGGTGATGCTGGCCATGGCCCCGAAATCGGTGACGACGGGCGTCGCCATGGGCATCGTCGAGGCGCTCGGCGGCGATCCGACCCTCGCCGCCGTGCTCGTGATGATGACCGGCATGGCCGGTGCCGTGATCGTCACGCCGCTGATGCGCCTGCTCCGCATCGAGGACATGCGCGCCCGCGGCTTCGCAGCGGGGCTCGCCGCCCACGGCCTCGGCACGGCCCGCGCTTTTCAGGTCAGCGAGGTCGCCGGCACTTTCGCCGGCATCGCCATGGGACTGAACGCCTTCCTGACCGCCGTGCTGGTGCCGGTGGCGGTAAGTTTCTTGCGGTAATTGGTCCCGCGGCTCGGCCGGAGATCGATGATCCGCCGCGGCCGGAACACAATCTGTGACGCAATTCTGCAAATGTCACGGGTATTCGCATTCTGTGCGGTAGCGCACGACAGTCGAAACCGTGCATCGGAAAGTTTCCGGGCATCACGCTGCCGCCGCGATTGTCGGCTCGTCTGTCCGGCAGCGCTCCCAAGCCGGTGATGACGATGTCGTATGGCAGCCCGGCCTTTTGGATGACCATCGCCGCCGTCAGCGCCGGGTTCGGCGCGCTGCACGGCGTGCTGTTCCACGATGGGCCAAACCCCGTCGGCGCTCTCTACGGCACGGGTGTCGGACTGCTGGTGATCGCCTATGAGCGCGGCCTCTTCCTGGGCCGCTACAGCCGGCGCCTGCGGCAATTGCCGACGCTGGCCTATTTCGCGGCCGCCGAGATCAGCTTGGTCGTCCTGATCGTCGCGGCGATGTCGGCGACCGGCGCGCTCGTCTGGGCGCTGGGCATCGCGGACAAGGCTTTTGTGGAAGCCGTCACGCCGAAGCTTCACACGATCCCGTTCGCGCTGGCGGTCTCGGCTTTGATCGTCGCCGTCCTGCGGGTGCGTGATCTGATCGGCAGCGAGACCTTCACGAGCCTCGTCCTCGGGCGCTACCACCGCCCGGTCAGCGAGGAGCGTGTGTTCCTGTTCCTCGATCTCGTCGGCTCGACCGCCTACGCGGAGCAGCACGGCGACCTCGCCGCCCAGGAACTCCTGAAGGACGTTTTCGCCGCGATCGCCGAGCCGGTGCGGCGCCATCGCGGCCAGGTCGACGACTATATCGGCGATCAGGTCATCGTCTCCTGGCCGCTGATGCGGGGCATCGAGCGGGCGCGCTGCGTCGCCTGCATCTTCGCGATTCGCGAAACCCTCGACCGAGATCGGGAGCGCTGGCGCGCGCGCTTCGGCCTCGTTCCCATGCTGCGCGCCGCCCTGCACGGCGGCAGCGTCGTGACGGCGGAGGTCGGCGTCGACCGGCACAAGATCGCCTATTTCGGTGACGTCATGAACGCGACCGCCCGGCTGGAGGGCCTGTGCCGGGAAACCGGGCGGAGCGTGCTGGTCTCGGATGCGGTCCTGTCCCGGCTGCCGACCCTTCCCAACGGAATCGAAGCCGAGGCGCTCGGCGCGTATCACCTGCGCGGCCGCAGCGAGACGATGGCCGTGCATGCCTTGGCGGAGGTGCGGGTTTCGATGACGGCCGGCGCGCCAAGCCATCGTGCCGACGCCGAGCGCAAGCCGTCGGTGCCGGACCATGCGCCGTGGCCGAAGCGGCCGGAGCCTGCGGTCGGCGTGACCGGACGGTCGGCAGCCTCCGCCTGAGCGGCACCGTTCGACGCAAGCCTCGTTGCACCGCAGCACCTGACGTTCTAGAAGCGAGGAACTCGCCTGGACCCGGTGCAAGCCCGGGTGGCTCTTCCGGCCGCCGATCCGCCGGATCACGCATTCGAGACGCCTCCATCGCCCCGCCTCCTGTGCGGCGCCGCGTCCCCCTGCGGAATTTTCTCATGTCCCCTGTCAAGAACGCCGCCCGCGCGTGGCTCGGCTCGCCTTGGGCCGACACGCTGTCGGGCATCGTCGTCGCCCTCGCCCTGATCCCGGAGGCAATCGGCTTCTCGGTGATCGCCGGGGTCGATCCGAAGGTCGGCCTCTACGCCTCCGTCGTCATCGCCATCGTCATCGCCTTCGCGGGCGGGCGACCGGCCATGATCTCGGCCGCCACCGCCGCGACCGCCGTGGTGATGGTCGATCTCGTGCGCGATCACGGCGTGTCCTACCTGTTCGCCGCCACGCTCCTGATGGGCGTGATCCAGATCGCGGCCGGCCTGATGCGGCTCGGGCGGCTGATGCGCTTCGTCTCGCGCTCGGTGATGACCGGTTTCGTCAACGCGCTCGCGATCCTGATCTTCCTGGCGCAATGGCCGGAACTGATCGGCGTCAGTCCGGCCACCTACGGGCTGATCGCGCTCGGGCTCGCCATCATCTACGGCGTCCCCCGGATCACCCGCGCGGTGCCCTCGCCGCTGGTCGCGATCGTGGTCCTGACCGGGCTCACCGCTTGGCTCGGGCTCGACGTGCGCACCGTCGCCCATCTCGGCGCCCTGCCGACGGCGCTGCCGTCCTTCGCGCTGCCCGACGTGCCGCTCACCTTCGAGACCCTGCGGATCATCCTGCCCTACGCGCTCACGCTCGCGGCGGTCGGCCTCCTGGAGAGCCTGCTCACGGCGCAGATCGTCGACGACATGACCGACACCGGCAGTTCCAAGAACCGCGAATGCGTCGGACAGGGGCTCGCCAACATGGCCTCGGCGGCGTTCGGCGGCATGGGCGGCTGCGCCATGATCGGGCAATCGGTCATCAACGTCTCCTCGGGGGCCCGTGGCCGGCTCTCGACGCTGGTGGCTGGCGCCTTCCTGCTGGTGCTGCTGGTGCTGTTGCAGGATCTGCTCGCCATCGTGCCGGTCGCGGCCCTGACGGCGGTGATGATCATGGTCTCGCTCAACACCTTCTCCTGGCGCTCGCTCCTCGAACTGCGCACCAACCCGCTGCCGTCCTCCCTGGTGATGCTGGCCACCGTGGCCGTCGTGGTCGCGACCCGGGATCTGGCGATCGGCGTGCTGGTGGGCGTGCTGCTGTCGGGGGTGTTCTTCGCCGGCAAGGTCTCGCGGATGGCCCGCGTCACGTCCGAACTCGCGCCGGACGGGCGCACCCGGACCTACCGGGTCAGCGGACAGGTTTTCTTCGCCTCGGCCGGTGCCTTCACCGAGGCGCTCGACGCCCGCGAGCCGGTGGATCACCTCGTCATCGATGTGCACGCGGCCCATTTCTGGGACATCTCGGCGGTGGGCGCCCTCGACCGGGTCGTCATGAAGGCGCGCCGCCAGGGAATGACCGTCGAGGTGATCGGCCTCAACGAGGCCAGCGCGACGCTGGTCGAGCGCTTCGGCCGGCACGACAAGCCCGGAGCCTCGCTGCCCGCCCATTGAGGCGACGGCATCGACGCGGTCGGCCCGAGGCACACGCTCGGGCCCTCGACGGGGCGGAGAGGTGGAGGCCGGCGGGTCTGCGCCGGCCCGTCACAGAATGTGGATATCGCTGGCGTGAAGGTCGGCCAGCAGCATGTTCTTGAGGGTCAGGACATGGTCCCGGTCGTAGGCGATGGTCACGTCGCCGCCGGATTGCGCGGCGCGGCCGAGCACGGCCTCGGCGCTGCCGAAGACCGCGCGGTCGAATTCGAGGAGGTCGGCGCCCGCCGTGAAGTCGGTGATGCTGGTCTTCCCGAAGGTCGGCGCATCGAACACGAAGGTGTCCCGTCCGGTGCCGCCGGTGAGCGTGTCGCCGCCGCCGAGCCCGAGGATGATGTCGTCGCCGCCGCGTCCGTCCAGCGTCTCGGCGCGCGCGCTGCCCACCACGAGATCGTTGGCGCCCTGGCGCCCGTTGAGCGAGGTGTAGAAGCTATGGGTCGCGGCTTGGCCGGGGGCCAAGTCGCCGAACTTGATGGTGAGCGAGATGCCGACGTCGTCGTGGGCGCCGTTCGGGTCCCGCGGCGTGTCGTAGACGTTCGGGAGATAGGCGTCGTGGTTGTAGAAGCCATCGCTCGACGCCCGCGCCGCCTTGTCGAAGGCGACGAGATTGACCGACACGCCGGAATTCGGGCCATAGGCCTGGACGACCGCGACGCCGCCCTGGTCCGTTGGGTTCGACAGGACGTCGTTGTCGGTGGCGAAATCGCCGTAACGGATCGCGTCCTGATCGGGATCGAAGCTGCGCAGGAAGCGGGCATCCGCCATCGTCGTGGCGCTGGTGTTCGTGAGCGTGACCGTGGTGCGGAAATAGGTGGCGTTCGGGTCGAGATCGATCACCTGGGTGAGCTTCAGGCCATCCGCGGTGGTGCCGATCGTCGTCGCCTGGAGCTGCCCGCCGCTCGACGTGTCGGTGGTCGTCGCCTCGAACTGGATATTGTTCGTGCGTTCGGAATTGGCGAAGCTCTGGCCGTCATGGGCGATGACGATGGCGTCCTCGGGCGTGCCGGGAATCGTGACGTCGTTGGAGGTGGTGTCCGCACCGGTGTCCCAGCCGTCGTCGTCGATCACGAAGGACAGCTGCCGCCCACCGCCCGCCTGAGGGTGGAACCCCTCCGGTGCATCGGATTTCGAGCCGAGCGAACCGTGCTGGGCGACGCCGATCTCCATATAGGCGCCCTGCAGGAACACATCTCCGTCGATGGCCTGATGGCCGGCCCGGCCCACGATCACGTCGACGGTCGCCTGCGCGGTCAAACCATCGGCGTCGCGGATCGTGTAGGTGAAGCTGTCGGGGCCGGTGAAGCCCGCCTTCGGCGTATAGGTGATCGTGCCGTCGGGGTTCAGCACCGCCGCGCCGTGACCGGGCTCGCCGACCGCGCCGAGGGTGAGGGCGCCGCCGTCGGGATCGGCATCGTTGGCAAGCACCGAGATCGTGACCGCGTTGCCGGCCTCGACGAAGGCGTTGTCGTCGCGCGCCTCCGGCGCGTCCGGGCGCGCCACCACCGCGACCTCGCGGATCACCGGTACGCTCGTCAGCCCATCGGTATCGACCACCGTGATCGAGACCGTTCGCGGCGCCTCGGACGGAGCGTCGCTGCCATTGGCGTAGGTGAGCGAGACCGACGCCTTTGCGTAATCGGCAAGGCTCGCTTCGCCCGAGAGCGTCAGAACGCCGGTGAAGGAATCGTACGCGGCTCGGATCGGGCCGCCCTCGGTCAGGCTGACGGCGAGCGCATCCTCGTCGGCCCGGAAATTCCCGGTGATCCGTATGGTGGCGGAGCTCAGGCTGGTGCTGTCGGCGTCCCGGATCGTCAAACCCTCGGCGAGGAGGAGCGGCGCGGCATCCTCCCGGTAGCTCGCTTCTCCGCCCGGTAGGATCAGGACCGGGGGCGCCTCGACCTCGATCAGCGTGAAGGTCGCGGTCTGGTCACAGAAGCCCCCATGACCGTCGGTGATGCGATAGCTCAGGGTGACCGTGCCGTGGGACTGCGCATCCGACTCGTAGCGGTATTGCCCGTCGCCGAGATCGACGATCCGCCCGCCGCCGCTCGCCACGGCGAGATCGGCGATGCCGAGGGTGTCGCCGTCGAGATCGGTGGCGCCTGCGCGGAGATCGGCGGCGCTCATCGCGCGGGGCTCGCCCGCCCGGCTCTCGGCGAGCACGAGCGGACGGCCGGATGTCGGCGCGTCGTTGCGCCCGGTCACATCGATCGTGAAGACCGTGTGCAGGAGCGCGCCGTTCGGACCGCCGACGGTGACGCTGAAGGCGTCGGTGCCGACCCGCCCCTCGGAGAGGAAGGCCGCCCGATCGGCGGTGTAGGAATAGGTCCCGTCCGCGTGCAGGACGAGATCGCCGTAGGCACCCCGGAGCGACAGGCTGCCGCCGGAGAGCGGGGTGTCGGCTCCGTCCGGCCCCGTCCCGGCGCGGGCGGCGAGCACGCTGAGCGTGGCGGAGCCGGACACGGAACCCGAGCCGAGCAGGCCCCGGGCCGGATCGGTCGCGGTAAGGGCGGCGTCCTGCAACACCGGCACGGTCTGCGGCAGCACCGCCAAGGGCGGCGTCTCGCGATCCGGCTCGCCCGGCGGCGGGCCGCGGCCATCGCGATCCGGTCCGTCTTGGCCGGGCGTTCCGTTGCCGGGGGGCTCGTTCCCGCCGGGGCCGGGCGTGAAGGGTCCGCGATTGGGCTGCAGCGTGTCGGGCGGGTTGCGCGGCCCGGTCGCGTCCGGGCCGCCATCGGGCCCGTCCGGCAACGTGTTGGGCGGAACGCCCGAACCGGGCCCGCCACCGGGCGGCCCCTGGAACACCGGCAGCCGCGGCGATTCGGCGATGGTCTTGAACAGCGACTGGACGAGGTCCTTCTCCTCGGCAATCTCCGCGAGGGTCTTCTGCACGGTCTCGATCCGCGGCTCGCGCCCGCCTTCCGGATGGACGGTGGTGGCGACGCTCGGGTCGGAGACCGTGAACAGGATCTTGGAGGGATCGTTGCGGTCATAGACCTCGAAGCGACCGACCGTCCCATCGGGCTCGGTCATCACCGAGAAGCGGGTATCACCGCCATTCGCCTCGATCTGGACATGCACCGCGGTGCCGCGAATGCCCATGGTGGCCACCGGCGTGCCGACCTTCATGTCACCGGTCTTGGCGACCTTGCCGGCCACGAACGAGATCGTGCCCTGGACGAGGTCGAACAGGGCCGAGTTGCCGGTGCCGCCCTCGGCATAGACCATGCCGTTCAGCACCATCCGTGCGTCGGCGGCGAGATTGAACAGGGTGCCGTCGAGGAAGGACACGGCGAGCGAGGAGTCACGGCCGGTCTGGAGCGCGTCGTTCTTGTAGACGAGGTCGCCGACCCGGAGCGAGACGCTGACGCCGTTGCGGATGACGGTCGCGGTGCCGGTCAAGGTCTGGACCCGGCCGATCGGCCCGGCGGGCTCCGGCGCACCGGCCTGCGCCACCTGCTCGCCGTGCGGATGCAGGCTCAAGGCCGCGATCGCCGTCTCGCTCAGAGCGGCGCCATTGGGCGCCTCCAACCGCGGGCGCAGCTCGACGGCGAAGTAATCGTGCACGATCACGCGGTGGAAGCCGTCACCGATCACGAGATCGGCGCCGACGCGCGTGAACTCACCCTTGAACAGCAGGGCGGCATCGTCGAGGCGAAGCGTACCGCCCGATGAGGCCTCGTAGACGCGCGTGGAGAACAGCCCGCCATAGGACGAGCCGGGCGCCGGCGCCGGAATATCGTCAAACACTCTCACGGCCGATCACGTCCCGTACGAACAGGCGCGCCCTTGGTCAGCAACGGTCGCGCGCCGCTGCGCATTCCAACGAGACGATCGTCGGTTCATCGAAGAAATGCGCGACACAACAGACCCCTAAAGGCGCTGACCCGACACGGTCAGGTCACGCACGTCTCTAGAGACTGAGCAGCGACATAGGGGTGCGCCCTCTCACCAGGCAAACACTCCATACCTAAGACGTCGGCACGAGGCCAATCGTATCGCCCGCTATCGGATTGTCCGTGAAACCTTCGATGATCATCACATCGGCCCCTGTGGAACGTAGACGTCTGGCGCGTCCTCGCTCGACCATCGTCCGAAACAGAGCCGATATTCAAGCAGAAATGCAGATCTGGGATCGAATCCTTGCGGATGGATAGACGAAGCAAGTGCCGGCCCGATGCAACCCGTGCGAATACGGCTTCTGACCACAGACCCGCAGCACAGCTGCCGGGGCCCTGGAAAAAAGTCAGATCTACTAGAGCTTTAACGCGCAGAGGCCGTCCGGCGCCGGGCCCTATGGACGTTCCGCGAGGGCGCGGGCGAGGGCGACGAAGCCTTCGACCGGGATCTCTTCCGCCCGCGCCGTCTCCGGCAGGCCGGCGGCGGCCAGCAATGCGGCGGGATCAGCCGTGGCGCCCTTGAGACTCTGGCGCAGCATCTTGCGCCGCTGGCCGAAGGCCGCGCGGGTCACACGCTCCAGATCGGCGATCCGGCAGGGCATGGGCTCCGATCGCGGGCGCAGATGGACCACGCTGGAGGTGACCTTGGGCGGGGGCACGAAGGCGGAGGGGGCCACGTCGAACAGGATCGTCGCCTGGGTGCGCCAGCCGCAGAGCACACCGAGACGCCCGTAATTCGCCCGGTCGCCCTCGTCGGCGACGATGCGCTCGGCCACCTCGCGCTGGAACATCAGCACCGCCGAATCCCACCAGGGCGGCCACGCCTCGTCGTGATGGTCGGCCCCGAGCCAGCCGGTCAGCAGGGGCGTCGCGACATTGTAGGGAAGGTTCGCAACGATCCGCGCCGGTCCATCGCCGATCAGCGGCCGCGGATCGAAGCCGAGCGCGTCCGTCTCGACCACGTCGAGGCGGCCGGGATAATGCGCGGCGATCTCGGCGAGCGCGGGCAGGGCCCGCGGGTCGCGCTCGATGGCGATGACGCGCCGGGCGCCCGCCGCCAGCAGCGCCCGGGTCAGCCCGCCGGGCCCGGGGCCGACCTCGACCACGGTGACGCCGTCGAGCGAGCCGGCGCCGCGGGCGATCCGACCGGTGAGGTTGAGATCGAACAGGAAGTTCTGGCCCAGCGCCTTCTTCGGCTCCAGGCCGTGGCGGCGCACGACCTCCCGCAGGGGCGGCAAGCCATCGGCGCTGACGGATTCGGTCGTCATCGATATCCCAGGACGATCAGGCGCGGGCAGGAAAGGGGGTGACGTTGCTCGCCGCCAGCCGCCGCGCCAACCTGAGCGCCGCGATCAGGCTGTCGGGCCGGGCCACGCCCTGGCCGGCGATGTCGAAGGCGGTGCCGTGATCGGGGGAGGTGCGCACGAAGGGCAGGCCCAGCGTCACGTTCACGCCCTCGTCGAAGGCGAGCGTCTTGATCGGGATCAGGGCTTGGTCGTGGGTCGGGCAGAGGGCCACGTCGTAGGTCGCCCGCGCCCGCTCGTGGAACAGGGTGTCGGCGGGCAACGGGCCCCGGATGTCGATGCCCTCGGCGCGCAGGGCCGCGACGGCGGGGGCCAGCACGTCGCGATCCTCGGTCCCCATGGTGCCCGCCTCCCCGGCATGGGGATTGAGTCCCGACAGGACGAGGCGCGGCTTTTCATATCCGAAGCGGGCGCGCAGGTCGGCCTCGACGATGCGGGCGGTGCGCTCCACGAGACCTTGCGTCAGCAAGTCCGGCACCTGCCGCAGGGCCACGTGAATCGTCACCGGCACCACGCTGAGCGTCTCGCTCCAGATCAGCATCACCGGCAGGGGCGCGGCACGCCCCGGCCCGGCGGCGAGGGCTGCCAGAAACTCGGTATGACCGGGATGGGCGAAGCCGACCTTGGTCAGCACGAACTTGGCGATGGGATTGGTCACCACAGCCGAGGCGCGGCCCGACCGCACCAGATCGACAGCTGCGGTGATCGATTCGATGATCGCCCCGGCATTGGCGGAATCCGGCGCGCCGGGCGTTGCCGCGATGCGGGTCCCGCCCGGCAGCGGCAGCACCGGCAGGGCCTTCGGAAACACCTCGACGGCGTCCTCCGGCTCGACTTCGGCCACGGGGACGAACAGGCCGAGCCGGTGCGCGACGCGCTCCAGGAAGTCGGGATCGCCGATCAGCTGGAACGGCGGCACGCCGCGCTCCCCCCGCAACAGCCACGCGGCGAGGGCGAGTTCGGGGCCGATCCCGGAGGGATCGCCGAGGGTGAGGGCGAGGGGGCGTTCGTCGGACGGCATGGCGGGGCTTATACAGAGATCGACGCCGGTTGCCGACGCCGCCGCCTCGCATCCGCGCTCGGCATGCTGGTGGGGAGGAGACGGACGGCCTCGCAGCAGGGCGGGCGATCAGGTCGAGCGGGGGCCCGTCATGGCCGCCACCGCCCGGCGAACCGGAACCCCTCGAACCCGAAGACGACCGCCGAGGAAGACGGCGTCAGCGCACCGCCGCGATGCCGTCCGCGGTCGTCACCGTGCCGACATTCTGGCGCAGATCCGCCTCGCCCAGCGTCTTCAGTTCCAGCCGGAGCAGGAAGGTCTGGTTGCGCTCGCGCACGCCGATCGCGGTGGCGATCGGCGAGACGATGTAGTTGAGCGAGACCGTGGTGCACTCGTCCTGGTAACCGCCGCCGAGGCTCATGCCGGAGAGGTAGACGGCGCCGGGATTGCGGTAGACCGGCGCGGCGCCGACCGGGTTGGCGAGATAGGCGTTGTAGAGGTCGCCGAAGGTCTGACGCGTGTCGAGATAGTGGGTCAGATCGACCAGCGCCGAGCCGGTGAGGAACCAGTTCGGCGTGATCCGGTAGATCGCCGAGGCGGTCAGGCCCTCGCGGCGATGGGCGAAGCCGAGGGCGGGCTGGGCCTGGTAATACGAGTAGAACAGCGATGCCTCGAGGGGCAGGAACGGCGCGAAGCGCGCGGTGACGCCGGTCTCGAAGCGGTTGACGCCGAGATCGCCCTGGCCGAGCCGGAAGCGGCTGATGAAGCTGATGTTCTGGTTGGGCGAGACCTGGGCGCGACCGACGAAGTCGGAGCGGCGGTTCTCCAGGCCGGAATCGAGTCCGACATTGGCCAGGTCGCCGCGGCGGAACGAGTTCACGCCGGCCACCTGGATCGACTCGCCGAACATCACGTTCGCGTACCAGCCCGACGGCGTCACGACGGAGTATTGGCCACCGAGATTGGCCCGCACGCCGCCCTCGACCCGGTCGTAGCCGGAGAACTTGTCCCACTCGAACAGGGAGGTGTCGTCGAAGACGAGGCTCTGCGCGTCCTCGTTGGGCAGGCGCCCGATCCGGGTCTCGGAGGGCCGCGCGATCACCTGGGCGATCGGCTCCAGCGTGTGGACGCCGAGCGCGCCGAAATCGGCGACGAAGGGATAGCGGTAATCGATGCCGATCGCTGGCATGACGCGGCCGGAGAGGCCGTCATCGACGTTGGAGATGTTCGTCACGAACTGGTTCTGGAAGCCGGACAGGCTCGGATTGAGCGAGAACAGGTCGGTGCGCAGATAAGCGAACGGCGTGATGACCTGCCCGGCATCGTCGATGAAGCTGCGCCGCCAGGAGGCCTGGGCCGAGACGCGGGTGGTGGTCCCGCCCAATCCCCGCACGACGCACCGCTCCCGCACGAAGGTCGTGCAGGTCTCGTAGAGCGGGTAGCTCACGCCGTTATAGGTCGGGGTCAGAAGGTAGGTGCCGGAGCGCGGAACCCCCTGATAATCGGTCGCCTCGCGGGTCAGGCTGGTGACGTTGGCCTGGAAGCGCGCCTCGCCGCCGAGCTTGCCCGGACCGTCGATGCGCTTGTCGTAGTCGATCACCGGGGCGACGATCGGCTGTTCCTTCTGCCAGTCGAAGCTCGACAGGGCCTTGAAGTAGTAGCCGCGCGCCTCGAACCACGAGCGATCGCCCTGGCCGATGAGGTAGCCGGTCGAGACCGCCTCGCGGAAATAATCCGTGGTGATGTTCTGGTTGCGGATCCGGTAATTGTCGAGGAACCACTTGTCGGTCACGCCGACGAGATCCCAGCCGGTGCGCCAGCGCTCGTTGATGTAGAAGCGCCCGCGCGACTCGATCGAGCCGCGGAACTCGCGGTCGGCCGCTCCGAGCGGCCCCGGCAGGAAGGCCGAGGGCGTGGATTGGAAGATGCCCGACAGACGGACGTTGTACGCGCCGTTGTCGAGCCGCTGACGATACTCGGCCTGGCCCAGAACGCCCTGGCGGGTCAGGAAAGCCGGCGAGAGCGTCAGGTCGTAGCTCGGATCGAGATTGATGAAGAACGGTGTGGACAGGCCGGAGCCGAGCGCCGTCGAGGTGATGAAGCGCGGCGTGAGGAAGCCGGTCTTGCGCTTCACCGTCGGGTCGGCGGACTCGAAATAGGGCAGGTAGGCAACCGGGATTCCGGCCAGTTCGAGGGTCGAATCCTCGTAGCTGATCGTGTGGGTCTCATTGTTGTGGATGATCTTAGCGGCCTTGATCTGCCACAGGGGCGGCTTGGCCGGATTGTCCTTGCAGGGCTCGCAGGCGGTGTAGGTGGCGTAGTCGAAGCTCGATTGCTCGCCCGCGATTCGCTCCGCCCGCGGGGCGGAGATGCGGGTGCGCACCACCTCGCCCTTCAGCTCGACGGTCTGCTGGATGCGCAGGGCATCGACGAAGCCGTTCTTGAAATCGTCGGTCAGCTCCATCCGGTCGCCGGTGACCAGCGCCCCGGTCTCGTCGGTCAGGCGCACATTGCCCTCGGCGAAGACTCGCGAGGAGCCCCGGTCGTAGCGGACCCGGTCGGCCTGGAGCGTGCGGGCGCCGTAATGCAGCTCGGCATTGCCACGGGCCGTCACCGTGTTGCGGTCGTTGTCGTAGATCAGCTCGTCCGCCTCGACGAGCAGGCGCTGATCCCCGGAAGTCTGGCCCTTCGCCCCCGCGGACGGGCTGGCGAGGCGCTCCAGACCGGCCTGGGCGTGCACGCGCGGCGCGGCGAGCCCGAGGCCCGCCGTCATGAGCGCAGCCATCGAGACCGTGACAGCGATGTCGGCGACCTTACGCAACGCGCCACCCGTCTCCCATGCAGCCCCCTGCACGACGACCCCGTCCACCCGACGCTCCCTCAGGACAACCGCACATCAGCCGTCCTCCTGGTAGAGAAGCGTGAGCGTACCGAGGAGACTCCCTACCACGGCCGGGAACCACGCCGCCACCGTCGGCGCGACCATCCCCGACGCGCCCAGGCCCTCCATGACCTGCCGCGCGACGTACAGAACGAAGCCCGCCGCCACCCCACCGAGCACCAGCTTGCCGACCCCACCAAACCGGAAGAACCTTAAGGAAACCGTTGCCGCCACGAGAACCATCGCGAGGTAGAGCAGGGGGGTCGCGAGCAGGACATCGTATCGGAGGCGGTAGCGGGTGGCATCCAGCCCGGCCCGCTCGTGCCGCGCGATGGTCTCCGGCAGTTGCCAGAAGGGCACAGATTCCGGTGGGGTGAAGCGCTGACGGAGCTGGCTGAGATCGAGGGTCGAGGCGATCAGGTAGCTGTCGTGGCTCTCGGGGGGCGAATCCTTGGTGAGGACACGCACATCCTGCAGCTCCCACCACCCGTCGTGCAGAATCGCACGCGCCGCCTCGATCTGGGCGGTGAAGACGCCGGAATCGTCGAACAGGAAGGCGGAGACGCCCGCGAGCGTGGTCGTCCCTTCGATCGCGGTCTCGGCACGCAGGATCGCCTGCCCGTCGATGCTGCGCTGGCGGATCCAGAAATCCTTGCCGGTGCCCGCCTTGGTGGCCTTGGCGAAGATCTTCGCCTCGATCTCGCTGGAGCGCTGCTTGAGCGCCGCCGAGAGCGGATTGTAGGCGCCGATGGCGATGACGCCGATGGCCAGCGCCACGAAGGCCCCGGGCTGGAGGAATTGCCAGGCGGAGATGCCGGCGGCGCGCGCCACCACCAGCTCCAGCTTGCGCGAGAGCTGGAGCAGGGCGGTCATGGAGCCGAACAGGATCGCGAAGGGCAGCACGCTCTCGGCGACCGCCGGCGTGCGGTAGAGGGCCAGCTGCGCCATCAGGCCCGCCGAGGCGCCCTGCGTGTCGCCCGCCCGGCGCAGCAATTCGACGAAGTCGAGGGTGTAGACGAGCGCGAACACCGTGACGAACACGCCGAGGATGGTGCGCGCGAATCGCCACGCGAAGTAGCGTCCGAGCGTCGGCCCGATCAGCATGGGGCGGCTCCCTTCAGGCCGATCCGGCCTGCGGACGCCGCCGCAGGGACGCGGTCATGGCGCGCCAGCGCCGGCCGAGCCGCTCGTTGACCCCGCGCACCCGGGCGCCGCCGAAGATCAGGAGGCAGGACAGGGCGATGGCCAGGAGCGGCGCGGCATAGACCGCCACCACCGCCCCGGGACTGCGCACGGCGGCGCTGCTCGCCGCGAAGCCCGCGATGCGCAGCACCACGACGGCGATCACGGCACCGGCCACGGCGAGACCGCGCCCCTGGCGCGTGGTGCGCGGATCGCCGAGCGCGGCGAAGGCGATGAAGGCCAGCGCCAGCGGGTAGAGCCAGGCGGAGAGCCGGTCATGCAGTTCGGCGCGGAAGCGGCCCTTCTGGAACTGGTAGTAGTTCTCCGAATGATCGGGGAAGAGCAACGCCGTCGTCGAGCGCTCGCGCGGCTTGTAGACCACCTCGGCATCGGGCGGCGTGAAGGCGGCGAGATCGACGGCGTAGCGCTCGTAGCTCACGATCGAGGAATCGCGGCTGTCCTTCTGCTGCCGATGGATGCTGCCCTTCTCCAGCACGAGGTAAGTCTGCCCGTCCGCCTCGGCGACGCGGCCGCGCTCGGCCAGGTAGACCACTGCCTTTCCGGGCTCGCGCTTGTCCTGAATGAACAGGCCCTGCAGCGAACCGTCGGCACCGCGCTCGCGGAAATGGAAGGTGATGCCGCTGTCGAGGGCGGTGAACTGGCCCTCCTTGACGACGTTGGCGACGAAATCGCCCCGCACCCGGGTCAGCACGTCGCGCAATTCCTGGAAGGAGGACGGCATCACCTGGATCGTCAGGAAGGCGACGACGATGCTGACGGCGAGGGCGAGCGAGAAGAACGGCTTGAGCAGCCGGCGCGGCGCCATGCCGGCCGCCGACATCACGATCAGCTCGGAATCGCCGTTGAGCTTGTTCAGGGCGTAGACGCAGGCGATGAACAGCGCGACCGGGGCGATCACCGTGATGAGCGTCGGCAGCGACAACCCGGTGATGAACAGGAAGACGAGCAGCGTCTGGCCCTTGGCCGTCACGAGGTCGAGCTCGCGCAGGGCCTGCGTCACCCAGATCGTACCGGTGAGCCCGATCAGGCAGGCGAGGAAAGCTCCGAGCGCGATCCTGAATATGTAGCGCTCGATCTGGCTCATCCCGTGCCCTCGCGGCGCCTTCGCCGCGCCCTCGCGCCGTTCCCGCCCTTAGTCTTGCCGCTCGGCCAAGGAAAGCCAAGCTGTGACGCGCAGCCGGTTCGGAGGCGCCCGGAATGCGGCTGTTTCGGGGCTGGGTGACATGACCGGACTTCGGCACCGGGCTGGAATTCAGTAATTTTCATGGCAACCCGGCCCCGGGACGGTCGAGGTGCCGCGGGTGCTGAACGGCGCTCAGGCTTGTCAGACGATTCCATTTCCGAGCGGCCGAGCAGTCTCATCGCCGCACCCCGCCCCGCGTTGCGTTCTCCGCCTCAGCGGCTACACAGGTCGCCGGCTTCACGCGCGGGGCGCGAGGGCCGCCGGAACGACGGGTGGAAAGCGAAGAGCATCATGGCCGGTGGGATCGAAATCGCCTTTGAGCCGCTGTCGTCGCAGGGTCGCGGGGGCGACCTCGTGGTGTTCGTGGGCGACGACCTCGCCCTGTCGGGAGCGGCGACGGAAGCCCTGGGCCGCCAGGGCGCCGATCTCGTGGCCCGCGCCGCTGCCAGCGAGCGCTTCAAGGGCAAGGCGCAATCGGCCCTGAGCCTGCCGGCCCCGGCCGGTGTCGAGGCCGACCGGCTCGTGGTGATCGGGCTCGGATCCGAGAAGGACCGGGCGAAGCTCGACTGGACGGTGCTCGGTGGCTTCACCGCCGGCAAGGTCGGCTCCCGGAAAGCCCGTATCGTGCTCGACTGGCCGGGCTATGGCGGCAGCGCCCGCGACGTGGCCGATTTCAGCCTCGGCGCCCGCCTGCGCAGCTACAGCTTCGACCGCTACAAGACCAAGAAGAAGGATGAGGACGAGGCGTCCGCCGCCCTGACCTTGCTGACCGCCGACGCGTCCGCGGCGCAGAATGCCGCCCAGGATGCCGCCGCGGTGGCCGAGGGCGTGATCCTGGCGCGCAACCTCGTCAACGAGCCGCCGAACGTCCTCTACCCCGAGGAATATGCCAAGCGCGTCTCGGAGCTGACGCGCCTCGGCGTCGAGGTCGAGATCCTCGACGTCGCGCAGATGACGCAGATCGGCATGGGCGCGCTCCTCGCCGTGGCGCAGGGTTCGGCCCGCGAGCCGCGCGTCGCGATCATGCGCTGGAACGGCGGCGAGGCGAACGAGCCGCCCCTGGCGCTGATCGGCAAGGGCGTGGTGTTCGATTCCGGCGGCGTGTCGATCAAGTCGGCCGGCGGCATGGAGGACATGAAGGGCGACATGGGCGGCTCGGCCGCCGTCGTCGGCACGCTGCACGCGCTGGCCAGCCGCAAGGCCAAGGCGAACGTGATCGGCGCGATCGGCATCGTCGAGAACATGCCCGACGGCAATGCCTACCGCCCGTCCGACATCGTCACCTCGCTCTCGGGCCAGACGATCGAGGTCATCAACACCGATGCGGAAGGCCGCCTCGTGCTGGCCGACGTGCTCTGGCACATCCAGGCGACCTACAAGCCCAAGGCCATGATCGATCTGGCGACCCTTACCGGCGCGATCATCGTGGCGCTCGGCCAGGACATCGCCGGCCTGTTCTCCAACGACGACGACCTGTCCGCCAAGATCACGGCGGCCGGCGAGGCGGCGGGGGAGAAGGTGTGGCGGATGCCCCTCATTCCGGCCTACGACAAGGCGATCGATTCGAAATTCGCCGACATGAAGAACACCGGCGGGCGCCACGGCGGCGCGGCGACGGCGGCGGCCTTCCTCAAGCGCTACGTGAACGACGTGCCGTGGGCCCATCTCGATATCGCGGGCGTCGGCATGTCCTCGAGCCCGTCCGAGATCAATCGCAGCTGGGGCGCGGGCTGGGGTGTGCGCCTGCTCGACCGCCTCGTGCGCGACAATTACGAGCGCTGAGCGCTCGCCCATGTCCATGCCCGCCGCCTGGATCGTCGCAGCAGCGCCGCTCGCGGCGGCGCTGCTGGCGCTCGCCACGGCCTACGCGACGGGTTTCGACCAGCGGACGGCGATGCCGCCGGACGTGGCCAGCCGCTTCTACGGCTTCTTCCTCGATCGCTACCCGCTCTTCGCCTTCGCCCTGGTCTACGGGCTCGCCCGCATCGTCGCCGTGGCCTTGGCACCGGGGCGGGCCTCGATCGTCCGCCGGCTGATCGGCGCCGCCCTCGGCCTTGCTTTGGTGCTGGGCGTCAGCCTGCACCCGACCTTCGGCGGATTGGTGCTGCGAGCGGGCTTCGGCACCGGCAGCGGCGCCTTCCTCAACGGCACGCCGATGCCCGTGTCCTACGCCCTCGGCGCGGCAGCGGCGGCGGGCCTTTTCGGAACCGCGATGGGCCTCGGCACGACCTTGACCGGCCGCCCTGGATACCCGGTCCGGCAGGGCCGCCTGCGGGCGCTGATGCTGGGTCTCGTCGGCGCGCTCGCCGCCTTCCTCGCCCTGTGGATCGGCGCCGGGCTGATCGGCGCGGCGCGGGATGCGGGCCTCGGTCCCTGGCCGCGCCGACCGCTGGACGGCCACGACCTCGCCATCGCCGCGATCCTGATCGTGGCTGCGAGCCTGCCCCACGTTCTGCTGGTGGCGTTCCGGCTTCGATCCCCGCGGCGCAACGGCGTCACGGCAGCGAGCGGCGGGTTGATCGCGCGCGCCGGAAACGCTTAAGCCTCATCGGAACAGCCGGAGCCGGCGCGAGCCCGGACCGGGAAGCACCGTCTGTGACGGGCCGGGAGGATGAGAATGGCGGAGAACCGGAGCGTGGAGCGGCCCTGGCTGTCCGCCTACCCGCCGGGTATTCCCCACGACATTCAGACAGATGCGCTCGGAACGGTCATCGATCTGTTCGATCGCAGCGTGCTGCGCTTCGCCGAGCGGCCGGCCCTGACCTGTTTCGGTGCGACCCTGCGCTATCGGGAGGTCGGCGTGGCGGCCCAAGCCGTGGCGGCGTGGCTCGCCGCACACGGCTTCGGCCGGGGCGACCGTATCGCGGTCATGATGCCGAACGTTCCCGCCTGTCCGGTCACGCTCCTCGGCGTGCTCGTGGCGGGCTGCACGGTCGTCAACGTCAATCCACTCTACACCCCGCGGGAGCTCGCCGCGCAGCTCAACGATTCCGGCGCCCGCGTCCTGTTCGTGCTGGAGAATTTCGGTCACACCGTCGAGAAGGCGCTCTCCGAGATGCCGAGTCTCGAGCGGGTCGTCGTGGCGGGACCGGGGGACCTCCTCGGCCTGAAGGGCCGGATCGTCAACACCGTGTCGCGGCGGCTGAAGAAGGCCGTGCCGCCGTTCAGCCTTCCCTCCGCGCGCATGATGCGCTTCGAGGCGGTGCTGAAGGCCGGGCGGCGGCTCGAGCGGCCGGCAATCACCGTCGAACCCGGCGATCTCGCCTTCCTGCAATATACCGGCGGCACCACCGGCATCGCCAAGGCGGCGATGCTGACCCACGCCAATATCATGGCCAATGTGGAGCAGGGCCGGGTCTGGTTCCGCGGCTCGGAGGACGATCCGGATCCGAAGGTCGCGGTGACGGCTCTGCCGCTCTACCACATCTTCGCGCTCACCGCCTGTTTCTTCTTCTTCTTCCGGATCGGAGGCTGCTGCCTGCTGATCCCGAATCCGCGCGACATAGACGGCTTCGTGAAGACCCTGAGCCGGACACGGTTCACCAACTTGGCGGGCGTCAACACGCTGTTCAACGCGCTGAACAACCATCCGAAGATCGCCAGCGTGGACTGGTCTCAGCTGAAATACGTGGTCGGCGGCGGCATGGCGGTGCAATCGTCCGTCGCCGCCCGCTGGAAGGCGATCACCGGCCAGACCATCCTGGAGGGTTACGGGCTGTCCGAGACCTCACCGGTGGTCAGCGCCAATCCCCTCGGCCTGAAGGATTGGTCCGGCACGATCGGCTTTCCCTTGCCCTCGACCGACGTGTCGATCCGCGGGGCGGACGGCTCCACCTTGCCCTACGGCGTACCCGGCGAACTCTGCGTGCGCGGCCCCCAGGTCATGGCCGGCTACTGGAACCGGCCGGAGGAGACGAGGGCCGCGATGACGGAGGACGGCTTCTTCCGTACCGGCGACGTCGCCGTGATGACGCCGGACGGGCAGCTCCGCATCGTCGACCGGATGAAGGACATGATCCTGGTCTCGGGCTTCAACGTCTACCCGAACGAGGTCGAGGACGTGCTCGCCACCCATCCGGCGGTGGTGGAATGCGCCGTGGTGGGCGCGCCCTGCGAGGAGAGCGGCGAGATGGTCGTGGCCCACGTGGTGCTGCGGGATGCCGCTTGCAGCCACGACGCCCTCCGGGCCCATGCCCGTGCCGGTCTCACCGGCTACAAGGTGCCGCGCAAGTTCGTGGTGCAGCAGGCACTGCCCAAGACCAATGTCGGCAAGGTGCTGCGGCGGGCGTTGCGCGACGCACCGACGGCTTGAACGCCGCCGTGTTCGGGAAGAGTCTAATGGTCCTCGGAAGGTGGCTCGCCGCGGCGTTCCGCTTCTTCCGAACGGCCCTGGCGGTGCTTGGCCTGATCGTAATCGTCTCGGGCGCGGCCTGGATGCTTAGCAGATCCGATGCGCCGAGCGGGGCGCAGTGGGCCGACGCTTGGGTCGTCGAGAGCATTCCAGCTCCGGACAGGCGATACAAGGCCGTCGTCTTAAACGAGAACGGCGGCGGGGGAATCTCACCCTACTGCTTCGATTCAGTCTACGTGTCGAAGGGCGATCGTCCGGACGAACAGGCCTGGGACGACGCCAATCTCGTTGTGAACGGCGGCTGCGGCGTCCTCGTCGGCGAGTGGGGAGAAAGAATCCGCTGGACCTCGCCTACCGAGCTACGCATCGCCATCGATCCCACGGTCGGCTCACGCGGGATCGCCACCATGCGGCTCCACGGCTACGCCATGAGCGGACAGGTCAAGATCGTCTTCGCCGCGCGAAACTGACCTTGGGCAAGCCCGCGCCGACGATGGCGCGGGCAGGCGTCACATCAGCAGCTCGCGTGGCCGCACTGGCGGACGTCGTTGATGGTCTTGCGCATGGCGTCCACACCGACGGCGCCGGGCAGGATCTCGTCGCCGATGACGAAGGCGGGCGTGCCCGACAGGCTGAGTTTGTCGCCAAGGCCGACATTCTCCGCGAGGGCCGCCTTCACCTCCGGCCCCTGCGCGTCCTTCTTCAGCCGCTCGACATCGGCCCCGAGTTCCTTGCCCACCGCGAGCGCCTTCTCGGCGTTGATGCGGCCCTTGCTCTCCAGGAGCTTGGCGTGGAACTCGAACATCTTCTCGGGCTTCAGCTGGAGCTTGGCGGCGAGCGCCACCTTGCTGGCCTCCAGCGACTCGGCGCCGAGCACGGGGAAATCCTTCAGCACCACCCGGAGCTTCGGGTCGGACTTGATGAGCGCCTGCACATCGCCGAACGCCTTGCGGCAATAGCCGCAATTGTAGTCGAAGAACTCCACCACCGTGATGTCGCCCGCCGGGTTGCCGGCCACGATGCCGTGCGGCGAGTTGACGAGGGCCTCGCGCGAGTCCTTGAGCGCGGCGGCCTGGGCGAGGCGCTGCGTCTCCTGGGCCCGGCGCTCGCCCTCGGCAATCGCTTCTTGCAGCACGTCCGGATTCTTGACGAGGTAATCCTTGACGATCCCCTCGATCGCCTTGCGCTGGGCATCGGTGAAGGGGGCGGCCTCTTCCGCAACGGCCGGGCCGAGCAGGAAGATGCCGGCGAGCGCGAGGGCCGGAACGGAGCGGAACAGCTGCATCGATACCTCGATTGACGCGGGCCGCGCTCCGGCAGCGGAGGCGATCCTGGACATGGCGGCGCGCCGATTATGGCACGCGGGAGCGGCTTCGCCGATGCGACGTTTCCGGGCGCCTCCGCGCCGCTCCGTCCAACCCGTGCCCGCCCCGTGCGGCGTTTTCGCGGCGCACCCTCGCCGCGTCGCACCGAATTTTGATGACGATTACAGGCAAGGCGCGATGACCCGATTAGTGGAATCATAAGCTCCGGGCGCCACAAGTTCGTGATGAGCCGGCGGAGGAAAAGGGCGGGATGGATCGCGGCATGATCGTCGTCCTCAGCGACCGACCCGATCGAAGTAAACCGCTCGTCGATGCGATCAGTGCGGTCGCCGAATGCCGGGTTGTCGGCATCGACGAGACCTGGGAACGGATCGGCCCGTTCCGCGGCGTGGTGGCCGACATCACCCTGAGCCGTCCCGAGGCCAAGACCTGCCTGCGCCGCCTCGCGCGGCGGCCCGGACGCCAGCGCATGCCGCTGATCTACCTGACCCGCAGCAACAGCCAGTCCGCCTTCACCGAGGCGCGTAATCTCGGTGCCACGGTGTGCCTGTCGGCCCATGTCGAGCCGCGACTGGTGGTGGGCTCGCTCGTGCGCGAGGTCTGGCCCGAGAAGTCGGTGGCGGACCTCGTGGTCACCCGCGAGATCGCCCGGGCCGGGGCGACGATGACGAACCTTCTGAAGACCGCCGAGACCGGCCTGATCGACATGACGGCGGTGGAAGGCGGTGTCGATCCGGTCCTCGATGCGATCCACGACGGCGGCCTGTCGCGCTGGCTCGACGAGGTCTGGGCCTACGACGACGTGACGTTCCAGCATTGCCTGCTGGTCTCCGGCACGGTGGCGGCCTTCGCCCTGAGCCTGCGCCTGTCGCAGGCCGACCGCCAGCTCCTCACCCGCGCCGCGCTGGTTCACGATGTGGGAAAATCGCGGATTCCCCACGCCATCCTGAACAAGCCGGGCCGCCTCGACGACGACGAACGGGCCGTCATGCAGACCCACGCGCCGATCGGTCACGAGATCCTCAGCGCCTCCGGCGGCTGCGATGCCGTGACCCTCGCGGTCACCCGTCACCACCACGAGATGCTCGACGGCTCCGGCTATCCCGACGGCCTCTCAGCTTCCGAGATCAGCGACCCGGTGCGGCTGCTGACGATCTGCGACATCTACGCCGCGCTGGTCGAGCGGCGGCCCTACAAGAAGCCGATGTCGACCCGCGACGCCCTGTCGATCCTCTCGGCCATGGACAACAGGCTGGAGGGCGGCCTCGTCCAGGCCTTCGCCAAGGCCGTCGAGACTGCACCGTAACTTCTTGGCTAGGCCCGACGGGCGGTGATTTCGGCTGGATTCGGAACGTCCCGTCCCAAGCGACGCGCCGCCGCAATCCAGCATTCGATGGCGTCCTCGACATTCGCCATAGCCTGCTCGACCGTCTCGCCGTCCGACATGCAGCCGGGAAGATCGGGCACGGTCGCGCACCATCCGCCCCCTTCAGAGGCGGGAAGCCAATCCAGTCTGACGTAATAGTCACGAACGAACATCGGACAGGTTCCTGACGCGATCCACGAAGGCAACGAACCGCCGGATGTAGATCGGGCGGATCGGTCGCTTGAACGGCACGATCAAAATGTCAGTCTGGCTCGGATGGACAGATCGTAATGTGAGCCCCGGGTCGGCGGGTGGCAAGCGATCCCGAAAGCGCGGCAGACGGCCTCGACATCGGCAATGGTCCAATCGCCGAGCGGGCTGTTCCGCATCGCTTCGAGTTGTTTTTCGACTCGGCTCATAAAGCTGCATTCGGAGAGAGAATCAGCAACACTCTTATCAATCCAAGGTAGCATTGTCGAAGCCCGGACCGAATCTCCCCTATCGCGAGCGGGCGTAACGTTCGGCAGGCCGTTTCACATGGGCTTTCCCCTCGCTCCGCCATCTCAATCTGCTATGGGCGGCGCGTCCCGCGCCCACGGAGCCTCCCATGCGAATCGATCCCGACCCGTCGCTCTCGCGTCGGGTCCAGGCCGTCGCCCCCTTCCTCGCCATGGACGTCATGGCCGCCGCCGGCATCCGGGAGCGGCGCGGGGAGAGCGTGATCCATATGGAGGTCGGACAGCCCTCGGCCCCCGCGCCGCGGGCGGTGATCGCCGCGGCGCAGACCGCCCTCGCCGATGGGCGCATTCCCTATACCGAGGCGCTGGGAATGCCGCGCCTGCGCGAGCGCATCGTGCGCCACTACGCCGAAACCTACGGGGTCCGGATTCCTCCGGAGCGGGTCGTGGTGACGACGGGGTCGTCGGCGGGCTTCGTCCTGGCCTTCCTGGCCCTGTTCGACGCGGGTGCGAAGGTCGGCGTGCCGTGTCCCGGCTATCCGGCCTATCACGGCATCCTGCGCGCGCTCGACCTGATTCCGCAGCCGCTGATCCTGCGCGCCGAGGACCGCTTCGCCCCCACCAGCGCCCTGGTGCGCGAGGTCCACGCGGCCGAGACCCTGGCGGGATTGCTGGTGATGAGCCCGGCCAACCCGTCCGGCACGGTGATCGAGCCCGACCGCCTCGCCGATCTCTGCGCCACCGCCCGGGCTCTGCGCCTGCCGTTCATCTCCGATGAGATCTATCACGGCCTCAGCTACGGCGTGCCGACGGCGACGGCCCTCCAGTTCGACCCGGATGCCGTGGTGATCAACTCGTTCTCGAAATTCTACTGCATGACCGGCTGGCGGATCGGCTGGATGGTCGTGCCCGACGCCCTGGTCCGGCCGATCGAGCGGCTGGCGCAGAACCTCTACATCTCGGCGCCCTACCTCTCCCAAATCGCGGCACTCGCGGCCTTCGACGCGCTCGACGAGATCGGTGCCGTGCGCGACGGCTATGCCCGCAACCGGGCCCTTCTGCTCGACGCCTTGCCGGGGCTGGGCTTCACCGGCATCCACCCGGTGGACGGCGCCTTCTACCTCTACGCCGACATCGCCCGGCACACGGACGACGCGACCGCGTTCTGCCGGCGCATGCTCGACGAGACGGGGGTGGCGGCGACCCCCGGCCTCGATTTCGATCCGGGGGAGGGCGCCCACCACGTCCGCTTCTCCTTCGCGGGCTCGGAGGCGGCGTGTCGCGAGGCGGTGACGCGGATCAAGGGATGGATCGGGCGGTAGCGGGGCATCGAGACCGGAGCGGGCCGAACCTTCGCTCGCGCCCTCGTCCTACCGGAACCGCCGGACGGAATGCGCGCGCCATCCGTGACCGGCATCGGGAGTTGCCGTCGATCCTAGAGCACGATGCGGAAAAGTGGAATCCGGTTTTCCGGAATCATCGTGCGACCACAAAGAGATAGATCGTGCCGCTGTTTCCGTAGACATGCAGCACGCTCTCGAAGAGCAGAACGGAACCCGATGGCGGAGAATCCGCCGCGCGCGGACCCGTTGCCGAACGGGGCCGGGAGAACCCGGCCCCGATTCTTGGGCTTACTCGCCGCTGAGCGCGGCCTTCGTGCGCGACCACCAGCCGGCCCGCTTCGGACGGTTCGGATCGGGGGGGGTGAGCACCACGGCCACCGGCTCCGGAGCCGGCTCGACCGGCGCGGCGGCCGGCGGCAGCGCGTCCGCCGCGATCGGTTCGGCCTCCGGCGCGGGGGCGACCGGCGGCGGCGCGGCGGCGGCACCGTTGCGGGCATCGATGGCGACGGTGGTCACGTCGGCGACGCTCACGGGCTCTTCCGGGCCGACCGGCAGGACGTCGGCAGCCGTCTCCTCGGCGGGCGCTTCGGCACGGACCGACTCCGTCGCACCGGCCTGCACCTCGTCGGCGTCGGCGGCCTCGTCCTGAACGGCGTCCTGCCCATCCTCACGACCGCGAGCCCGGCCCCGGCCGCCACGGCGACCCCGGCGGCGGCGGCGACCGTTGGCGTCACCCTCCGAAGCGGTCTCGTCCCGCTCGGCGGAAGCCTGCACGGCCTCGCCGGACTCCTCGGCCACTTCAGCGTCCTCGGCGTCGTCCCCGCGATCGAGGGCGACGACCGAATCGGGTTCCTCGCCGCCATCCGGCGCACCGTCCTGGTCGCCGTCCTGCTCGTTGTCCTGGCCGTTCTCCTCGCCGCCGGCGCGGGACTCGCCCTCGCCGCCGCGTCCACCCCGGCGACGGCGACGGCGGCGGCGGCGACCGCCCTCCTCGCTGCTCTCCGCGGCCGGACGGCTCTCGGCGGGGGCCTCCTCGGCTTCCGCCTCGGACTCGATGACCTCGTCCTCGACGACCTCGTCCTCGAACTCCTCGGCCTCGTAGACCGGGGAGATCGCGACGGCCCGCACGCCGGTGGCCGGCCCGGCCGTCTTCACGGCGAGGTCGCCCCGGTCGAGCTGGAACGCGGAGGTCGCGGCCAGGCGCTCGTCGGCCGAGATCGTGATGGCGACGGAGAAACGCATCTCCAAGTCGTAGAGATGGGCCCGCTTCTGATTGAGGATGTAGAGCGCGACCTCGGTATGAGTGCGCAGGATCAGGTTGTGCGAGGAGGACTTGATCAGGGCCTCCTCCAGCGAGCGCAGGATGTGCAAAGCCACCGACGACGTCGCGCGAACGAAGCCCGAGCCGCCGCAATGCGGGCAGGGGATCGAGGAGGATTCGAGCACGCCGGTGCGAATCCGCTGGCGGCTCATCTCGAGCAAGCCGAAGGGCGAGATGCGGCCGACCTGGATGCGGGCGCGGTCGTTCTTCAGCGCCTCGTTGAGCCGCTTCTCGACGGCGCGGTTGTTGCGCTTCTCCTCCATGTCGATGAAGTCGATCACGACAAGGCCGGCGAGATCGCGCAGGCGCACCTGACGGGCGACTTCTTCCGCGGCTTCGAGGTTCGTTTTGAGCGCGGTGTCCTCGATGTCGTGCTCGCGCGTCGCGCGGCCGGAATTCACGTCGATGGAGACCAGCGCCTCGGTCGGGTTGATGACGAGGTAGCCGCCCGAGCGCAGGGCCACATGGGTCGAGAACATCGCGTCGAGCTGCTGCTCGACACCGTAGCGGGCGAAGAGGGGCGCCACTTCGCGGTAAGGCTTCACGACCTTCGACTGGCCGGGCATCAGCATCCGCATGAAGTCCTTGGCCTCCCGATAGGCGTCCTCGCCTGAGACCAGAACCTCGTCGAGATCCTTGTTGTAGAGGTCGCGGATCGCCCGCTTGATCAGGGAGCCTTCCTCGTAGACGAGCGCCGGGGCGGTCGAGGACAGGGTCAGCTCGCGCACGCTCTCCCACAGGCGCATCAGGTATTCGAAGTCGCGCTTGATCTCGGGCTTGGTGCGCGAGGCGCCGGCCGTGCGCAGGATGATCCCCATCCCCTCCGGCACGTCGAGATCGGAGACGACCTCCTTCAGGCGCTTGCGGTCGGCCGCGCTCGTGATCTTGCGGGAGATGCCGCCGCCCCGGCCGGTATTGGGCATCAGCACCGAGTAGCGGCCAGCAAGCGACAGGTAGGTCGTCAGCGCCGCGCCCTTGGTGCCGCGCTCCTCCTTGACGACCTGCACCAGGATGATCTGGCGGCGCTTGATCACCTCCTGGATCTTGTACTGGCGGCGATAGGCGCGGGGACGCTCGGGCAGCTCGGCGAGCGCGTCACCGGCGCCGCCGACCTGGGCGACCTTGGGCTCGCCATCCTCGTCGTTTTCGTCGTCGTCGGATTCCTCGTCCTCGTCGGAATCGTCCGAATCCTCGTCGTCCTCGTCAGAATCGTCCTCGTCGGACTCTTCGTCGTCCTCGTCTTCTTCCGAATCCTCGTCGGCATCGGGGGCGACGTCACGCGCCTCCTCCGTGACGGGGGCGGAGGCCGCGACCGGCTGCGGCGTCGCCTCGGCGGGTTCGACTTCGGAAGCGGACTCGGCGTCCTCGACCGGCGGATTCGGTGCCTCGGAGATCGCGGCGATGTCGGACGGTTCGACCTTCGGCTCGGCAGACTCGGCGGCGGGCGCATCGGCGCCGGGTTCCAGGGCCGATTCGGGCAGGGCCGCGGAGGCGTCGCCGCCCGGCACGGGAATCTCCTCCGGCGCAGCACCGAACACGGTCCCCTCGCCATCCTCCTCGACGATCGCGGCACGCACGGCCTCGATCGCCACGGGCGATTCGGAATCGGCCGCCGGGCCCTCACCGGGAATGGCGGCGTCGGGGCTCACGGCCTCACCGAACGAATCCTCGGCCGAGACGGTTTCGTCGGAACGGGCCCCCCGGGCCTCGGCCCGGCGCCCGCGCGCGCGGCGGCCCCGCGTGCGGCGCTCCTCGCGCTCGCGGTGCTCCTCCTCCTCGCGCGCCTCCGCCTCCAGCAGGGCGAGGCGATCGGCCATCGGGATCTGGTAATAGTCCGGGTGAATCTCGTTGAAGGCGAGGAAGCCGTGGCGGTTTCCGCCGTACTCGACGAAGGCCGCCTGAAGCGAGGGCTCCACGCGGGTGACCTTGGCGAGATAGATGTTGCCCCGCAGAGGCCGGCGGTTGGCGGCCTCGAAATCGAATTCCTCGACCTTAGAGCCGTGGACCGTGACGACCCGGGTCTCCTCCGGGTGCGTCGCATCGATGAGCATCTTGTTGTTGGCCATGACGTGCTTTCGACATGGCGGCCGACGTCGTTCGCCTCGCGCTCGCGCCGCTTGGTCCCGGCGGCGCCGCCCCCGGCCTCAGAGCCGGAAAGGGAAAGACGCGTGCCGGCCTCGTCACCGAGGTCGCGGAAGATGCGGGGAGGGGATTGCCGTCAACCGCCGTAAGGCGCCGGGCATCGGCGCGCTGGGGGTTGAACAGGGCCGGCACGGAGGGAGACGCGGGGCGACGCGGAAACCGCGCGCCACGAGCACGAGCAACGGCAACCGATGCTGTGCGTCCTCCCATCCTTGAACCGGCCTCGCGAAAAGAGCGGGCCGGCAAGCGGCCCTTCGGGATTTCATGGGTGCGGCGCCCCCTGAACCTTGAGGAGGCCGCAAATGCCGTGACACCCGCCCGGATGCCGGGAGGCGCCGACTGACGCTGAAGCAATTCGAGCGAGGCAGGCGCCGTCACGAGACCCGGGCGCGCCCGAGGGCCGCCGAAGCGCCAACTCGGGAATGGGGTCGATACCATTACAGAGTGTCGCGGGATGAATGCAAGGGGCTCGCGCGTTGCCGAAGGGCGTCGCCCCCAGGGTGACAGGATCGCGCCCGGCTTTCCCCGGGCGCCCGCGACCTCCCGGTGAGACGGCGGACCTCCCGTGCGCTTCTCGCAACGTACAGGCGGCGAAACCCCGGCGAACCGCCTTCGGGCTCCTGCGCCCGGTGCGGAGGCTCTGGTTCTGGCCTCGACACTGGTTTACCGACATGCGCGGCGCCCGGCCCAGGCTCGGCCGGGTGCATGGGGAATCGTCGAACTCGGCCGATGACAGTCGCTCCGCTCCTCCTCACGAACGCGCAGCTCCTCGACCCGGCCACGGGCCGCGCGGGTCCCGGCGCCGTCTTGGTGCGCGACGGCCGAATCGACGACGTGGCCTGGGGCGCCGCCCCCGGCGCGCCGGATCAGGCGACCCGGATCGATTGCGGCGGGCACGTGCTGACCCCCGGCCTGATCGATCTGCGCGCCTTCGTCGGCGAGCCGGGCGCGGAACACCGCGAGACCCTGGCCTCGGCGAGCGCCGCCGCCGCGGCGGGAGGCGTGACCACCCTGGTCTGCATGCCGGACACCAACCCGGTCATCGATGGCCCGCCCATCGTCGATTTCGTGCTGCGCCGCGCCCGCGACACGGCGAGCGTCAACGTCCTGCCGGCCGCCGCCATCACCAAGGGCCTGGCGGGCCGCGAGATGACCGAGTTCGGCCTGCTGCAGGAGGCCGGCGCCGTCGCCTTCACCGATGGGCTCAAGGCGGTGACCAACGCCCAGGTGATGCGCCGCGCGCTCACCTATGCCCGCGATTTCGGCGCGCTCCTCATGCAGCATGTCGAGGAGCCGGATCTCGCGGCGGACGGCGTCATGAACGAGGGCGAGATGGCCTCTCGCCTCGGCCTGCTGGGCGTGCCCCGGGAAGCCGAAACGATCATGCTGGAGCGCGACATCCGCCTCGTGCGCCTGACCGGCGGGCGCTACCACGCGGCGATGATTTCGTGTGCCGATTCCGTCGAGATCGTGCGGCGGGCGAAGGAGGCGGGCCTGCCGGTCACCTGCGGCGTGTCGGTCAACAACCTCGTGCTGAACGAGGGTGACATCGGCCACTATCGCACCTTCTGCAAGCTCTCCCCGCCGCTGCGCCGCGAGGACGATCGGCAGGCGGTGATCGCTGCGCTGAACGACGGCGTGATCGACGTGATCGTCTCCGATCACAATCCCCAGGACGTGGAGACCAAGCGTCTGCCCTTCGCCGAAGCCGCCGACGGCGCGCTCGGCATCGAGACCCTGCTCGGCGCCGCGTTCCGCCTCCTCCATACCGGCGACGTTCCGCTGCCCCGGCTCCTAGCCGCGCTCTCGGCCAATCCCGCGAAGCTCCTCGGGCGCGAAGCCGGCCGCCTGACAGCCGGCGCGCCCGCCGACCTCGTGCTGATCGATCCCGATCTGCCCTACGTCCTCGACAAGAGGCAGCTGAAATCGCGGTCCAAGAACTCGCCGTTCGATGAGGCCCGGCTCCAGGGGGCGGCAGTCCTGACGGTCGTCGGCGGCCGGATCGTCCATCGCTCCGACCTGTTCGAAGTCGCCGCATGAACGCTCTTCTCGAAGCCGGCTGGCCGCTGCTGCTCGCGGCGCTCGCCTTCGGCTATCTCCTCGGCTCGATCCCGTTCGGGCTGATCTTCACCAGGATCGCCGGGCTCGGCGACGTGCGGGCGATCGGCTCGGGCAATATCGGGGCGACCAACGTCCTGCGCACCGGCCGTAAGGGACTCGCCGCCGCGACGCTGCTGGGCGACGCCCTCAAGGGCACCGCCGCGGTGCTGATCGCAGGCTTATGGGGCGAGGGGCCGGCCTTGGCGGCCGGGCTCGGGGCCTTCCTCGGCCATCTCTTCCCGGTCTGGCTCGGCTTCAAGGGCGGCAAGGGAGTGGCGACCTTCATCGGCATTCTCATCGCCCTCAACCCGCCGACTCTGCTCGCCTTCGCGGCGATCTGGCTCGGCCTCGCCTTCGCGCTGAAATATTCCTCCTTGGCCGCCCTCGCGGCCTCCGCCGCGACGCCGCTGGTCCTGTGGGCCCTGGGACACGGAGACGTTGCAGCGCTCTTCCTCGTTCTCGCGGCTTTGCTATGGTGGAAGCACGCTCCCAATATCCGCAGGCTCGCCGCGGGCACCGAGGGGCGGATCGGGCAGAAGGGCTGACACCGACTCCCGGACATGGGGGTACGCGATGCAGCTCACCGACGCGCAGCGCCTCGATTGGCTGCGTCTGATTCGCACGGAGGGGGTCGGTCCGCGCACCTTCCGCGGCCTCATCAACCGCTTCGGCAGCGCCGCTGCCGCCCTCGATGCCCTGCCGGACCTGACCCGGCGCACGGGCAAGCCGACCGTGCCGGCCTCGAAGGCCCTGGCCGAGCGCGAGATGGCCGCCGCCGCACGGCTCGGCGTGCGCTACCTCGCCATGGGCGAACCGGACTATCCCAAGAGCCTGCACGCCACCGATACGGCGCCGCCCCTGATCGCCCTGCGCGGCGAAGTCGGTGCGATCCTGAAACCGGCAGTCGCCCTCGTCGGCTCGCGCAACGCCTCGAGCGCCGGCCTCGCCTTCACCGAGCGGCTCGCCCGCGGCTTGAGCGAGGCGGGCATCGTCGTCGTGTCCGGTCTCGCCCGCGGCATCGATGCCAGCGCCCACCGTGCCTCCCTCGGCGGCGGCACCGTGGCGGCGCTGGCGGGCGGCCACGACAAGATCTACCCGGACAACCACAGGAGTCTCGTCGAGGAGATCCTCGGGGCGGGCGGGGCGCTCGTCGCCGAGATGCCGATGGGCTGGGTGCCGCGCGGGCGCGATTTCCCCCGGCGCAACCGCATCATCTCGGGACTCAGCCTCGGCACCGTCGTGATCGAGGCGGCGCGGCGCTCCGGCTCGCTCATCACCGCGCGCTTCGCCCTCGAACAGGGGCGGGAGGTGTTCGCCGTACCCGGATCGCCCCTCGATCCGCGGGCGGAGGGCACCAACGATCTGATCCGCCAGGGCGCGACGCTGGTGGCGGAGGTCGAACACGTGCTGACCGTGATCGAACCGCTGATCTCCGGCGCTACGCTCCCGGGCGGCGGCGTGAACGACCGACCGGAGGCAGAACCGCTGGATTACTGGGACGAGATCGACCTCGACGGTCGGGACCGTCGCCCCGCCCATGGCGCGCTGTGCGAGGAGCCGCTCTCCTTGACGGCCCTCGATGCATCTGGACCCTCCGAAGCCGGCGATGCCCATGCACGCCTTCTCGCGGCCCTGAGCCCAACCCCCGTCGGCACCGACCTGCTCGCCCGCGCCACCGGACTGCCGGTGCGGGTCGTCCAGTCCCTGCTCATGGAACTCGAACTGTCGGGCCGGATCGAGCGTCACGGCAGCGGCTCGGTCTCGCTGCGGTCACGGGGGTGATCCGGCTCCGCCCCGGCGGCCCGGTGCGACACTCATCTTGCGCACAATTCACATTGAGGGCAGTTAACCTTTGCGCAATTTATTTCATTTGCCCGGATCTCGGGCCCTCCGTTAAATCCCCGCCGGAGCAGGGGATCGGCGTCGTGGGCGTCAGTTCCAACGGTCCCTCCGGATCGGCCGCGATCTTCCCGCTCCCCAGAACCGGGCGATATCGCCCCGGACCGGCCTGCCGCAGGCGCAGATCGGCTTCCGCATATCTCGGCCTGCCGGTCGCCCAGGTCTTGGACCGGACGCCGTGGGGTGCAGGACGTCGCGACCGTGATGCGGATGCTCTTCGGAAATCGGGTCCGTCCCGCCGGCCAGCGGCTCACGCGGGCGGCGATCTTCGGGCTCGCCCTCAGCCTGTCCTCCACCGCCGTCCTCGCCTATGCCGACCTGCTGCCGGCCGGTCTCGACCTCGGCCTGTTCGACGACGAGCCCGCCCCCGCCCCGGGGAGCCTGCCGCGGGTGGCCCGCCGCATCGCCACGGGCGAGCCGTTGCGGATCGTCGCCTTCGGCTCTTCCTCGACGGAGGGGATCGGCGCCAGCACCCGCTCGGCCTCTTATCCGGCCCGCCTTGAAGCGCTGCTGCGCCGCGCCCTGCCGCAGCTCGCCGGCGACATCCTCGTCGACAATCGCGGTATCGGTGGCGAGGCAGTGGACGAGATGCTGGCTCGCCTCGACCGCGACGTGATCACGCCCGCGCCCGACCTGGTGATCTGGCAGACCGGCAGCAACGATCCCCTGCGCGGGATCTCGCTGGCGCATTTCCGCGAGGCCACGGAGGCGGCGGTGGCCCGCATCCGCGCGGCCGGCATCGACGTGGTGCTGATGGAACCGCAATGGTGCCCGACGCTCGATGCGACGCCGGGGGCCTACCGGTTTCGCGATGCCGTGCGGGACATCGGCGCGGAACTCGGCGTGCCGGTGATCCGCCGCTCGGACCTGATGCGCGGCTGGATCGCCCAGAGCCGTCTCACCCGCTCCGAACTCTTCGCCAAGGACGGCCTGCACATGGCCGATGGCGGCTACGCCCTGCTCGCCGAGGCCGCCGCCGCCGAGGTGGTGCGCGGTGCCGACGCCGTGGTGGAGGTGGCGGAGGCGGGACCGACGGTCGTGGAGTAGGCCGGCTCGCCGACGCGACCGAAGCCAATCCGTCATCGGCCTACCCGCAGCCCTCAGCCTCGCTGGGTCCGCCAAGTCTCGGCATCCGCCCGCTCCCGGAACGGCCGACGGATGTCCGTAATCAAGTGTGCACCCGCGATGTCATAGGCTGGCCGCTCGCGGCGCTGCCGGCCACGGGATCTCCGTGGCCAAGCTCGTTAGCGGCGGCGATGTGGCCCTTGGTTCGCCTGCACGCCGACGCTCGCCACTGTGCGGGCCCATGCGGGGACCCACGGGCGATCGAGCTTCCGCGTGGAGATGCACCGCCCCTTCGATGCGGGCCCGCCCGGAGCGAGCGGGGACTTCCACCGCCGCCCCAGGGCGCTGCGGCTTGCCGCTGATCCTCGCACCACGGACGCGATCCGGCCGACCGCATCGTCCGCGCGATGATGGGGCGAACCCGAGACACGGAAAACCCCGCCGCGGAGGTCCGCGGCGGGGCGATACGGGGCTGTCCTGAGCGAAGGGCCGGGCTCGGCGCTTACTTCGGCGCGGCGCTGGGTGCCGGAGCGGCGGGAGCGGGGGCTCCGCCCTGCTGCTCCAGCTTCTTGCGCATCTCGTCGCTGCGCTTCTCCATCTCAGCCTGCAGCTTCTTCTGCTGCTCCTCCAGCACCTTCGGATCGATGGCCGGGCCGTCGAAGGACTTGCCGAAGCCGGCGAGCGGCACGGCGAACACGACCTCGCGCTGGGTCTGGTTCTGGACCGAGACGTTGAGCGTGGTGCCCTTCTTGAAGGCGGCGAGCAGCTCGGGGGAGATGCTCGGGGCCTCGGCGAAGCAGCCGTTGGGGAAGCAGACGGCGAACTTGCCGGCGGTCGCCTCCTTGCCGTCCACGCTGAAGCGGATGCCCGGGGCGAGCATCAGGCCGAGCGGGAGGAGGAAGCGGACGACCTTCACCTCCTGCTTCGCCGCCGCGTTCTTCATGTCGTAGAGCGCGACCGCCATCACCGGCTGGCCCGAATCCGACACGAAATCGCGGGTGGTGTAGCAGACGTCGGTCCCCGACCCGTTGTCCTTGCCGCAGACCTTGGTCCAGTCGGCCTGGCTCGGCTCGGACTTCACGTTGATGATCTGCGGGCCGGCCTGCTGAGCCTGCTGCCCGGCGGGCGCCGCCGGCTGGGCCTGGGCGGGGGCCGGCGTCGGGGCAGGGGCCGCCGGCTTCTTGGCAGGCGCCTGCGCGAAGGCCGTCGCGCCGAAGCCGGCCCCGAGGCCCGCCATGGCGAGGAAGGCGGCCACGCGAAGCGGGCGCGCGGAGGGCTTGGCCATGGAAGACTTGGCAAGGAACATCGGCGTTATGACCCCTTTGACGGATGGCGCCTGGAACGTTGACGTAGCGCCTTTTGAAGGATGCGCACCGGTCTTACGAAAATGCGGCCCGGCTCGTCGCGGCGACGGGACCCCGCGGAGCCCCTTGTCCGAACTGCGCCGCGCCGCGCAAGGCGGGCCCGGCGCGATCCTCGTCCGGACGAGCGGGCGGCCTGCTTTCCCCTCGAATGAGGCGAAGGCATGACGCTTGCGCCGTACACGCCTCGTCGCGGCGGCTCAAGCGGCGGACGAGGCTCCCATCCGGGCGCGGCCGCGTCACCGCCGGCATCGCAACCTCAGAACCGCGCCGAGACACCGCCCATGATCGCGCGGGGCAGACCCGGCGTGGCGTAACGGTTCTGGTAGGCGCGATCGTAATAGACCTTGTCGAGTAGGTTCTCGACGTTGAGATAGATCTTCACCTCCGGCGTGATCCAGTAATAGGAGATCAGGTTGACGACCGTGTACTCGGGCAACCGGAACGTCGACGCTGCCGTCCCACCGTTGCGGGCGCCGACATAGGTCAGACCGCCGCCCAGACCGAGCCCTCGCAGCGGGCCACCCTGGAACTCGTAGACGCTCTGCATCCCGAAGCTGTTCATCGGCACGTTCGCCAGCCGGGTTCCGACCGGTATCGTGGTGTCGCGCTTCACGGCGGCATCGACATAGGCGTAGGTGCCGATCACCCGCCAGCCTGGCGCGAGGTAGCCCGCGATGCTCAGGTCGAAGCCGCGGCTGCGCAACTCGCCGGCGGCGATGGAGAAATTCGTGTTGGCCGGGTCGGTGGTCTGCACGTTGGTGCGCCGGATGTCGAACACTGCCGCGTTCAGATTGAGACGCCCGTCGAGAAGCGCGACCTTGGCGCCGGCCTCGATGCCCTCGCCCCCCTGGAAGGGCAGGGGCTGCGCGTTGCGGTCGACACCGTTGTTGGGCCGGAACGAGCGGGCGTAGTTGCCGTAGACCGAGACGGTGTCGGTCACGTCGTAGACGAGGCCGAAGCGCGGTGTCGCGACCGTCGCGTTGCGGGTCGCCGGATTGGCCGTCTGGGTGGCGGGCGCGTTGTAGGCGATGGTGGAGCGGTCGAGCCCCTCGACCCGCACGCCGACCAGCGCGTGCAGACGCGGCGTGATGTCGATCTGATCCTGAACGTAGCCCGCAAAGCTCTCGGTGTGCTGGAGGAAATCGGTGACCGAGTTCGTGATCGGCGGCAAGGTCTGGCCGTAGCTCGGCTCCAGCAGGTTGAGGCTGAACGGGAACCTGTTCACGTTCGACCGCGCGAAGATCTCGCGATAGCGCAGGCGGTCGTATTCGAGGCCCATGAGCAGGGTGTGGCGGAACGGACCGGTCTCGAACTTGCCCGCAAGGTTGAGCTGCAGGTTGATGTCCGACCAAGTCAGGTCACGCAATTCGTTGACCCGGTTGACGACGGGCCGGGTGATGAATCCGCCGAGCGTCCCGATGGCGTCGCCGCGAATGGTGCCGCCGAGGAGTTGCGCCCCGGCGGTGACGACCCAATTCGGGTCGATCCGGTGCTCGATGCGCAGCTGGCCCACGGCATTGTCGTTGTAGTTCGGCCCGATCGCCGGCTCGCCGATGAAGCGGTTGCGCGGCGCCACCCGGACGTCGCGATTGATCGGCACGATGCCCCGGTCGAGGGGCTGGGCGGTGCTCAGGAACTCGCCTTCCAGGGTGATCGTCGTGTCGGCGGAGGGTTTCCAGGCGATCACGGGGGCGATGTAGTAGCGGTCGCTGGATACGTAGTCGCGGAAGCTGCCATTGTCCTCGAGGGCACCGGTGACGCGGGCGAACACCTGCCCGTTCGCATCCAATGCGCCCGTGTTGGCATCAAAGGTGGTGCGCTTGCTGTTGAAGCTGCCGATCTGCTGGCCCACGGTCAGCGAGCGCTCGGCCAGCGGCTGCTTGGTGACGATGTTGAAGGTGCCGCCCGGATCGCCCCGGCCGTAGAGGAAGGCCGACGGCCCCTTGAGGACCTCGACGCGCTCGATCGAGACGATCTTCGGCGCGTTCGGATAGCCGCGGTTGATCGGGAATCCGTTACGATAATACTCGCCGGTGGCGAGGCCGCGGATCGTGAATTCCGACAGGCCGAGGCCGCCGAAATTGTTGGCCCGGCCCACGCCGGCGAGATCGAGCGCGCTGTCGATCCGCGTTGCCGCTGCATCCGTGAGCGCCTGCGCCGGCACGACGACGACGGTCTGCGGGACTTGGCGCAGAGGGGTCTGCGTTCGAGTTGCGCTGACGCTTTCCTTGGCTAGGTAACCGTCCGCCTTCAGCCGTGGAACGCCTGCACCGTCACCGGCTCCGACACCCGCGCCGCGGGCGTTGCCCGATACCGAAAGCTCCTCCAGCCGGACTTCCTGCCCGACATCTGCGGCCTGCTGCGCGGAAGCCGCCGTCCATGACAGCCCGGATCCACTGCCAGCCACGACTGCAATTAATACTGACTTTTTAAAATGACATATTGTCTTTTGCTTGTAATTATAAGTCATATTTGTAGCCACTCGTATAGGCACGTCACGAAACCTGCGCTACGACGCGGTCAAATTGACCGTCAAGCTTGCGCCCCTTTCCAGCGCCTTCAACTGATTAGAGTGTTTTCAAACTGGACCTTTATCGGTTTTTATCAGCTCCAAACTCGGCGCTTGAGACGAAGGATTGTGGCAAGGATGGCACAGTCTCCCGACCGACCTGTGGAAACGAGCGCGCGATCGGGAGGGCGACACCCGAGGCGGCCGACGGCTGGCCGTACGGCGCACCCTGTCGAGCCCGGGCGAATCGCGGGATCCGGGTACATCATGGCCTGGACCGGGGGCGTGATCCCCACGACGGCCCGCCCCCGCAGCGGCGTGGCGGACAATGCGCTTCCGGCCGATTCCGGCACTGGTGCCGGGCGCGGCGCATCGATCGACCCGCAGACGAGGACAGGATCGCGGCGCCGGAGCGGGCGACCGTCGCGCGAAGCGGTGGCGATCGAGGGCGGACGCGTGGCCGACAGGACCGGCAGGGCGGTCCGATATGGTGCGCCCGCAGATCCGGATCGTCCGCGGGCGCCGAACGATCAGTCCTTGACGACCACCTTGGTGCCGACGCGGACGCGATCATAGAGATCGACCACGTCCTTGTTGGTCATCCGGATGCAGCCCGAGGACACGGCGGCGCCCATGGTTTCCGGCTCGTTGGACCCGTGGATCCGGTAGAGCGAGGAGCCGAGATACATGGCGCGCGCGCCGAGCGGGTTGTCCTGGCCGCCGGCCATGTAGCGCGGCAGATCGGGGCGGCGGGCGAGCATCTGTGCCGGCGGGCGCCAAGCCGGCCATTCCTTCTTGCCCGTCACCGTCTTGGTGCCGGACCACGAGAAGCCCTGCCGCCCGACACCGACGCCGTAGCGGATCGCCGCGCCGCCGCCGAGCACGTAGTAGAGCCGGCGCTGCGAGGTCGAGACCACGATGGTGCCGGGCTTCTCCTTGCCGGCATAGGCGACCGTTTCCCGGGGAATGGCCTGGGTCTTGAAGACGTTGATGAAGTCGGCGAGCGGCCCGCTGTCGAGCGGGTTGGCGCGGGCCGGCATGGCGGCGGCGACGGCGCCGCCCAGGGCCAGCAACGCGGCGAGGCGCGGCAGTCGCGAATGACGGTTCGGCAAGTCGATCCTCCTCGAAGGGTCGGTCCGACCCCGCTTCAGGGGGGACCATGCCCGGTTCTGGGCCGCGGGACGGGGCAGGAGGAAGGCGAAAGCGTGGGAATCGGGCAACACCCGCCGCGAATGGGACACCGCCATGCGCGGGGACGATGACGTTCCGTTTACCGGCTGCGGCGATGCTGAGCCGGCAAGTTCATGCGTTCCCATGTCATTCCGGAGATGGCGCTTCTCCCTCGACCCACTCTGGCCAGAATGTCGCAGGCGATTGAACGGAACGGAATCCTCCCCCACACTCGGGTCACCGTGACGCTTTTCAACAGCACAGCCCGTTCCGGCCGCGCGACCGCAGGCCTTCCGACACGCCTCGTCCTGTCCGCTCTGGCCGGGCTCCTGAGCCTGCTCGTCGTCCTGGCATCGCCGGCCAACGCGGCCTTCGGCGTCGGAGGTCACCGTTACGAGACCGCCTTCGAGCAGCCGAACGCGGCCGAGCCGTCGACGGGTTCGCGCATCGATCACGCGGCGATCGACCTCGACGAGTCGGAAACGCATCTGCGGTTCGGTCCGTCGCTTCCGAGCCCGGTGCCGACTCTGTCGTCCGCGGGCGGTCGCCCGCGCTCCGACCATTCGCCCGATGGGACCGACCATCCGCTCCTCGAGCGTCCCCCTCGCGCCTGAGCGATCGCCGCGCGGCGTCGTTTTCGGACCCTTGGCCTCCCCGCCCGTCGTGGGAATGCCAAACTTCGTCCTCAGGATGCCCTCGGCCGTGACCGGCTACGATCGGTGGCCGTCTTTCTCGGATGCCCCTTGGCATCCATCCGTACGGGCCACGAGGCATGCGCCTCGCGCGATCATCCCGTGATCGCCTCCCTTGATCGCCCCTTGGCCCGGCGATTGCCACGACCGACCGCCCCCCTTCGCGGCCGGCCGTGATTCCTAAGACGAGGCGCCTCCCGTTCGGCGGGAGACGGCGCGCGTCGAGCGTATCGTAGGAGCGACCCCATCGTGACGCCGTCCCCCCAGACGCCCGAACTCCTCTCCGGTCCCGCCGGGCACGAGGCCGGACGCCTCCGCTCCCGCTGGACGATCCCGGCCACCCTGCTGGTCAGCGCCGTGATGGTCGCGGTCTCGGCCTGCAACGAGCAGAAGACCGCCGCCGCGGTGCCTGCACCGCCGCCCGAGGTGAGCGTGGTCACGGTCAAGCCGCAGCCGATCCCCTACGTGCGCGATCTGCCGGGCCGCGTCGCGCCGATGCGGATCGCCGAGGTTCGCTCCCGCGTCTCCGGCCTCGTGGTCAAACGGCTGTTCGAGCAGGGCAGCCAGGTCAACGAGGGCGACATCCTCTACAAGATCGATCCGGCCCCCTATCAGGTCGAACTCGCCAGCCAGGAGGCGACGCTCGCGAACCGCGAGGCGGCGCTGGTGCTCGCCAACCAGCAGGCCGAACGCCTGGAGACCCTGCTCGCCCGCAACACCGCGAGCCAGGCGCAGTACGACACCGCCTTCGCCGGCAAGAAGCAGGCCGAGGCGGAGGTCGCCGGCGCCCGGGCCGCCCGCGACCGGGCCAAGCTCAACCTGTCCTGGACCGATGTGCGGGCGCCGATCTCGGGCCGCATCGGCCGGGCGCTGCTCACCGAGGGCACGCTGATCGAGTCCGGCTCGACCGGCGTTCTCGCCACCATCCAGCAGCTCGATCCGATCTATGTCGACATCACCCAGTCGGTCGGCGAGCTGAACAAGCTGCGCCGCGACATCGCCTCGGGCGAGTTGTCGAAGCTGTCCCACGACACCGCCAACGTCCATCTGATCATGGATGACGGCACGCTCTACGGCTCGGCCGGTCGCCTGCTGTTCTCCGACGTGACCGCCGATCCGAGCACCGGACAGGTCACCCTGCGGGTGCAGTTCCCCAACCCGCACGACGAGCTGTTCCCCGGCATGTATGTCCGCGCGCGGATCAAGCAGGGCATCGATTCCGACGCCATCGCGGTGCCGCAGCAGGCGATCCAGCGCTCCAACGACGGCAAGCCCGAGGTCTGGGTGGTCAAGGACGACAACCGCGTCATGCTCCAGCCGGTCGAGGTCGGCCCGGTGGTGGGCGGCAACTGGCTGATCCGCGAGGGCCTCGAATCCGGCCAGAAGGTCGTGGTCGAGGGCTTCCAGAAGATCGTCGCCGGCACCGAGGTGAAGCAGGTCCGCTGGAAGACCGAGGCCTCGCCCGACGCCGGCAAGCCGATCGATGCCGACAGCCACGACACCGACGGCCAGGAAAAGCTGAGCGACAAGGAGGCCGCCACCGGATCGGTCGCCCGGCCGGTCGCCCATCAGTTCCAGGACTGATTCCCTTTCGAGGCTATTCGTCCAATGACCTCCCACCCATTCCCCTCATCCTGAGGCGGCGACGCGAAGCGGCGCCCTCGAAGGAGGGCTCCAGGGATCGCTGCGACTTCTGGAGTCCTCTTTCGAGGCTGAGCTGACGCTCAGCATCTCAGGATGAGGCGGAGTGGATGGAGGAATGAGCGCCCTCGGCGGACCCACGGGTCCGCCGCTCCGGAAAAAATCGACAGGACGCACCGAGCCCCATGGCCCGCTTCTTCATCGACCGCCCGGTCTTCGCCTGGGTCGTCGCGCTGTTCATCATTCTGGGCGGCGCGCTCTCGATCCCGATGCTGCCGGTGGCGCAGTATCCGGTGATCGCCCCGCCCTCGATCGCCCTGTCGACCGCCTTCCCCGGCGCCTCGGTCGAGAGCCTCTATACCGGCACGACCCGCCTCATCGAGGACGAGCTGAACGGCGCGGCCAACATCATGAGCTTCGAGTCGACCACCGACTCGTTCGGCTCGATCAACATCACCGCGACCTTCCAGCCCGGCACCGATCCGGCCCTGGCCTCCGTCGAGGTGCAGAACCGCCTGAAGCGCGTCGAGGCGCGCCTGCCCGCGGAGGTCCGCCAGAACGGCATCCTCGTGGAGGAGGCCTCCGCCGCGACCCTCAACATCATCACCCTGGTCTCGACCGACGGGAAGATGGACGAGATCGGGCTCGGCGACTTCCTGATGCGCAACGTGCTGAACGAGATCCGGCGCATCCCCGGCGTCGGCCGCGCGACGCTCTACTCCACCGAGCGCTCCCTGCGCGTCTGGATTGATCCGGACAAGCTGCGGGGTCTCTCGCTCACCCCCGACGACGTGACCGACGCGATCCGCAACCAGAACATCCAGATCGCCTCCGGCGCCGTCGGCGCCCAGCCGAGCCCGGTCGATCACGCGACCTTCGCGCCGATCATCGTCAAGGGCCAGCTCAGCACCGTGGACGATTTCGGCGCCATCGTGCTGCGCGCCAATTCCGACGGCTCGAACGTGCGCCTGCGCGACGTCGCCCGGATCGAACTCGGCGGCGACGCCTACCAATTCTCGACCCGCCTGAACGGCGGCGAGGCCGCCGGCATCTCGGTCACCCTGGCCCCCGACGGCAACGCGCTGGAGACGGCGGGCGCCATCCGCGCCAAGATGGAGGAGCTGTCACAGTTCTTCCCGCCGGGCCTCAAGTGGGACATCCCCTACGACATCACCCCCGCCGTGAAGGCCTCGATCAAGAAGGTCATGATGACCCTGGTCGAGGCGGTGGTGCTGGTGTTCATCGTGATGTTCCTGTTCCTGCAGAACATCCGCTACACCCTCATCCCGACCATCGTCGTGCCGATCGCCCTGATGGGCACGGTGACGGTGATGCTGCTCGCCGGCTTCTCGGTGAACGTGCTGACAATGTTCGGCATGGTGCTCGCCATCGGCATCCTCGTCGACGACGCCATCGTCGTGGTCGAGAACGTCGAGCGCATCATGGCCGAGGAGGGGTTGCCGCCCAAGGAAGCCACCCGCAAGGCGATGAGTCAGATCACCGGGGCGATCATCGGCATCACGCTGGTGCTGGTCGCGGTGTTCATCCCGATGGCGTTCTTCCCCGGCTCGGTCGGCATCATCTATCGCCAGTTCTCGATCGCGATGGTGACCTCGATCGGCTTCTCGGCGCTGCTCGCCTTGTCGCTGACGCCGGCTCTCTGCGCCACCTTCCTGAAGCCCATCGAGAAGGGTCACGGCCACGCCAAGAAGGGCTTCTTCGGCTGGTTCAACCGGATCGTCGACCGGGAGACCGCCCGCTACGGACGCGGCACCGCGTGGTGCATCAAGAAGTCCGGTCGCGTCATGATGATCTACGTCGCGCTGGTCGCCGGCACCGCCTTCGCCTTCCTGCGCCTGCCGGAAGGCTTCCTGCCGGTGGAGGATCAGGGCTTCTTCACCGTCGATATCCAGACCCCGCCCGGCGCCTCGTTCAACCGGACGCAGGGGGCCGTGCGCAAGGTCGAGGAGCACCTGATGGCGCAGGAAGGCGTCGCCACGGTGACGATGCTCAACGGCTTCTCGTTCTCCGGTCAGGGCCCGAACCTCGCTCAGGCCTTCGTCACCCTGAAGCCCTGGTCCGAGCGCAACGCCTCCAATTCCGCCGCCGCCCTGGTGGCCGGCACCAACGCGGCGCTCGGCGGCTATCGCGACGCGGTGATCGACGCCCAGGAACCGCCGCCGGTGGACAATCTCGGCAACGCGGCGGGCTTCTCGTTCCGCCTGCAGGACCGCGCCCAGAAGGGCTATTCGGCCCTCACGGCAGCGGAGGCGCAGTTGCTCGCGCTCGCCAAGCAGAGTCCGATCCTGAAGGCGGTCAAGATCGAGGGCCTGCCGCCCACGCCCCAGGCCGAGCTCATCATCGACCGCGAGAAGGCGGCCGCCCTCGGCGTCAAGTTCGAGGACATCAACGCCGCGATCCAGGTCAATCTCGGCTCGGTCTACACCAACGACTTCCCGAACCGCGGCAAGATGCAGCGCGTCTACGTTCAGGCCGAGCAGTTCCAGCGCATGCAGGCGACCGATCTGCTGAACTACGCGGTGAAGAACAGCCAGGGCACCATGGTGCCGATGTCCTCCTTCGCCGACCTGCGATGGAGCATGGGGCCGAGCCAGATCGTCGGCTTCAACGGCTATCAATCGGTGCGCTTCACCGGCGAACCGCGGGCCGGCTACACCTCCGGCGACGCCATCGCCGAGATGGAGCGGCTGATGCAGCAACTGCCCAAGGGCTTCGGCCATGTCTGGACCGGCCAGTCGCTGCAGGAGAAGCAGGCCGGAAGCCAGGCCTCGCTGCTGCTGGCGCTCTCGGTGCTGATCGTGTTCCTGTGCCTGGCCGCGCTCTACGAGAGCTGGTCGATCCCGTTCTCGGTGCTGCTCGTGATCCCGCTCGGCGTGATCGGCTCGGTGGCGGCGGTCTATCTGCGGGAGATGCCCAACGACGTCTATTTCAAGATCGGACTCATCACGATCATCGGTCTCTCGGCCAAGAACGCGATCCTGATCGTGGAATTCGCCAAGGATCTCTGGAAGCCCGGGACCGACATCGTCCACGCGACGCTCCAGGCGGCGACGCTCCGCTTCCGCCCGATCGTCATGACCTCGCTCGCCTTCATCTTCGGCGTGGTGCCGCTCGCCATCGCCACCGGCGCCGCCTCGAAGAGCCAGCAGGCCATCGGCACCGGCGTGATGGGCGGCATGATCTCGGCCACCGTGCTGGCGGTGTTCTTCGTGCCCGTCTTCTTCGTGGTGGTGATGCGTCTCTTCAAATCGAAGGAGGTCGCCGCGGGCGAGAACGCGGAGGCCGCGCCGGGCGCGACGCATGTGCAGGGTCACGGTCATTCGGTGCCGGCGGAATAGCGAAAATGGTTGCGCACGAGGCGGTTGGCGGCGCGCGTTAACGAAACGGGTCAGATCCGGGGCTTGGAGCCGTGTTTTCGATTCCTGGATCGAGGATGCGGCACCAAGCCTTTGTTCTGCTTCTGTATTTCCCCTGCGAATCCCAACCCGTCCCCCTCATCCTGAGGTGCGGAGCGAAGCCTCGAAGGAGGCCTCCTTCGAGGCCCGCTCGCGCGGGCGCCTCGGGATGAGGGAATTGCCGGGATGAGGGGGATGGGCAGCAAATGCCGGTGTCGGCCGGTTGGCCATGCGCTAGAACGCGACCCATGTCGCGCTCCCCGATCCCCGCCACCATCGACGCCCTCAGCGAGGAGGCGGCCAGCGCCCGCCACACTGCCCTCTCGGAGGAGATTGCCGAGGCCGATCGGCTCTATCACGGCGAGGATGCGCCCGAGATCTCGGATGCGGAATATGACGCCCTGCGTCGGGAATTGGAGCTGATCGAGGCCCGCTTCCCGGCGCTGGCCGGCACGGGCCGGGCTAGTGCCTCCGTCGGCGCCAAGCCGTCGAGCCGCTTCGAGAAGGTCCGGCACGCGGTGCCGATGCTCTCCCTCGGCAATGCCTTCGCCGACGAAGAGGTGGAGGAATTCGTCGCCCGCGTGCGCCGCTTCCTCAACCTCGGGGCCGACGAGCCCGTGGCCTTCACCGCCGAGCCGAAGATCGACGGGCTGTCCCTGTCGCTGCGCTACGAGGACGGCAGGCTCGTCACCGCCGCGACCCGCGGCGACGGCGAGGTCGGCGAGAAGGTCACCGCCAACGCCCTGACCGTGAAGGACATTCCCGAAACCTTGTCCGGCTCCGGCTGGCCCGCGGTGCTGGAGGTGCGCGGGGAGGTCTATCTCTCGCACGCCGACTTCGCCGCCATCAACGCGCGGCAGGAGGCGGAGGGGCTCGCGACCTTCGCCAACCCGCGCAACGCCGCCGCCGGCTCGCTGCGGCAGAAGGATGCCGCGATCACCGCCTCGCGTCCGCTGCGCTTCTTCGCCTATGCCTGGGGCGAGGTGTCGGAGCCCTTCGCCGACACGCAATCGGCGGTGCTGGAGCGGTTCCGGGGCTGGGGCCTGCCGGTGAACCCGCGCACGAAGCTGTGCCGAAGCGCCGCCGACATGATCGCGCATTACCGCGCGATCGAGGCCGAGCGCGCCGATCTCGGCTACGACATCGACGGCGTCGTCTACAAGGTCGACGACCTCGGCTTGCAGAAGCGCTTGGGCTTCGTCTCCCGCGCCCCGCGCTGGGCGCTCGCCCACAAGTTCGCCGCCCAGGAGGCGATCACGCAGTTGCTGGCCATCGACATCAATGTTGGGCGCACCGGCTCGCTCAACCCGCTGGCGCGCCTGAAGCCCGTCACCGTCGGCGGCGTCGTGGTGTCGAACGCCACGCTCCACAACGAGGGCTACGTGCAGGGCGTCGGCGGCGACGGCGAGCCGATCCGCGAGGGCCGCGACATCCGCGTCGGCGACACGGTGATCGTCGTGCGGGCCGGCGACGTGATCCCCAAGGTCATGGACGTGGTGCTCGACAAGCGCCCGGCCGACGCCGTCCCTTACGTCTTCCCCGAGACCTGCCCGGCCTGCGGCAGCAAGGCGGTTCGGGAGCTGAACCCGCGCACCAAGAAGATCGACGCGGTCCGGCGCTGCACCGGCGGGCTGATCTGCCCGGCGCAGGGGCTGGAGCGGCTCAAGCACTTCGTCTCGCGCAACGGCTTCGATCTCGAAGGGTTCGGGCAGACCTATATCGAGGTGCTGTTCGAGGCCGGTCTCGTGAGACAGCCCGCCGACCTGTTCCGGCTGGAATTCGAGCCGCTGAAGGCCGCGATCGTCGCCCGGCGCGAGGCCCTGTCGGCCCAGCGCCGCGCGGAGGGCGAGCAGGCCCCGAAAAAGGCCACCAAGAAGAAGGGCGAGGAGGAGGACAAGGCGATCCACAACCTCCTCGCCTCGCTCGACGCGCGCCGGAAGATCGCGCTCAACCGGTTCCTGTTCGCCCTCGGCATCCCGCAGATCGGCGAGTCGACGGCCAAGGCGCTGGCGAAGCGCTTCCCCGACATGCAGGCCCTGATGGCGGCCCTCGACGCCGGCGCCCAAGCCCAGGCCGGCCGCGACTGGCTGGAACTCTCGGCCCTGCCGCGGATCGGTCCCGGCACCCGCGACAAGCTGTTCGAGGCCCTCGACCCGACACCCGGCGAGCAGATCGAGGGGCTCAGCCTCGGTGCGCGCCTGCGGGCGCGGCTGACGCCGTCCCAGCGGGAGGCGGTGCTCGCCCATTACGGCAGCGAGGCGGACGCGGAGGCCGCCCTCGAACGGGCTTCAGGCCAGAAACCGGGCGAGGCCTACCGGGTCTTCGCCGATGACGGCGAGGTCGGCCCCGTCGCCACGGATTCGCTGATTCAGTTCTTCTCCGAGAAGCACAACCGGGACGCGGTGCTGGCGCTCCTCGAACAGGTCGAGACCACCCCGCTCGAAACCGCCGCCTCGGCCGCGGCCTTCGCCGGAAAGACCGTGGTCTTCACCGGCACGCTGGAAAAGATGACCCGCAGCGAGGCCAAGGCCACCGCCGAACGCCTCGGTGCCAAGGTCTCGGGCTCGGTCTCGGCCAAGACCGATCTCGTCGTCGCCGGCCCCGGCGCCGGCTCGAAGCTCAAGGACGCCGAACGGCACGGGGTGACGGTGGTGTCGGAGGACGAATGGCTGGGGATGCTGGCGCAGGCTTGACCCCGGCCGCCGCCCGGCGCAAGTCCGGCGCCGGATCAGCCGGCCGGGCAGCCGCTCCGCGTCATGCGGGGAGGAAAGTCCGGGCTCCATGGAGAGGCGGTGCCGGATAACCTCCGGCGGGGGCGACCCCAGGGACAGTGCCACAGAGAGCAGACCGCCTCGCAGGGGTTCACCCCACGCAAGGTAAGGGTGAAAGGGTGCGGTAAGAGCGCACCGCGGACGCGGCAACGTGGACGGCACGGCAAACCCCACCGGGAGCAAAACCGAATAGGGGCGACACGCTTTTCCCGCCAGGGAAGGGCAGGCCCGCTCTCCAGGCCCGTCGCCCGGGTTGGTTGCTCGAGGCGGTCGGCAACGACCGTCCCAGAGGAATGGCTGCCACGTCCAAGCGACTCCTCGAGTCGCTCGGGCCCTACAGAACCCGGCTTACAGGCCGGCTGATCCACCCCTCCGACAACGGAAGACGCGTTTTCGCACCGTCTCTCGACCGGCGCGGCGCAGGGCTCGCCCCGGAGAGCCTCCGGTTTTCCATCCGTCATTGACGCTCGGTTAACCTTGCTGAGGTCTGATCCGGGTCGCCCGCAAGGCCGAGCTCGTTGACGCGTTTCGAGGGCCTATGTTACCCCGCGCCATCCCGTTGATGCCCGATACCGGATCGGCCGACACTCGCTCAGGTTGCCTGACGAGGGTTCGTGCGCGTGTCCTGGGCCGACGAACCGGCAACGCCAACATCGTCCGGGCCGCGGCTGTGTGGTCCGTCCACGCAGCAGGCCATCATGCATTCTCCCGAGCCGGAGACCGTCGGAGCCGCTCACGGCCCCCGCGCACCACGACTCACCCCTTCCGTGGAGGCCTGCCGATGAGCCGTCCGCCACGCCGGCCGCAGGGCGATCATGCCCGCCACGTCCCCGTCCTCCTCGCCGAGGTTCTGGCCTCGCTCGATCTGAGCCGCGCCGGCCTCGCCGTGGACGGCACCTTCGGGGCCGGCGGCTACACCCGCGCCCTGCTCGACGCCCAGCCCGACTTACGGGTCGTCGCCATCGATCGCGATCCGACCGCCATCGCCGCCGGAGGCGATCTGGTGCGGACCTCCGCGGGACGGCTTCGCCTCGTGAGCGGTCGCTTCGGCGATATGGACGCGCTGCTCGCCGGAATCGGCGAGGCGCAAGCCGATTGGGTGGTCCTCGATATCGGCGTGTCGTCGATGCAGCTCGATCAGGCGGAGCGCGGCTTCTCCTTCCGCCAGGACGGGCCCCTCGACATGCGCATGGGCGGGGATGGCCCGTCGGCGGCCGATCTCGTCAACGAGGCGGACGAGACGACGCTCGCCGACATCCTCTATCATTTCGGCGAGGAGCGCCGCTCCCGCGCGGTCGCCCGCGCGATCCTGGAGACCCGCCGGCGCGGCCGGATCGAGACCACGGCGCAGCTCGCCGACCTCGTGGCGAGCGTGGTGCGGCCCGAGCCCGGCAGCCCGATCCATCCGGCGACCCGCGCCTTCCAGGGCCTGCGGATCGCGGTGAACGACGAGCTCGGCGAGCTGGTGCGCGGCCTGCACGCCGCCGAGCGGCTCCTGAAGCCCGGCGGGCGGCTCGGGGTGGTGACGTTCCACTCCCTCGAGGATCGCATCGTCAAGCAGTTCTTCTCGGCCCGCAGCGGCCGTGCGGCACAGGGCTCGCGCCACATGCCGGGCGTCGAGGCGCCCACGCCCAAGAGCTTCCGGCTCGTCACCAAGGGCCCGGTCCTGCCCACCGAGGCGGAGACCGAGGGCAATCCGCGCGCCCGCTCGGCGAAGCTGCGGGCGGCCGAGCGGACCGAGGCGGCTCCGCCCCCGCCGCTCTCGGCGATTCAGGCGCTGGCGAGCCTGCCGGCGGCGCAGAAGGGAACGCGGCGGTGATCCGGCTTCTCAACGTGCTGGCCATCGTCGGCCTGATCGGCTCGGCGATCTACGCCTACTCGATCAAGTACGACACGCTCTATCAGGCGGGGCAGGTGTCGAAGCTCAAGAGCGCGCTCCACAAGGAGCGGCAAGCCATCGCCGTGTTGCGGGCCGAGTGGCAGCTCCTGACCCGACCCGACCGGCTTCAGGCGGCGGTCGAGCGCCATCTCGCCCTGGAGCTGATCGGCGACGAGCACCTCGCCCGCCTGTCCGACCTGCCGGCCCGGCCCGACCGCGGCGACGAGATCGGCCGGTTGCTCGCCTCGACGGCGACGCCGACCGCGACGCCCAAGGACAAGCCGCTCAATGCCCGCGACGAGCCGCGCACGACCGGCTCCGTCGCCACCCGCACCGTTTCCACCCGCCCGCCGGCTTCGAGGTAGCGTCCCGTGTCGCACGAGTCGTCGCGAGAGTCTTCGCAGGAATCCTTTGAAGAGCCGTTGCAGGGATCGGTGCAAGAGGCATTGCCGGAGGCTTCGCCGGAATCGGCGCAGGCCGAGAGCGTCGGCCCCGACCGGGTGATCGCGAGCGAGCCGCCGGCCTCCGCGCTGACCCGCTTCACCCGGACGATGCTGCGCCTCGCCATCGAGCGCTCGCATTCCCGCGTCGCCATCGTCGGCCTCGCCTTCGCCGCGGTGTTCGGGGCGATCTCCCTGCGCTTGATCGTGGTGGCGGCGACGCCCGCCAACAACAGCGACGATCACCGGGTGGCCGCCGCCGCGACCACGGCGGTGCGGCCCGACATCATCGACCGCAACGGCGAGATGCTGGCCACCGACATCCGCACCGTCTCGGTCTTCGCCGAGCCGACCCGGATGGCCCGCACCTTCGACAAGGACGAGGCGGTCGAGCTGCTCACCGCCGTGCTGCCGGAACTCAACGCCGCCGAATTGCGCGCCAAGCTCTCGTCGAAGAAGGGCTTCGTCTGGATCAAGCGCGAGATCACGCCGAAGCAGCAGCTCGAAGTCCACCGCCTGGGCATCCCCGGCGTCGGCTTCCTGCCCGATCACAAGCGGGTCTACCCGAACGGCACCGCCGCGGCCCACATCCTCGGCGTGACGAATCTCGACAATGTCGGCATCGCCGGCATCGAGAAATACATCGACACGCAGGGCAACCGGGCGCTCAACGAGTTCGGGCTGGCGACCAAGCAGACCGATCTGAAGCCGGTCCAGCTCTCCATCGACCTGCGCGCCCAATTCGCCGTGCGCGACGAGCTCGTGAAGGGCGTCGAGCACTTCAAGGCCAAGGCCGGCGCGTCGATGATCATGGACGTGAACACCGGCGAGATCGTCGCGCTCGCCTCCTACCCGGATTTCGATCCCAACGAGCCCAAGGACGCGCTCTCGGACGACCGCATCAACCGGATGAATGTCGGCGTCTACGAGATGGGATCGACCTTCAAGGCGATGACGCTCGCCATGGCGCTCGATTCCGGCAAGTACAACGTCAACTCGACCTTCGACACCCGCGGCGGCGTGCTGCATTGGGGCCGGCAGAAGATCCACGAATACCACGGCACCAACCGGGTCATCACCATGCCGGAGGTGTTCACCCACTCCTCCAACATCGGCTCGGCCAAGATGGCGCTCGGCGTCGGCGTGCCCGGCCACAAGGCCTTCCTCAAGAAGATGGGCCTGCTCGACCGGCTGCGCACGGAACTGCCGGAATCGGCCATGCCGATCATCCCGCCGCGCTGGACCGAGATCAACACGATCACCATCGCCTTCGGCCACGGCCTCGCGGTCGCGCCGCTCCAGGCGGCGGCGGCGGTGGCCGCCATCGTCAACGGCGGCGAGCTGATGACGCCGACCTTCCTCAAGACCACGGAAGCCGAGGCCCATGCCAAGGCGACGCGGGTGATCAAGCCCGAGACCAGCGAGGCGATGCGCTTCATCATGCGCCTCAACGCCGTCGAGGGCTCGGCCAAGAAGTCGGCGATCCCGCTCTACTACGTCGGCGGCAAGACCGGCACGGCCGAGAAGGTCATCAACGGGCGCTACGTCAAGAACCGCCTGTTCACGACCTTCACCGCCGCCGCGCCGATGGACAAGCCGAAATACCTCTTCGTCACGATCATGGACGAGCCGCAGGGTCTGCCGGAGAGCGGCGGCTACGCCACCGCCGCCTGGAACTCGGGCGTGGTCACCGGCAAGATCATCGAACGCACGGCTCCGGTGCTGGGCCTGCCGCCGAAATTCGAGGCGCCGGCCAAGCCGTTCCCGCTGATGGTCAAGCTCGGGGCGTATCACGCCACGCAGGTCGGCGGGCCGTAAGCCCTGGCCTTGCCCGGAACACAGGAACCCTTCATCCCACCCATGCCCTCATCCTGAGGTGCCGGAGCGCAGCGGAGGCCTCGAAGGAGGGCTCCCGTTCGCCCTGCGGGACCGGACCCTCCTTCGAGGCCGCTTCGCGGCATCGCGGGGTGAGGGCCAGGGATGGAGACGCGACAGGCAGCGGGAGCCTCGCATGAGCCAGCCCACCCTCGGCCACCTCTTCGGGGACGCCGCAACCGATCACGCGGGAAAGCCCGTCGCCGGACTCACCGCCGATAGCCGCAAGGTCATGCCGGGCGGCGTGTTCGTCGCCGTGCCCGGCACCGTGGCCGACGGACGGCTGTTCGCCGCGAAGGCGTCCGAGGCCGGGGCGGTCGCGGTCGTCGGCGAGGGCGAGCGCCCGGCCGATCTGCCGGACGCCACCGCCTGGATCGCCGTGCCCGACGCCCGCCGCGCCCTGGCGCTCGCCGCCGCCCGCCTGTCGGGTCGCCAGCCCGAGACCGTGGTGGCCGTCACCGGCACGAGCGGGAAGAGTTCGGTCGCCGATTTCGTGCGCCAGATCCTGTCGCGGATCGGCCGGGACGCCGCGAGCCTCGGCACGGTGGGCATCGTCACGAATCGCGGCGCCGCCTACGGCTCGCTGACGACGCCCGATCCGGTCACCCTGCACCAGACGCTGGCCCGCCTCGCCGACGAGGGCATCACGGATCTGGCCATGGAGGCCTCGTCCCACGGCATCGAGCAGCGCCGGCTCGACGGCGTCGTCCTGCGGGCGGCGGCCTTCACCAATCTCGGTCGCGATCATCTCGATTATCATCCGAGCATCGAGGACTATCTCGACGCCAAGCTGCGCCTGTTCACCACCCTGCTGCCGAAGGGATCCCCCGCCGTCGTCAATGCCGACGGCGCCTATGCCGAGCGGGTGATCGGCGTCGCCGACGCCGCCGGTCACGCGCTGCGCACCACCGGCCGCAACGGCGACTTCATCCGCCTGATCGAAGCCCGGACGGAGGGCTTTTCGCAGGCTCTGACGCTCGTGCACGGACGCGACACGTACGCGGTGCGGCTCCCGCTCGTCGGCGGCTTCCAGGTCGAGAACGCTCTGGTCGCGGCGGGTCTCGCGCTCTCCACGCCGGCGGGTGAGAAGGACCCGGCCGCGGTCTTCGCCGCCCTCGACCATCTCACCGGCGTGCCCGGCCGGATGGAGCGGATCGGCGAGGCGAAGGGGGGCCTGTGCCTCGTCGATTACGCCCACAAGCCGGAGGCGCTCGAACACGTTCTGACGGCGTTGCGGCCCTTCGCGTCCGGGCGGCTCGTCGTGGTGTTCGGCTGCGGCGGCGACCGCGACCGAGGCAAGCGCCCGATCATGGGGGCCATCGCGCAACGCTTGGCCGACCGGGTCATCGTCACCGACGACAATCCCCGCACCGAGGCGGCGACGGCGATCCGCGCCGCGATCCTGGCCGCCGCACCGGGGGCGGAGGAGATCGGCGATCGCGCGGAGGCGATCCGCACGGGCGTGCGCGGCCTCGCCGCCGGCGACGTGCTGGTGGTGGCCGGCAAGGGCCATGAAACCGGCCAGATCGTGGGGACAAGCGTGCTCCCGTTCTCGGATCACGAGGCCCTGCGCGCCGCGATCGCTGAGGTGAACCGATGACCGCCCCCCTCTGGACCCAGGCCGAGCTCGAAGCCGCCACCGGCGGACGCCTCGTCGGCGCGGCGCGCCCGATCGAGGGCGCCTCGATCGACACCCGCACCCTCCAACTGGGCGACCTGTTCTTCGCGATCCGGGGCGAGGCCCGCGACGGCCACGACTTCGTGCGCGCCGCCCTCGAGAAGGGCGCGGGAGCCGCCGTGGTCGCGCAATCGCGGGCCGACGAACTCTCCGCCTTCGGCCCGGTCCTCGCGGTGCCGGAGGGCTCCGACGATCCCGTCCTCGACGCGATGCGCCGCATCGGCACCGCCGCCCGCGCCCGCACGAAGGCGGCCATCGTCGCGGTGACGGGCTCCGTCGGCAAGACCGGCACCAAGGAGGCCCTGCGCCACGTCCTCGGTGCGCAGGGGGAGACCCATGCCTCGGTCGCTTCCTACAACAATCACTGGGGCGTGCCGCTGACGCTCGCCCGGATGCCGGACACCAGCCGCTACGGCGTGTTCGAGATCGGCATGAACCACGCCGCCGAGATCCTGCCGCTCACCGCCCAGGTACGACCGGACGTGGCGCTGATCACCACGGTCGAGCCGGTTCATATCGAGCACTTCCCCTCGCTCTCGGCCATCGCCGATGCCAAGGGCGAGATCTTTGCTGGGCTCAGTCCCGTCGGGGTGGCCGTGATCAACCGCGACAACCCGAATTTTCCCCGCCTCCTCGCCCATGCCCAGGCCTCGAAGGCCGGTCGAGTCATCACCTTCGGCGAGCACGAGGAGGCCGATGTGCGGGCGCACCGCATCCTGACCCGCCCCGACATCTCCGTGGTGGACGCGACCGTGATGGGCGTGCCCGTCACCTACCAGCTCGGGACGCCGGGCCGGCACGTCGCCATGAACTCGCTCGGGGTGCTCGCCTGCATCCACGCGCTCGGGGCCGACCTCGCCCGCGCCGCCCTGTCCCTGGCGGGGCTGAAGCCCCCGGTCGGGCGCGGCGAGCGCACGGCCCTGCGGATCGATGACGGCGACGCCTACCTGGTCGACGAGAGCTACAACGCCAACCCGGCCTCGATCCGGGCATCCCTCGCCACGCTGAAGGGGATCGATACCGGGGCGAAGGGCCGCCGCATCGCCGTGCTCGGCGACATGAAGGAGCTGGGCGAGGCGGGTGAGAGCCTGCATCGCGACCTTGCCGAGGCCGTGCGGGCGAACGGGATCGATCTCGTCTTCACCGCCGGGCCGCTGATGCGCCACCTGTTCGAGGCGCTGCCGATCGAGAGCCGCGGCGTCGCGGCGCTGAGCGCCGACGAGCTGACCGACGCCGTGGTTGCCGTGCTGCGCCCGGGCGACGCCGTGATGGTCAAGGGCTCGAACTCCATGCGCATGGTTCGGATTGTCGAAGCGGTCAAAGCCCGCTACGCGCTGCCCCCGGACCAGCGCGACGCCTCGCTCAGGGCGGTTCGCTGAGCGTCGTCACGGTCGGGCCGCTTCTCGCCCACCCCACGTGAGACCGGCCGCACCCGACGCGGCCGATGCCGAAGAAGATTTTGCCGCGGGCGGACCAACGGATGCTCTATCTCCTGTCGGAACTGAGCGGCACTCTCACGCCGCTCAACGTGTTCCGTTACATCACCTTCCGCACCGGCGGCGCGCTGTTCACGGCGGGCTTCTTCGTGTTCTGGTTCGGCCCCTGGATCATCTCGCTCCTGCGCATCCGTCAGGGCAAGGGCCAGCCGATCCGCGAGGACGGCCCGGCCACCCACCTGACCAAGCGCGGCACGCCGACCATGGGCGGGCTCATGATCCTCGCCGGCGCCGTCGTCTCGGTGTTGCTCTGGGCGAACCCGCGCAACCACTATGTCTGGGTGACGCTCGCGGTCACCCTGGGCTTCGGCGCGATCGGCTTCTACGACGACTACCTCAAGGTCACGAAGCAGTCGCACAAGGGATTCTCGGGCAAGTTCCGCCTTCTGCTGGAAGCCGCCATCGCGGGCTCGGCCTGCCTGCTGATCTCGATCTACTCGCCGGTCGCGCTCCAGAATCAGCTCGCCTTCCCGGTCTTCAAGGACGCGCTCCTGAATCTCGGCTGGTTCTGGGTTCCGTTCGCCGCCTTCGTGATCGTAGGGGCGGGCAACGCGGTCAACATCACCGACGGGCTCGACGGCCTCGCGATCGTCCCGGTCATGATCGCCTGCGGCACCTTCGGCGTCATCGCCTACCTCGTCGGCAATTCCTTCACCGCCGGATACCTGCAGGTGAACTACGTTCGCGACACCGGCGAGCTCGCCGTGGTCTGCGGCGCGGTGATCGGGGCGGGACTCGGCTTCCTCTGGTTCAACGCGCCGCCCGCGCAGATCTTCATGGGCGACACCGGTTCTCTGGCGTTGGGCGGCCTTCTCGGCACCATCGCGGTCGCGGCCAAGCACGAGATCGTCCTCGCCATCGTCGGCGGCCTGTTCGTGCTGGAGATCCTCTCGGTGATCATCCAGGTCGCCTCGTTCAAGCTGACCGGCAAGCGCGTCTTCCGCATGGCGCCGATCCACCACCATTTCGAGCAGAAGGGCTGGAAGGAGCCGCAGGTCGTGATCCGCTTCTGGATCATCGCCGTCATCCTGGCCCTCGTCGGGCTCGCCACGCTCAAGCTGCGCTGAGCTGTGTTAGGAGGCGCGTCGCAACCTCGTCCCGATCCATCCCCCTCATCCTGAGGTGCCGCGAAGCGGCCTCGAAGGAGGGCTCCAGAGAGCACTGCGATCCCTGGAGCCCTCCTTCGAGGCTCCGCTTCGCTTCACACCTCAGGATGAGGAAGATGGATGGGCCAAGCGTCGCGTCGTCGTGAAAGGCCGTTCGCCATGACCCCAGCCACCACTTTCGCCGGTCAAAAGGTCGCCCTGTTCGGCCTCGGCGGCTCCGGGCTCGCCACCGTCCGCTCGCTGCTGGCGGGCGGGGCCGACGTGCTGGCCTGGGACGACAATGCGGCGAGCCGCGACCGCGCGCGCGCACAGGGCATCACGGTGGCCGACCTGCGCGAGGCCGATTGGACGGGCTTTTCCGCGCTGGTGCTGGCCCCCGGCGTGCCGCTCACCCATCCCGAGCCCCACTGGACGGTGCCGCTGGCGAAAGGCGCCGGCGTCGCGATCATCGGCGACATCGAGATTTTCTGCCGCGAGCGCGCGGCGCTCGCGCCCGACGCGCCCTTCGTCGCCATCACCGGCACCAACGGCAAGTCGACCACGACGGCGCTGACCGCCCATGTCCTGCGGGAAGCCGGCCGCGACGTGCAGATGGGCGGCAATATCGGCACCGCTATCCTCTCGCTGGAGCCGCCCGCGCCGGGCCGCATCCACGTCATCGAGCTCTCGACCTTCCAGATCGATCTCACGCCCTCGCTGGCCCCCAGCATCGGCATCCTGCTCAACCTGACGCCGGACCATCTCGACCGCCACGGCAGCATGGAGAACTACGCCGCCATCAAGGAACGGGTGGTCTCGGGGGCCGGCCTCGCCGTCATCGGCGTGGACGACGCCTATTGCGCGGCCATCGCGGATCGGCGGAGTGCACCGCGGGTGCGCATCCATGTGGAGGGCCACGGCGAGGCGGCGGGCGACCTGATCGTGCAGGGCGCCCGCATCGTCGAGGCGGGCGGAGCCCAACGCGCCGATCTGACCGGCATCGGCTCCCTGCGCGGCGCCCATAACGGGCAGAACGCGGCGGTGGCCGTGGCGGTGGCCCGCGCCCTCGGGATCGACGGCGCGACCCTCGCGGCGGGGCTGACGAGCTTCCCGGGACTCGCCCATCGGATGGAGGGCCTGGGTCGGCGGGGCCGGGTGCTGTTCGTCAACGATTCCAAGGCCACCAACGCCGACTCGACCGAGAAGGCGCTGCTCGCCTTCCGCGACATCCACTGGATCGTCGGCGGCAAGGCCAAGGAAGGCGGCATCGAACCCTTGAGCCCGCTGTTCGACCGGGTCGCCCATGCCTATCTCATCGGCGCGTCGAGCGAGGCCTTCGCCGAGATGCTGGACGGGCGGGTGCCGTACACGCGCTGCGGAACCCTCGAAGCCGCAACCGAGGCGGCGGCGAAGGCGGCGGCGGCCTCGGCCGCGCCGGAGCCCGTGGTGCTGCTGTCGCCAGCCTGCGCCTCCTACGACCAGTTTCCGAATTTCGAGGTCCGCGGCGACCGGTTCCGGACCCTGGTGCAGGCGCTGCCCGACGCCCCCGCCTGATCCCGTCGGACTTTCGCCCGTGATGGCAAGGCGGGTCTTCGAACGATCCGTCGGCCGGTGATCGGGCGGGGCGCCAGCCTCTCGCGGCTGGCGCGAGCCTGCGCGATCGAGCCAGCAACTCCCTGAACCAGATCGCGACTTAATCCTACTGCCGGCACAAGGAAGCATATTTCTCGAGCTATTATCACAGCAAGGCAACGATGTGCATCGAGAGGGATCAAGACCGGATCCTGATCAAATCTGACGGAATAATACGTCCTGCTTGAGCGTTGGCTTAGAAGATCGGGCCTCGTCTCACCCTGATCGTTCCATCCCGCATCAGGCCAAGGATGATGTCTTGAAACGATCCGTGCTGCCGGCGTGCCTGCTCGCCGCCGTCATCCCCAGCCTCGCCATCGCGCAGAGCGGACCGATCTTCTCCGCGGCGCCGACCAAGCCGCGCTTCCTCCTCCATGAAGCGCTGGGTAGCCCGGCGAACCTGCGCATCAGCGGCTCGTTCCGGCCGCGCGTCGAGGGGATCGCCGGTCAGTTCCGGCCCGAGACCTTCGCCCGCAACGACATTCTCAACTCGTACCTGACAACCCTTTTCGTCGAGTACGAGACCGGCCCCCTGCGGATCGGCGGCGAGTTGTTCGACAGTCGCGGCTATTTCCAGCAGCGCAACTCCTCGGCCTTCACCACCGAGATCAACGCCCTGGAGCCGGGGCAGGCCTATCTCGCCCTCGACCTGGGCGACGGGGCGGGGGAGGGCACCAAGAGCAGCCTGACCGTCGGCCGCTTCACCAAGAATATCGGCTCGCGCCGCCTCGTCTCGCGCCAGCAGTTCCGCAACACCATCAACGCCTATACCGGCCTGTCCTACGACTGGCAGAATGCCGGGAAGGACCGGCTCACGCTTCTCTGGGCCCTGCCGCACACGCGGCTGCCCGACGACACGCCGGGCATCCTCGACAACGAGATCGCCTTCGACCGCGAGAGCCTCGACCTGCAGCTCTTCGGCGCGTCCTACACCAAGGCGGGCGTGCTCGGCGGCACCTTCGAGGTCTACGGCTACGGTCTGATGGAGCGGGATTCCGGCACCGGCCTGCGCTCGGTCCAGACCCGCGACCGGCGCCTGTTCACCCCCGGCGTCCGGCTGGCGCGGGCGCCGAAGACCGGCGCGTTCGATTACGATCTCGAGGCCATCTACCAGACCGGTCGCGCCCGCGAGACGGCGGCCGAGACCGACCGGACCGACCTGAACGTGGCGGCCTATTTCCTCCACGCGGAGGCCGGCTACACCTTCGACGCGCCGTGGCGGCCGCGGGTCGCGCTGCAATACGACCATGCCAGCGGCGACGGCCGCAATCCGAACCGCTTCAACCGCTTCGACACGCTCTTCGGTGCCCGGCGCTTCGATTACGGCCCGACCGGCCTCTACGGACCGGTGCAGCGCGCCAACCTGATCTCGCCGGGCCTGCGCCTCGAAGTGACCCCGAGCCCGATCTGGGACGCCTTCGTGGCCTATCGGCCGCTCTTCCTGGAGAGCCCCACCGATAGCTTCGGGGCGACGCTGGTCCGCGACCGAAGCGGACGCTCGGGCCGCTATGCCGGCCAACAGATCGAGGGCCGGATCCGATACTGGATCGTCCCCGACGCGATGATCCTCGACACCGGCGTCGCCTACCTCATCAAGGGCGACTTCTTGCGAAACGCCCCCAACGCGCCGGACACCGGCGACACCTTCTACGGCTACCTTAACACGACGCTGTTCTTCTGACGGAATCCCAAAGGACGAGTCCTTGGGCGGGGTGCGGGGCGGAGCCCTGCTTTCTTCCCAGGGCTCCGCCCTGGACCCGCGAAAGGACGCGTCCTTTCGAAACCATGGGCTGGCCGGAGCGGCTTACGCCTCCTCGTCGGGGTCCTCGGCCTCGGTCTGGCCGCGGAAACCGGTGGCCAGCACGTAGAGCTCGCTCGAATCCGCCCGGCTCGCGGCGGGCTTCACGTGGCGCACGGTCGCGAAGTCGCGCTTGAGGTCGGCGAGCAGGCCGCCCTCGGTGCCGCCCTGGAACACCTTGGCGAGATAGGCGCCGCCCGGTGCCAAGATCTCGCGGGCGAAGGCCGCCGCGGTCTCGGCCAACCCGATGATGCGCAAATGGTCGGTCTTCTTGTGGCCGGTGGTGTTGGCGGCCATGTCCGACAGCACGAGGTCGGCCCGGCCGCCCAGCAACTCGGTCAGCCGCTCGGGCGCGGACGGGTCGAGGAAGTCGAGGGTGATGAAGGTCGCGCCCGCCATCGGCTCGATGTCGAGGAGATCGATGCCGACGACTCGGCCGGTTTCGCCCACCGTCTTGACCGCGACCTGCGCCCAGCCCCCCGGAGCGGCACCGAGATCGAGCACCTTCTGCCCCGGCTTGAGCAGCTTGAAGCGTTCGTCGATCTCCACGAGCTTGAAGGCCGCCCGCGAACGGTAGCCCTCGCGCTTGGCGCGGGCCACGTAGGGATCGTTGAGCTGACGCTCCAGCCAGCGCTTCTGCGAGAGCGTGCGCCCGCGCCCGGTCTTCACCCGCTGCTTCAGGTCGCCGCGCAGGCCGCCCGATCCGCCTCGCCGGTCGCTCATCGCCGTTCCTCTCTCGACCCGTCCCGAAGCCCCGTCGCCGGCCCGATCGAACGGGCAGCGCCTCGGTGGCGATGGTCCAGGCTCTTGTTTTCGCGTCGTCTTTTCGAGGGCCGGCCCGCCTCTCGCATGACGATGCTCTAACCCGCCGCGCGAGGCCCGTGAAGCCGCGCAGGACGCGGACCAGCCGCAACACGCGGATGAAGGATCCAAATGAAACGTTATAACATTATTGAATGCCCGATCCGATGCGGCCCGCCGGGCCCGAGGGCAGCCCGCGGTCGGCGCTGACGGGATCGGGCATCTTCCTTTTCAAAGAGGCGAGCATGAACTTCGACGACCTTCCGACGATGCGCTTCGAAACCGAAGCTGAGACGATGCCGGAGCGGGACGCGGCGTCCTGCCTGACCGAGGCCGGAAAGGTGCTCCTGCGCTGGGCCGAGACGATCGGAACCCGGGACGTCGATGCCGTGCTGGCGCTCTACGCTCCCGACGCCATCCTAGTCCCGACCATGTCGGACGACGTGCGGGGGCGCGAGGACGACCGGCGGGCCTATTTCGAGAGCTTCCTGGCGAGCGAACGCATCCGCTGCGGCATCACCGTCCAGAAGAAGCGGGTGAGCCGGAAACTCGGCACCGTCGTGATCGGCGGGCTCTACACCTTCACGATGCTCAAGGACGGCCGGGACGAGGTGGTGCCGGCCCGATTCCTCTTCACCTTCGAGGAGATCGGCGGGCGCTGGCTCATCACCGGGCACCATTCCTCGAAGGCGATCGAGGCGGTCTGATCCGTGATCGGCGGCGCCCCAACACGGGCGCCGTCAGCGGGAGCGTCCCCGGCGCCAGACGCCGTCCTCGCGCATCATGTTCATCAGCAGCCCCTCGCGCAGGCCGCGATCGGCGATGCGCAGGCGCTCCGACGGGAAGACCCGGCGGATCGCCTCCAGGATGGCGCAGCCGGCGAGCACGAGGTCGGCGCGGTCGCGGCCGATGCAGGGATTGTCGGCCCGCTGCTCCAGGCGGGTGTCGAGCAGATCCTCGATGGCGTCGCTGACCTCGAAATCGCTCATCCACAGACCGTCGACCCGGCGCCGCTCGTAGCGGGCGAGGCGCAGATGCATGGCGGCGAGCGTCGTCACCGTGCCGGAGGTCCCGAGCAGGTGGAACGAGGGGGCGGTCGCGGCGGCGGCCGCCCGGATGGCGAAGGGGGAGATCAGGTCGCCGACCTCCTCGACCATGCCCTCGAAGGTCAGCCGCGTCACCTCGGTGCCGCCATGGCGCTCGGCCAGCGTCACCACGCCGACGGGCAGCGAATCCCAGGCGCGAATCCGGAGCGTCGGGTCGGTCGAGGGGTTGGCCGCCGCGCCGTCGAGCCACGCGATCTCGGTGGAGCCGCCGCCGATATCGAAGATCACCACCGATTCCGCCCGCGGATCGGCGAGCGCCGCGCAGCCCGTGACCGCGAGATAGGCCTCGGTCTGGCGGTCGACGATCTCGAGATCGAGGCCGACCTCGGCCCGCACGCGGGCGACGAACTCGGCGCCGTTGACGGCGAGCCGGCAGGCTTCCGTGGCGATGACCTTGGAGCGGGCCACGCCCCGGGCCTTCATCTTGGCCTTGCAGATCCGCAGCGCCTCCACCGTGCGCTCGATGGCGGCCTCGGTCAGGCGGTTCGAATTGCCCAGGCCCTCGCCGAGGCGGACGATCCGCGAGAACGCGTCGATGACGCGGAAGCCGTTGGGCGTCGGCTCGGCGACGAGCAGGCGGCAATTGTTGGTGCCGAGATCGAGGGCGGCGTAGGCATCGCGACGCCCGCCGCGGCCCGGCTCGTAGCGCTCCGGATAAGGCTCGATCGATCGGCCGCCCGTGACCGTGCGGGCGCCATCCCGCGGGGGATGCGGGTCGGCGGCGGGGCGGGCCGACAAGGCGGCGGCGCTCTCATCCCTCATGGACGCTGCCGGGCTTCCTGAACGCACGCGGTCGCGGCGACACGCCGGACCATCGTGGCACCGAAGCTACAGGCGTTGTCGGGCAACTGCAAAGGCTGGATCGTCGGCGCCGCACGATTTGCCGCAAGTTCGGCGGGCGTCCGAGAACGTGGGCCCGCGCGTCACGAGCCCTGGTGGGGCGGGCTCCCCGGCGGGGCAAGGGGATAGCGCCGCCCCTTCCACACCGATGCCCCGGCCCGGTCCGGGCGCAGCAGCGCGTTCCACTGGATCGCCAGGGCGGTGCAGATGGTCGCCGGATGCAGCGGCACGGTCGCGGCCGGTTCGCGGACCACGAGGGTGATCGCGGCGCGCGTGGCGAGCGAGACCAGGGCCGCGCCCGCCGCGACCCAGGCCGCCGGCCTGTCGCCGACGAGCAGGGCGAGAACCAGCAGGAGCCAGGGCAGCACGTGGCCGCCGAACAGGAGCAGCGTCCAGACCGGGAGGGCCCGAGACGTGGCCATGCCCTCGCGAGCGTTCTTCGAGAAGCCGGCCCAACTCTGCCGGAAATCGCGATACATCCGGCAGGTCGCCAGGGCGTGGCCGGCGACGAGATCGGTGCGCAGACCTTGCTCCCGGAACAGGCGCGGCAGGCGCACGCCGTCATGGAGCGAGGTGCGGATCGCCCCGTGGCCGCCGCTGGCGGCGTAGCTCTCGGCCCGCATCAGGATCATCTGACCGCAGGCGGCGCCGAGCGAAGGATCGGGCAGGAGCCGCATCAGCGCCATGGGCAGATAGCCGATGAGCAGGAAATCGATCATCGGCACGGTCAGGCGCTCGCCGAGGGTTCCCATCGTCTGGCGCGGCACGCCGCTGACGAGATCGGCGCCCGAACGCCTTGCATGGGCCGCGAGGCCGGCGGCGCCGTTGGGCACCAGCGTGACGTCCGCGTCGAGGAAGAGGAGCCGGTCGCCGCGGGCTTCGCGGGCGAGCACGGAGCAGGTGTGGTTCTTGCCGGTCCAGCCCTCCGGCAGGTCGGGCACGGCCACGAGGCGCAGACGCGGATCGGCAGCGGCGATGCCACGGACGATGGCGGCGGTGTCGTCGGTGGAATGGTCGTCACCGACCAGCACCTCGATGGCGATCCCGGCGCTCGCCAGGGCGGCTCGAACCGTCCGCTCGATCACCGCGGCCTCGTTGCGGGCCGGGATCAGGATCGAGACGAGTCCGGGCTCCTCGGCCTCCGGCTCGGGGGTCCGCAGGATCCCGAGATTGACCGCCGCGAGGCAGGCCGGGAGCAGGGCCAGCGCCAAGCAGAGGAGGGCGAGCGCCAGCATCACGTCTCGGGCTCCTGGCGCGGCAAAGCGCGCTGCAGTTCGGGGCGATGGCCGGATTCGAAGCGCTGCCCGGTCAGCATCGACGCGAATCGTCGCCAGCCGTCATAGACCCCGCCGATGCCGCGCCGGCCCGAGACCAGCGTCTCGAACCGTCCGGCGTCACGACTGATGACGTCGGCGGAGAGCCGGTCGAGGGTGTCGGTCAGCGCCGTCTCCATCCGGGCGAGGCGCTCGTGGCGCGGGAGGGCGAGGAGGTCCACGGCCGGGATCGGCGCGCCGAAGGCGCAGAAGGCTTCCGCCCCCCGCTCCTCCCAGAAGGCGTATTCGAGAGCGAGCGGCAGGAACAACGTCGTCGGGGCGATCTCCGGCAGCCGGACGATGCCGGGCTTGAGACCGAGCGGGCGGGCACGGGAATCGCTGAAGCGCCCCTGCGCGGTGATCCACAGGGCGCGGCCCGGTCCTGCGAGGATGGCCCGCGAGGCGGCCAGGAACTGCGTCGCGCCCCGGCGGCTCTCCAGATCGACCGGGAAGGCGCCGATGCGACGGAAGATGCCGTATCGCTCCAGCATGGCCGCGTCGAACGGCGCGTAGCAGGCCCTGTCGGAGAACAGACGGTCGCCGATCACGATGAGGATCGCCGCGTCCCACCAAGCCGGATGGTTGCAATAGACCACGAGCGGGGTCCCCGCCTCGATCCGCGCCGGAACGCCCCAGCGGGCGAGACGCAGGGCGTTCATATGGCGGCGCACGAAGCGGTCGAGATAGCGCGCCATGAAGCGCCAGACGAAGGGCGAGCGCTCGGGGAGAACGGGTGCGGGCGTCACGGGGCGACCTTCCGGCCGGTGCCGGCTCTGAATGGCACGGATCGCCGGGCGACGCTGCCCGGGCGAGAGGGCGCGCGGGCCTCCTCCGCCTCGGGAGGAGCGATCGCGTTGCGGGTCGGGACACCGCCGGGGCGTCCGCTCCGGCGCCGGCCGCAGGCCTCGCCCCGCGAGGGCGAGACGGAAGCCGGCATCGCCCGAGCGATCCTGCCCGCGCGCATCGCGGAAGCACGCCCGGAGGGTTCGCCGACGGCGATCTCGGGCGGCGTCACGCGCTCGCGCGCAGCTCCGGGGCGGCCCGGCTCCGGGCATCCTGATCGAGGGCGTCCGCCGCGATCCAGCCCGACATCATCACCATCGGCATGCCGGGCCCGGGATGGGCGGCGCCGCCCGCGAGGTAGAGGCCGCGCACCTCGCGGGAGCGGTTGCCCGGCTTGAAGGCGCCCATCATGCGCCCGTGCGAGGCCAGTCCGTAGATCGCGCCGTTGAGGACCTTGTAACGGTCGTGGATGTCCTGGGGGGTGAGGTGGCGCTCGACGACGATGCGCTCCTCGAGATCGGGCATGCCGCCGGTACGCTTCAACTTCTCGAGGATGGTCCGGCGATAGGCCGGAAACATCTTCGACCAATCGTGGTGCGGGCGCAGATACGGCGTGTGGACGAGGACGTAGAGCGCCTCGCCGCCCTCCGGTGCGACGCTCGGATCGGTGGAGGAGGGCGCCGCGAGATAGGCGGTCGGGTCGGGGGCCGGCTCGCCCTTGCGGTAGATGAAGTCGAACTCCTCCTCGGGATCGCGGGAGAAGACGAAATCGTGGTGGGCGAGGTGCTCGTAGCGCTTGTTGAGGCCGAGATAGAGCACCACGCCGGAACAGGCCGGCTCGAAGCTCTTCTTGTCGTAGGTCTTGCCGACATCCCCGCCGACGAGTTCGCGGTAGGTGCGCACCGCGTCCATGTTCGAGATCACGGCATCGAAGCGGGCGGTGCCGCTCGTCGTCCGCACGCCGCGGATCGCGCCGTCGGCGATGTCGAGGCCGGTCACCTCGTCGGAGGATTTGAGGGTCGCACCGAGCTCGGTCGCGAGCTTCATCAGCCCTTCCGCCACCGCGCGGGTGCCGCCCATCGGGTACCAGACGCCCTCGGCGGTCTGCATATGGGCGATGGCGCAGAGCACGGCGGGGGCGCCGTAGGGCGAGGAGCCGACATACTGGACGAAGTGGTCGAGCATCTGCGCGAGGCGGGCATCCTTCACCTTGCCGCGGATGGTGCTCGCGACGGTGGCGTGCATGCGCAGGGACAGCACGTCGCGCAGGGTGCCGGGATTCATGTTGGCGCGAATGTCGATCGTGTCGAACAGGTCCTGCACGGCCTTCCAGAAGAAGAAGCGTTCCGAGACCCCGTGCAGATGCTCGGAGACCGCGATGAATTTCTTGTACCCCTCGCCAACGCCTTGGCCGGGCGCGAAACGGTCCATGGCCGTGGCCATGGCATCGACATCCTCGATCAGGTCGATGCGGGAGCCGTCGTCGAAGAAGCAGCGCCACTGCGGATCGAGGCGGCGCAGATCCATGTAGTCATGGACCGACTTGCCGGCCTCGCTGAAGACGCGCTCCAAGACGCGGGGCACCGTGAGGATCGTCGGCCCCATGTCGAAGCGGAAGCCGCCCTCGTGCAGCACCGCTGCCTTGCCGCCCATCCAGGCGTTCTTGTCGTAGACGGTGACGCGATGCCCGCGGGCCGCCGCCACGCAGGCGGCGGCCAGCCCGCCGAGCCCGCTGCCGACCACCGCGACCGAGGAATCCTGGCTCATCGAAACTGCATCTCCGCCGGGCTGAGGCGCCGGCCTTCACGGCGAAGCTAGATGCAGCACGCATCGGGTCAACGTGCCACCCCGTCGCGCTCTCCCGCAAATGTGTGCCGAAGCGTGGATAAGTGTGCCAGGAAGTTCGCGATCTCCCGGCGCCGTTGGCCGGCCTCGAGCAATTCGGCGCCGACACCGTGGCGCCACGCGAGGCGTTGACGGGCGTTCGGATCGGTCTCACCCAGGGCTCGGATCTCGTCGGCATAGGCCTCGACCTCGGCACGGTCCGCGGCCAGACCCGCGTCCACAACCCCCTCGGCGCTGAGCGTCAGCATGGCGGCGAGTTCGTCGGGGTCGACCTCCGGATGATATTGCGTGCCCCAGAACAGCCCGTTCCCGTGGCGGATCTCGATCGCCTGAACGTCGAGGACCGAATTGGCCGCCAGCACTCGCGCCCCGGGCGGTGGCTCCAAGACCGAATCGGTGTGGATCGCGGGCGCATCCCAGGCTCGACCGCGACCGGCGAGCAACGGATGGGCCGCGCCCTCGGAGGTCGCGGCGAGGCGCCGGGCGAAGCCGTATTCGGGGCCGCGGGGATTGGCCCCGACCCGACCGCCCGCCGCCGCGGCGGCGACATGGATGCCCCAGCAGGATCCGAAGGTCGGCAACCCGGCCGCGAAGGCGGCGCGCATCAGGTCGAGCTGGCGCTCGACCGCGAGCCCACCTTCGGTCAGGCGGAGGGTCGAGCCGGTGAAGAGCAACCCGTCCGCTTCGTGCAGGCCGAGACCGGCGGGCAGGCCGCCCTCCGCATCGGCGGGCTCGATCAGCACGCATTCCGCCGAGGGGGCCAGGGCGGTCACGACGGCGGCGAAGGCTTGCGCGGTGGTCCGCCCCAGCGCCTCACGGCGCTTGTCGCGGCCGGCGCGGTCGTTCCCGTCGGCGATCAGCAGGCGCAGCATCGCATTCGTCATCCGGCTCGACCGAGCGCGGAGGGGCTCGGCGGACGGCTGTGGCAGATCCTCCCGCCCCGGTCGCGGGGGCGGGCCGCCGCAGGGCGATACGCCTCACGCGCGACCGCCGCCTCAGCGCGTCCGCCGCCCGACCAGCGCCAGCGCTCCGCCGAGCCCCACCAAGGCGAGTCCGAAAAGCACGCCCCAGGCCGGGAGCGCGGCGGCGGCCCCCTCGCCGAGAGCGGTCTGATAGGCCTCGATCGCCCAGGCGTTGGGGGTGAGCCATCCGGCCTGCTGCAGCCAGGGGGGCATGAGGAAGCGGGGCACCATGCTGCCCCCCACCGCCGAAAGAAGCAGCACGCCGAAGGTCGCGGCGAGATGCGCCTGCTGCCTGGTGGAGGACAGGGCACAGGCGGCGAGGCCGAGCCCGGCCGCCATGGCCGAGACCAGCGCCGAGGTGACGAGCCAGCCGAGCCAGTGGCCCGACACGTCGACGCCGTGGAGCAGAGCGGCCGCCGTGAAGATCAGACCGGCCTGCACGACGCCCTGCAGGAGCAGGAACAGGAATTTGCCGAGCACGATCACCCGAAGGCCGCCGGGGCCGGCGGCGAGGCGGTCAGCGAGGCCCCCCTCTCGCTCGTCGACCAGGGAGAGGGCGCCCTGCATCGCGGCGAAGAGCAGGAACACGGCGGCGATCGCGCCGGCATAGTAGCTGATGCGCTCGTTGCCCCGGCCCGAGGCCGCGCTGCGGGTCTCGACGAGGTTGGCGAAGGAGAACGGCTCCTTCTTCGCGCGCTGCTCGGCGAAGGCCTCGTCGAGGAACGCCCGCTCGTCGGCGCCGATCTTTCCGGAGCGCTCGACATCGGCGACGATGCGCGACAGTACGACGTCGGGCAAGGCTCCGTTCAGCGCGCGCTGGAGTTGACCGAGGGCGATCGGGCTGGCCAGGGCGCGGGCCGGGCTCTCGACCAGCACCACCGGCTGGTCGGCGGGCGCGGCGCCGGCCTGCGCGGCGAGTTCACCCCGCAGCACCAGCGCCACATCGACGTCGCCGCGGCGGACGGCGGCGACCGCGCCCTCGACATCGGCGACGCGCAGCAGCTCGACCCGCAGGCTGGGCTCCGCCTCCAGAGCGGTGACAAGGCGCTGGGTCGTGGCCGTCCGGGCGAGGTCGGCGAGCCCGAGATGGATGCGGACGCGGTCGCCCAGGGCGCCGGAAAAGATCGCGGCGAAGATCGAAAAAATCACCGTCGGCAGCACGAAGGCCATGGTCAGCGCCGCGCGGTCGCGCAGGAGCGAGAGCCACATCACCCGGAACGCCGCCGCGATCACGCCGCGGCCCCCGCCGATCCGTTGAGGGCGTCGCGATAGAGCGTCTCCAGGCCGGGACGGCGCACGCGGATCTCGCCCGCGGGCACGCCTCGTCCGCGCAAAGTCGCGAGGAGCGCCGCACCGTCGAGCCCGCCCGCGGCGCCGTGATCGGCCCGCCAGAGTCGCGGATCGCCCGCCTCCGGCGCGAAGCCCGCTTCGCGAAGCGCCGCTTGCGCCGCCGAGTCGGGAACCCCCTCCAACACCGCCTCGTGCTCCGGCGGGGCGGCGGCGAGCGGGCGCATCAGCGCGGCCAGATCCCCCGCGAGGCGCAGGCGGCCGTCGCTCAGCACGGCGACGCGATCGGCCAAGCGCTCGGCCTCCGAGAAATCGTGGGTGCTGACGATCACGCCCGCGCCCGCCGCCCGCAGGCTTCCCAGCACCGCGTGGATCGCGGCGCGGGCGTCGAGATCCACGCCCTGGGTCGGCTCGTCGAGGAGGATCAAATCCGGCGCGGCCAGCAGACTGGCGGCGATGTTGGCCCGGCGCTGGTAGCCGCCCGAGAGCGTGCCGACCGGCCGCCGGGCGACCTCTTCGAGGGCGCAGCGCCCGACCACCGCCTCGACCGCCGCGCGGCGGGCGCCGCGCCCGAGCCCGGCGAGGCGGGCGAAGACATCGAGGTTCTCGGCCACGCTCAGTCGCGGGTAGAGCGCGATCTCCTGGGGCACGTAGCCGATGCGGCCCCGCACCGCCCGGTCGGCATGCGGATCACCGCCGAGCACCCGGACGCGTCCGCCATCCGGGGCGAGGCGCCCGGCGAGCAGGCGGATCAGACTGGACTTGCCAGCCCCGTTCGGACCGAGCAGCGCGAGCGTCGTGCCCGCCTGGACCGTCAGGTCGAGGCCGCGCAGGGCCGGCCGACCGCGAAAGGCGAGGGCGGCCCCTTCGACATGGACGAGGGGCGGTGGAGCGCTCACGGACCGGGTCAGCGCCGGGGCAGGGCGCGGGCGAGGCGTACCCGCACGGTCGCGCCGGGCTCGGCGAGCAGGAACCCTGCCTCGCGGAATTCGGGCCGGGCGCGACGCCCGACCGCGCCGGAAAAGCCGTAGGGCTCCAGCGGCAGTCCGAGCGGCGTGCGCCCGAGCCGGCCATCGCCGTCCAGATCCTGGTACGCCGCCACGGCCCAGGCGCCGGGGGGCACGTCGCGGAACAGGAAGCGCTGGCTGCCGCCGCGCGCCGGCGCGTCCTGGCCGAGGCGACAGCCGGTCTCGGTCAGATTGTTCTGGCAGAGCGTGACATAGACCGCACCCGCGCCGGGCTCGGCCCCCTCGATGACGACTTCCACATTTGCCGCCTGGGCCGATCCGGCCAGAGCCACCAGCCCGACGACGAAGGATGCGGCGCGGAGGGGCGCACGCATCAATGGGGCTCGCCCTGCGTCGCGAGCGGCGAGGTGGTCGGCAATTCCGCCAGAATCGCGGGTGCCTTCTCGCGGGCCAGATCCTCGATCAGCAGGCGCGCCGAGATGCGCGCGCCCTCGTAGATCACGGGCAAGCCGGATCCCGGATGGGTGCCGCCGCCGACGAGGTAGAGGCCCGGCCCGAAGCGATTATGCGGCCGGAACCACAGCATCTGCAGCAGATCGTGGGCGAGGTTGAAGGTCGCGCCCTCGTGCACCGCGAAGTCGTCGCGCCAGCCACGGGGATCGATCATGCGCTCGTAGCGGATGCGGTCCTCGATGTCGTGCAGACCGAGCAGCTTCAGCCGCTCCAGAATCAGCCGGCGATAGGTTGGCGCCACGCTTTCCCAGTCGATACCCGATTTCAGGTTCGGCACGGGCACCAGCACGTAGAGCGCGGTGTGGCCGGGAGGCGCCATCCCGCCATCGGTGAAGCCCGCATGCTGGACGTAGATCGACGGCTCCATCGGCAGGATGCCGCCGGTGATCTCGTTGATGTTGCGCTCGTATTCCTTGGACAACAGGATCGTGTGATGGCCGAGGCTCTCGGGCATTTTCCCCTCGATGCCGAGATAGAGCATGAAGGTCGAGCAGGAGAGCCGAGCCTTGTCGATCTTGGCGTCGCGCCAGCGCGGGCGTCGCTCCTCCGGAACGAGCTCGCGGATGGTCTTGGCGAAGTCGCCGTTGATCATCACCGCATCGGCCTTGAGCGTCTCGCCCCCTGCCACCACGCCGCAGGCGCGCTTGCCCTCGTAGAGCACCCGCTCGACGGATGTGTTGAGGCGGATATCGACGCCCATGCGGCGGGCCAGACCCGCCATCGCCTCCGAGACGGCCCCGCATCCACCGACCGGATGGTAGACCCCGTGCTCGTATTCGAGGAACGACAGGATGGTGAACAGGCTCGGGCACCGGAACGGGCTCATTCCGAGATACTTGGTCTGAAACGAGAAGGCGAGGCGTACCCGCGGATCGGCGAAGTAGCGCCGGAGGTCGCGATCGACGCTGCGGCCGGGATGGAGATGGGGCAGGGCGGCGAGCATCGCCGGGCTCGCCATCGACAGGAAATTGTCGAAGGGCTGCTCCAGAACCGGCTTGAAATAGTCGAGCTTGGTCCGGTTCTCGGCGAAGAACCGCTCGACGTTCTCGGCATCGGCCGGCGCGAGACGGGCGATCTCCTCCTTCAGCCGGGGCACGTCGCCGGTGGCGCGGATCTGTCCGGACACGCCGTTCTCGCCCTCGAAGACGAGATGGTATTGGGGGTCGAGCCGTTCGAGCTTGACGTGGTCCTCCAGCCGCTCGCCGCAGGACTCGAAGATGTCGGCCAGGATCTGCGGATAGAGGAAGAAGGTCGGGCCGATATCGAAGCGGTAGCCGCCCGGTGCCTCGACGGTCTTCGTCCGGCCGCCGACCACCGGATCACGCTCGATCACCGTGACATGCAGGCCCGCTTTCGCCAGCAACAGGGCGGAGGCAAGACCGCCGGGACCGGCCCCGACGACGACGACGCGACGCCCAGTCAGCGCCCGCAAACCATCCCGCGACTGAAGCAACGCCCTGCGGCTCCCATACACCGTATCGTGCCGGCAATCTTGGCCTTATCCGCCCAGCCGGCAAGGGGTGCGGATTGTCGCGCGCCGTCCGGCCGTGCGCCGTCCTTAACGTCGCCGGAGCGGCACCACCGCGGCGGCGCCGATCTGTGGCCCGGTCTCGGCGTCGAGATCGGGCACGGCGATGATCGGCGCCCCGCGCAGGTCGCGGCGCAGCACGATGGCGCCCCGCTCCTCGAGATAGGCGAGCATCCGCCGGGCACGGCCCGCCGAGGAGGTGCCGTAGGCCTGGGCCAGCGACGCGTCGGAGGGGCAGGGGGCCCCCTCGATGGCGGTTCGCGCGATGAGCAGGAACAGGCCGGCAAGGTCATCGGGAAGCGTCGCCGCGATCGCCTGCGCCCGCTCCCATTCCGGCCCCTCGGCGGTGGCACCGCCGACGCCGGCCCGCGCCACCGCGAGCCGCCGCTTGAACTCGGACAGGCTCATCGCCTCGCCGCCGATCCGGCGGATGCGGCAGCGAACCGTGAAATCTTGATAGAGCGTCGCTGGCGTGCAGGCGGCGGCATCGGAATCGGCCAGGACCGAGGCGAGGATCTCGGCCATCGCCGCCTCGCGCTCCGCCGGATCGAGGGGCTCGGGCTCGGAGAAATCCTCGCGCACCGGCGGACGATAGCTCGCGAGCTGGACCAGCACGTCGGGGCTCGCCGGTCGGGCGGGCTTGGGCCGCGGCGCGGGCAGGGGCCTGTCCTCCTCGCCGGGGGCGGCGGTGAGGATCAGGGCGCGGGCCGCCTCGCCCATCTCGGGCAGCGGCAGCAGGGCAGGGGCCGCGTTGCGGCTCTCGGTCTCGGTCGCACCCACCGCGATCGGCAGCGGCCGCTTGGAGAGGGCGGGGCCGAGGCCGACGAAGTGGCCGCGGGGGAGGTCGCGGAACATCTCGGCCTGGCGGCGGTCGAGGCCCAGAAGGTCGGCGGCGCGGGCCATGTCGATATCGAGGAAGGTGCGGCCCATCAGGAAGTTCGAGGCTTCCGCCGCGACATTCTTGGCGAGCTTGGCCAGACGCTGCGTGGCGATGATGCCGGCCAGTCCGCGCTTGCGGCCGCGGCACATCAGGTTGGTCATGGCGCCGAGCGAGAGGCGGCGGGCCTCGTCCGAAACATCGCCCGCGGCGGCCGGGGCGAAGAGCTGCGCCTCGTCCACGACGACGAGCATCGGGTACCAGAGCGAGCGGTCGGCATCGAACAGCCCGCCGAGGAAGGCCGCGGCCGCGCGCATCTGGTCCTCGGCGTCGAGACCTTCGAGCGACAGCACCACCGAGACGCGGTGCTCGCGCACGCGGGCGGCGATGCGCAGCAGCTCGCTCTCGTTGCCGTCGGCCTCGACCACGACATGGCCGTAGCGCTCGGCGAGGGTGACGAAATCGCCTTCCGGATCGATGATCGCCTGCTGCACGAGGCCGGCGCTCTGCTCCAGGAGGCGGCGCAGCAGGTGCGATTTGCCGGAGCCGGAATTGCCCTGGACGAGGAGGCGGGTCGCCAGCAGCTCGGTGAGGTCCATCATGGCCGGCCGCTCGCCGGCCCGCCCCAGGTCGATCTCGTAACCCATCCCATTCCCCGCTGGCGGCGTCCTGCTCCCTTAACACGCCGACCGAACGATCGGTCGCCGGAAGAGCGCCGCCGTCCACAGGCGGGCGTCAGGTCCGGGCCAGCCGGTCCCCCGCCAGCCGATGCAGGGCGATCGCCCCGGCGGTCGCCACGTTGAGCGAGTCGAAACCCGGCGCCATGGCGATGCGGACGCGGCGCGCCCGTTCCATCACGACCTCCGGCAGGCCGGGCCCCTCGGTGCCCAGCAGCAGCAGCGCGCGGGCAGGGGGCTGCAGCGTCTCCAGCGCCTCGCCGCCGCCGGGGGTGAGGGCGAAGGGCGTCAGTGCGTGGCGCTCGGCGAGGTCGAGCAGGGCCGCGCCGCTCCCGGTGCGGGCGAAGGGCACCGTCAGTGCAGCGCCCGCCGAGACCCGGATCGCCTTGCGGTAGAGCGGGTCGCAGCAGGCGGAATCGAGCAGCACCGCGTCGGCGCCGAAGGCGGCGGCGTTGCGGAACAGGCCTCCGACATTGTCGTGGTTGGTCAGGCCGACCAGGCCGAGGATCAGCGCCGGGGCCGGCGCGGGCGGGATCAGCGCATCGGGCTCGGGGTCCCCGCCGCGCAGCCCCACCGCCAGCACGCCGCGGTGGATCGGAAAGCCCGTCACGGCGGACATCACGTCCTTCCCGGCGAGGTAGACCGGCAGGGCGTCGTCTCGGTCGATCCCCCGGAGGAAGGGCTCCAGCCCCGGCCAGCGCTCCGGCGCCAGCAGCACCGATTCCGCGCGGAAGCGCGCGCCCCGCGAGAACAGCAGGCGCAGGGTCACCTCGCCCTCGACGATGAAGCGGCCCTGCCGCCCGACGAGGTCGCGCTCGCGCATCGCCCGGTAGGGCGCGAGGCGCGGGTCGTCCGCGTCGTCGAGGAGGAGCGGCCCAGCCAAGTCCTCAGGCCGGCCGGCCGCCGCCCATGCGCATGGCGAGCGGATCCGCTTCCTCCTTCTTCGGCACCTTCACCAGGGCCTCGCCGTCGAGCACCACCTCGGCGCCGACGGAGCAGGTGCATTTCAGGCGGGCGCGGCGGCGCTCGGGGATCAGCTCCGCGACTTCGACCTTCACCTCGACGGTGTCGCCGATGCGCACCGGCGCGCGGAAGTTCAGCGTCTGCGAGATGTAGACCGCGCCGGGGCCCGGCAGGCGGGTGCCCAGCACCGCCGAAATCAGGCCGGCCGTGTAGAGGCCGTGGGCGATGCGGGTGCCGAAGGGCGTGCGGGCCGCGAAATGCTCCGAGAGGTGGATCGGATTCCGGTCGCCGGTGATCTCGGCGAAGCCCACCACGTCGGACGAGGAGATCTCCTTCAGCAGGATCTCGGTCAGCCCGACTTCGAGATCCTCGAAATAGAGCACGCGCAGTTCGGGCAACATCTGGAGCCTCCCCAAGGTCCGGCCACGATCCGGAGCGCCGCGCGACGGACGGCGCGGCAAAGCTTTCGCCTTGCACAGGCGCGCACGCAAATCCAGATGCCCGTTGGGCGGAGGCGCCGCTCCGGAACCCTGGGGTGCCCCTCGACAGCGCGCGAGCCGCGGGGCAATCAGCGCCGTCGCCGCCGACCAGGGAAACGCCGCCCGGTGCCTCGTCCGCTTCCCACCCCGTCCCTTCGCCCGGTCGTCGCCCGCGTGGCGGCGCTGAATCTCGGCTATTTCGGGGTCGAAATCACGGTGGCGCTCGCCATCGGCTCGGTGGCGCTCATCGCCGACAGCCTCGACTTCATGGAAGACGCGGCGATCAACCTGCTGATCTTCGCCGGGCTCGGCTGGAGCCTGCGCAACCGGGCGCGGCTGGGCACGGGGCTGGCCTTCATCATCCTCGTGCCGGGCCTCGCTACCGCCTGGGCGGCCTACGAGAAGTTTTCCGACTTCGTCGCCCCCGCTCCGGTTCCCCTGACGGTCACGGGGCTCGGCGCACTTCTCGTCAATCTCACCTGCGCCCTGATGCTCGCCCGCCACCGCGATGGCCACGGCAGCCTGACGCGGGCCGCCTATCTCTCGGCCCGCAACGACGTCGCCGCCAACGTGGCGATCATCCTTGCGGGCCTCCTCACCGCCGCGACCCTCTCGCCCTGGCCCGATCTCGTCGCAGCCCTCGGCATCGCCGTGATCAATGCCGATTCCGCCTTCGACATCCTCAAGGCCGCCCGCCGCGAGCGTCAGGCGGCGGCCGAGATCCGCGCCTGACATCCTCGACGGACTTTTCGCGTTGCGCCTCTTCCCCCTCTCCGACCTGCATCTCGAACGCCGCCGGCCCGAGGCGATCCCGCGCCCGGAAGGGTCCTTCGACATACTGGTCTGCGCCGGGGACCTGCACGAGGGCCATCCCGAAAAGGGGGTGGATGTTCTCCTGTCGCTGGCCGACGGGCGGCCCATCGTGCTGGTGCCGGGCAATCACGAGCATTACGCGCCGACGGGCGACGGGCGCACGGCACCGGAACTGCTCGCGGCGCTCGAACGGGCGGTCGCCCGGCGCAACGGGGAGGGCGCGCGCATCCACCTGCTCCAAGGCGGACAGGCGGTCGTGATCGACGGCGTGCGCTTCGTCGGCACCACGCTCTGGAGCGACTGGTCCCTTGCCGGCCGCTGGCTCACCGCCGACACGCCCGACCGACCCGCCGACCCGGTCGCCTACGCGGCGGCGCGGATGACCGATCCGGTCACCGGCTCGCGGGAATATCGCGGCTCGATCCGCCGGGCCGACCGGTCGGCATGGTCGCCCGAGGACGCCATGGCGGCGCATGCGAGCGAGAAGGCCGCCTTCCTCGCGGCGCTCGCACAGCCCCATGCGGGTCCGACCGTGGCGGTGACGCATCATCCCCCGAGCCCGCTCGCCGCCGACGCCTTTCGCGATGCGCCCGGCGTGCCGTGGTGGGTGCCGGCCTTCTACGCCACCACCGTGCTCGACGATCTCACGGACGCGGAGCGACCCGACCTCTGGTTCTCCGGCCATTTCCACGCCGGGCACGACATGCGGATCGGGCGCACACGCTGGATCGCCAATCCGGTCGAGGGAACAACATTTCGGAACGACCTCTTCGCCGAGGTCGGCTGAAACCCGGATGCGCCTCCGCGCGTAGAACTGTCCGACCCGCCGAAGACGGGTTTCAACGACAAGAACCCGGAGGTCGTCCCGTGAGCGTCTTCATCGCCGTCGTCCTCGTCTGCGCCAATTCCGTGCCGCAGGAGGCCTGCACCGACGACCGGGCGAGCGAGGTGCGCAAGGTGCGGGTGGCGAACGAACTCGGCTGCACCAGCGGCTGGCAGGAGATCATCGCCCGCACGGATCTGCGCGACGAGGTCGGCAAGACGAGCTACCTCAAGACCGAATGCCGCCGGGTGAAGGAGGTGCCGTAGCGGTTACGGGGCGCGCGTCGCCTCCTCCCACCCGCTCCCCTCATCCTGAGGCGCCCGCGTGAGCGGGCCTCGAAGGAGGGGTCCCGTATCCCTCGCGCGATCCCTTGAGCCCAGCTCCCAGACCCCGCGACGCTCCGCACCTCAGGATGAGGAGGTTCGGTAGCGGGTCTATCGGTCGCCTCTCTCTCAGAATCTGCTATTCAGGCGGTCACGGCCCCGCGGGGCCGATCCGATCGTGCCGTTCGAGAGAGAGATGCGCCCGAAACCCGGTCCCGGCCTTGCCGCCATGCCCCTCGTCCTGGGCATGCTGGCCGCCCTCGCTGCCGCGGAGCCGGTGCGCGCCGCCACACCGCCGGGGCAGCCCGCCGAAGGTCCGGGCGGCGTCGGCGACAAGGCCGCGACCATCGTCAAGCGCGCGGTCGGACGGGCGAGCGCACCGACCTACCTGTTTCACAAGGCCGGTCCGGCTCCCTCGGGCGGACGACCGGTGGCGGTGTTCCTTCATGCCTGGGGCGCGCCCAATCCGCAGGCCTACGGCGCCTGGATCGACCACCTCGTCCGCAACGATTGGCTGGTGTTGTTTCCCCGCTTCCAGGAAGTGAACCGCACCAAACCCTCCGACGCTCCGGCCATCGCCGCGCGCCTGATCAAATCGGCGCTCGCCGAGCTCGCGGCCGATGCCGACGCCAAGCCCGATACCGGCCGCATCGCCCTGATCGGGCATTTGGCCGGCGCACCACTCGCCGTCCACATCGCCGCGGACGCCACCGGCACCGGCCTTCCCGCGCCGAAACTGGTCTTCGCGGTGATGCCGGGCGGCATCGCCCAGGACGCCAAGTCTCGCGGCATCCCGCTCGGCGAGCTCGGGACGATCGATGCCGGGACGCTCCTCGTCACCATGATCGGCGACAAGGATGCCCGCGCCGCCGACGCCGCTGCGCGCAAGATCCTGCGCGACGCGAGTTCGGTGCCGCCGGAGCGCAAGCTGTTCGTCCGCGCCCTCTCCGACGATCACGGCTTCCCGGCGCTCACCGCCACGCTGACCTCTCCGGCGGGGCTCGACGCAGCCTACGATTCCGGGCCGATCAAGCTGCCGCCCGACCCGCCCGGCGAGAAGCCGCCGCCGTTCCGCTGGTCGGCCGACATGGCGCTCTCGGGCGAGCAGACGCAGTTGGTCGCCCAGATCAACAATGCCCGCACCGACAGCCTCGATTTCCTCGCCTATTGGCGCAGCTTCGACATGGCGGCGGCCGCGGCCTTCACCGGCAAGGACGCGGCGAGCCTCAAGGCCAACCCGGCCTTCAGCGACATGCAGCGCTGGAGCGATGGCTGGCCGGTGAAGCGCCTCGGCGTCGAAGTGCCGAAAGCGCACAGCCCGGCGAGCCCCGCCGCGGCCGGAAGCAATCCCGTCAACGCCGCCGGCAATGCCGCCGCGCGGCGCTGATACATCCCCCGTTCGCAAACGAGTTCCCGGTCGCCGATGAAGCTGTTCCACTCGCACGCCTCGCCCTTCGTCCGGAAGGTGATGGTCGTCGCCCATGAACTCGGGCTGGCCGAGCGCATCGCACTGCTGCCGAGCAAGGTGCATCCGGTCGAGCGCGACCGCACGGTGCTGGCGCAGCACCCGCTCGCCCAGGTGCCGACTCTGATCGACGCCGATGGTCAGGCGCTGGCCGACAGCCGGGTGATCTGCGAATATCTCGATGCGCTGGCCGGCGGCGGGATGTTTCCCCGGGAGGGTGCCGCGCGCTGGCGCGCCCTCAACGAGCAGTCGGCGGCCGACGGCATCCTCGATGCGGCCCTGCTGATCCGCTACGAGTTGACCGCCCGTCCGGAGGCCGAGCGCTCCGCCGCCTGGATCAAGGGACAGACCGCCAAGATCGAGACCACCCTGGCGTGGTTCGAGGAGCGGGCCGGAGATCTCGGCGAGCGCATTGATATCGGGACGGTCGCGCTCGCCTGCGCCCTCGGCTATCTCGACCTCCGCTTCTCCGACATCGCGTGGCGCGACGACGCGCCGGAATTGGCCGTCTGGTTCGCCCGGATCGGCGAGCGTCCCTCGATGGTGGCGACCCGCCCGCCGGCAGGCTGACCCAGCCCTCGACCATCCTGAGCCGCATCGGCCCCAAAACCGGAACTCACCTTTCGGGCCGATGCGCGCGTCAGGGCGGCCACGGCGAATCTGGTCCGCCCCTTGCTAAGCTTTGCCGGCTCCCGTCGGAGGCTTCGCCATGCCCGATTTCGTCGCCGCCCTCCTCGCTTCCGCCCTGTTCTGCCTCGCGCTGCTCGCCCTCAACGCCCTGACCCGCTTGGTCCTGCAAGCGCATCTGGCGCCCGACAGCCTCGCGGAGGGCGGGTTTCTGCAATATGGCGGCGCCCTGATGGTGGCCGGTGCCACCTATCGCCGGGCGATCCGGCACCGGCCTGTCACGGGCGAATAATGTGATCAGCGCCGAGGCCCCGGTGGCGTCTCACGCTCCGGGCGGTGGCAGCCTAGGTCCCGCCGCGTGAAATGTATGAAACCTTACATTTCGACGGCACGGGATACGGGCTCGGACGTTGGCTTATGACATTCACGAACCGGTGAGGTTCCGAAATGTCTCCTTCCACCATTCCCTTCAAAATCTCGGCCGCCTGCGGGGGCGAACCGCGCACGGCGACCCGCTGCAATCCGGCGAGCGCCATGTGCCTCGCCGACGACTGGGCGGAGGACGGATGCTCGGACATCCGCATCGAGGACCAGCACGGCGTCCCGCATTCCCCCGATTCGTTCCGCGCCAACTTGCCCCTGCGCAAGCGGGTCGAGCGGCTTCGGCTCGGGATCTGGATTCCCTGACGCAGTTCGCATGCGTCCCGCCATCCTGCGCCGAGGGTCCGCACCGGCGTCCCATGTGACGAAGGTGGGCGGCCGAACGCTCGATCCTTACCCCTTGAACGATCCGCCGACCGAGGCAGCATCCGTCACGACGAAATCGAGCCTGAACAGGATCAGCCCGCGCTCGTCCGTGACCTCCATGCGCCATTCCTCGCCGAGCGAGACGACATCCGCGTCGTTGTCGAGATATTGCCCAGAGATGCGAATCGCCTTGCGACGGGCTTCGCTCGTGTCGGCGAGCACCATCCCGTCCTTGTCGATGATCGAGTGGCCGTCATGGATGTGGAAGTAGTATCGCGGCATCGCGCGCCTCGCTTCCTTGCGTCGGGCGGGAGCACACGGGCTCTCACTCACAGGCGTGCCGGGCCGAAGTCCTGCGATTGTGCACTATCGTACAGAATATGACGACTACCGCCGTCACCTTTGATGGTTCGATTCGGCCATCAGGGGACCCGCACGAAAAAAGCGTGCCCCGTTTCCAGGGCACGCTTCGAGATTTGCACGGAAAGTCGCGTCCGGTGATCAGAAGTACGACTTCAGGACACCGCGGCGGCGCACGTCGAGCGTGGCGCAGTGGAACGAGCCGCCGAACGGGCCGTAGCTGAGGAACGGCGCCGGGATCGGGTCGAAGCCCCAATCTTTGAGAGCCTTGATCAGGGTCGGCTGGCTCTGGTCGACGACGATCTTCTTCTCGTCGATGGCGAGCACGTTGATCGAGGTCCAGGGCGAGCACATCGAGATCTTGCTCATGAAGCCCGTCACCGGGTCGGGGCGCGGCGCAATCAGCACGTCCCACTTCTTGAGCACCGCCGGGAGCTTCTCGACATCGATATAGTCGGGATTGACCAGCACCTTGCCCGGCGCCAGCGGCATGAACGACGAATCGATGTGCATCGGCTGCGGGCAGCGGCTCTCGATCTCGTGAATGCGGAAGCCGGGGCCGAGATGGCGGCGCAGCCACTCGATGCCCATCAGGTTGGTCACGTTGGAGCGGGTCACGAACAAGTCGCGGCCGCAGCGCACGAAATCGGCCGCGTCGAAGACCGGCTCGAACTCGTTGACCGTGAACTGCATCGGCTCGCCGGCCTTCAGGTTCGGCACCCGGTAGTCGTAGTTGTAGAGATCGTCGGTCAGCTGCGGGCGCGGGGCCGAAGTCCAGCGGGCGCCGGCGCGGAAATATTCCTTGAACAGCGAGCGGTAGGCGTCGCCCTCGAAGTAGCGCGAGCGCCAGCACATCGGGCTCTCGATGATCTCGTCGCCGATGACGAGGTAGGGGTCGCGCGGACAGGCGACGCAGAAGCCGCGGGAGGTCCAGCGCGGCGCCTTGAACTTCTTGGAGAAATCGACCGTGTCGGGGCGGCGGACCTTCACGCCCTCGCCCGCCAGGATCGAGATGAAGTTGTCCAGCTCCTGCTGGGCCAGCTTCTTCATGAACTTCGGGTATTTCCAGCCGGAGGCGAAGCGGTAGAACGGCTGGGCCGCCCGCGGCAGGTTGAAGATCACGGTCAGGTGGTGGGTCGGGATCGTGGCGCCGTCGAGCGAGCCGACGATGACCTCTTCCAGCGGGTCCCACTCGTTCCAGGCCATCACCGGGCTGCGCGGGGCGGGGGCGCCGCCGCCCGTTCCCTGGCCGTCAAAGCCCCGCGTCGACGGGTCGTCGATCAGGGCGGATTCCGCCGTGATCTGCGGCTCGCGATCCATTCTCGGCTCCATAGAAGCGGCGTCCGGCGACAATCGTCGCTCACGTCCACCGCGGGCGCCGCTTTGCTCCCCGGTGTGTCAATCGGGTGATAGACAGGGCAGGGTAAAGCTGCAACCTGCCGAGACACTTCCTGCTGCCGCCACGCTTTCAAAGTCCGGACGCGGTGGGATTTCGACAACACAAGCCCCTCGACGAAGATCGCGAAGGTCGAAAGAGGCTGATGAAGCGTCTCACCACATTGGCGTCGATCGTAGGACTGGTCACGGCGCTGGCGCTGTTCCTGTCCTCCGGCGTGACGGACGTCGCCGGCGCCCTCGTCGGCGCGGGCTGGGGCGCGCTCGCCGTCGTGGTCGCCCGCTTCGTCGCGGTCGCCTGGGCAGGCTTCGGCTGGCACGTCGTCTTCCCCCGCGGCGCCGGCCCGACCCTGCGCGACTGCATCTCGCTGCGCTTCGTGCGCGAGGGCATCAACACCCTGCTGCCCGTGGCGCAGGTCGGCGGCGACCTGATCGGCGCCCGCCTGCTGACGCGGCGCGGCACGCCCGGCGGCATGGCCGGCGCCAGCATGTTCGTCGACCTGATGACCCAGGCGCTGACCCAGCTCCTGTTCACGGTGGCGGGCCTCGCGCTCCTCGTCCACTTCACCGGTGACGGCCCGGTGGTGCGCACGGTAGCGGGCGGCGTCATCATCGCGATCCCGGCGCTCGCCGCCTTCTACGTGATCCAGCGCAGGAGCGGCCATCGCCTGATCGAGGCGGCGCTCTCGCGCTTCGCCGCCGCCCGCGAGTGGCGGGCGCTCGGCGCCATCGACGTGCTCTACGACAACCTGCGCCGCCTCTACGGCAACCGGGCGCGGGTGAGTGCCGCCATTCTGATCCATCTCGTCGGCTGGATCATCGGGACGCTCGAGGTCTGGATCGCGCTCAACGCCATGGGTCACCCCGTGACCTTCGTCGAGGCGCTGGTGATCGAGAGCCTCGCCCAGGCCGTCCGCGGCGCCGCCTTCGTGGTGCCCGGCGCCATCGGCGCGCAGGAGGGCGGCCTGATCGCGCTCTGCGCCCTGTTCGGCATCCCGGCGGAGGCCGCGCTCGCGCTCTCCCTGGTCAAGCGCGTCGCCGACCTCGCCGTCGGCCTGCCCAGCCTCGCCCTGTGGCATGGGATGGAGCGCGGCACGCCCGCCGCCACGGACACCGTCGCCGCCGGTCTCGGCGCGATCCGGGCCCGGCTTGGCCGGCGGACGGACCAATCCGTGCCGGCGGCCGCACCGATTTCGGCTCCCCTTGCTGCGCCGCTGGCGACCGCCTACGGCTTTCCCGGTGGCCGCGCGGCCGCCCTTGCCCCCGACAACGAGCCTGGAGCGTTCCAGAAGTGCGCCTGAACCGCCGCACCCTCCTCGCCGCCGCCGCGGTGCTCGCCCTCGCCGGATCTCCGCGCGACGTGCGGGCCGCCGAGGATCCGGCCGTGGCGCCGATCACCAAGCTCTACGCCAAGTTCGAGGATGCGCTGAAGAACGGCGCGGGCGACCTGAAGACCCGGCTCGCCGCCGTCGGCGACACCCTGGCGGCCACCTTCGACACGCCCGCCATGGTGGCCACCGCCGTCGGCCCGAAATGGAAGACCTTCAAGCCGGAGCAGCAGGCCGCCCTCACGGAGGCGTTCGGCCAGTACTTCGTCACGCTCTACGCCAACCGCCTGTCCCAGGCCGCGGGCGGCAAGTTCGAGATCAAGCCGCAGAGCGAGGTCAAGGGTCCCAACCGCGTGGTCTCGACCCGCGTCTCCAACAAGGACGGCGACGATTCGGACGTCGACTACGTCGTCAACGCGGAGAACCGCGTGCAGGACGTGCTGCTCAACGGCAATGTCAGCGAAGTCGCCTCCCTGCGGGCGGGCTTCGCCGAGCCGCTCAAGACCGGCGGGGCCGACGGCCTGCTGAAGTTCATGCGCGAGCGCACGGACGGCATGCTGGCCAAGGGCTCCAAATAGGCACTGGCCGAGAATCGAGCCTCGCGGCTCACGACACAATTCCGCTCCGGCGGCCCATAACGAACGACAAGAGCGACGGCGCGCCATGGACCTGACCGAGATGACGGCCTGGATCTCGTCGCTCTTCCTCGTGCCGGCGCTCGCCGGCTGCCTCTATGCCCTGCTGGCCGCCATCCTCGCCGGCCGCTTCGCCGCCCGCACGCCGCCCCGGCTCGCGCCCGACGCGCGCCGCCCCGGCGTGAGCATCCTCAAGCCGCTCTGCGGCATCGAGCCGGACCTGTACGAGAATCTCGAGACCTTCTGCCGCCAGACCTATGCCGGGCCGATCCAGGTGGTGTTCGGCGTCCAGAACGCGGCCGATCCGGCCATCGCCGTGGTCGAGCGCTTGGCGGCCGCCTATCCCGGCTTGCGCCTCGACCTCGTGATCGATGCGAGCCAGCACGGCTCGAACCGCAAGGTCTCCAACCTCATCAACATGTCGGGCCTCATCGCCCACGAGACGGTGGTGCTCGCCGACAGCGACATGTCGGTGCGGCCCGACTACCTGGAGCGGATCGTCGCCGAGCTGTCCCGCCCGGGCGTGACCGGCGTGACCTGCCTCTATCACGGTGAGCCGGCGGAGCGGGGCCTGTGCGCCCAGCTCTCGGCTTTGGCCATCGACGTGCAGTTCATGCCCAACGTCCTGGTCGGCACCAGCCTCGGCCTCGCCAAGCCCTGCTTCGGCTCCACCATCGCGATGACTCGCGAATCGCTGGAGCGGATCGGCGGTTTCCGCGCCTTCAAGGACGATCTCGCCGACGATTACATGATCGGCGAGGCCCTGCGCCGGGATGGCGGGATCGTCGCGATCCCGGCCTTCACCATCGGGCATGCCTGCGTGGACACCGAGCTGTCGGGCCTGTGGCGGCACGAGCTGCGGTGGAACCGCACCATCCGCAACGTCGATCCGGCGGGCTATGCCGGCTCCTTCGTCACCCATGCCTTCCCGCTGGCGCTCATCGCCGCCCTGTTGCCGGGCGCCGGGACGGCGGCGCTCGCGGTGGCCGCGCTCGCGCTCGCCTGTCGCATCCTGCTCTGCCTGCGCATCGAGCGGGCCTTCGGCCTGGCGCCCCACGCCTACTGGCTGTTGCCGATTCGCGACATGCTGACCTTCATCAACTTCACCTGGAGCTTCGTCTCGGGTGCGGTGACATGGAAAGGTCACGATTACCGTGTGGTTGCGGACGGTACGTTGATCCCGGAGCACGGCCTCGGCCACGAGACCGGCGCGACCTCGGTCTGAGCTTCGCTCCATTCGCCCCTTTACTGATTCAACCGCCCGAGCCTTGAGGCCTTGAACCCCATGCGCACGCTCTTCCTGCAGGCCCCCACCTTCGACGGCTTCGATGGCGGCGCGGGCTCCCGTTACCAGGCCAAGCGCGAGATCAAGTCGTTCTGGTACCCGACCTGGCTGGCCCAGCCGGCCGCCCTGGTGCCGAATTCGAAGCTGATCGACGCCCCGCCCCACAACATCAAGCTCGACGAAGTCGTGGCGCAGGCCAAGGATTTCGACCTCGTGGTGCTCCACACCTCGGTTCCGTCCTTCAAGTCGGACGTGAAGTGCATCGAGGCCCTGAAGGCCGCCAACCCGAAGCTCATCGCCGGCCTGATCGGCGCCAAGGTCGCGGTCGACGCCGCCGGCTCGATGGCGCAGGCGCCGGTGGTCGATTTCGTCGCCCGCAACGAGTTCGACTTCACCGTGAAGGAAGTCGCCGAAGGCGTGCCGATGGCCCAGATCAAGGGCCTGTCCTATCGTGATGCCAACGGTGTCGTGGTCCACAACGAGGACCGCGAGATCATGACGGACATGGACCAGCTGCCCTTCGTCACGAGCGTCTACAAGCGCGACCTCGAGATGGAGAAGTACTTCATCGGGTACCTCAAGCACCCGTACATCTCCTTCTATTCCGGTCGTGGCTGCAAGAGCCGCTGCACCTTCTGCCTCTGGCCGCAGACGGTCGGCGGCCATACCTACCGCACCCGCTCGGTCGCCCACGTGATCGAGGAGATCAAGTACTGCCTGAAGGAATTCCCGCAGACGAAGGAATTCTTCTTCGACGACGACACCTTCACGGACAACCTTCCGCGCGCCGAAGAGATCGCGCGCGAGCTCGGCAAGCTCGGCGTGACTTGGTCGTGCAACGCCAAGGCCAACGTGCCGCGCGAGACCCTGAAGGTCCTCAAGGAGAATGGTCTGCGCCTGCTTCTCGTCGGTTACGAGTCCGGCAACCAGAAGATCCTGAACAACATCAAGAAGGGCATGCGCGTCGAGGTGGCCGAGAAGTTCACCAAGGATTGCCACGATCTCGGCATCGCCATCCACGGCACCTTCATCGTCGGCCTGCCGGGCGAGACCAAGGAGACGATCCAGGAGACGATCGCCTTCGCCAAGCGCATCAACCCGCACACCATTCAGGTGTCGCTGGCCGCCCCCTATCCGGGCACCTTCCTGTACAAGCAGGCGGTCGAGAACGGCTGGCTCGACGTCGAGAACGCCGAGCTCGTCGACGAGAACGGCGTGCAGATCGCGCCGCTTCACTACCCGCACCTGTCGCACTCGGAGATCTTCTCGGCGGTCGAAGAGTTCTACAAGAAGTTCTACTTCCGCGCCCCGAAGATCGCCTCCATCGTCAGCGAGATGGTGCGCTCGCCCGACATGATGAAGCGCCGCCTGCGCGAGGGCGTCGAGTTCTGGCACTTCCTGCGCGACCGTAAGGCCGCCGCGTAACGCTTGCAGCGCGGCATTCGCGCGACGAAGACGGCCGGGCGCGAGCCCGGCCTTCTTCGTTTTCAGGGCTCCGCCCTGGACCCGCGAGAGGGCTTGCCCGCTCGACACCCATGACGGGGGATAGCGCTTGAAGCGATTGGTCGTGACCGCCGACGATTTCGGCCTGAGCCGCGAGGTCAACGAGGCCGTCGAGCAGGCCCATCGCGACGGCATCCTCACCGCCGCGAGCCTGATGGTCTCCGCCCCCGCCGCCGCCGACGCCGTCGAGCGGGCGCGCCGGATGCCGTCCCTGCGGGTCGGACTGCATCTCGTGCTCGTCGAGGCGTGGCCGACCCTGCCCGCAGCGGATTTGCCCGACCTCACCGATGCGAACGGCCTGATGCGCGCCGATATGGGTCGCCTCGGCTTCGATCTCGCCGCCAAGCCCGCCGCCCGCCGCCAGCTCGCCGCCGAGATCGCCGCGCAGTTCGAGGCCTATCGGGCGACGGGCCTGCCCCTCGACCACGTCAACGCGCACAAGCACTTCCACGTGCATCCGCTCATCGCGGGCGCGGTGCTGGCCATCGGCGCCCGCTACGGCATGAGGGCGCTGCGCGTGCCCCGCGAGCCCCGTGACCTGCTGCGTCGCGCCGAACCCGGCACCCGGCCGCGCCCCGCCCTCGATATCGCCCCCTGGTCGGCGCTGCTCGCCGTGCGCGCCCGCCAGGCCGGCCTCCTCATCCCCGACCGGACGCTCGGCCTGGCTTGGTCCGGGGCGATGACGCCGGAGCGCGTCGCGGGCCTCCTGTGTCATCTGCCGGAGGGATTGACCGAACTCTACACCCATCCCGCCACCGCGGGCGGCTTCCCCGGCGAAGCCCCGGGCTACGCCTACGCCGCCGAGCGCGACGCGCTGGTTGCCGTGGCGACACGGGATGCGCTGGCACGCTCCGGCGCGTCGAGCGGCGGCTTCTCCGACTTCTCGGCCTGAACCGGGCCCAGGACGGACGACATCATGGTATCGGGGCGATGACTGGTCGAAGTCGCGCCTCATCAATCCTGTCCGGTCGCTATCCGGATCATGTCCGAAATGTAACGCAACACAGTCCATCCTGAACTGTTCTTTCGTCAGAGCCGAGGCCGACGATCACGCAGTGGGACCGCCGAAGCCGGACAGGCTCTCATCAGGAGATCCGGTCATGACACGTCATTCCCTCCTCGCCGGCATTCTCGTCGCCACGACGGCCCTCGGCGGCGCGGCCTACGCCGCCGAGCACGCCGCCCCGCCCATGACGGCGCAAGCGCCCCTCACCGAATCTCCGGCTCAGAAGTCGGTCGACCGGGATGTCATCAAGCTCTCCGCCGATGGCGCGGCGGCCTACCGCGATATGGGCAGCGCACGCCTGGCCCTGTTCGAGGTCGAGCCGAGCCGGGCGAAGACGTTCATCGAACGGGCGCAGTCCGCCCTGGCCAAGGCCAAATCCGACGACGCCGTCTTCACCCGAGCCGAGGCCGCCCTGCACCAGCCCGCGAACGCCAAGGCGCGGACTGAGACGCGGGACACGACATCGGACAGCGCCGAGAAGGCCGTCGCGTGGCTGCCCGTCGACAGCCAGCTGACCCTCGGCGAGGATTTCGTGCCCACGCCGGAGAAGAACGCCGCCATCGCCGATGCCGATCACAGCCTCCGGAGCGGCGACCGGAAGGCCGCCACCGAGACCCTGCGGCTCGCGGGCATCAACGTGAACACCACCGTCGCGGTCCTGCCGCTCGCGAAGACGACGGAGGATGTCCAGCGCGCGGCCGGTCTGATCGATCAAGGCAAGTACTACGAGGCCAACGCCGTCCTGAAACAGGCCGAGGACCGGATGCGCTTCGATGTGGCCGATCTCGCGATGGTGCCGGACACGGCCGCGGCGAAGGCGCAGACGGCGACACCGTCGAAGCCCGAGGCGGGCCGCGTCGCTCCGACCAAGAACACCCAATCCCACCCGGCGGCGGCGGCGACGGAAGGGATGAAGTCCGATCCGGGCACAGCCGCTGCGCCGCAGCCCGTTCCGGCGCCGGCCAAGTCGGCCTCCTGATCTCTCACATCGCTCGGGGCGGCCGACACGACCCACGGCCCTGAACATCTCCCCGAGGCCGGCTGTCCGGCTTCGGGGCGACGCTGTTCGAGCGGCCTACTTCACCGCCGCGGCTTCGCGCGCCACGTGACCCGTCGCGGGCGCTGCATGGTCGCCTTCCGGGCGATTGGCATCGGGGCGCTTCGGCGGCGGCCCGAGGAAGGCCGGCACCACGAAGAACGCCGCGATCAGGGTGAAGAACAGCGACAGCGCGAGCAACTCGCCCATGCTCGCCGTACCCGGATGGCTCGACAGCATCAGGGAGCCGAAGGCCGTGCCCGTGGTGAGCGCGGAGAAGAAGATCGCCCGCGTCAGGCTGGAGGCCAGCATGTCGACCACGCCCGCCCGCCACGCGATCACGTAGTAGATGTGGAAGGCCACGCCCACCGCGAGCATCAGCGGCAGCGCGATGATGTTGGCGAAGTTGAGGGGCATGCCGATGATCTTGAGCGCCATCAAGGTCCACAGGGTCGCCAGCACCAGCGGCCCGAGGGTCATCGCCACGTCCCAGGGTTTGCGGAGCGCGACCGAGAGGATGATGAAGATCAGGACGAGGGCGGTGATGCCCGCCTGCACGAAGGCACCGAGGATCGTGTAGCTCGATTCGGTCGTGGCGATGGGCGCACCGGTGGCATGCGGGTCCACCGTCTGCACTTCCTTGGCGAAGCGGCGCAGCACCTCGTCGTTGTTCGAATCGCCCTTCGGATGCACCTCGATGCGGGCGCGTCCGTCGGCGGTCACCCATTCGGCCTTGAGCTGCTTGGGCAGGTTGTCGAGGGTGATCTTCTTCGGGTCGAGCAGGCCGCCGAGGCGGCTGATCAGCGTCTTGAGATCGGTGGTCAGCGCCACGCTCGCCGCCTCCCGCTTCTCGGCCGGAGCCGAGGCGAGGGTTTCCAGGGTGCCCGAGAGCTTGTCCGCCGCCTTGTTGCCCGGCTCGTTGCCGCCGGCGACGGTCTTCAGGGCCGCGGCGGTCTCGCGGATCGCCTTCACGTTGTCGGCGTCCGTCGGCGGCGGCGGCTTGCGTCCCGGATTGAGCGCGGGCGCCAGGAGCTGTGCCGTCTCCTGGATGGTGGCGAGCTTCTGGTCCTGATCGCGGGGCACGAAGGTGTCGATGGAGTGGACCCTGGCCACCGTGTCGAGCTTCAGCAGGCGGTCGGTCAGGGCCGGCACGGCGGCGACGTCCGGGGCCAGCACATCGATGGTGTTCGGGCTCGTCGCCGGGTCCTTGATCAGATCGAGATAGGTCGCGATCGACTCCACCTTCGGGCTGCGCAGGTGCATCGGGTTGGAATCGAAGGGCAGCTTCAGCAGGAGCGGGATGCCCGCGAGCGTCAGCAGCCCGACGCCGATCAGCACCCATTTGCGGTGCTCGATGATCCAGTGATCGACGCCGGCCATCCACGTCGTCTCGACCGCGCGCTTCTCGCCGCGCGGGTTGAACACCGCGATCAGCGCCGGCAGCAGCGTCAGCGAGAACAGGTAGGCGACGATCATGCCGACGCCGGCGATCAGGCCGAGCTCGGACACGCCGCGGAACTGGGTGGGCAGGAAGGCGAAGAAGCCGGCGAGCAGCGACACCGCCGCGAGGGTCAGCGACCAGCCGACCCCGCGGGAAGCGGCGCGGATCGCGCTCTCGACCTCGCCGGTCTCGTAGCGATCGGCCCGGTAGCGCACGGCGAACTGGATGCCGAAATCGATGCCCAACCCGACGAACAGGGCGGCGAAGGCCACCGAGATCGGATTCAGCTCGCCGACCATCGCGAGGCCGAGCGCGGCAGTGACGACGAGGCCGGCGAAGGTCGTGATCAGCACGGCCACCACCAGGGGGGCCGAGTGAAGGGCCAGCCCCAGGAACAGCACGATCGCGGCGGTCGTCAGCGAATAGTTGAGGAACGCGTCGTCGGCCAGCGTCGCGAACTCGTCGTCGGCCACCGCCACCGGGCCGGTCAGGCGAATGCGCAGGCCGTGGGCCGAATCGATGTTCTGCTCGGCGGCGATCCGACGGATCAGCTGGGTCGCCTCGCGGCCCGGCTCCAGGGCGTTGTAGTCGAGAACCGGCTGGATCATCACGAACTTACGGGTGTCCGTGACCTCGGTCTTGCCGCCGGCCAGCAGCGTCTGCCACGACATCCGGGCGCGCTCGCCGTTCAGGACCTTGCGCAGGGTGTCGTCGATCTGGGTCATCGGCTCCGCCAGATCCTCGATCTTGGCGTCGCCGCTCTTCACGCCCTTCACGCCGAGGCTCAGCACCCGCATCACGCCGCGCAGGGAGGGGTCGGCGGCGAGCGGCCCGAGCAGGCCCTGCTGCTGGACGAGGCGCTCGGTGGTCTGCTCCAGCTCCTGCTGCGACATCAGCAGCAGGCCGTTGCGGTCGAAGAACGGGCCGCCATCGGGGCGATAGACCGTCTCGATCTCCGAGCGGTGGGTCTTGAGGGCGTCGGCGAAGCGCGCGGCCGCCTCCTCGGCGATCTCGGGAGTCTGCCCGTCGATCACCGCAGCGACGAGGTTCGTGCGCTGCGGGAACGCCTTCTCGAAGGCGATCTCGTCCTTGCGCCAGGAGACGCTCGGATCGATCAGCCGCTCGACATCGGTGTTGATGCGGAACAGGTGGGCCGCGGCCGCCACGCCCACGATCGTGAGGATTGCCGCCGTGATCAGGACCAGCCAGCGACGCCTGACGGAAAACGCGACGAGACCTTCGATCACGTAGAACCCTGCCTGCCCTGACGATCCGGGCCGCGCCCCTCCCGTAACGGTGCGGGAAGCGTCCTGCGTTCCCGGCAGGCGGCGTTTCCGGATCGAGTTCGGTTCGCGAGCTCCGGACGAGCCCTCGGAATGGAATGACCGGGCGGACCCGGTGGACACGAACAGAATCCGATGGCGTGCCGCCGGACATCCGTGCCTTTGGGGCGCTTCGTACCGGCCCTGGTCCCGGAATGCAACGCGAGCGCAGAATCACGCCACGATGCGAGCCCGGCGCCCCATGCGGTGCGATACCGCACCGCACCCCGAGTCGGGGATGAAACAAGACCTCGAAACGGCCAAGCAGCCCAACATCCGCCGCAGAGCCGCGAAAACAGCAGGTCTTCCTCGTTCCGCAGACTGCACGCGGGCGTCCTCCCCCTCACGCACGGGGAGGATGGAGAAACCGGCTTGCCACAGTCAGGTTTTTTACGTTCCGCGTGGCGCCAAATCCGAACGGTTCCAGCCTAGATCACTGGAATTCCAGTTCTTCTTTCGCTAAGCAACCCGGCAAAGTCTGGGGCCAGAACAAAGGAGCCGCGCCTTGGGAATCCCCATCCGGTATGTCGCGAAAATCGGCGGCTACATCCTCAAGCAGCACCTCACCGGGCGGAAGCGCTACCCGCTCGTCATGATGATGGAGCCGCTGTTCCGCTGCAATCTCGCCTGTGCCGGTTGCGGGAAGATCGACTATCCCGACGAGATCCTCAACAAGCGCCTGCCCGTCGAAGACGCGCTCGAATCCGTGCGCGAATGCGGCGCGCCCGTGGTGGTGATCGCGGGCGGCGAGCCGCTTCTCCACAAGGATCTGCCGCAGATCGTCCAGGGCATCATCGCGCAGAAGAAGTTCGCGATCGTTTGCACCAACGCGCTGCTGCTCGAGAAGAAGATCAAGGACTACAAGCCGTCGCCCTACTTCACGTGGTCGATCCATCTCGACGGCGACAAGGAGATGCACGACCAGTCGGTCTGCCAGCGCGGCGTCTATGACAAGGCCGTGGCGGCGATCAAGAAGGCCAAGGAGATGGGCTTCCGGGTCACCATCAACTGCACCTTCTTCAACAACTCCTCCGCCGACAAGATCGCCGATTTCTTCGACTCGGTGACCCGCATGGGCATCGACGGCATCACCGTCTCGCCGGGCTACGCCTACGAGCGCGCGCCGGACCAGAAGCACTTCCTCAACCGCAAGGCGACGAAGGACCTGTTCCGCGGCGTGTTCCGCCACGGCAAGGAGAAGGGCCGCGAGAAGTGGACCTTCCAGCAATCGGGCCTGTTCCTCGACTTCCTGGCCGGGAACCAGAGCTACCATTGCACGCCCTGGGGCAACCCGACCCGCACCGTGTTCGGCTGGCAGAAGCCCTGCTACCTGCTGGGCGAGGGCTACGCGGCGACCTTCAAGGAGCTGATGGAAGAGACCGATTGGGACGCCTACGGCACCGGCAACTACGAGAAGTGCGCCGATTGCATGGTCCATTCGGGCTACGAGGCGTCCTCGGTGGTCGATTCTGTCCGCAAGCCCTGGAAGCCGCTGGTGCACGCGATCCGCGGCATCAAGACGGAAGGCGACATGGCGCCGGAAATCTCCCTCGAGAACCAGCGCCCGGCGGAATTCGTCTTCTCCCGCAACGTCGCCCAGAAGCTGTCCGAGATCAAAGCGTCAGGCGTCGACACCAAGCGCGAGACCCAGAAGCGCGCGAGCGCGGCCTAAGGACCGGAACGCCTCGCCCGAATCCCGGGCGAGGCGGACCAAGGCGCCGATCCCGGCCTCGCGCCGCACCAGGGCGCCGAGCACTGCCCCGATATCCGGATCGCCGTTCGGCTTGAGGGCCTTGGCCGCGAAGGCCGGCAGGGCCCGTTCCGCCGGATCGCACACCACGCGGAGCGCCGCGAAGGGCAGATCGTGGGCCGCCGCGTAGGCCGCCGCCACCTGGCTTTCCATATCGACCGCCGCCGCCCCGGTGCGGGCCCTCAGCACGGCCTTGGCCTCCGGCGTCATCACCGCCGCCTCGACACCGGCGAGATCGGCCACGACCACCCGTGATCCGAGGCCGGACAAGCGCGCCCGAAAGCCGGCGATGATGGGCTCGGAGGCGGGCAACCGCCGGGGCCCCGCCCCGGATTCCGTCCATATGCCGGCCGCCACGACGACATCGCCCGGCACCAGAGCCGGGTCGAGGCCGCCCGCGATACCGAAACTGACGATGGCCCGCACGCCGTCGACGGAACGTCCGTCGAGGAGCGCCCGCAGCCGGTCCGGCCGGCCGCCGGCCTGAAGCGCCTCGACGCCCGGTCCGGCGGCGATACGGGCCTCGCGCGCGAGGCCCGCCACCGCGAGCACGACAGCCTCGGCTCGGGGCGACACGGCGATTACCGCGTGACGGTGTAGATGGAGGCGGCGGATCCGACGGGGGATGCGATGGTGGAGACGACGCTGAGCACCTTGGCCACCTCGGAGAACGGCGCGCTCGACACGTAGAGCAGGTCGCGGTTGCGCAGCCGGAACGACTGGGTCAGGAACAGGCTC
>NZ_BPRE01000011.1 GCF_022179765.1 Methylorubrum suomiense | reverse complement strand
TCACACGAGCCTCGGTGGGCTCACCCCGAACGCGTTTGCAACCCGGTCCAAACAGGACCAGAACCAGAACGGACTCTGGTTATGAACGGGGGCAAACAGGGGGCAAGGTCACCGCGAATTCGTAAGGAAGCTCCGTGGTCAATCCTCTCGTCCGCAAGCTGGAGAATTTCGTCCGTCTTTCCTCGGAGGAAAGGCAGGCGCTGGATCGTGTCGTCCAGAACACGCGCCGATTAGGCCCACGTGAGGACGTGGTGCGCGATGGCGATCAGCCTCGACACGTGAATTTGATTCTCGAAGGCTGGGCTTGCCGTTACAAGCAATTGGAGGACGGTCGGCGACAGGTGATCTCGATCTTCTTGCCCGGAGACATGTGCGATCCGCATGTCTTCGTCTTGAAGAACATGGATCATTCGTTGGGGACTCTGACATCCTGCCTGATCGCCGAGGTATCGGAACCGTCGATCCGCGAGATCACTGCGGAGAGCCGCAAGATCGAGGAGGCTTTCTGGTGGGAGATGCTTGTCTCAGCCGCCATCCAGCGCGAGTGGACCGTCAGCCTCGGACAGCGTCTTGCGACGGAGCGGCTCGGACATCTGTTCTGCGAGCTGTTCATGCGCCTCGATGCCGTCGGCCTGACCAACGGCACGAGCTGCGAGTTCCCGATCACTCAGGCCGATCTCGGCGATGCGATGGGTCTCTCGACCGTGCATATCAACCGCACCCTCAAGGAATTGCGGGCCGCCGGATTGATCCGCCTGCGCGGACGCCAGCTCACGATCCCGGATTTTCCGGCCTTGTGCTCTGCATCCCTCTTCGATCCATCCTACCTGCATTTCGAGCGCGACAGGTCCGCATCGGCAATCGGCGACAGTTGAAACAGCGGTGGAGCGCCAGCCACATGCGGGCGAGGTGGATGGCAAAGCGATGAATCACGACACTCCTGAGGCCCGCATCGCGGAACTCGAGGCCGAGAACCGGCGTCTGCGCCGTTTTCTCGACGAGAAGGGGCTGCCCGCCGAGCAGCGCCATCAGGTGCGCAACACCTTGGCGATGCTGCGCGCCATCATCCGGCGCTCGGCCGAGACCTCGGACAGCGTCGAGACCTATGCGGCCCATCTCGATGGACGGCTCGACGCCATTGCCCGCGTCCTCGGAGCGCTGATGCGCAGCGTGGCCGAAGGCGTGGCCCTGCACACGCTGATTGCCGACGAGTTGCAGGCGCATCTGGCCCGCGAAGGCGATCAAGTCGTCATCTCCGGGCCTAACCTGCGCCTACGCGCCGGTGCCGCCGAGATCGTCGCGCTGGCGATCCACGAGTTGACCGTCAACGCCATCGAGCACGGGGCCCTGATGCTGCCCCAGGGGCGCATCGCCATCTCATGGTCGGTGGTTCCACCCGCACCGGGCGGGCGGCTCACCTTCGTCTGGACCGAGAGCGGCCTGGAGAACCTGTCGGCGGAGCCGCCGCGGCGCGGGTTCGGCTCGGAGGTGCTGGAGCGAAGCCTGCGCTACGAGTTGAAGGCCGAAACTGACCTCGCCTACGAGCGGACCGGACTGCGCTGCACGATCACCCTGCCGCTGCCGCCCCAGATCACCCTGATCGAGGACGACGAGTAGGGGACAAGGTGGACCGCGCGCTCACCATTGCTTGAGGCAGCGGCACGGTCGGCGTGACCGGGTAGCCCTGGCTGGCGTCGACAGGTAGTTTACCCTTCGATGCTTGAATGGAGGCATCGCCTTCGGCCAGTGAGCACGGACCCACCCGATCGTATGACCGTCCGGAAGTATGGCTCGCTGCGTTCACCCGTCATCGGTGGCGTCTTCCTCTCGGCCGTGATGGCGGCAGGCTTGCCGCAGCCCGCCGCCGCGTTTGATCTGTTCGGCCTGTTCGGCTCGGAAGAGGAGCCCCCCACACCGACACCGTCGGCTCTGCCCTACAGCGTGCGCATCACCGGGACCGACGATTCCGATGTCCTGACCGCCCTGCAGGACACCTCGACCCTGTACCGTCTGCGTCAGGAAGCTCCGCCGGACGGGGAAGGCTTGGTGCGTCGGGCCGAAGCGGACCTGCGGCGGCTCACCGACGTCCTATCCGGATACGGCTATTATCAGGGCACCGTCTCGATCCGGATCGACGGCGTCCCGGTGACGGGCGATGCCTCGTTGGCCGCCGCCGCCCGCGCCGCGGAGGGCTCGCGCGCCCGAGCATTGGTGCCGGTCAAGATCGCTGTCGACCTCGGCCCCGCCTACACCGTACGATCCGTGCGCGCCCTCGACCCACGGGGGCGGCCCTTCCCGGCCGAACTGCTGCCCGAGCGCTTCGTTCGCCCCGGCGACGACGTGCCGGCTCGCTCGGCCACCGTGCTGGCCCGCGAGGCCAGGATCGTCGACCGCTTCCGGGCGCTGGGCCATCCCTTCGCCAAGGCGGTCTCCCGCGATCCGGTGGTGGACGACGCCGCCCACGTCATGGACGTGACCTTCACCATCGATCCGGGACCGAAGGCGGGCCTCGGCGAGGTGGCCGTGAGCGCGCCGGAGGGGATCGACCCCTCCGTCATCCGCTCCTTCATCTATACCGAACCGGGCGATCCCTACTCGCCGAAGGCCGTGGCCGACATCCGGCGTTCGGTCGCTCGCATCGAGGGGCTCGGCGCGATCCGCGTGCGTGAGGGCGAAAGTCTCGACCCGCAAGGCAATCTGCCGATCTTCGTCGAGGTCAGCGAGCGCGAGCGCAATCTCATCGGGGTCTCGGCCCGGTACTCCACCGTCGATGGGCCGGGAATCCGCGCCTATTACGCCAACCGCAACCTCTTCGGCGGCGCGGAGACCCTGAGGCTCGACGCCGATATCTATTATCTCGGCCTCGGCTACGATCCGTTCGCCCAACAGCGCAAGGCGGCCGGCATCGACACCACGGGTCTGGGCGGGCGCCTCTCGGCGACGTTCGTCAAGCCGGCACTCTGGGGCAGCCGCAACGACCTGCTCGCCAATGCCTTCGTGACCCGCGAAGTCCAGCAGAGCTACTTCGTCGATGCCGCGGGCGCCTCGGTGGCCGTCCGCCATCGCTTCTCCGACACGTTCTCGGCGCAGATCGGGGTCGACGGGCAGGTCGGCCGCTCGAAGGACGCGCTCGGCACTGTGAATTACCGGCTCATCGGCGTGCCGGTCTCGGTCACCTACGATTCGACCGACAATTTGCTCGACCCGACGCAGGGTTTCCGCTTCCAAGCCTCGGCCGCGCCCTATCCAGGCTTCCTCGGCTCGGATCCGGGCATCTTCGTCGCGAAGGCGCAGGGCTCGACCTATTACGCGCTCGACGAGGACGCGAATTACATTCTGGCCGGACGCCTCGGCTTCGGCTCGGTCTCCGGCGCCCGCCTCGACGAGATCCCCGACAATTTCCGCTTCTTCGCGGGCGGTGGCGGCTCGGTGCGCGGCTTCGCCTTCCGCACCCTGGGGCCACGCGGACCGTTCAACCTGCCGATCGGTGGACGCAGCCTGTTGGAAGCCTCGATCGAAGCGCGCATCAAGGTGACCGATACCATCGGCATCGTCCCGTTCTTCGATGCCGGGACCGCCTTCGCCTCGACCCTGCCGGATTTTGATGAGCGTATCCGCAAGGCGGTCGGCCTCGGGCTCCGGTACTATACCGGCATCGGCCCGATCCGCGTGGACGTCGCCTTCCCGCTCGACCGGATCAAGGGATACCACGAGCGTCCGGTCGCCCTGTACATCAGTCTCGGACAGGCTTTCTGAATGGGATTTCTTGGCAGGGCATGCGGCCAGAACTCTTCCCAATTTGCGGGGGAGGGTGCCCGCGGCGCGAGCAGAAGCCTCGGCGGAAAGGAACGAGGGGCCTTCGCGGCACTCGCCGCGCTGGTCCTGCTCCTTGCCGCCGCCCTGACGCCAACCGATTTCCTGCGCGCTGCCGACGGTGAGAAGACCGTCCTGGGCGGCATCCTCTCGAAGGCCCTGTCGAGCGACGCTTCCCAGGTCTCGATCGGCGCCGTCGACGGCGCTCTGTCCTCGGATGCGACCATCCGCGATGTCGTTATCAGCGATGCCGACGGTCCCTGGCTGAAGCTCGACCGCGCCCGCCTCGCATGGCGCCGCCTCGCCCTTTTGTCGGGACGGCTGGAGGTGGATAGCCTCGAAATCGGTCGGCTCGAAATCCTGCGCAAGCCGGTGTCCGGTCCGCCGCCCGCCGAGGCCGAGCCGCCGGACGGCTCCCTGCTGCCCGATCTCCCGGTCAAGGTGGAGATCAAAGCGTTCAAACTCGCCGAACTGCTTCTCGGCGAGGGCATCGCCGGGCAGCCCGCGCGGCTCTCGGCCGATGGCAAGGTCAAGCTCGGTAACCCGTCCGAGGGCCTCGACCTCGCCGTGGTGGCCCGGCGCCTCGACGCCGCCGGCCTGTTCGATGCCCGGCTCCTGTTCGTGCCGAAGGGCGAGAAGCTGGAAGTGAAGGCGGCGCTGACGGAACCCGAAGGCGGGCTCCTGTCCAAGGCGGCGAACCTTCCCGGAACGCCGCCCATCGTCTTCAACCTCGAAGGGCGCGGCACGCTCGACGCCTTCAATGCAAGGCTCGACTTTGACGCCGGCCCCGACATCGGTGCCAAGGGCGGAGCCCGGCTTTCGCGCATCGGCACGGATCGGCGGCTGAGCCTCGACCTCGCCTCACGGATCGAGGGCCTCGTGCCGGGCCCCCTGGCCGCGATCTTCTCCGGGACGACCAAGCTCGACGGCGGCATGGCGTTCTCCGATTCCGGCGCCTTCCGCATCGACCGGCTGGATCTGACCTCGCGTACCGCCCGCCTCGGCATCGGGGGCAGTCTCGGCGCCGACCGCGTCGCCGATTTTCGCGTCGAGGCTCGGGCATTGCCGACCGAGGACGGCGTGACCAAGGCGGCCGAGACCGAGTTGCGGACGCTGATCTTCGACGGCAGCCTGAAGGGGCCGCTCGCCGCGCCGCAGGTGAAGGGGGCCCTGCAGGCATCGGGCCTGCGTACCAGCGCGTCGTCCCTCGACCGCGTCGAGGCCCTGCTCTTCGTCGAGCCGAACGGCACCGCCGCAGCCCGTCGCTTTGCGATCCGCGCCGACGGCACCATGGAGGGTCTCTCCCTGGCCGATCCGGCCCTGCGCCGGGCCGTTGGCGAGCGGGCGAAGCTCACGCTGCGGGCGGATGCGGGATCGGACGGGGTCGTGGATGTCGCCGACCTCACCCTCGACGCCGACACCGCTCGCCTCTCCTATGTCGGCAGGGTCGGGCAGAACACGCTGGCGGGCACGCTGCAGGTGGCGCTTGCCGATATCGGTGCCTTCTCCGGCGTCGCCGGCCGGACGCTGGCCGGACATCTCGAGGCGAAGGCGACGGTGAGCGGCGATCCGGCCCGCAAGGCGCTCGCTGCCGATCTCGACCTGCGCGGCGGTGGCTTGGTGCTCGGCCACGAGATCGCGGACCGCCTGGTCGGACGGACGCCCACCCTCAGGGGCCGTGTCTTTCAGACCTACGACGGATACGGCTTCGACCGCCTGCTGTTCGAGGGCGCGGAACTCGTCGCCACGCTCCAGGGGCAGGCGACCGCGCGAAGCGCCGACGTGACCGGCCGCCTCGACCTCAAAGACCTCTCGGCCTTCGATGAGCGTTTGGCCGGCGCCGCGAGCGCCGATGCCCGTCTCACCGGCTCGCTGCGGAAACCCGACCTCACCGCCGCGCTCCGTGCCCCCGATGCCCGCGCGGACGGAAAGCCGATCCGGGACCTCCGGCTCGACGCGACGCTCTCCGATCTGACCGGCGCCCTCGACGGCACCCTGCGGCTCACCGGCGATGTCGCCGGCAAGGCGCTCAAGGCCGACGCGCATATCGCGCGCCCCTCGAAGACCGATTACGCCCTCGACCGTCTTGCCTTCGCCCTCGGCTCGGTGGCCATCGACGGCCGCGCGGTGGTGGATCCCCGCTCCCTGCTCAGTGAGGGCGCCCTGACCGTCCGAGCGGGCGACCTCGCCGATCTCTCGGCGCTGGCGCTCGGGCAGATGGGCGGGTCGCTCGATGCCGCGGTGACGCTGACCCGCGACGGCGGAAGGCAGGACGCCACGATCCGGGCGACCGGCGCGCATCTCCGCTACGACCATTTCGGCCTCGCGAAGCTCGATGCCGATCTGGTCGGACGCGATCTGCGGGCGCATCCCGCCCTCGACGGCCGGGCGAGCCTCGACCGGGTCGTTGCCGCTGGGCAGACGATCGACACGGTGCGGCTCACCGCCACGGGCACGAGCCAGGCAAGCGACCTCGTCCTCACCGCCCAGGCCCGCGGCTTCGCCCTCGACGGCGCGGCCCGGCTTCTTCCGGCGGAGCGCACCCGCATCGAGATCGTCCGCTTCTCGGCCCAGCGCGGCAGCGACCGCCTTGCTTTGGCCGGTCCCGCCGCGATCACCCTCGACGACGGCTCGGCGCTGATCGAGAATCTTGTGATCGCCGCCGGCTCCGGCCGGGTCAGTGTCCAGGGACGGGCCGGCGAATCCCTCGATCTCAAATTCGGCATTCGCGCCCTTCCACTCGCGCTCGCCCGCATCGCCTCCCCGAGCCTAGCGTTGTCCGGCACGGTGGACGGTGAGGCGGATCTGCAGGGCACCGCTTCCCGCCCCGAGGGCCGCTACGCCCTCAGCGTCGCGAAGCTCGTGACGCCGGAGACCCGCAGGGCCGGCCTGCCACCGATCGATGCGCGGGCGAGCGGGACGCTGTCCGACGGCGCTGCCAGCATCGACGGGCGCATCTCCGCCGGCCGTGGCGCCGAGGTCACCGTGGCCGGCGCGATCCCCGTGGAGGCGGGCGGCGCACTCAATCTGAAGGCGCGCGGCACCCTCGACGCTGCCCTCGCGAATTCTCTTCTCAGCACCGGCGGCCAGCGCGTGGCTGGCCGTGTGGCCTTGGATGCGGGCGTCACCGGCTCCCTCGCGGCGCCCCGTGTCGAGGGTTCGGCGACCTTGTCGGGCGGCAGCCTGACCGATCCACTGAACGGCATCCGCCTCACCGACATTCAAGGCCGCATCACCGGTCGCGGCGACGCGATCCAGATCGAGCGGCTCACCGCCGCCACCCGCAATGGCGGGCGCATCGCCATCGACGGCCGGGTCGCGGTCGAACCCGCCTCCGGCTTCCCCGGCGCGCTCCGGATCACGGCAGACCGGGCCGAACTGGTGTCGAGCCCCCTGATGACGGCGGTGACGAGCCTCAACCTCGCGCTGTCCGGCCCGCTCGCCCGGACACCGAAGATCTCGGGACGGGTCGACGTCGTCTCGATCGACGTGTCCGTGCCCGATCGCCTTCCCGCCACCGTGCAGCCTCTGCCCGGCATCCGGCACGTCAACACCCCGCCGGCGGTGCGTGAGCGCCTCGCGCAGCGCGGCGAGCGCAAGGCACAGATCGCGGCCCTCAGCCGCAAGAAGACGACCGCGCCCTTCGATGCCAGCCTGGACGTGACCGTGAATGCGCCGAACCGCATCTTCGTCCGCGGACGCGGCATCGACGCCGAACTCGGCGGCGAACTGCGCGTCACCGGCTCCTCCCGCGCTCCGCGCGCCAACGGCGATTTCGAGATGCGTCGCGGACGCCTGAGCCTGATCGGCCAGCGGCTCGACTTCACTCGCGGCCGGATCACCTTTGCGGGCGATCTCGCGCAACCCGATCTGGACTTCATCGCCGAGACCAAGGCCGGCGACGTCACCGCCCGCGTCGCGGTGAACGGCCCGGCCTCACAGCCGGTCTTCGCCCTCTCCTCGGATCCGAGCCTGCCTCAGGACGAGGTGCTCTCGCGCATCCTGTTCAAGAAGGCGGCGGGCGGCCTCTCGCCGTTCCAGGCTCTGCAACTGGCCCAGGCCGTGGCGCAGCTCTCCGGCGGTGCGGGCGGGCCGGACGTGTTCGAATCCGCCCGAAAGAGCCTGGGGCTCGACAGTCTCGATGTCTCGACGGGGGCGAGCGGCGGACCGGCGGTCGGCGCCTCGCGCTACATCAACGACCGCATCAGCGTCGGCGTGAAGGCCGGTGCCAAGCCCGCCGACACTGCCGCGACGATCAACTACGACGTCACCCGCCGGATCAAGCTCAACGGCGAGGCCGGGAGCGATGGGCGGACGGCGGTGGGGGTCGGCGCCGAATGGGAATGGTAGGGGCGGCCTGAGGTACTCGCCGTATCGGTCGAAAGGGATTTCGGCCGGTGGGAGATCGGATCGCCGCGCCTGGCCGCCATTCCGAACGATCCGGCCTCGACCGATCGATCGATCGACCGGCCGAAGTGGCTCGTTCAGCCGGCGGCCTCGCGGGGCCGGGCGAGGGCGCGCGTGTCTTGAGTGGGCAGGGCAACCGCCCGTTCCAGGGTCGCGACCGAGAGGCGCCGGCCTCGCCCCCTCAGGGCATGGCTGCCGAGACCGCGTGCGGTGATGTCTTTGGGCAGGCGCGGCAGCCGCGCGAGCAGATCCTCGGAGATCAGCGTGTCGACGCCGAGGGGGCGACATAGGGATTCGGTTCGGGCGACGACGTTCACGGCATCCCCGAAATAGGCGATCTTGTGCCGGTCGACCCCGACTTCCGCCGTCACCACCGGGCCGCCATGGAGCCCCGCGCGCAGCCGCGGCACGGTGCCGAAGCGGGCCTCCCAGGCGGCGGCGTCGGCTTCGATGCGGTCGCGCACGGCGAACAGGCAGGCGACGCAGCGCGCGTCCTTCAGCCCCCGCTCCATCGGCCACGTGATCATGGCGAGGTCGCCGATGTAATCGTCGACCGACCCGTGGAAGCGGCGCACCGGTTCGGCGAGGGTGGCGAAGACCGCGCTGAGATATTCCTGTGCCCGCAGGTCACCGTGGGTCTCGGCGAAGGCGGTGGAGCCGACGACGTCGAGGAACAGGAAGATGCGCTCCTCCTCCACCGGGCGGTGATAGCGGCCGACGAGGAAGTTGATGAAGACCTCGCCGCCGATGAGGTCGCGCATGCGGATGACGAAGACGAGAAGCGCCGAGACGGCCAGCGCGTAGGCGAGCACCCGCGGGGTCGTGCGCACCGCCTCCACCAGCGGATCCTGGGTAAGCCCGAGCAGCCAGACGACGAGACCGCCGAGCGCGTTGCCGGCCACGATCATCGCCACGTAGGACAGCTCGGCCGCCACCACGTAGAACCCGGCGGGGAGGCGGCGGATGCGCGCCTGCAAACCCGCGAGCAGCACCCCGCGATCGAAGGCCAGGGCGGCGATGCCGACGCAGAGGCCGTAGGTGAAGCCCGCCGCCGGGCTCGCGCCCCCCGCGAAGATCACGTTGTAGAGGAGACCCGCCCCGCCGGTGGCGAGCAGGATCAGGAACCAGAACCAGCGATGGTGCGGCAGCATCAGGGGCGGCTCCGGCGTCCGGCGAGGGGCACGCCCGGCCTGTACGCACCGGCCCAGGGGCCAGCGGCACGACGGTCGGGCAAGGGGGAGGACACGGGGGCTCCTTCACGAGCTGGGAGGCGGCGGCGCGCTCCCGTCTCATCCAAGGCTCATGCCCGCAACATGGCGCGAATGTGGCAAGCCACCGCGCCCCCGCGAACCGAACCCCGCGATGGCGTGGTACGGGGATGAATGTCCCGCCCAACCGGGAAGTTTTGGACGATCAGCGCCTACTCGCCGAGCCCGAACAGCTTCTCGAGGAAGTTGCGATCGTCCTGGCTCGGACCCTGCCCACGACCGCCGGGCACGGAACGCGGCGGCGGCGGCACGGAAGCGGTGCGGTCCGGCTCTCCGAGGAGGACGCCGATCAGCCCGCCGGGACCGCCCTCGCGCTCGCCCGCATTCGCCACCTGAGGCCGGGCGCGCCAGCGATTGAGACCGGGCAGCCCCACCGGCTTGTCGGCCTTCAGCGCCGTCGTCATGTAGGTCTTCCAGATCTCGGCAGGCAGGCTGCCGCCGGAGGCCTTCTTGGTCGGCTCGCCGTCATCGTTGCCGAGCCAGACACCGGTCACGAGAGTGGCCGAGTAACCGATGAACCACGCATCGCGGAAATCCTGGCTGGTGCCGGTCTTGCCGGCGAGTTCCCAGCCCGGGATGTCGGCTTTCTTGGCCGTGCCGATGGCGAAGACGTCGTGCATCATGGCGTTCATCATGCCGACGGCGTTGGGATCGATGACCCGGCCGAGGCCGCCTTCGCCACGCTTGTACAGCATCTTGCCGTTCGCCGACTTGATGCTGGCGATGACGTAGGGAATCACGCCGGTGCCGCCATTGGCGAAGGCGCAATAGGCGCCGACCATTTCCAGCGGCGTGACTTCCGAGGTGCCGAGCGCGATCGACCCGTTGGCTTGGAGCGGCGAGGCGATGCCGAGGCGCTGTGCGGTCTGCACCACCGCCTTCGGGCCGACTTCCTGGCCGAGACGGACGGCGACGGTGTTGAGGGATTGCGCCAGCGCCTCCCGCAGGGTCACCGCGCCGCTATAGCTGTGGGAATAGTTCTCCGGCGCCCAGTTGCCGATACGGATCGGCGCGTCGTCGCGCACGGTGTCGGGCGTCAGCCCGCGCTCGATCGCCGCCAAGTAGACGAAGGGCTTGAACGACGAGCCGGGCTGCCGCTTGGCGGTCGTGGCGCGGTTGAACTGGCTCTGGGCATAGTCGCGGCCGCCGATCAGCGCGCGGATCGCGCCGTCCGGCCGCATCGAGACGAGCGCGCCCTGCGCAACGTTGTAGCGAGCGCCCTTGGCGTTCAGCTCGTCGGTCAGCGCACGCTCGCCCACGCTTTGGAGGCCGGCATCCACCGTGGTGGAGACGACGATGTCGTCGTCGAATTTCGGAAGGAAGTCGTCGAGGACGTCCATGACGAGGTCGGCAACGTAGTTCGGCGATCCGCCGCCCCGGGTGGAGGCGGGCCGCGCCGGCTGGGCCAGGGCCACCTTCACGTCGGGGGCCTTCGCGAAACCGAGATCCTCCATCGCGGCGAGGACATGGGCCGCCCGCGCCTGCGCCGCCTTGAGGTTGCGGTTCGGGGCGAGCCGCGAGGGTGCCTGGACGAGTCCGCCGAGCATGGCGGCCTCCGCCAGCGTCACGTTCTTGGCAGGCTTGCCGAAATAGCGCTGCGCCGCCGCCTCGACGCCGTAGGCGCCGGCACCGAAATAGACCCGGTTGAGATAGAGTTCGAGGATCTCGTCCTTCGTGTATTTGTGCTCCAGCCACAGTGCGAGGATCGCCTCCTGGATCTTTCGCGAGGCCGACCGCTCCGGCGTGAGGAACAGGTTCTTGGCGAGTTGCTGGGTCAGCGTCGAGCCGCCCTGCGCGAGGCCGCGCCGGGTCAGATTCTGGGCGACGGCGCGGGCGATGCCGACCGGATCGACGCCGAAATGGTCGTAGAAACGCCGGTCCTCGATCGCCACGAAGGCGCGCGGCAGGTAGGGCGGCAATTCCTTGATCGAGACGACGCGCCCACCGGTCTCGCCGCGATTGGCGAGCAGGGAGCCGTCGCTCGCCAGGATCGCGATGTTGGGCGGGCGCTTCGGCACCGCCAACTGGTCGATCGGGGGAAGCTGCGAGGCGTGGTAGGCGATGAGGCCGGCCAGTGCGATCACGCCCCAGATGCCGAGCACGACGACGCCGTGAACGATTCGGCCGAGCCAGGATCGCCGCCGCCGGGGTGGCTTGCCGCCGCCGCCCGAGGCGCGTTTCCGTGAGGCCCCGCGGGGCGCCGCCTTCGCGCCGCCTCGCTGTGCCGCGCCGCCCGCCGAGCGGTCCCCGCGCGACAGGCGCACATCGAGGCGTGCGGGATCGCTCCCCTCCGGGATGTCGAAGCTCGGTTCGCTGCGCGGTCTGCGTCCGGCTGTCTTCGCCATGCGATCCATGTGGGGCCGGCAATCCCGCAGGACCGCTACCCGCTTCCGTTCCATCTCGGCCGCCGTCGCGCCTCGCAGCGCATCGGTTCCGCCTCCGTTCGGCAGCCTAAATGCGGCGGGTTTAAGGGGGTGTTAAGTCACTGGCTGCACCCGTGCCCGGCCTTTACTGGATCTTCACGGACGATCGAATCGGACGCTGATCCCGAACCGGCTTCCGTGACGGCGTCAGCCACGCTAAATCTCGGCGCTCCCGATTCGTCCAACGTGTGGACGAGGGAGCAAGGCTTCTGCAACTCCTTCGTTCAGGGGAGGTGCCCGGGACAGGGGCACATGGTTGACAGAAGGTCCTGTTAGGATCGGATTTCGGGGATCGATGGCGCGTTCGGTTTTCGTCCTGCTTCACCGATGGGCCGGCCTGACGGTGGCGGCCTTTCTTTTCGTCGCGGGCCTCACCGGCGCGGTGATCTCGTGGGACCACGAACTCGACGATTGGCTGAATCCGCATCTCCACGAAGTCGCGAGCCGTGGGACCGCGATTTCCTCGCTCGACCTTGTCCGGCAGTTCGAGGCGCGGGAAACGAGAGCGAGGGTGGTCTACTTCAACACCGCGGCCGAACCGGGCGAGGCGCTGGATCTGTTCGTGATGCCGCGGGTCGATCCCGCGACCGGTCAATTGGCCGTCCTGGGCTACAATCAGGTCTTCCTCGATCCGGTGAGCGGCGCCGAGATCGGCCGGCGGGAATGGGGCCAGGCTTGGCCGATCACCCGTGAGACCCTGATCTCGTTCCTGTACAAGCTGCATTTCTCCCTGCATCTGCCCGCGATGTGGGGCGAGGACCGCTGGGGCGTCTGGCTGATGGGAATCGTCGCCATCGTCTGGACGATCGATGGTTTCGTCGGCTTCTATCTGACGCTGCCGGTGCGCAAGGCCGCCAAACCGGACCGTGCGGCGAGCCCTCGCCCATCCGGCCGGGATTGGTGGAAGCGGTGGAAGCCCGCCTGGAAGGTCAAGACCTCCGGCAGCGCCTACCGGATCAACTTCGATCTTCATCGGGCCGCGAGCCTGTGGACCTTCGCCCTGCTGTTCCTGCTCGCCTTCACGGCATTCTCGCTCAACCTCTATCGCGAGGTGTTCCTGCCGCTGATGTCGAGCATCTCGCGGGTGACGCCGGACCCCTCCTTTACCCGACCGATGGTTTCGCCGCTGAAGCCGATCGAACCGAGCGCCTCGTTCGCCGACATTCTCGAGGCGGCCCAGGCGGAGGGGCAGCGTCGGGGCTGGTCCGAGCCGGTCGGAGCGCTGGCCTACAATCCGTTCCAGGGCTTCTACACCGCGCGCTACTTCCAGCCCGGCGACGATCACGGTGCCGCCGGCGTCGGACCGGCGGCGGTCTATTTCGACGGGGCCGACGCCAAGGTGATCGGCGACCGTCAGCCCTGGATCGGCACCGCCGCCGACCTCTTCGTGCAGGCGCAGTTCCCGGTCCATTCCGGCCGCATCCTCGGCCTGCCCGGACGCATCCTGATCTCGCTGATGGGGCTCGTGGTGGCGATGCTCTCAGTGACCGGCGTCGTGATCTGGTGGCGCAAGCGGGCCGCCCGCGTCTCGGTGCGCCGCAAGGCGGCCCCGCGGCCATCCGCGCGGCCCATCCCCGCCGAGTAGCGCCTCACCGTCCACCGACGGGCAGGAGGCGCCGGCCCTCCCGCGGGAGCTGCGTCGCGAGATCGGGGAGGTCGTCGTGATGGAGCAGGAGCACACCCGTCGTGCCAGCGAGCTTGCGAGCAGCCGGTGTGAACCCGGCATTCGAGACCACCGCCGCCCTATCGGCGGACCAGTGCAGAGCGGCGGCGGCAATTTCCTGCACCGCGGCGTTGCCCACCGGGCGACCGTAGCGCTTGCACTGGACCACGAGGCGCAGTCCGTCGCGCTCGGCGATCACATCGCAGCCCTGATCACCGCTCGCCTGCGTCGGGCGTGCGCGCCATCCCGATTCTTGCAGCAAACGGGCACAGAATCGTTCGTAGGCGATGCCGTCCTCGGGGCTGCCATCATCGTCGGGAAGGGCGTATCGGCGGGCGACGCGCTCGACGATCTCGGCCATCACCTCGTAGCGGGTTTCGGCATCCTCGGCGAAGCCGCGGGTCTCGATCTGCGGAAGAAGGGTGCGCTCGATGAAGTATTCACGCTCCCGGAGCCAACCATCCTCGATGGTGTTGCCGTAAGCGTCGACGAAGCATTCCTGGCGCCGGCGCAGAGCCAGGGTCTCGGCATGACGCTGGCTGACACGGCGCACGAAGGCGCGAAACCGCCTTGGGCGGTCCAGGCGATGCAGCAGGATCGCGAGCGAGGCCGCGCCGGTCGCAGCGAGGGCGGGAGGCCCGTACCAGAAGGCAACCGTCGAGCCGGCGACGAACGTCCAGAATAGGCGAACGGCGGTGGGCGACCGGCCGGACATTGCAACTCCTCGAGGGCCGGAGATACCGGCTGGGGTCGCGACTGTTCCAGGCAGGCGTTGCCCGACCTCTAACGGGTCGGGCAGGTGCGTGGGGGCGGGCTGCGCGCAGCCCGATCCCCTGTGGACAATCCCCGCGGGCGCGGCTCAGACCGCGGCCACGGCTTCCGGCTTGTTCTTCGCCGGCCATTTGCGGCGCTGCTGGCCGAGCCCCATGGTCCGGGCCAATTCGGACCGGGTCTGCGCGTAGCTCGGCGCAACCATCGGGTAGTCGTCGGGCAGGTTCCAGCGGGCGCGATACTCGTCCGGCGAGAGATTGTAGCGCGTGCGCAGGTGGCGCTTCAGCGATTTGAACTTCTTGCCGTCCTCCAGGCAGACGAGGAAGTCGGGCTGGATCGAGCGCTTGATCGGCACGGCCGGAGTCAGTGGCTGCACCTTCGGCTCGGCGGCGCGGCTGGTCAGGCCGGAGAGCGTGCCGTGGACCGCAGCGATCAGTCCGGGAAGCTCCCCGGCTGCCAGGGAATTATGCCCAACGAACGCCGAAACGATGTCGACGGTCAGTGGAATGTAACCCTCGCCAACGGCTTCTTCGAGAGACATTCTAAACAACCTCCTACGATACGGACGAAGACAGTCACTGGCCGCCGTCATCATGACGAAACGACCTGAGACCGAAGCGAAGTCACTACAGTGAACCGAGAGGGATTTAACGCTACGCTGGAAAATGCGCAAGACCGATTTCTATCATTTGTTACAAACCGAGTGCAGCGTGCCCATCCGCACAATCTACGGTCTCTCTGACAAGCCTCAGAGAATGGCCACTTAGTTTACAACAGTTGTAATCTGGCCAGCTCGGTACGAAGAAGCGGATCGCGAGCGGATCTCGGCGCGAGGAGGCATCGTCGGAGAAACAAAGATGATGCGCCCCAGCTGGGCAAGAACTGGCGTATCGGTTTTGGGGGCGCTGCGTTGCGTCGCGAACAGCTCAGCTGTGGAGCGCCCGGCATGGCTCGGACGCCTGGCCGAGTGGAGCGATCAGCGTTCGCGACGCAGCCTCGTCCAGCGCGGCCAACGTCGGGCGGCATGACACTGGATTCGGTCGCGCTCCGGCGGATCCGGCGGTTCGGACGAAGCGAAGCTTATCCCGAGGCGGTGTCCAACGCGGGGGATGTCTCGCGACGGTGCTTTCCGGAGCAAAGGGGAGCCGTGTTTCACCGCGTGGTGGCCAGGGACGCATCGGGTAAGTCAAACTACCTGAGGTAGTCTGACAAGCCTCACGGCCGCGACCGCTATGGGTGTCATGATGCATGCGTCGGCGGAAACAGTTTCCGTAAGCGGATTCGGTGCGTCAGAAATTGCCCTCGCACCGCCGGTCCTGCTCGCGCTTCGTTGTCGGCGACGCGCTAATGGCCCGCCTTGTCGCGCGGTCCGTAGGATTTGAAGCGCTCGACGGTCTCGGTGACTTCGGCATCCGGAAGCACCACCGGGGTGCCGACCTGCAACGCCAGAGCGTATTGGCGACACAGAGCCTCGACCTCGACGGCGAGCCACAGGGCCTTGGCGAGGTTCGGCCCGGTGGCGATCATGCCATGGTTGGCGAGCAGGCAGGCGCTGCGTCGGTCGAGGGCCCGGAGCGCGTGTTCCGAGAGAGCCTGGGTGCCGTAGGGCGCGTAGGGGGCACAGCGAATGTTCGGCCCGCCCGCCATGGCGATCATGTAATGCACCGCCGGAATCTCGCGCCCGCAGATCGCGAAGGCCGTGGCGTAGGGTGGGTGAGCATGCACCACCGCGCCGATCTCCGGCCGGGCCGCGAGGATGTCGCGGTGAAAGCGCCATTCGGAGGAGGGGGCGAGCGGGTGATCGTAATGCCCGTCCATATCCATCTCGACGAGGTCATCGGGGCTCAACTGCTCGGCCGGGATGCCGGATGGGGTCACGAGCAACCCATCGCCCCAGCGGACCGAAACGTTGCCGGACGTGCCCTGGCTGAGACCGAGGCTGAGAAGGCTGCGCATGGCCTCGACGATGGCTTGGCGGGTCGCGAAGGGGGCCACGAACGATTCCTTTTGCTCGCGGTTAACGGTGCCGGGAACCGCCCCTCACCGGGCTCACGCCATTCAGGTGCCGTTAGGTCGGCCATGGATAGCCTCCCGCATAACAAATATTCAGGGTTGCGTGTCGATGCAAAACGCATGGATGAGCCTGTCGGACTTGGCCGAAGCGCGGGGAATCTCTTTGCAGGAGGCGCGCGCCCTGGCCGATCGCGAGCGTTGGCCCAAAGTGTTCAAGCGCCATGACACCCTTGTGCTGCCGCCCCGCCACGCGGTCTGACGCTGGCAGGTCACGAGCCGGGCCCGGTGCCCAGGCCCGGCCGGATGGTGTAACGCCTGACCGACTGAGGCATCTTTCCGGCGAGCGATGAGCACCTATCGATTCGGCGCCTTGCTCGCCCCGCGCCGGATCGCCGTCGTGGGCGCCGGAGACCGGCCCGGCTCGGTCGGCCGCGCCATCATCGACGGCCTGCGGGCCGGCGGTTTCTCGGGCGAGATCGTTCCGGTCCATCCCCGCGAGGCCAGCGTCGACGGGCTCGCTTGCGTCTCCCGGATCGCCGACCTGCCAACGCCCCCCGACCTCGTGATGATCGCGACGCCCCCCTGGGCGGTGCCGGACATCGTCGAGGAGGCGGGCCGCGCGGGTGCGGCGGCGGCGGTGGTGCTCTCGGCCCATCTCGGCCATGGCGAAGCGGCACCGCTGGGCGCCGCCCGCGCCTCCGCCCGGCGCCACGGGTTGCGGCTGATCGGGCCGGACAGCGTGGGTCTGAGCGTCCCGGCACACCACCTCAACGCCACCCTCCTGGCCCGCCCGCCGGCCCCCGGCGACCTGGCTCTGATCTCGCAATCCGGCACCGTCGCCTCGGCCATCGCCGAATGGGCCGGCCGGCGCGGCGTCGGCTTCTCGGCGGTGATGACCCTCGGGCGGTCCGCCGATGTCGACGTCGCCGATTGTCTCGACCATTTCGCCGAGGACTACCGCACCCGGGCGATCATTCTGTCCCTCCACCACGTCGCCGATGCGCGGAAATTCCTGAGCGCCGCCCGCGCGGCCGCCCGGGCCAAGCCCGTCGTGGTCCTGCGCACGGGCCGACACGACGGGCTCGACCACGCCCCCAAGACCCATACCGGCGCGCTGGCACGGCCCGGCGCCGTCTACGAGGCCGCGTTCCGCCGGGCCGGCATCCTCACCGTCGACGGGCTCGACGCCATGTTCTCGGCGGTCGAGACGCTGGGGCGCCAGCGCCCGTTTCCGGGGCAACGCCTGATGATCGTCTCGAACGGGCGCGGCATCGGGGCGCTCGCCGCCGACGGTCTCGCCGATCGCGGCGGCGCCCTGTGCGCGCCGTCCGACGAAACCCTCGCCGCGCTGGAGCCGGTGCGGCATGGCGGGCAAGCGAACCCGCTCGATCTCGGTATCGATGCGGTGCCGCGCGATTTCGCCCGCGCCCTCGAACCGCTCCTCGCGGACCGGGGCAGCGACGCCCTGCTGGCGATCCACGTTCCGACCGCTCGGGCCGGCGCCCGCGACGTCGCCAAGGCCGTGACCGATACGGTCGCCATGGGGCGGGCGGCCGGGCGGCGTAAACCGGTCTTCGCCGTCTCGATCGGCGAGGACGAGGAGATCCGCGCGATCTACGGCAGGGCCAAGATCCCGCTCTTCGCCACCGATGCCGACGCGGTCGACGGCTTCCTGCATCTCGTGCGCTATCGCGAGGCGCAGGACGACCTGATGCGTACGCCCGATTCACTGCCGCGGGACTTCTCCCCGGATGTGGCGACCGCCCGCGCCGTGGTGGAGCAAGCCCTTGCCGAGGGTCGAAGCTGGCTCGATCCCAACGCCGTGGCGGCGCTGCTCGCCGCCTATCGCATCGAATCGGTGCCGAGCACCCTGGCCCCCGATCCCGATGGGGCGGCCGCGGCGGCGTGGCCGCTCATCGCCGCCGGCAGCACCGTGGCGCTCAAGCTGGTCTCGCCGGACGTGGTGCATAAGTCGGAGGTCGGGGGTGTGCGGCTCGGCCTGACCTCGGAGGCCGATGTGCGCGAGGCCGCCGCCGCGATGATCGCCCGCGTGCGGGTGATGCGGCCCGACGCGCGCATCGCCGGTTTCGCCGTGCAGCCGACGGTGCGCCGGGCCCAGGCACGCGAGCTCATCGCCGGGCTCGCGGAGGATCCGGTCTTCGGTCCGGTCGTAGTGTTCGGGCGCGGCGGAACGGCCGTCGAGGTCATCGACGATCGGGCGCTTGCCCTGCCGCCCCTGGACCTCGCCCTCGCGGGCGAACTCATCGGCCGCACCCGCGTCGCCCGTCGCCTCGTCGCCTATCGCGATGTCCCGGCGGCCGACACCGATGCCATCGCGCTGACCCTCGTCAAGCTGGCTCAGCTTGCCGCCGATCTGCCGGCGGTGCGCGAGCTCGATATCAATCCCCTGCTCGCGGATGCCGACGGCGTCGTCGCCCTCGACGCGCGGGTGCGGGTCGAGGTCGAGACCGGACCCGATCGCCGCCGCGGCAACTGGCATCCGCGCTTCGCGATCCGCCCCTATCCGGCCGAGTGGGAGCGGCGGATGATGGCGGGTGATCGCCGCATCTTGGTTCGCCCGGTGCGACCGGAGGACGAGGACATGTTCCGCGCCTTCTTCGAACAGGTCGATCCGGAGGATGTGCGCCTGCGCTTCTTCGCCCCCGTGCGCGATTTTAGCCACGTCTTCCTCGCCCGGCTGACCCAGCTCGACTATTCGCGCGCCATCGCCTTCGTGGCGACGGAGGAGGGAGCGGACGAATCCCGGCGCATGCTCGGGGCGGTTCGTCTGCATGCCAACGCCAATCACGATACGGGCGAGTTCGCGATCCTCGTGCGCTCCGACATCAAGGGCACCGGGCTCGGCATCGCCCTGATGCGGATGATGATCGACTGGGCCGGTGCGGAGGGCATCGCCTGCGTCGAGGGCGACGTTCTCTCCGAGAACAAGGCCATGCGCGCGGTCTGCCAGCATCTCGGATTCGAGGAGCATCCGGCGCCGGACGAGCCGGGCCTCATCAAGGTGAGGCTGCGGGTGGGCGAGATCGGTGGATCCTGACGGGCTCGCCGGCACGCGAACTGGGCCACATCCAATTGTGCGGGACCCGTTACGACGGACGGACGGTGCCGAGCCTTTAACCTGGAGACGACAGGTCCCGACCGACGCCGGCCGCTCGTCCGTTCGCATGACCCTGTCGGACGTTTTCGACGAAAAAGCCGCCGATCCTTGCGAATCGACGGCGGTATGGGTCGGCTGACAGCTAGAACCTGCTAGGCCAATACGGCCTGCGGCACCGCAGCCTAGCGGGCACCTTCCATCCTCTGATCATCCGGCCGGGCTCTGAACGAACCCGATCCGACGATTCTGCCTGCCGGTTGGCGCGCATCCCCCGCGCTACCAAGAGGACGATACAGGAAGGCCGACTGAGCGTTCAGTGACCGCTCTCGGTCGCCTCGCGGGTCGACTCGTAGAGGAACCACGTCCGCTCCTCGGACTGGTCGATCCACTCCTCCAGCAGGCTCGTGGTCGAGACATCGTTGGCCTCGTCCGTGACGCTGTGCAGTTCGCGCATGTTGGCGGTCAGCGCCTTGTTGTCGTCGCGCAGCTCCTTGAGCATCTCCAGCGGGCTGACATACTCGGCGTTGTTGTCGGTGACGCGCTTGAGCTGCTCGGCCTGGCCGAGGGAACGCAGGGTGGTGCCGCCGATCTTGCGGGCCCGCTCACCGACCGCATCGATGATCGCGAAAATCTGCTGAGACTGCTCGTCGAGGAGCAGGTGGTAGTCCCGAAAATTCGGGCCGCTGACGTGCCAGTGGAAGTTCTTGGTCTTGATGTAGAGCGCGAAGAGATCGGACAGCAGCACGGTCAGGCCGTGGGAAATCTTCGTCACGTCCTCGGGGTTGAGGTCGGTCGGCGTATTGAGCCGATCGCTGGCAACGCGAATCTTGGCTTTAGCCATTGGTAAAATCCTTAGACTGCTTACAAAAATGCGTCCGGCAATGAAGGGCGCCGACGCTTATCGGGCAGAATGAGGATTTAGGCCAATTGTTCCGGCACGCATGGCAGCTTCGCTGTGGGCGGGACGCCGCGTCGCAGACGCGAAAGGCGTCGATCAGGTCCGCCCTCCGACGAGGCCCGGCGGCATCAATCCGGGCTCGGTGGGCGCCCGCTCCACCGGGGGCGCGCTCCGGCGCGCCTGCGGCTTCGGGGCGGAACCGACCGGGGCCGGCGCTGCCGAAGCGGGTGACGGGGCCGGTCGCGCCGTTTCCGGCTTGGCGGTCACAGGCGCGGGGCGCGGTGCGGCGATCTCGGGCTTGCGCGGAACCGGGGTCGCGCGCGGCGACAACGAGCCGGTGGTAGCGACGTCGGGCACCGCGGCACCGGGCGCGGCGGGCGTGTCCAACCCGTAGATGTCGTCGCGGAAATGAACCCGCCCGTCCGACGTGGCGTAGCCGGTCAGGTAGACGAAGGCGACCGGCGTCGGCTTCACCAGCTTGATGTCCCGGCGTTCCCCGAGGGCGATGCCGGTCTCGATCTCGATCGGCCCCCAGACCGAGCCCGGCCCGTTCGGCCCTTCCGTGCCCTGGAGCAGCCAAGCAGCGAATTCCTTCACCTGCCCGACCCGCACGCAGCCATGCGAGTGGAACCGCCCCGAGCCCGCGAACAGCGATTTCGACGGGGTGTCGTGCATGTAGACCGCGTAGCGGTTCGGCATGTCGATCCGGACTTGGCCGAGGGAATTATCCAGTCCGGAATCCTGGCGCAGCGTGTAGTTGGCGGCCTTCTCGGTCGACCAATCGATCTTCGTCGGATCGACCTCGACGCCGCCCGGCCCAAGGATGCGGATGCGGTTCTTGGCGAGATAGCCCGGATTCTTGCGCATCGTCGGGATGATCTCGTTCTTAATCACCGAGATCGGCAGCGTCCAGGTCGGGTTGAGGTTCACGTCGGTGATGCGGGTCTCGACGGTGGGCGTCTGCTTGTCGGTCTTGCCGACCACCGCGACGTAGCGGCGCGTCACGCTCCCATTCTCCACTGCCTCGACGGCGGCCGAGGGGATGTTGACCGCCACGTAGCGCTCGCCGAACGGGAAGGTCGAGCCCATCAGCCGCTGCGCCGAGGCTCGCAGCTGCCGCTGGCGGATATCGGCCGGCACGTTCAGCGCGTTGAGGGTCAAACGCCCGAGGATGCCGGAATCCGGCAGGCCGTGGCGGGCCTGGAACGCCTTCACCGCGGCCACCAGCGGCGGGTCGTAGCGGTCGGAGGGCGGGGCATCGGCGGGCAGATCGCCGGTCAGCGTCAGATGATGGCGCAATGAGGGGATTGCCGCGTGGCTGTCACCGGGCTTCGGCGCGAAATCGCCCGGCAGCGTCTTCCAGCCACCCGCTTCGGCGTAGATCTGGTAGCGCTCGGCGGCGCGCATCGTGTCCATGAAGGTCTGCGCCGTGTAGGTCGGCAGCGGATCCTCCGAGACGCGGGCATAGACGGTGGGCGGTAGCTCCCGCGACACCTTCTTCGCGGGCGTCGGTGCGGCCTCGGCGGCTCCAACTTCCGCCTTGTCGGTGGTGGGCTTCGGGTCCGGCTTCAGTTCCGCTTTCGGCTCGGGCTTCAAGTCCGCATGGGTCTCCGCCTTGGAATCCGCCTTGAGTTCCGGCTTCGCCTCGGCCTTGCCCTCGACCCGCGGCTCGATGCGCAGATTGATCCGGGCATCCGTGCGTTCGGCGACGGGCTCCGCCCGCAGCGGGGCGGCGAGGATCAGGGCCAGGGCGGCGCCGGTGCTGCCGAGCAGGCGGGCGCGGCGGCGGCCTTGCGGCGCGCAGGACGAACCCCGCGGGGCGGACGGGCCGCGCGGGGCGGAGGGAACGTGCGGCATCGCGGATCTCGTCGGGGTCACGCGCCGATTGTCCGCGGCGATGGTTACCATCTCCCTGCCCGGTCCCGGAGCGGATTGTGCCGAGACGCTCCGTCGATTCGGGGCGCCTGCTCCTGAGCGGTCGCGCCGCGGTGGTGCCTGGGCGCGGGATGTGCAAAACCGCAGGGGCCGGCCGCCCCGCGAGACCCCCGTGAGCAAAGCCCGACCTTCCGAGAAAACCCTGCTGACGCCGGAGCGCCGGCCGGACGATGTCGACCAGTCGATCCGTCCCTTGAGCCTGTCCGAGTTCATCGGACAGCGGGCGGCGCGCGCCAACATGCAGATCTTCATCGAAGCCGCGAAGAAGACGGGTCAGGCCCTCGACCACGTGCTGTTCGTCGGCCCGCCGGGGCTGGGCAAGACCACGCTCGCCCAGATCGTCGCGCGCGAACTCGGCGTGAACTTCCGCTCGACTTCGGGGCCGGTCATCGCCAAGGCCGGCGACCTCGCCGCGCAGCTGACCAACCTCGAAGAGCGCGACGTGCTTTTCATCGACGAAATCCACCGCCTCAACCCGGCGGTGGAGGAGATCCTCTATCCGGCGATGGAGGATTACCAGCTCGATCTCATCATCGGCGAGGGCCCGGCCGCCCGCTCCGTCAAGATCGAGTTGCCGAAGTTCACGCTCGTCGGCGCCACCACCCGCGCCGGCCTGCTGACGACGCCGTTGCGCGACCGGTTCGGCATCCCGATCCGGCTCGAATTCTACGAGATCGATGAATTGGAGCTGATCGTGCGCCGCGGGGCGCGGGTGCTCGGCCTCGGCATGTCGGAGGCGGGAGCCAACGAGATCGCCAAGCGAGCGCGGGGCACGCCGCGCATCGCCGGGCGCCTGCTGCGCCGGGTGCGCGACTTCGCCATCGTCGAGGACGCGCCGACGGTGACCCGCGAGATCGCCGACCGGGCCCTGCAGATGCTGGACGTCGATCCCGTCGGCCTCGACGTGATGGATCGCAAGTACCTGACCCTGATCGCCGCCTCGTTCGGTGGCGGTCCGGTGGGGATCGAAACCATCGCGGCGGCGCTCTCGGAGCCGCGGGATGCCATCGAGGACATCATCGAGCCCTACCTGATCCAGAAGGGCTTCGTGCAGCGGACCCCGCGGGGGCGGGTGCTGACGCCGCATGCCTTCCGCCACATGGGCTTTGCCGAACCCCGGCGCGACCCGAGCACGCAGTTCGGTCTGTTTGCCGGTGACGACGACCCGGACGCCTGACCCGGCCGTCTTCACCGGCGCGGCGGTTCACGTCACCCGGCGCAGGGTGCTGACCGGCCTCGGCGGCGTCGCGCTCGCGGGTCTCGGAACCGCCGCCTACGGAATCGGCATCGAACCGGCGCGTCTCGTCGTGACGCGCTACCGGCTGCGCCCGCTCGGCCCCTGGCCCTCGGGTTTGTCCCTCCGCATCGTCGCCCTGGCCGATCTCCATGCCTGCGAGCCGTGGATGCCGGTCTCACGGATCGAGGGGATCGTCGCCACGGCGAACGCCCTCGGCGGCGACGTCATCGTGCTGCTCGGCGATTACGTGTCGGGCATGAATCTGGTCACCCGCTACGTGGATGCGGCCGAATGGGCGCCCGCCCTCGGGAGGCTCTCGGCGCCGCTCGGCACCTACGCGATCCTCGGCAACCACGATTGGTGGGAGGATCGCACGGCCCAACGCCGCGGTGGCGGTCCGACGATCGCGGGCACCGCCCTGACCCAGAACGGCATCCGCGTCCTGGAGAACGAGGCGTTGCCGCTCTTAGTGCGCGGCCACACGGTCTGGCTTGCGGGTTTGGGCGATCAGCTGGCGCTCTTGCCTGGGCGCAAGCGCTTCAAACATGCCCGCATCGGCCACGACGATCTTCCGGCGACCCTGGCGCAGATACCGGACGGAGCGCCCGCAATCCTGCTGGCGCACGAGCCCGACATCTTTCCGCAGGTGCCGCCGCGGATCGCGCTCACTCTTTCGGGTCATACCCACGGCGGGCAGATGCGCCTGTTCGGTTGGTCCCCGATCGTGCCCTCCCGATACGGCGCGCGATTCGCCTACGGGCATGTGCGCGAGCAGGCCGATCTCATCGTCTCGGGCGGCCTCGGCATGAGTATCGCCCCCGTTCGGCTCGGCATGCCTCCGGAGATCGTCGTCGTCGACCTCGGAGCCGAATGACCATGCAAGCCATGCGTCATACGCAATTCTCATGGGAGTCGAGAACAACCGGAACGACGGCATCCAACATTGTTCGGTTTTCGCGGTCTCCCCGCAAGCGCCAATAAATCACTGATCAGCAACAATTTTTACGCACATAGAAGCGTGACATTACCGATCCTGTGATCCGATGATCCTGTGTTCACAGGTTCGTGCGTATGCGGAACGCGCAGGATTCACGGCTGTTCTCGGCGCGACCACGCTCCTTCGAGAGCGCCGGCAAACGACCATCGAACAACAATCTTCGAAGGAAGACACCGCCATGAAGACGACCGTCCTGGCCGCACTCGGTCTGTCCGTCGCCGCCCTTGCCATGCCCGCCCTGGCGCAGGATGCCCTGCCGCTGCGCATCGGCACGGACGCGCCGATCGGATCTGCCGCTACCTCGACCCCGGAATTCCGCGCCGAGGCCCTGCGCTCGGACGCCACCAGCATCGAGGCCAGCCGCATCGCCCTCGAGCGTTCCCGCAATCCGCGCGTGCGCAGCTATGCCAATCGGGTGCTGACGGAGCGTGAGGCCACCACCAAGGCCCTCCTGCCCGAGGGGACCTCGCTGAGCGCCACCGGCCGCGTCGTGCCGGACAACCAGGGGATCCAGACCCGCCTCGACAACCCGGTCGGCCTCGTCCTCGCCCCGGTCACGATTGCGGCCAATATCGGCACCGGCATCGTCGGCGGCGTCCTGGGCGGCGTCGGCCTCATCGACAACAGCCCGGCCGAGCCCGGCCGCCGCGTCGCCATCGGCCCGAACGGCCAGAATCGTCTGGAGCGTCTGAAGGCCGCCCGCACGGCCCGCGAGTTCGATCGCACCTATGTCGAGCAGCAGGCCCGCTCGGACGCCCGGACGCTTGCTCTGTACGACAGCTATGCCCGCAACGGCGACAGCGCCGCCGGCCGCACCTTCGCCAACGAGGCGCTGCCCTACATCGCCAACGAGCACGCCCAGTCCGCCTCGCTGGCCGGCCGCATCGGCGGCTGATTCCTTTACACATGCGGATGACGGCAGGGCCGCCCCTCGGGGGCGGCCTTCGCCGTTTGTGGAATACTTTTCAGATCATTCGCCGTCCGACCGATAGGTTTGCCCATCCCCCTCATCTGAGATGCGAGCGAAGCGAAGCCTGGCAGGAGGACCTTCAGGGCTCGCGCGATCCGCCGGCCCCCTTCTTCGAGGCCGCCCCGCGGCACCTTGGGGCGTAGGGGTTGGGGCAGAGCGGCGGGCGATCGGTTCTTGAACTACAGTGGGGCTTCATGGCCGATCGAAACATGGCCCCGATCCCCGAAGTCCGTTGCGTGAGCCCATGACCCTGACCGGCACCCTCGCCGACGGCAGCCACCGCCTACCGCTGCGCGTCTATTACGAGGACACCGACTTCTCCGGTTTCGTCTACCATGCGAGCTACCTGCGCTTCATGGAGCGCGGACGCACCGAACTCCTGCGCAGCCTCGCCGGTGACCAGTCGGCGATGCATCAGGAGGGCGCCGGGATCGTCTTCGTCGTTCGCAAGATGAGCCTCGACTTCCTTAAGCCCGCCCGGATGGACGACCTGATCGACGTGGTGACGTGGTCGAGCGAATTGCGCGGAGCGTCCATGCATCTCGCGCAGGAGGTGCGCCGCGGCGAGGAGGTGCTGGTGCGCGCCGAGGTCGTCGTCGCCTGCGTCCGCGACGGCCGGGCGATCCGGCTGCCGGACGGGTTGCGCGCTGCGCTTTCGCGAACGCACCGCACCATCGCAACCGATCGTTAACCCTGACGGGTGCTTAAACGTCCCTTGCGAAGGGGAGCCGTCGAACCCTGATCGGGGCGCGACGCAACCCTTACTTTCGACAGATTCACGAGTGATCTCAATCATCATCGCTTAACGGATCGGTCGGGCTCATCGGCGCGCAGCGGCGCAGCCCTGACGACGCGAGGGATCTCATGACTCCAGCCGATGCCATGCAGGCCGCCCCCGCCGTGGACATGAGCCTGTTCGGCCTGTTCTGGCAGGCCCATTTCGTCGTCAAGATCGTGATGGTGGGGCTGCTCGGCGCCTCGATCTGGTGCTGGTCGATCATCGTCGACAAGACGCTGCTGTTCCGGCGGGTCGAGGCCGAGATGGACGCCTTCGAGGAGGCGTTCTGGTCGGGTCGCTCGCTGGAGGAACTCTACCGCTCGTTCAACGACCGCCAGCCGACCGGCCTCGGCGCCCTGTTCGTGGCCGCGATGCGGGAATGGAAGCGCTCCTTCGAAGGATCGGGCCGCCAGATCCATTCCTTGTCCCAGCGAATCGACAAGGTGCTCGACGTGACGATCCAGCGCGAAGTCGAGCGGCTCGATTCGCGGCTGCTGTTCCTCGCCTCGATCGGTTCGGCCGGTCCATATATCGGCCTGTTCGGAACGGTGTGGGGCATCATGACGGCCTTTACCTCGATCGCGGCCTCCAAGAACACCTCTCTCGCCGTCGTGGCGCCGGGTATTGCCGAGGCACTGTTCGCCACCGCCATCGGGCTGTTCGCGGCGATCCCGGCGGTGCTCGCCTACAACAAGCTCCAGGCCTCGGTCGCCAAGTCGCAATCGCGGCTCGAGGGCTTCGCCGACGAGTTCTCGGCGATCCTGTCCCGCCAGATCGACGAGCGCATGTCGCTCGCCGCCTGATCTCGTCCGACGACAGGAACCGATCCCATGTCCATGACGCACGGCGCGGCGAAGGGTGGCAGCAAGCGCCGCCGTCGCGGACGGCGCGGAGCCGGCGCCATCAACGAAATCAACATGACGCCGTTCATCGACGTCGTGCTGGTGCTGCTCATCGTCTTCATGGTGGCCGCGCCGATGATGACCGTCGGGGTTCCCCTCGATCTGCCGCAATCGAAGGCGAGCCCCCTCAATTCCGACGTCAAGCCGATCACCCTCTCGATCCGCCGTACCGGCGAGGTCTATCTCGGCGAGGCGGAGCTGCGCGACGACGATATCGTGCCCCAGCTGATGCAGTCGGCGAAATCCGGCACCGAGGACCGCGTGTTCGTGCGCGGCGACAAGCGGGTCGATTACGGCCGCGTCGCGCAGGTGATGGCGATCGTGACCGGCGGCGGCTTCAAGAAGGTCGCCCTCGTCACCGAGCCCGACAATTAAGGGAGTTCGCGGACCCGTGGCTCTGCGCTGGCCCCTGAAAGACTTCGACCGGAAGGAACCGGGCGTCTGGATCTCCGGCGCCGCCCATGCCGCGGTGCTGGGCGTCGCCCTGTTCGCGGTGGCCGCCCCGGCCCTGCCCGACGCCCAGGAAGGCGTGCCGGTCGAGGTGATGACCGAGCAGGAATTCTCGCAGATGACGCGCGGGCAGCGCGACGCCGAGAAGCCGGAGAACACGCCCAATCGTGCCGAGCGGGTCTCGGAGAAGATCGAGGAGCGCGAACCGGAGAACGCGAAGGTCGATGCGCCCGCCGCGCCGACCCGGACCGCGGACATGAAGGTCGCCTCCGTCGATGCGATTCCCCTGCGTGCCGACACCGCCGATCCGGTGAAGGAGGAGGCCGAAGCGGCCGCCGCCAAGGCCGCCGCCGCCAAGGCCGAGGCGGCCAAAGCCGAAGCCGCCAAGGCGGCGGAGGCGAAGGCCAAGGCGGAAGCTCGCGCCAAGGCCGACGCAGCGGCCAAGGCGGAAGCGGCCAAGGCCGCCGCCAAGGCCGAGGCCGAGAAGCGCGAGGAATTGCAGAAACTGATCGAGCGCGAGCAGGCCGAGGCGGAAGCTGCCGCGAAGGCGGAAGCGAAAGCCAAGGCTGAAGCGAAGGCCGAGGCCAAGGCCAAGGCCGACGCGAAGGCCAGGGCCGAAGCGAAGGCTGAAGCCCAGGCCAAAGCCGAAGCGCAGGCGAAGGCCGAGGCGGAAGCCAAGGCCCGCGAGGCCGAGCATCAGAAGCAGCTCGCCGATGCCAAGGCCAAGGCGGACGCCGCGGCGAAGGCGGAGGCCGATGCCAAGGCCAAGGCCGAGGCGGCTGCGAAAGCCAGGGCGAAAGCGGTGGCGGACGCAAGAGCGAAGGCCGACGCAGAGGCCAAGGCGCGCCAGCAGGCCGAACTCGCCAACAAGTTCAATGCGGGCGATATCCGCCAGACGCTGGCCTCGCACGCGGCCTCGCAATCGACCGGCTCGACCGGTCGCGAAGTGCAGCGCACCGCCTCTTTGGGCGCGGCGAGCGGCACCTCGCAGAAGCTGTCGCCGTCGCTCCGCGATGCCCTCGTCGGCATGCTGCAGCAGCAGATCGAGCGGTGCTACTCGGCGCCGCCCGGCGCGGCGCAGGGCGTGGTTCTGCCGATGCTCGACATCCGCCTGAACCCCGATGGCTCGCTCACCAACGAGCCGCGGATCATGCGCGGCGGCGCCAACGCCGTCGACCAGTCGATCGCCCAGGCCGCGTTGCGCGCGGTGCGGCGTTGCGCGCCCTACAAGATCCCGGCCCAGTACGCGCCCTATTACAACGACTGGAAAGCCATCAACGCCGAGTTCGAGTTCTCCCCCGTCTGATCCGACGGGTTCGGCGCCTTCCGTTTCCCAGCGAGCCTCCGGACGACTTCCCATGCCTGGAACAGCCTTCACCCGGCGCGCCCTCCTGCCGGCGCTCTCGGCGGCCCTCGGCGTTCTCGCCCTGGCGCTGCCCGCCGCGACGCCGGCCCATGCCCAGCTCCAGCTCCGCATTGGCAGCGGCGCCTTTCAGCCGATGCCGATCGCGGTGGCGGATTTCGCGGGCGACGCGAGCCTCGGCACGCTGGTGGCGAGCGTCATCACGAACAACCTGCGCCGCTCGGGCTATTTCACACCGTTGGAGAAAGCCCGTTTCCCCGAGTCGCCGAGCTTCGACGCCGCCCCGAACTTCGAGGCCTGGAAGGGCGCCGGGGTCCAAGCGCTGGTCACCGGTCGGGTCGGGCGCGACGGTTCGGGACGACTCACCGTCGCCTTCCGTCTCTGGGACGTGGCCTCGGGCCAGCAGATGGCCGGCCAGCAATACGGGACCGACGTCGCCAATGCGCGCCGCACCGGTCACCTCGTCTCCGACGCGGTCTACACCAAGATCACCGGCCTCGGCCCCTGGTTCGACAGCCGGGTCGCCTTCGTCGACGAGTCGGGGCCGAAGGAGAACCGCCGCAAACGGCTGATGGTGATGGACCAGGACGGCGCCAATGTCCGGGCGCTGACCGGTGGCGGCGATGTCGCCGTGGTGGCGCCGCGCTACTCGCCCGCCGGCCAGGACATCGCCTTCATGACCCAGGCGACCGGCCAGCAGCCCAAGGTGCAAATGATCGACCTCGAAACCGGCCAGCGCCAGACGGTCGGCAATTTCGCGTCCATGAGCGCCAGCCCGCGCTTCTCGCCGGACGGGCGCCGCCTTGTGATGAGCGTGCAGCAGGGTGGCAATGCCGACATCGTCACCGTCGATCTGGCCTCGAAGGCGCAGAAGCCGATCACGCAGGGGCTGGCCATCGACACCTCGCCCACCTATTCGCCCGACGGCAGCCAGATCGTGTTCGAATCGGATCGCGGCGGCTCGCAGCAGATCTACGTGATGGGCGCCGACGGCTCGAATCCGCGCCGCATCTCGTTCGGCGAGGGCTCGGCCTCGCAGCCGGCGTGGTCGCCGCGGGGCGACCTCATCGCCTTCACGCGCCAGCGCAAGGGCGGCTTCGCCATCTGCGTGATGAAGCCCGACGGGTCGGGCGAGCGGGTGCTCACCGAAGGCTTCCACAACGAGAGCCCGACCTTCGCGCCCAACGGGCAATACGTGATGTTCTTCCGCGACCCCGGCGGCCAGGGCGGCGGCAAGCTCTACATGGTCGACATCACCGGCAAGGTCGAGCAGCCGGTGCCGACCCCGAGCTACGCCTCCGACCCGACTTGGTCGCCGCTGCTGGCGGGACGGTGATCGCGGGCCCGGCGATCCGCGCCCCGCGGCGCGGACCGTCCGTCGGGCCATTTTCCACGACGAGAACCGCGCGGGCCCTTCGGGCCGGCACGGCGAAACGAAAACCGCGATTGGAAGACGAACCGCGGCGGAAGCGCTCCGCAGGTGGGGCTGATGCGTGTTCGAAGACGTGCCGTGTCGGCCGCTTCTGCGCCCCTAGGGAGTCGCTTCCGTCCGGTGCTCGTCGTGGGCCGCTCAGTCCGGGACCGAACTCAATCCCGGGCCGTCACAGCGGCTACCTGCTGCGGTGGAGTCATCCCTGTCTCCTCCAGCTTTCACCAAGCAACCGCGCGCGGACAGCGCCGTTTCTTGGCCGATATGCTTGCTCTCGCGAAGCACCTAAGGAGGTTGCGACCGTATTGATCGCGCGTCAAGACGGAAAAAGCGCGGCCAAGCTCTTATGATTGTGCTCCCTAAGATACAGATCGATCAAACGGTCGATCCGGCAACGACTTAGGAGGCCGAACTTTTTATGCGGCGTCCGACGGCCAACGGGGCTCAACGGAAACGCTAGCGACCGTCGAGCATGCGGTTCTTCACGAGGTAGCGAATGCCCCGGTCGAAGGACTCGTCGGTGTTGCCGCGCAGATCGACACTATAGGCCTGCTCGGGCGCACCCTCCTTCAGCGGCTTCACGTAGACGTTGATGTTGAGGATCAGGTTCGAGACCTTCTGAACTTCGCCGGTGATGGCCGCGTCCGCGCCGAGCTTCCGGGCGAAATCGTCGGCGCAGCCATTGCAGGCGCGCAGGTCGGAGCTCTTCTTGACGTCCTCACGAACCGGATCGGTCGAGACGATGCGGTAACGTCCGCTTTCGGCGAGCAACGTGCGCAGGGTGTCGCTTGTCCGGCGCAGGCGTGCCCGCTCCGCTTCGTCCGGCTCGGTCGGGCTATTGCGGGCGAACTGGAAGTCGAACACCGCGGCCTTGTCCGGCTCGGCGAAGGCGGGGCCGAGGGTCAAGCCGATGAGGCCGGCCGCGACCAACGTCGATGATCGGCGCATCATATCCTCCCGAAAGCGCTCTCTCTTCAGCGAGACACGGGGAGGGAACCGACGAGCGCCGGACTTTGCTCAACGGTTCGGAGAGGAGAAACATTCCAGCATCAATTGCGTCGCAGGATATCGCCCTGACCCCGCTGCTCCCCCCAAAGCGGGGCAGACCGACGGGCCGGCGCGATGTCTTCCCCCGGCAGAGGCGCCGGCCCGCCGGCACCGCCAAACCGGCCGGCCCGAACTCGGTATCCGGGTCGATGGCATCCGTGGCCGGCGGCTGTCGCGACCACCGAGCCGCGCATTCACTTGCTGAACCGGCGCCCACTTCTCGCGGATCGCGCTTCAAATTGCCGAGAAGCCCCGCTGCACCGCCGGGCGCTTGAGCAACGCATCGCGCCAACGACGGACGTTCGGCAACGTATCGAGCGCCACACCCTGCTTCTCGTGGAACTTCACCCAAGTCAGGCAGGCGATGTCGGCGATCGAGTAGGCGTCGGCGAGATAGTCGCGACCCGCGAGGCGCCGGTCGAGCACGCCGTAGAGACGCCGTGATTCTTCGGTGAAGCGATCGACGGCGTAGGGAATCTTCTCCTGCGCGTAGATGCGGAAATGGTGGGCCTGCCCCAGCATCGGTCCGAGGCCGCCGACCTGCCAGAACAGCCATTCGTCCACAGCGACCCGGGCCCGCTCATCGGTGGGATAGAGGCAGCCGGTCTTCCGCCCGAGATATTGTAGGATCGCCCCGGACTCGAAGACCGAGATCGGCTGTCCGCCCGGTCCTTCGGGATCGACGATCGCCGGAATCTTGTTGTTGGGCGAGATCGCTAGGAAGTCCGGCGCCATCTGCTCGCCCTTGCCGATATTGACCGGCACGATGCGGTAGGGGAGGCCGCATTCCTCCAGCATGATCGGGATCTTCCACCCGTTCGGGGTGCTCCAGGTGTGGACCTCGATCGGCTGCGCCGTCGTCACCGCCATGCTGGCATCCCGGATTGCGGCCTCCCTTCCGATGCGTCGGGAGGCGCGCGACGAGCCCATGCCCGTCCATTCCGAAGGACGTAGCGCGGTTCGGGCTCGGGGCTCAAGCGCTCCGGCCACGCTTAACGCAACGAGTGCGCAGCGATGGAGCCGTAGCAAGCCGGGCGGGCGCTTGCTCTTTCAACTTGAATACGGCTGAGATGCGCCCCGCGGGCCGCGGGATCGCCGGCTCGGCCCACCGGAGTCGTCCCCCATGCTCTTTCGTCTCCTCGCCGCGGTCGCGCTCGCCGCGCCGCTCCTGCTGACGCCGGTCCTTTCGCAGGCCGCGCCCGCCGCTTCGGCCGCCAAGGAGGCCGCGAAGGAGACGAAGGAGCCGAGCGTGGCACAATCGGCCGCCCGCGAGCGCCAGAAGAAATGCGGCTCCGAGTGGCGGGGCCTCACGGCCGCCGAGAAGACCGCACAGGGGCCGAAATGGCCGCAATATTACAGCAAGTGCGTCAAGCGCCTGAAGGAGAAGACGGCCTGACGCCCGTGCGGGGCCGTCGCGCGTGAACCGGAGTCGATTCGTCCGGGTTGGGAGCCCGTTCGGTCCGAGCCGGGAGCCTCGACACCATGCAGCGTGAGCGCCGCACCCTCCAACGCACGGTGGCGATCGCCGCGATCCTGCCGATCGCCGCCGGACTCTACGGTGTGCTGTTTGGGATCGACGGCATCGGCACCAACCCGGCGGTGAACGTCTCGGCAGACAGCGATTTCCGCTATTTGTCCGGCCTGCTCACCGGCATCGGATTCCTGTTCCTCACCTGTGTGCCGGGGATCGAAGACAAGACCACCCTGTTCCGGTTTCTGACCCTGGTCGTCGTTCTCGGCGGCCTCGCCCGGCTCCTCGGCCTTGCGCTGACCGGACTGCCTTCGGTGACGATGCTGGCAGCCCTGGTCCTCGAGCTCGGCGTCGCGCCGTTGCTCTGCCTCTGGCAGACGCGGGTGGCCGGGCTCGCTCGCGACGCCACCCTCCTGAATGGACCGCGACCATGAGCCGGGCGGAGGCCGGCGCAACGGGCATCGGCGCGCGTCTCGTCGATGCGCTCGACCGATGGGTTCCGAAGCCGGCGGCCTGGGCCTTCGCGCTGCGTATCTGGATCGCCATGATGCTCGCGCTCTACGCCGCCTTCTGGCTCCAGCTCGACAGCGCGTCCTCGGCCGCCGTCGGCGTGGCGATCCTGGCCCAGCCGAAGCGCGGACAGGCCCTGTCGAAGGCGTTCTATCGTTTTCTCGGCACGCTCGTCGGCGGCGTGGTCGCCATCGTCCTGATGTCCCTCTTCGCGCAGGACCGGGTGCTTCTTCTCGTCGGGTTCGCGCTGTGGCTGGGGCTCTGTGTCTTCGTCGCCCAGTTCCTTCAGGACACCCGGGCCTACGGGGCGATGCTCTCCGGCTATACCGTGGCGATCATCGCCGTCGCCCATATCGATGCGCCGCAGACCACGTTCGACGCCGCCGTGGGGCGCATCGCCGCCATCGCGGTGGCGATCGTGGCGATCACCTTCATCAACGATGCCCTCGCCTCGCCGAGCACGTGGCACGCCCTGAATCCCCGCTTGGCCGAGGCCTTCTCCACGGTCCGAGCATTCGCCCGCGAGGCGCTGACCCATGGCGATCCCGGGCCGGAGCGGACGGCGGCACTGATCGGCCGGATCGCGCCGATGCGGGCGGATGCCAGCGCCATCGCGGGCGAACTCGACGACGGCGTGAACCGGGCGGCGGGGGCGCGGAGCGCCATCGCCGCGCTCTACGTGCTGGCAGCGGCGAGCCGGGCGCTGGCCGCCGCCATGGCCCGCATCCCGCAACCGCAGGGAATCGTGCGCGAGGCCCATGCACTGGCCCTGCGCACGGTCTCGGACAGACGCTCGGCGGCCGATCTGGAACGCGATGGCGACCGTCTGCGGGATCTCGTCGACGAAGCTCTCCGCAGCGGCGAGCGCTCCATCGACGAGGTGATGGCGTTGCAGCGGGCCCTCGATGTCGCCAACGCAGCGACCTTCGCGGAAGACGGCCTGCGGGCGCTCGGCGATGGGCACCGGCCGCTGCGGAACGTGGCGCTGCCGACGCATCGCGACTTTCAGGTGGCGTTGCGCGCGGCCCTTCGCGTCGCCATCGCCTTCGGTGTGACGGCGGGCTTCTTCATTCTGGCCGGATTGCCCCAGACCTCCTTCGCCCTGGTGCAGGTGGCGGCAACCTGCGCGCTGTCCTCGGTGACGCCCGACCCGCGGAAATTCGCGCTCGGCGTCCTGATCGGGATGCCGCTCGCCGCGCTCTGCGCCGGCACGATCCTGTTCGTCTTCCTTAACGGGAGCCAGGGCTTCCCGCTGCTCGCCATCGCTATGGCGCCGGTGGTGTTCCTGGCCTGCTTCCTGTCGCTTAACCCGCCGACCTTCACGGTGGGCTTCATCACCCTGGTCTTCACCCCCGTCCTGATCTCGCCGGAAAACCCGCAGAGCTACGACCCGCAGACCTTCCTGATGAATGCGCTGCTCGTCGTGATCGCGGCCATCATCCTGTTCCTGACGGTGCGCCTCGTCCTGCCGATCTCGGCCTCGCAGCACCGGGCCTTCGCCCTCGAAGAGGCCCGGCGCGATCTCGCCGAGGCGCTGACCGGGGAGGGGGGCGACGCCACCACCCGCACCAGCCTGAATGCCGACCGGCTGTTCCAATTCTCGGCCTGGAACTCCGGCAGCGGCGCAGTGCGCCGGGCGAGCCTGCATCACGCCTTCGCCGTTGCGCAGTTGGAGGCCGCCGCCGCCCGCGCGCACGCGCAGCTCCGCCAGTTGCGCCATGTCGGCGACTTGACCGAACGGGTCGGCCGGGCCCGCGAGGCACTCGCCACCGGTCGCTGCGACGCGCTCGACAGCGCCGCTACGAGCCTGATCCGGGCCGCGGGCGGCCAATCCCGCGATGTCCGCCTGATGCTGGCCCGCGCGGCCACCGATCTCGCCATGGCCTCGCGCGTGATCCGACGCCACGGACGCTTCTTCCGGCGCCTCTCGCTGCCGGGCACCGAAGTCGGCGGTTAGGCCTGGGTCACGAAGGAGGGAAGACTTCTGACCCATGGCGACTGCTCATGCGTAAGTATCACCGCCCGAAGCACTCGCGCGATATCTTCGTTGTTTACAAATCTCGATCCGGGAATTCATACATCGTTTGATACGACAAATCAGGATAATTGATAGTTACTGCTCCTCATGCGCAAGGATACGCATTGCGCGTAGATCTTCCATCACGTCACTCAAACCAATATACTGCGACTATATATGTCGCTGCGAATCTCTTAATTGGAATAAATCTGATTTTCTATCGTTGCGACAGATCCAATAACTCTATAAGAAGCGACATAAAATATTGATGCCGCAATACGATATTCATGTATTGAGCCGGAGACGATGTGGGACGTACAAAGTCTCTTCCGCAGTCACTCTAAGGAACTGATGCGCTTCCTGCGCCGACGCGTCGCCTCACCGGCGATGGCGGCAGATCTGACGCAAGATGCATTTCTGGCACTTTTGACGGTCAAAACTCATCAGATCACCGATGGACGGGCTTACTTGTTCCGTACGGCTGCCAATCTTGCGATCAACCATAATCGGCGTGAATCGATCCTGTCCTTCACGGACAATGCCGACACGAGTTTGGCCAACCTGCCGGACGATGCGCCGTCACCCGAGCGCATCGTTCTCTCCCGGCAGGAACTGGCGTTGATCTGCGAAGTCTTAGACGATCTACCGGACATGCAACGTAGGATTTTTATTCTCTCCCGGATTGACGGCCTGACTTACGAAGCCATCGGCCAGCGTCTAAGAATTTCAAGCAAGACCGCGTTCAGTCATATGGTGCGCATCTTGGTACGCATGCAGCTGCAACTGGACGCTGCCCGCGAGTGATGGGCTGATATGGAAGCGTTTGTCCGCTTAGTCCGGCGAACATCGTACCGAACTGCCTGACAACTCCCATGAAACGCTCCCAGAACGATATGGATATTGACGACGATCGCGCCAGGATCGTTGAGCGAGCTGCCTTCTGGTATCTCAAGATGAACGACGGCGTCCCCTTGGAAGCGGACCGTGCCGCCCTTCAATCTTGGCTCACGAGCGACGAACGTCACGCAGTGGCCTACGCCGAGGTCGGCCGCTTGTGGGACGGAGCCATGGGGATGTCCCTATCCAAACCACAGCGGGTGCGCCCCCTGGTCAGCAGACGCACCATCGGGAAGGCGGCCGTGGGGGCTGGTCTCGGCTTGGCTGGCTGGATGTCTTTGAACGATTATCCCACCGCCGATTTTCATACGGGCATCGGAGAGCGTCGAAGCATCGCCCTGCCCGATGGATCGACCGTAGACCTTGCCGCGAAATCTGCCTTGTCCCTCGACTATTCGACACAACGGCGAAGATTGCAGCTGCATGAGGGAGACGCATTCTTCAACGTCGCGCCGGATGCGCAGCGTCCCTTCATCGTGGCGGCCGGCCGCGGCCAGATCACAGCCCTCGGTACGGCGTTCGGAGTCGCTCTGCACGACGACCGCGCCACCGTCATCGTGACCGAACATGGCGTCGAAGTGCTCCACGATAAGCGTACGACGCGGCTGACTGCCGGTACGGCCATCGACTATCAGGTCGATATGATGGGAGATCCACATCCCTCGGAGACACGTGCCGATCTCGCTTGGCGCGAGGGACGTCTCGTTTTCACGCGAGCCCCTCTCGGTCTTGTGGTCAAGACGCTGAATCGCTGGCGAAAGGGTCGCGTCATTCTGATGAGCAGCGCCCTGGCCGCACGACCCGTCACGCTCATTGCGAACCTGCATCGTTTGGATGGCGTCATGTCGCAACTCGCGCAAGCCATTCCCCTGCGCGTGGTCGATGGCCCATTCAAAACGGTGCTGCTCTTCGCACCGAGCTGATTTTTTTCTCGGCCCTCAGAAATCGACGGCGCTCGATTGTCTGACTCCAGGACCACGCCGCACGGAAGATGCCGGCGCTACGGTCCGGGGGCCTTCGAACGCAATGACGACCGCAGCCATCAACGTTCAGTCGACACATCACTCTGGGATCTGCCGCGTCGCCCGACCTATCGTCTCGCTGCTCGTGTCAACGGCCTTGGCCGGTAGCTTCGGGCACGGTGCGCTGGCCCAAGCTGCTCCCTCGGGGAGCCAGAACGATGCCGACATTCCCTCACTTGATTTCTCCATACCCGCGCAACCGCTCGCTCAAGCGATCACAACGTTCTCGCGCGTGACCAACATTGATGTCGTGGGTGACGGCGCGGTCGGAGGCAATCTGACCTCCCCCGCAGTGGTCGGCCGGATGCCGGCATCGCAGGCGCTCGCCCGCTTATTGCGCCAAACCAATTTGACCTACCGTTTCACCGGTGCATCGACAGTTGCCATCCAGCGCCCCACCACGATCGCCGCTGCCGGCCCTGCATCGGATGATGGTGTGACCCTCGACATGATCACGGTCCAAGGTGAGAAGTTCGCGCGTGATACCTTCCGCACGTATTCCAGCGTCGGCGTCGTCACCGATCAGGACCTCAAAGACTACAATACCTATGATGTGAGCGGTGCCTATAATCGGCTCGCCAATGTCCGATCGTTCCCGACCGGAGCCGGGAACAGCAGCTTCGCCATTCGGAGTTTGAATGCAGAGGGCGTCACATCACCGAGTCGCGCCGCGCCGATCATCTCGGTCATCATCGATGGCGCCGCCCAGAATGTGGAGGCCATGCGCAGAGGCAGCCGCGGGCTTTGGGACGTCGAACAGATCGAGGTGTTGCGCGGCCCACAATCGACGCTGCAGGGCCGGAACTCCCTCGGCGGCAGCGTGCTTATCAAGACCAAGGATCCGACATGGACGCCCGAAATCATCGTCGACGGCTTCGCCGGCACACAATCGTTACGAGCAGGCGCCTTCGCGATCTCATCGCCGATCATACCGGATCAAGTTGCCGTCCGTGTATCAGGGCAGGTTTTGCGTGAGACAAAGAATATCCACTATACGGAGCCGTCCGTAGCCGATCTTGCCAGGGATGAACTTGAACAGATCAGAGGAAAACTCCTAGTCAAGCCAGAAGCACTGCCCGGATTGACTGCCCTGTTCAGTGTTAGTCATACCCATGACAAGCCCGGATGGAACTTCGTAACCGGGCCGAATTTCTTCGCCCGCCGGTTCAATCCGACTATCGGTTATTCCGCCGAGTATCGGGATACACGCGTCGACAATTTCACAGCAGAAATATCCTATGATTTAGCTCCAGGATGGATTGTGACATCCTTATCGACGCTATCCCACACTCACCTGGACATTGCGTCGCCCCCTAAATCTGTCTTCGAGCGCAGGGATACCCGTGAGGGTCAGGACATTGCTCAAGATCTGCGGCTGAATTTCGATCCTCCCGGATCTGCGATCTCCGGTGTCGTTGGTGTCTTCGCCGGACGCTATACCAACGACATTACATCTCTTTTCACGACCAGCTCGCTGGCACCCTACGGCATACCGAACGCCAGTGTGCAGGAACTGGCAGCGAAAAACATGACCACATCGATCGCCGCCTATGCTGATCTTCGATATCGTTTCCTCGATCAATGGACGCTGATCGGCGGAGGGCGGATCCTCCAAGAGGAAGTTTCGGGCACATATCGTGGGAAAGCGATCAACGAAGCGGAGACGATGATCAATATTGGAACATGCATGATGCTTAATTGCATACCGCGCGCAGCTTATGGCTCTTTGGACGAATCGTCATCTGTTAAAAACTCTGTCTTCCTCCCGAAATTTGGCGTCGCCTATGATCTGTCACCTCAGCAGACCATAGCGGCCACGGCAACCGAGGGCTTTCGTTCCGGGTTCTCCGAAGCCGTTGCCGGCAGCACCGTCATTAACAAAATCGCGCCTGAGACACTTTGGTCCTACGAGCTCGCCTATCGCTCGAATTGGCTCGACAACCGTCTGAATGTGAACGCTAACGCCTTTTATTATGATTACACAAATCAGCAGATCTTGACATACAATCCAAGCTTCCCTGGACAAACCATCACCCAGAACGGGGGCCAATCCCACGCGTACGGTGCGGAGATTGAGACGCGCTTTCGCCCGATCGAGGAGCTGACGCTGTTCTCCTCGATCGGCCTCCTTCGAACCAAGTTTGAAAAAGCTCTGACGACCGTAGGAAATCTCCAGGGTAAGCAGTTTCCGGAAGCACCCGCCGTCACTCTCGCCGCAGGTGCGACATGGCGGCATCATTCCGGCATCTTTGTCAGTACCGATGCTTCATACACCGATGGATTCTACAGCGCAGGAGATCTCATGAATACGCGCAGTCGATTCATCAACTCGTTTTTCTTGCTCAATGCACAAATTGGCTATGAAACGAAGCGGGGTACCATAACCCTCTTCGCCCGTAATTTGCTGGACAGGCGGTACCTGACCGGCATCGACCAGACTCTGACGGGCGCGACGATCGGTGAGGGCCGAGCCATCGGCATCCGCGGCACGACGCGCTTCTGATGGGATAATTCAGCGGCTGTTTGACTCGGCTCAACGAGACCGAGCCATTGCGATGCTGTTTTTTTTGATCCTCACCTTCATCCCACGGTGCGGAGCAAAGCGAAGTCTCGAAGAAGGGTTCCAGAGATCGCTCAGCGTTCTGGACCCCGCCTTCGAGCCGCTCACGCGGCGCCTCAGGATGAAGAGCGTGGGTGAGATAAGCCAGTCAAACCGCCGCGCAGTTCGCGCCAAGAGGCAGGGCACCCCGCAAATACCGGATGTAAGAGCGCGGACGCCTGTCAGCGCATTGCGCAGACAGGCGACGGCTTGGAGAACCAGCCAGGATGGACGTCATGCCAGATCTGATGTGACTGTGTCATGGGATGGCGCCCCGATCGTCCGCGTTGGCGGGCGATGCGCTAAATCGTGATCTTCTCGCCATTACCGGCTCTGGCGCGAGGGTGGCCGGATCGTCAGAGGTGTAATTTGCGGATCGATGCTTCCGCTCAATCGGGTGACAGCATCCGGACGGGGCCGAGATCGTCCGAGCACGTGTGATGCTGCCTGCCTCTCGTTGCTCGCTTCATTTCACCGGTGGGGCAACTAGTTTGGTGGCATGCATCACGACCTGACCATCGGCGGCATTCTGGTCTCGCCCTTCGTCCTCGACGCGTTGGTCGCCTTCGCGATTCTCGTGGCGCTTCGCGTCCTGTTCCGCCGCATCCGCTTCGCGCGTTTCGTGGCCAATCCCCCGCTGGCGGAGGCTGGAATCTATGTCTGCGTCCTCGCCCTCGTCGTGGTGCTGCTATGAAGAGCGATGACCAGACTCGGACCGATGTCGAGGAGGCGGCGCCCGAAGACGAGCCCCGCGCCGCGCGTGAGGCCGCGCGCTCGGCCGAGAAACCGCGGGCCGGGCGGCGTCGGCGCTTCGGCAAAGTCCTGCGCCTCGCCGCCACCGCCGCGATCCTCGTCCTCGCCGTGATCGCCGCCGGGCTGGTCTGGCAGTTCTACGTGACCGCGCCCTGGACACGGGACGGCCGGGTGCGGGTGCAGGTGGCCAATATCGCGCCCCAGGTTTCGGGGTCGATCGTCGCTTTGGAAGTCGTCGACAACCAGGAGGTCAAGGTCGGCGACGTGCTCTACGTCATCGATCCGTTCGATTTCGAAGTCTCGGTCACCTCGGCGGAAGCCGAGGTCAAGAATCGGGAGGCCGATCTTCAGGTCAAGCAGGCACAGGCCGCCCGCCGGGCCGCGCTCTCCACCGTGTCCACCTCGGTGGAGGAGAAGCAGCAATATGCCGGCACCGCCAAGATCGCCGAGGCTGCCCTGGAGACCGCGCAATCGCAGCTCGCCCAGGCCAAGAAGAACCTCGAGCGCACGCAGGTTCGCTCGACGGTGAACGGACGCGTCACCAACCTCCTCCTGCGGGTCGGCGACTTCGCCTCGACAGGGACCGCCAACGCCCGGGTGATCGACACCGATTCCTTCTGGATCGACGGCTACTTCGAGGAGACGAAGATGGCCCATATCCGCGTCGGCGCCGCCGCCGAAATGGCTCTGATGGGCTATGCGACGCCCCTCCACGGCACCGTGGAAAGCCTCACCCTCGGCATCTCCACGGCCAATGCCGCGCCGAGCACGCAGGGACTGCCGAATGTCGATCCGGTCTATACCTGGGTGCGGCTGGCGCAGCGCGTGCCCGTGCGCATCCGCATCGACCGCGTGCCGCCGGAGGTCACGCTGGTGGCCGGTATGACCGCGACGGTGGTGATCGAGGACGGGGCCGGCAGCCGCCCGGTCTGGGCTGAAGCCCTGCGTCAACGGATTCTGGGGCTGGCCTACGGGCATTCGGAGACCGTGCCGAAACCCTGACGGCGGCAACCGGACGCCGCTGCCTCGCTTTTCAGCATGATGCTCTATTTATCTGCAAAATTCCGGTGTTCGACTGGATTTTCAGAAGATACCCGAACAATCTTACTGTCGGTTCCAGAAATTTAACCTTGCCTGCGCTTCCATAGCTGTCGGGGCAGCCATCGCCCCGACGAGGTCGGCCGACGATGCGGAGTGTGGAGACCGGGGCGGACGCCGAAGCGTTCGAGGGGGTCGGCCTCTTGCTGCGCCACGCCCTGCGGGCGAGCGGACAGGCCGGAGACTTCACCCGTGAGATTCGCCGCCAGACCCACGGCGTCGACCGGTCGCTGGCCGCCACGCGCGACAATGTCGGACGCGACACCGCCGCCGTCACCGCCGAGCGGCTGCGCCAGGAGTTGACCGGGGCGGTGGCCGAAGCGATGCACACCGTCACCGCCGAGATTGGGCGGATCGGTGAGCGGATCGACGCCAAGGCGGCGGAGGCGGCCCGCGCGGCGGCTGCCATCGACCGCATCGGCGCGACGATCCGCATGCTCTCGCTCAACGCCACCATCGAAGCGGCGCGTGCCGGTGAGCACGGGCGCGGCTTCGCCGTGGTCGCGGCGGAGGTGCGCGAACTCGCCGATCAGACGCGCGAGAGCGCGCGTCAGGTCGCCGCCACCATCGATTTCACCGATGTCCGCGCCGAGTTGCAGGCGCTTCGCATCTCGACCGACCGGGCGCTCGACGGCCTCGGCTCGGCCGTGCGCGCCACGGCCGACCGGATCGAAACCCTGCTCGGGGGGGTCGGGGGCGAACTCGCCGCGATCAGCGCCAGCAACGCCTCGATCGGCGAGGCGCTCGGCGCGATGCAGACCTCCATCGAGCGGACGGAGACCAAGGTCCGGCGGGCTCTGGACCTCTCGGTCGAGGGGTTGGAGGCCGCTGGCAGCGGATCGGCGCCGGACGTGACACGCCACGGCCTGGCCCGCCTGACGCCCGGCTTTGACCGGCTCGACGCGGTGCGGGCCCGCGGGCGCCTGCGGGTCGCCATCGAACCGGCCTTCAAGGGTCTGTCCTTCCGCCAGCGCGAGGGCGGCCCGCTCCTCGGCCTCGATGTCGAGTACGTTCAGGCCTTTGCCCGCCATCTCGGCGTCGCCGTCGATTTCGTCGAATGCCCGTGGGACCAGTGCACGGAGTTGCTGGAAGCCGGGATGAGCCCGAACGAGGCGCCGGCCGACATCGTCTGGTCGGCCCTGCCGCCGAGCGAAGCCTTCCCAGGCGTCGCCTATTCGAAGGCCTACACCTACCTGCACTACGTCCTGGCGCGACGGGCGGGCGATACCCGCATCCGCAGCCTGTCCGATCTTGAAGGTCGGACGCTCGGCGTCATCAACGATCCGAGCGCCTACGCCACGCTTACCGCCGCCGGCATCCGCTGGGGCGATACATGCGCCGCCAAGGGGCGCCGGGTGGCGACGCTCGCGAGCCTCGTGCCGATGACCGATCAGGGACGGATTCACGACGCGCTGGCCGACGGCATCGTCGATGCCTTCGCGGTCGATGCCCCGATCATGCACTGGGCGTCGACCCATCCGGACAGTCCCTGGCGCGGACGGATCGAGATCGTGCCCGGCAACATCGCCCCGGCCCCCTGGTCCTATGCCGCCGCCGTCGCCGACCACCCGTCCTCATGCCGTCTGCTGATGGCAGTCGATGCGTTTCTCGACGGCTTCGGGGCGACCCCGGAGCGGGCCGCCATCGAACGCCGCTGGCAGGGCGCTCCGGTGACCGGCACGGGCAGCTACCGCGACGAACCCGGCCACCTGCGCGGTGCCGCAGAGCTGATCGCGACCTACCGCGCCGAGATCGGCCGTGATCCGCTCCCGATTGTCGGACAGGCGACCCGGCAGGCGGCGTAGGGGAGATGCGTCACCGCATTACGAGGCCTCCGACAATGCGGCGCGGCCCCGACGAGAGCCGTTCGGTGCGCCCGCGATCTCGACGCGCCAATCGGTGGTGTGCCGGGTCGGGGATGCTGAGGCAGCAGGATCGTTTGCGACGCCCATTCACGCGAAGCGACCGTCTTCCCGATGCAGGGCGGGTGCAGCGCCCGAAAAACTTGGGTAGACGGACGGCATGGCCACCGCTCCCCTCGTCCGCTTCGCCCCCTCGCCGACGGGCTTCCTGCATATCGGCAATGCCCGTCCGGCGCTTCTGAACGCTCTTTACGCCCGGCGCCACGGCGGCAAGTTCCTGCTGCGGCTCGACGACACCGACCGGGAGCGCTCGAAGCAGGAGTTCGCGGAGGCCGTCGAGACGGATCTCGCCTGGCTCGGGATCGAGCCGGACCTGTTCTTCCGTCAGAGCGACCGCACCGCTCTCTACGACGCGGCCGCCGAGCGCCTGAAGCAGGCGGGCCGGCTCTATGCCTGCTACGAGACGCCCGAGGAGTTGGAGCGCCGCCGCAAGCGCCAGCTCGGCCGTGGCCAGCCGCCGGTCTACGATCGCGCCGCTCTGAACCTCACCGAGGCCGACCGCGCTGCCCTGGAGGCCGAGGGCCGGCGCCCGCATTGGCGCTTCCTACTCGACCACCGCGTGGTCGCCTGGACCGACCTCGTGCGCGGCGAGAGCCACGTTGATTGCGCCTCGCTGTCCGACCCCGTCCTCGTGCGGGCCGATGGCAGCTACCTCTACACTCTGCCCTCCGTCGTGGACGATGCGGACGTCAGCGTGACCCACGTGATCCGTGGTGAGGACCATGTCACCAATACCGGCGTGCAGGTGCAGCTGTTCGAGGCGCTCGGTGCGCCCGTGCCGGTCTTCGGCCACCACAATCTCCTCACCACCGCCGAGGGGGAGGGGCTCTCGAAGCGCCTCGGCCATCTGTCGCTCCGAAGCCTGCGCGAGGCCGGCTACGAGCCCGCTTCCGTGCGCTCGCTCGCGGTGCTGACGGGTTCGGCGGAGGCCGTGCGGGCGGTCGACTCCCTGGACGAACTGGCGACGCTCACCGACCTCGCCCATCTCTCCCGCGCCCCGGCCCGGTTCGACCCGAGCGAACTGGACAGCCTCAATGCCCGCCTCGTCCACGATATGCCCGTCGCCGAGGCTGGCGAGCGCCTCACCGCCATGGGGGTGCCGGACGATCGTGCGGAACAGTTCTGGCTGGCGGTGCGGGCCAACCTGACCCGCGTGACCGACGCGGCCGAATGGTGGCAGGTGGTGACCGGGCCGGTGACGCCGGTGATCCACGATCCCGCCTTTATCGCCGAGGCGGCCCGCCTGCTGCCGGACGATCCGTTCGGCCCGACCACGTGGAAAGCCTGGACCGACGCCGTGAAGGCCGCCACCGGGGCCAAGGGCAAGGCGCTGTTCATGCCGCTGCGACAGGCGCTGACGGGCATGGATCATGGGCCCGATCTGTCCGCGCTGCTGCCGTTGATCGGGCGGGAGCGCGCGCTGGAACGACTGCGTGGAGCTTGAAGACTGGAACTGGCCAACCACGCGTCATATGCAGTATAAAAGGTCGCTCTCGGACCGATAGACTACCTCCATGACTACACCACTCCTCATCGACCCGAACGATCGACCCGACGAAGTATGGGCCGATCCAGTCAGAGGACGTTTTCGTTGGCGCACCCTGTTGTCTTCCGATGTGACGGCCAGCGACACTTTCACCGCCGGCATCATGTCGCTCGAGGCCGGGGAACACTGGGCTGTACATCGCCATGCGGAAGCCGAATTGTACTTTGGCCTGACCGGCGAAGCCGATGTCGAGGTAGACGGCAAAATATACCGACTCAAGCCAGAAACTTTAATTTATATACCCGGAAACGTCTTTCATGGCATCCCGACCACATCTGCCTCTCTGCGATTGTTTTATACATTCGCCAGCGATAGCTTCGATGCAATAAAATATACCTTTCGAGATGAGCGATAACCGGACGACGGCCTCTTAATTGCAAAAAACGCATTCAATCTTCGAATCGAAGTCTTCGGGTGCGGAGTGACTCAAAGAGAATTTCAAGCAACTCCATCGACCTCCGCCACTACCATCATCACGTCCAGCGTGAAGCTCCCGTCCCCCTCGACCGCGTAATGCGCCCGCACCGCTTCCGGCGCTTCCTCCTGCAGGGTTCGGATCATCGCGGCCTTGGTGGCCGGCGTACCCATTCGGGCGATCCATGAGGAGAACTCCATGCGGTTGCGCCAGCTTTGGGCCGAGCCCGGCACGAAGCCGGCCTCTGCCAGCATCACGCGCCATTCCCCCTGACCGTAATCGCGGACATGCGATGGGTCGCGCAGCAACTCCCAGGACTGAAGGTGGGTGTCGAGCAGCGGCGAGCCAGGATGGATCACATCGACGATCCCGAGGCGTCCGCCGGGCTTGAGTACGCGGTGGGCCTCGCGAAGCGCCGCCGGCACATCGGCCCAGTGGTGGGCGCTGTAGCGTGTCAGCACCCAGTCGAAGCTCGCATCCGCGAAGGGGAGGGACTCCGCCGCGGCCCGGCGGGTCACGAGATTGGTCAGGCCGCGCCGGGCAGCTTCCGATCCGACCGCGTCGAGCATCGCCTGCGACAGATCGAGGGCGGTCACCGAACGGACATGCGGCGCGACGGCGTAGCCGACATGGCCGCCGCCGCAGCCGAGATCGAGAACCGTCGCGTACGGAGTATCGCGGCAGAGGGCGGCGAGGGCTTCGAGATCGGCCCCCGCAGCGTGGACGGCGCTGGCGACGTAGTCGGCGGCCCGCGCTCCAAACTGGCGGTCGACCTGCGTTTCATGGCTGTCGGACGCGCTCATGATGGCCTCACGAGAGGGGCAGTGGCGGCAGACGGGTCAGCCGCAGGGCGACGAGGAGGGCGGCGACGTAGAGGCTGGCGAAGAAGCCGGCCACGCCCCCCCAGCCGTAATGCAGGAAGAACCAGCCGCCGGCCGTACCGAGCAGCGAAGAGCCCAGATAATACATGCAGAGATAGATCGCCGAGGCCTGAGCCCGGTCGCTCGAGGCGCGTCGCCCGACCCAGCTCGACGCCACCGAATGCGCCCCGAAGAAGCTGACCGTCACGATGACGATGCCGAGAATGATGAGGATCAGGTTCTCGGCCATCGTCAGGGCAATGCCGCCGAGCCCGAGCAGGATCGCCAGCCACAACACCTTGCGGCGTCCGAGCATCCCGGCCACGTGCCCGGTGACGGTCGAGCTCGCGGTTCCGGCGAGATAGACGATGAAGATCAGGCCGATCGCCGTCTGGCTGAGCGAGTAGGGCGGATCGAGCAGGCGGAAGCCGATGTAGTTGTAGACGCAGACGAAGCCGCCCATGAGCAGGAACGGCGCCAGAAACAGCCAGGGGAGCCCGGCATCGCGGAAGTGATGGGTGAAGGTGCCGGGCACCTCGCGCCAGCGCATCCGGTGGGCCTGGAACCGCTGAGAGGCCGGGAGGCCGAATTGGAAGGCGACGGCGGCCAAGAGGGCCAGCACGCCGATGGTGCCCAGCCCCCAGCGCCAGGACGCGTGATCCGCGATCACGCCCGCCAGCAGCCGCCCGACCATTCCGCCGAGCGCATTGCCGCCGATGAGGAGACCCATCGACAGGCCGATGGCGCGCCCGTGCATCTCCTCGCTCAGATAGGCCATCGCCACGGCGGGCAGGCCGCTCGCCGCGAGGCCGGTGAGTGCGCGCAGCGCCAGGAAACCGTGCCAATCGGGCATCAGCACCGCGCCGATGGTGAGGAGTGCGGAGGCGAACAGCGAGGTCGTCATCACCGGCTTGCGGCCGAACACCTCGGACAGGGGACTGACGATGAGAAGCGCGATGGCCAGTGTCGCGCAGGGCAACGACAGGGCGAGGCTGCTCTCCGCGGGCGAGACGGAGAACTGATCGGCGAAGACCGGAAGAAGCGGCTGCACGCCGTAGAGTACGGCGAAGGTCGAGAATCCGGCGGCGAACAGAGCGAGCGTCGCCCGGCGGAAGGCCGGCGTCCCGGCCTCGATCAACCGGTCGCTGGCATTCGACATTCCACGTGATCCTCAGCGTCCGGAATCGGCCCCGAGGGATGAGGGCCCGGCCGATACCCTCAAGTTGTTGTGCCCATTCGGGGGCCCGACAAGGGTATAGGGGACGGCCCTCGAAAGGCAGGCAAAAAAAACGAGCGCTGGTTTGGGGACCAGCGCTCGTTCTTCGTTCCGTGTGGCCGGTCAACCTCTCCCGCAGGCGGGAGAGGTTCAACCGCCGTCGATCACTGCGGAGGCGCCGATTGCGGCTGACCCTCCGCCTGCTGCTGCAGCAGCGGGGTGATGCGGCGGACCGTGACGCGGCGGTTCTCGCGGTTCGCTTCCTGCGTGTTCACCTTCAGATATTGCTCGCCATAGCCCTGGGTGGTCAGGTTCTCCGGCGGCACCTGAAAGTTCTGCGTCAGCACCGCGGCGACCGATTGGGCGCGACGATCGGACAGCGACAGGTTGTCGACTTCCGCGCCGACCGCATCGGTATAGCCCTCGATCAGGAAGACCTCCTGCGGATTGGCCTTGACCGCCTGGTTGATCGCCGCCGCGATGGTCGACAGGCGCTGAGCCTGATCGGGGGTCACGGTGAACGAGCCGGTGTCGAACGTGATGGTGTTGATGTCCACGCTCGGCATCCGGGCGCGCAGCTGCGGCGAGTAGCGCACCTGATCCAGAGTGTAGCGCCGGTCGACGGGCACCACCGGCGGGGCGGAGAGTGCCTGATAGACGGTGCGCTCGTCGGCCCGCTCGTAGTCGACGATGTAGCGGTCGCGCGGGATACGGATATCCGGCGGCGGCAGGTCGACGACATCCTCGTAGATCGGACGCGGGGCGCCGCCATAGGCGTTGTTGATGAGGAAGACTTCGCGCCCATCCGCGTAGCGTCGCGAACGGCGCAGCAAGCGTCCGTCATCGTCCACCACCGTGATGATCTGGCCGCCCGCCGGGCTGTCGACGTAGCTGTAGATCTCGCCGCCCCGGCGTTCGCTGCGATAACCGCGATCACCGTAGATCGTCCGGAACCGCTCGTTCTCGTCGTGACGGATGAAGTAGCCGTCGCGGTCGCGGACGATGATGCGGCCCGGCTCACGATAGTACGTCCGACCGTCCACGTCGTATTCGCGGCGGTCGCGCCGGATCGTCTCGTAATCGCGGATCCGATAATCGTCGTCGCGGAAGCCGCCGGGGATGTAGGCCGGCGTGCCGGGCACGTTGAAGCGGTCACGGCCATAGCGATCATCGCGGTCGCGTCCATCCCGGCCGAGGCGGTCGTCCCGGTCACGTCCATCGCGACCGAACCGGTCGTCACGGTCGCGCCCGTCCCGGCCGAAGCGGTCGTCACGATCGCGGCCGTCGCGGCGGTCATCATCGAGGCGCCCGTCGCGCCCACCGGGTTGCACCGCGCCGGGCGCGCCGGGCGGAGGCGGCGGCGGCGTACCGACGCCGGGCTGGAGCGGCTGGCCGGGTTGTTGCGCATTCGGCGGGGTACCGGGCGGCTGAACCGGGCGACCCGGAACGCCGGGCTGCTGGTTCGGTGCCACCGGCCGGCCGGGCACGCCCGGCTGCTGGTTCGGCGGCGTCGCCGGATTGGTTCCGGGTTGGTCCGGGCGCTCGGCGCTCGGCGGGGTGCCGGGTGGCTGAACCGGGCGCCCCGGAACGCCGGGGCGCTGATTCGGTGGCGTCTCGGGACGATCGGCGTCGCGCCCACCGCGAGCCGGCTGGTCGCGATCGGGCGTGTCGCGGCCCGGACCCGGACGATCCGGAGTGGCATCGCGGCCGGGGCGGGCGGGCGTATCCGGGGTCGCATCACGGCCCGGACGGTTCGGGCCGTCGCGATCCGGACGGCCGGGAGCATCGGGGCGATCGGCGTCGCGACCACCACGAGCCGGTGCTTCGCGATCAGGACGAGCGGGCGCATCGCGGCCGGGACGATCCGGCGCCGCGTCGCGGCCGGGGCGGGCGGGCGTATCCGGGGTCGCATCACGGCCGGGACGAGCGGGCGTCTCGCGGTCCGGCGTCGGTGCACGCTCACGCGCCGTCGGCGGCGTCGGCCGTTCGGGACGATCCGGGGTGTCACGATCAGGACGAGCAGGAGCCGCAGGGCGATCGGGCCGCTCCGGACGCTCAGGGCGATCCGGCCGCTCCCGCGCAGCCGGAGGCGCCGGACGTTCGGCGGGCGTGGGACGTTCGGGGCGGTCAGGCCGCTCTGGGCGGTCGGGCCGCTCGGGACGGTCAGGTCGATCCGGCCGTTCGCGGGCGGCCGGTGGGGCTGCACGCTCCGGCTGGGCCTGCCGAGGCTCGGGACGTTCACGCGGCTCAGGACGCTCACGGCCGCCACCGGGACCGCCGGGTCCGCCCGGCCCACCGCGCTCCGCCCCCCCTGGGCCACCCGGACCGCCGGGTCCACCGGGACCGCCACGGCCACCACCACCCGGTCCTTCCGGATCGCCCCGCTGCGCGAGTTCGATCCGTCCCGTCGCCGCTTCGCCGAGCGAACGTGCAAAGGTCAGGTCTGACAGGAGGAGAGCCGGCAGCATGGTGCCGGTGAGGAGCAGGGAGCGGGTGATCCGCATGTAGGACGGCCTCGTGAAACGCGATCGGCGGTTCCGAACACTGTCGGGCCGATATGGTTCCCGGTCGCGAAGCGTCAAATCATCGGTCGGAATTGGCGTCGGCCGCCGGGTCGGGCGGGCGGTGACGGGTCCTTCGGCGAGACAAGCGCGCCTCTTGACGCGCCCTTCGTCAGGGTGTTGCGGCGTTGACCGGAACCGGGACGAGGCCCGGGACGATGACGCGGATCGCGCCGCTGCGAGCCTCTGCGGCGGCAGCGGTGGAGCCGGTCGCTTCCGCAGCCTCGGGCTGGACCACCACACCTTCGCGGCTCGCGGCATCGGCGGCCAATGTCGCCGCCGTCCGGTCGGCGCGACCGACCAGGGTCAGACGCACCTTCGGCGCCCGCGAGAGCCGCTCCGCGGTCATCGGTGTGACGAAGATATCGCCCTTGTGCCGGACCAGCATGCTCTCGGCTTTGGCGAGAGACTGCGCCCAGCTCTGACCTTCCTTCTTGCACGAGCAATTCGGCGTGAAGCTGGTGCGGAACTTGAACGCCGTGGGCGTCGCCGTGTAGGCGCGGCTGCCCTTGAGGGTCGCGGCGTATTTCAGCGCGTCGTCGCCGTGCGGCATCGAGTAGGCCAGAGCCTCCGTGCCGGGGCACAACGCCTGGCACATCTCGTCCGCACCCTCCCGCCCATCGGGCAGGTTGGCCATCGGGAAGTAGGACCCGTCGCAGGTCTTCACGCAGATCACCTGAGCGCCGCCGCGCGCGGTCTGAGCGCCGCCGACGCGCGCTTCCTGACCAGGTTCCGGCATCACGCCGCTGCAAGCGCTTGATACGGATGCCACGAGCTGACGGCGGCGTGCCGCGACCACCTCGCCGTCGCCGCCGCCATAGGTGGCGTTGAGCGAGCGGATGCGGGCCTCGACCGCTCCGCATTGCGGGGGTCGGGTATCGAAGAACAGGAACCGGCCGCCCTCGCAGTTCAGGCTGCGGTAGTAGGTCTGAAGCCGTGCCACCTCGCTCTGGAGCGCGGCGGCCGTGGAGGCGCTGGCATTGAGATTGGCCAGCTCCGTCTTGTAGCGCTGGCACGCCCAGACGTCGCCTGCGGCGGCGGGCGCCGCCTGCGCGAGGACGAGGGCCGTTGCCGCGGCAAGCGCGGAGAGGGCACGGCGAAGCTGCATTCCGATCAGCGGCATGGGGGGATGCTGGGATCTCGGGCAGGAGGTCGCGGAAACGGCCAGGCCGGCGTGAAGCGGCCGACCGCCTCACGCACATGTTAATACCCCTCGCCGTCGGGGGACAGGGACACCATGTGTTTACGGCCAGGCTTTGAGGGGATTGCGTCGATGATGTGGCTCAGGGGCACCATGGGGAATGCCCGTCGTGTGATGGTGGCGGCCGGCCTCGCCGCCGCAGCGCTGCCGGGCGTCGCCGGGGCGGCGGACGATCCGGACCGGATCTTCGACAAGTCGACGGTGTGGCGCCCGCTCACCCCGAACGACAAGCTCGTCGTGTACGGCATCGACGATCCGACGGTGGCGGGTGTGGCCTGCTGGTACACCCAGCCCGAGAAGGGCGGCATCAAGGGGACGCTGGGCCTCGCCGAGGACGTCTCGGACATCTCGCTGGCCTGCCGCCAGATCGGGCCAGTGCAGTTCAAGGACAAGTTCAAGCAGGGCGAGGTGGTGTTCAGCGAACGGCGGTCGCTGATCTTCAAATCGATGCAGATCGTGCGGGGCTGCGACGCCAAGCGCAACACGCTGATCTACATGGTCTATTCCGACAAGGTGGTGCAGGGCTCGCCGAAGAATTCAACCTCCAGCGTGCCCTTGGCCCCTTGGGGAACAGAGGCGCCGCCGAAATGCGGGGACTTCGTGAAGTAGGAGCCCGAGCACCCCTATCCGTCGTTATTCCGGAGCGCTGCAGGCATATCCGGAATGACGACACAGAAGAGAGAGCGTGAGCAAATCAGTCCTGGCAGGTGATGCGCAGCGGACGGGCCGCGTTCGGCGCCGGCATCGGGGCGGCTGGGATCGCTCCGGTATACTCGTCCTGGGCGGCGACACCGTAATTGACGGCGCTGGCATAGCCCTGCGACTCGCACCACGCATTGGCGACCACCTGACCGCACTCGCTCGGGCCCCCGCTGAGGCACTCGCCGACGCCGTAGCCTTCTTCCGCCGGAATCAGGAAAGTCTTCTCGACATGCGCGCGGGCCGGGGCCGCCTCGCCGGCATGGGCCTGATGCGCAGCCGTGGTCAGGACGAGGGCGAGGAGGGCGACGACCGGACGGCGCATGGTGAAGACCTTGTTGACGGGTTCGCTCGATTGCGGAGTGTTCGGACGGCTCGGTAAACAAACTCTTGCGTGTCACGGTCACGGTCGGTTGAGCCGTGGCCGGGGCGCCGTCGTTCTCGAATTCCTCACGGTTCTGGGTTAGCTGAAGGCACGACCGGCGACCGTCGCGGCGGTGCAACAGCGAGCTGGAGCGGCTCGGGCGGCAATGCGGCGTTCGGTTGAGACGCCACCCGCGCCGGACGGTCGAACGCGCTGCAGCGCAAAGAGAAACCGAGGACGGCTCGTGGCCGTCGCGAAGGCCGGACGGTTCCGGCGGGACCATTTCGATGACCCCGATGTTGCGGCTCTACAACACGCTGACCCGCGAGAAGGCGGCCTTCACGCCGATCGATCCGGCGCATGTGCGGATGTATGCCTGCGGCCCGACGGTCTACGACGCGGCCCATATCGGTAACGCCCGGCCGATCATCGTCTTCGACCTGCTGTTCCGGCTGCTGCGCCATCTCTACGGCCCGGCGCACGTCACCTATGCCCGCAACGTCACCGACGTAGACGACAAGATCAACGCGCGCGCGCGGGAGCGCGGCATCACCATCCGGGAACTCACCGACGGTACGCTGGCGCAGTTCCACGCCGACATCCGCGCCCTTGGCGTCCTGATGGCCGACGATGTGAACGTCGCGGGCGAGCGCCTCCGCTTCGTCGAGCCGCGGGCGACCGACCATATCGGCGAGATGCACCGCCTGATCGAGGGCTTGGTGGGCTCGGGTCACGCCTACGTGGCCGAAGGGCACGTGCTGTTCGACGTGCCGTCCATGCCCGATTACGGCGCCCTGTCGAAGCGCCCCCTCGACGAGATGGAGGCCGGCGCCCGGGTCGAGGTCGCGCCCTACAAGCGCTCGCCGCTCGATTTCGTGCTGTGGAAGCCGTCGAAGGAGGGCGAGCCGTCCTGGCCGTCACCCTGCGGCATCGAGGCGGGCGGCCGTCCTGGCTGGCACATCGAGTGCTCGGCGATGTCGTGGAAGCATCTCGGCGAGACCTTCGACATCCATGCGGGCGGCATCGACCTGATCTTCCCGCACCATGAGAACGAGGTCGCACAGTCCCGCTGCTGCTTCGGCACGAGCGTGATGGCCAATGTCTGGCTTCATAACGGCTTCCTCCAGGTCGAGGGGGAGAAGATGTCGAAATCGCTCGGCAACTTCATCACCATCGGTCAGGTGCTCGCCGATTGGCCGGGCGAGGTCGTGCGCCTCAACATGCTCAAGACCCACTATCGCCAGCCGATCGATTGGACCCTGCGGGGATTGGAGGAATCCAACCGCATGCTGGAGCGCTGGTACGACGCGGCGGGCGAGGCGGCGCCGGCGGATTCGATCTCCGACGGCGTGATCGACGCGCTCTGCGACGACCTCAACACTCCGGCCGCGATCGGCGAGCTGCACCGGCTCGCGGGCACGGACGCTTCCGCGCTCAAGGCGGCGGCCGGGCTGATGGGATTTCTGGGGGAAACCAAGGCTCAGCGCGAGGCGGCCCGGGTAAGCGCAGCGGGTGTCGATGTCGCCACGGTCGAGGCGCTGATCGCCGAGCGCAAGGCGGCGCGGGCCGCCAAGGACTGGGCCGCCTCCGACCGCGTGCGCGATGCCCTGGTCGCGATGGGTGTGAGCGTGAAGGACAACAAGGACGGCACCACCACTTGGACGGTGGCGGGCTGAGGGTAGGGCGACGCTCCGATCCAATCCATCGTCCTCATCCTGAGGTGCTGCGCAGCAGCCTCGAAGGAGGGACCCAGGTCCCGCGGAGGCCTCTGGAGCCCTTCTCCGAGGGCGACGCTTCGCGCCGCCACCTCAGGATGAGGAGTTTGGTTGGGAGGCAGAGGGTGGCTCGTTACGTCGTCTCGGCCGGCAACGTCTCCTCGCCCTCGCGCCGCAGGCGCTTGCGGTACTGCACGGCGCCGAAGGGGATGACGCAGAGATAGCCGAGGCTCACCGCGGCGAGCGCCTCGAACGGGAACGAGATGACGAGGCCGAACGCCACCACGACCACGAGGAAGATCGGCAGAACGAGGTCGCGCGGGACGCGCTTGCCCCAGGTCTTGCCCGAGAAGGTCGGCACGGTGGAGACGACGAGCAGCGCGATGACGAGCTCGTAGGCCAGGATCAGGCCCGTGCTCCATTGCGGGAACGGTACGTCGAGGAAATGCAGGTAGAGCGGCAGCATGCCGGTCAGCGCCCCCGCCGGCGCAGGCATGCCGACGAAATAGTCCTTCTTCCACTCGGGTCGATTGGGATCGTCGAGCATCGCGTTGAAGCGGGCGAGCCGCAGGCACATCGCGATGGCGAAGACCAGCGACACGATCCAGCCGACCGACTTCAGGTTGTGCAGGGCGAAGCTGTAGAGGATCAGTGCCGGGGCGCAGCCGAAATTCACGAAATCGGCGAGCGAATCGAGCTCCGCCCCGAAGCGGGACGTGCCCTTGAGCAGGCGCGCCACGCGTCCATCGATCCCGTCCAGCCCTGCGGCGACGACGACGGCGAGCACCGCAGGCTCGAACCGCCCCTCGAAGGCGAGACGGATGGCGGTCAGCCCTAGGCAGAGTGCCAGCAGGGTGATCATGTTCGGCGCGATCATCCGGAACGGCACCGGGCGAAAACGCCTCGGGCGGTCGTTCGGATCGGGCGCGAAGGGCGGGAAGAGATCGTCCATATCGCCTCTGACTCTGCTGGCTCGACCGCGCTCAGATCCGACGGAAGCTGCGCTCCGGGCCGCCGCCGAGATCGGCCAGCACCGTCTCGCCCGCCACCGCCTTCTGGCCGAGCCCGACCAGAACCCTGGTGCCGACCGGGAGATAGACATCGACCCGCGATCCGAAGCGGATCAGGCCGAAGCGCTCGCCGACCTGCTTGGACTCGCCCGCCGAGACGAAGCCGACGATGCGCCGGGCCACGAGACCGGCGATCTGCACCACGCCGATGCGCAAAGGCTGGCCGCGATGCGTCGTTTCCATGACGATGCCGTTGCGCTCGTTGTCCTCGCTCGCCTTGTCGAGTTCGGCGTTGAGGAACAGGCCCGGCGTGTAGTGGATCTGGCCGATCTTGCCGCTGACCGGCACCCGGTTCACGTGGCAGTCGAACACGTTCATGAACACGGAGATCCGCAGCATCGGCTCGTGCGAGAGGTCGAGCTCCGGCGGCGGCAGCACCGTCGAGATCAGGTTCACCCGCCCATCGGCCGGCGAGATGACGAGGCCTTCGCCGACCGGCACGACGCGTTCGGGATCGCGGAAGAAGTAGCAGACCCACAGGGTGAGGATCAGGAACACCCAGGCGAAGAACTGCGAGAAGAGGCCGGCGCCGACGGTGAGCACGATGCCGATCAGGATGAAGGGATACCCCTCCTTGTGGATCGGCACGAGCGTCCGGCGGATGGTCTCAATGAGGTCGGTCATGGGCTCCGATGGGGCTCCGGCGAGGCCAATTCACCCTGCCCGATGGCAGGGGGCCGGGCGAACGTCAACCGCGGGTGATGCGGGGCTTTTCGTCAGGGGTGTCTCAACCGACAGGCGCGGGCTCCGAGGCTGCCGCATCCGACAGCGCCCGCTCGTCCTCGGCACGCTTCAGCGCCTCGCGCGCCGCATCCGCCTGCCGCTGGCGATCCCAAAGAGCGGCGTAGACGCCCCCCCGTGCCAGCAGGCCCGCATGGTCGCCCCGCTCGACGACCCGGCCCTGGTCGAGCACGAGGATCTCGTCGGCATTCACCACCGTCGACAGGCGGTGGGCGATGACCAGGGTGGTGCGGCCGCGGCTGACGCGGTCGAGCGCCGCCTGGATCTCGCGTTCGGTGAAGGAATCGAGGGCCGAGGTCGCCTCGTCGAGAACGAGGATCGGCGGCGCCTTCAGGATGGTTCGGGCAATCGCGACCCGCTGCTTCTCGCCGCCCGATAGTTTCAGGCCGCGCTCGCCCACCGGCGTTTCGTAGCCCTCCGGCAGGCTCTCGATGAAGCGATCGATCTGAGCGAGGCGCGCCGCCTCGCGCAGTTCCGTTTCACTGGCGTCCCAACGACCGTAGCGGATGTTGTAGCCGATCGTGTCGTTGAACAGGACCGTGTCCTGCGGCACCATGCCGATGGCCGCCCGCAGCGAATCCTGACGGACCGTCGCGATGTCCTGCCCGTCGATGGTGATGCGCCCGCTCTGGGGCTCGTAGAAGCGGAACAGCAACCGCGACAGCGTCGATTTGCCGGCCCCCGAGGGGCCGACGATGGCGACCGTGCGTCCGGCCGGCACCTCGAACGAGACCCCCCGCAGGATCGGTCGCTCCGGGTTGTAGGCGAAGCGCACGTCCTCGAACCGCACGATTCCCGCGGGCACCGCGAGCGCCGGCGCACCGGGGCGGTCGGCGATCTCGGGATTGCGATCGATGATGCGGAACATGTCGTCGATATCGACGAGGGCCTGTTTGATCTCCCGATAGATCATGCCCATGAAGTTCAGGGGCATGGAGAGCTGCACCAGCATCGTGTTGACCAGCACGAAGCCGCCGATGGTGGTGCGACCGGCCATGATGTCGCGCGCGGCCAGGATCATCACCGCCGTCATGCCGATGGTGAAGATGACGGCTTGGCCCGCGTTGAGCACCGCGAGCGAGACGTAGGTCTGGGTCGAAGCCTTCTCGTACGTCGCCATCGAGGCGTCGTAGCGGGCGGTCTCGCGGCCCTCCGCGCCGAAATACTTCACGGTCTCGTAGTTGAGGAGCGAATCGACCGCCTTCGTCGTGGCGTCGGTGTCGGAGTTGTTCATCCGGCGGCGGATGCCGATGCGCCACTCGGTCGCCTTCCAGGTGAAGCCGAGATAGGCGGCGATCATGGTCGCCACGACGACCGAGTAGAGCCAGTCGAATTCCCAGGCCAGGATCCCGAGCACGAGGGCGAGTTCGACGATGGTCGGCACCAGCGTCAACACCATCAGGCGCGACAATTCCTCGATGCCGTTGCGGCCGCGCTCCAGCACGCGGGTGAGACCGCCGGTCTTGCGCTCGAGGTGGAAGCGCAGGGACAGGCGGTGCATGTGCTCGAAGGTGAGCAGGGCGAGCCGCCGCACCGCATGCATTGCCACCTTCGCGAACAAGCCGTCGCGCACCTGCGTCATGGCCGCCATGGCGACCCGGGACAGGCCGTAGAGGCCGATCAACAGGAAGGGCGCCGAGATGAGCCCGGCGGGGACGGCGCTCGCATCCTTGCCGGTGGCCGCCACCAGGGCATCGGTCGCCCATTTGAAGGTGAAGGGCATCACCATGGTGGCGGCCTTGGCCAGCATGAGCAGGCCGAAGGCGAGGAAGATGCGGCGCTGGAGATCGCCACGGGCCTGCGGCCAGAGATAGGGCCAGAGGCGCCGGTATGTTTCGAGAAGGCCGGGTCGTTCGAGCGGCGCGGACGCGCTCGGCGCCGCCGGCTCGGATGCGGTTGCCATGATCGGATCGGGAATGGATGCGGGAATGATGACGGCCCGAGCCTGGAAAGGCAGCCCGCGTCGTCCGTCGTCCGCATATAGGGCTTACGCCGCCGCCGTGCATCCCGTGGGAACGGCGATGCCCTGCGCAGCCCTGCCGGGCCAGATGCGCTCCCTCAGGTGCGTTTGGGTGCGGGGTTGTCCGCCGCGGCGGGCGCATCCTTCGGCAGAACGAAGATCTGTCCGGGATAGATCAGGTCCGGATCGCGGATCTGCTCCTGGTTGGCGTCGTAGATGACCGTGTAGCGATTGCCCTTGCCGTAGGTGCGCCGGCTGATCTGCCACAGGCTGTCGCCGCGGGTGATCCGTGCGGTGCTGATCTCGGGCACGAACACGGTGCCGGCGCCGGGCTCATCGGCCGTTCGCCGGGCCTCCCCGGGTGCCGCGCTCTCGGGCAGCTTCGGCGACAGAGCGGCGGCGGTGGCACCGTCTCCGGTGACGCTCGGGCTGCCCGGACCGCCGGCGGCCGCCACCGAAGGCGTACCGGGCGTAGGCATCCTCGGCACGGGCGTGCCGGGTGAGGGCACAACGGATGCGGGCACACCAGGGTTGGGCCCGGCCGAGGTAGGCGGCGCCATGGGCGAAGCCGGATTGCCGGCGAGGCTCGGCGCGGCCCGGGCTTCGGGCGCCGATTCAGGCGTGCGGGGATCCTGTCGCGAGGCTTGGCCGGACGACGTCCGCGATGGGCCCGCCTGTCCCTCGACCGGCTCATGACCACTCGTGCGGCCTGCCGGGATCGCGTGCTCGCTCCCAGGCGCATTCGGTCTCGCGCCCGGCTTCGCCGCCGATTGTCCCGTCATCGGTTGGGTCGCCGCGGCCGGAGGCGTGGCAGGCGGAGTTGCGGCGGTTTTCGGTGCGGGCAGGGCGGGGACGCCGCCCACCGTCTTCTCCGCGGTGGCGATTCGGGTCGCCGCACTCTCGGGATAGGTGAAGGAGACCTCGGCGCGCCGCTGCACCTTGCCGCCCGCCGGATCGACCGAGTCGATGCGGATCTGGTAAGCGCCCGGCCGCACCCCGCGGCCGATCGTGAAGGCGATGCGCCCGTCCGTCCCGGGATGCCCGGAAGCCACCAGGGTGTCGTTGAGGTAGAGCCGAAGAGTGGCGCCGGGAACGGCCTGAGCGGTCACGTCGAGTCTGCCGCCTTCCTGAGCGTCGACACTGACGATCCGCGGCGCTGCCTCGGCCCCGGGGGCCGTCGCCGGGACGGCGGAACCGGGCTTGCCCTTGGCCGGAACAGGTGTCCGGGCCGCCTCGCGCGTCGGCGCGGCGGAGCCTCTCCCCTCGCTGCCGGCTTTTCCTCCACCGTGGCTCGCTCCGCTCCCCTCGGCCGGGGCCTTGCCGGGCGTTTCTGCGAAGGCCGTGGCCGTACCGCCCTGACCGCTCTCGGGCATGCCCGGCTGCGACAGCACCCGCGTCGGCGCGTCGGGGGCACTGAGCGCGATCAGCGGCTTGGCATTGCGCTTCTCGGCCACGACCACGGTGACGCTCTCGCGACCCGTCAGCGAACGTCCATCCGGCGATGTGGCCCGCAGGGCGATCTCGCTCGATCCTACCGGAAGGTCGGGCGGGGTCAGGGCGAACTGGCCGGAGGCATCGGCGATCGCGCTGGCATAGGGACGCCCGTCGCGCAGCAGCTCCACCTTCGCATTCGGAACTGTGCGCCCCGCCACGACGCTCGCCCCATCCGGCTCGACGCGCACGATGTCGAAGGTCGGCGCGCCCTCGGGCGCAGCGGGCGCAGGCTCGGTCGCAATGCCGGGGACCGGCCCCGCCTCGCGAGCAGGGATTTTTCCTTGCGGCGGCGGCGTGAGAGCGGCAAGAGGAGCAGCGTTGTCCGATCCTACGGGGGGCGCCGCGGCCGGCGCCTCGGCGGAGGAACCGCCCGCGACATTGCGCTTGAGGAGTTCCCCCGTTCCAAACAGCGCGACGACCATGGCGAAGCCGCCGAGCAGGCCCGCGACCGCGAGCACGATGCCTCGCCGCACCTCAGCCGTCATGGTCCTCGAACTCCTACTCAATTCCGCAGTCGCGGTGACGCGCGGGCTTCAGTTCGCGCGCCGACCGTCGACAACCCGTCTAAATCCCGTGACATATTAACGAACATGAGAAGAACACCAAAGCTCGAACCCGCCGCCCGATCGGATTCGCGAGGATACTCAGCACTTTTCCGTGCGTATGGCGCGGGCGAGTGCTTGGCGGTTTCCCAACGCGGGGGCGCCTGATGGATCGTCTCACATCCGTCTGCGTCTATTGCGGCTCCGGCTTCGGTGGCGATCCAGCCTTCGCGGAGGCCGCGCGCACCCTCGGCACGGCTTTGGGGCAAGCGGGCATCAATCTCGTCTACGGCGGCGGCAATGTCGGCCTGATGGGCACGGTCGCTCAGGCGGCCCTTGAGGCGGGCGGCCACGTCACCGGCATCATTCCGGACTTCCTGAAATCGCGCGAGCGCATGCTGGACGCCATTCAGGAGACCATCGTGGTCTCCGACATGCACACGCGCAAGAAATTGATGTTCGACCGCGCCGACGCCTTCGTGGCCTTGCCCGGTGGCATCGGCACCCTTGAGGAACTGGTGGAGCAGATGACCTGGGCGCAGCTCGGGCAGCACGCCAAACCGATTTTGCTCCTCTCGGTGAACGGCTTCTGGGATCCGCTCATCACCCTGCTCGACCACATGCGTGGCCACGGCTTCATCCGCGAGGGCCTCGATCTCAATTACCTCGTCGGCGACGATCCCACCGCAGCGGTGGAGATGCTGCGCAAGGCGCTCGCTCAGGCGGAGCCGGCACCGCAATCCGAAGCCCTGATCGCCAAGCGCTTCTGAGAACGACGCCCTGCCACGGCACACCTCCGTTCGGATTTCTGCTGCGCGACGTCGTCCAGTCCCAGGCGATGGCCGAGTGTTCTCGGAGAATTTCGACGACCCACCGCATCGCCCAAAACGAGAAAGGGCCGCCCCGAGGGGCGGCCCTTTCCGCATTCGGACGAGGTCCGAAGCGTTTAGCGCGAGTAGAACTCGACGACGAGGTTCGGTTCCATCTGCACCGGGTACGGCACCTCGGACAGGCCGGGGATGCGGGTCACGCGGGCGGTCATCTTCTGGTGATCGACCTCGATGTAGTCGGGCACGTCGCGCTCGGCGAGCTGCGAGGCCACCACGACGATCTCGAGCTGACGGGAGGCTTCCTTCACCTCGATCAGGTCGCCGACCTTCACCTGGTAGCTCGGGATGTTGACCCGGCGACCGTTGACCTTGACGTGGCCGTGGTTGACGAACTGACGCGCGGCGAACGGGGTCGCGACGAACTTCGAGCGGTACACCACCGCGTCGAGGCGGCGCTCCAACAGACCGATCAGGTTCTCGCCGGAATCGCCGCGCAGGCGGATCGCCTCAGCGTAGTAGCGACGGAACTGCTTCTCGGTGATGTTGCCGTAATAGCCCTTGAGCTTCTGCTTGGCGCGCAGCTGCGTGCCGAAGTCGCTCATCTTGCCCTTACGGCGCTGGCCGTGCTGGCCGGGGCCGTATTCACGGCGGTTCACGGGGCTCTTCGGACGGCCCCAGATGTTCTGGCCCATGCGGCGATCGAGCTTGTGCTTCGCCTGGACGCGTTTGGACATTCGCTGTTCCTCTGGAACAAGATACGTGAGGAACGCGCCCTCCTTTTCCTCTTCGGCCGGAGCTGTCCGAGGACGACAGAGCGGACGTTGCCGCTCGCGGGTGCGCATGAAAACGATGCGGGGCCCCGCTGAGGAGCCCCGTTCGTCCGCGCCTGCTAGACGAGAAGCGGCCCTGCGTCAATTCGAGAGGATGGTCCGATTGCCAGGGACGAGACCGCGTCACCCTTCGTTAACCCTCGTGTCGCCTGAATCAGGCTCGAAGACGCATCCGATAAGCCGGAGACACCGGACTATGCCGACGCCGACCGTTCGCGCCAGCCTGATCGCCATCGCCCTCGCCGCGGGGCTGTCCGCCATCCCGGCACGCGCCGACTTCCAGTCCTGCCTCGCCGGCATCCAGGCGCAGGCGGCGGGCGCCGGGGTCTCCGCCCAGACGTTCCGGGCCGCCACGAGCGGCATCGTCTACGACGACAAGGTGATCGAGCTGTCCCAGGCCCAGCCGGAGTTCAAGACGCCGATCTGGGACTACATGTCGGCCCTGGTCGACGAGGAGCGGGTCGAGGACGGTCGCGCGGCGATGCGCCAGCATGCCCAGGCCCTCGCGAACGCGGAGGCCCGCTACGGCGTCGATCGCCACACCATCGCGGCCGTCTGGGGCGTCGAGTCCAATTTCGGCAAGAATCTCGGCAAGATGCCGCTGGTGCAATCGCTGGCCACGCTGGCCTGCTCGGGCAATCGCCGCCGCGACTTCTTCCGCGGCGAATTGATCGCGACCCTGAAGATCATCGAGCGGGGCGACATCGAGGCCTCGCGGCTGACCGGCTCCTGGGCCGGCGCCTTCGGCCAAACCCAATTCATGCCGACGACCTACCAGAGACTGGCGGTCGACGGCGACGGCGACGGCCGGCGCGACGTGGTCGATTCCGTGGCGGATGCGGTGGCCTCGACCGCCAATTTCCTGCGGGTCGCCAAATGGTCGAACGGGCAGCCCTGGGGCTACGAGGTGAGGCTGCCGCGCGGCTTCAACGTCGCGGCCGCCGGCCGCAAGAACAAGCATGCGGTCGGCCACTGGACGTCCCTCGGCGTCACCCGGGTCGATGGGCGCCCGCTGACGGGGGAGGGGCCCGCGGGCATCATCGCCCCCGCCGGCATCGACGGTCCCGCCTTCCTGGTGACCAAGAACTTCGACGCGATCTACTCCTACAACGCCGCGGAATCCTACGGGCTCGCCATCGCCGTCCTGTCGGACCGCCTGCGCGGACGCCCCGGCGTTCAGGCCGAGTGGCCGACCGACGACCCGCCGCTGTCGCGGGCCGAGCGCCGTGATCTGCAATCGCGCCTGATCGCCCGCGGCTACGATGTCGGCGAACCGGACGGCAAGGTCGGCGCCAAGACCCGCGACGCGATCAAGGACGTGGAGCGCCAGCTCGGTATGCCGGCCACCGGTCGACCGGGTGGCAAGGTCCTGGCGGCGCTACGGCGGGGGTGATGCTGCGGGCTCGGCTTCGGCTGAGGGTCCAGGCAGCGTTCGAACCGGTCGTCCCGGCATTCTACCAGGGATCCTGTCGCCCTGACGGCAAAGCGAGCCCACGATCGAGTCCCGGCCGCCTCTAGCCATGGCCCAGGGTGCATGACGTTGCGCGGCCTGGCTACCTGCCAGGCCGCGTCCGCCCCCATTCTGGCGGGAGGTGAAACCGGACCGGCTTTGAGACGACGTTCTGGGTCTGAGGCGAAATCCTGAGCAGCCCCGAAGACCTCACGCTGTATAAGTTGGTGAGGGCGGCTACTCAGTTGGAAAGGGAAGGCCGCCTCGTCCATCTTCCCGCAATCCGAAGATCGGTCCGCGTGGATGAGAGCGCAACCTGATCCGCGATGCCGATGATCGGCGACGGGCAAAAACAAAAAACCCGCCCCGAGCATCTCGGAGCGGGCCTCGATCGGATCGGCGCGATACGCCGAAACGATTATTCGGCGGCGGGAGCCGCCTTCTGAGACTTGGCAGCCTTCTCGGCGCGGTCGCTGCGCTCGACGATACGGGCCGACTTACCGCGACGGTCGCGCAGGTAGTACAGCTTGGCGCGACGGACCTTACCGCGGCGGGCCACCTTGATCGAGTCGATCATCGGGGAGTGCACGGGGAACACGCGCTCCACGCCCTCGCCGTAGGAGATCTTGCGGACGGTGAAGTTCTCGTTGAGGCCGCCGCCGGCGCGGGCGATGCAGACGCCCTCGTAAGCCTGGACGCGGGTGCGCTCGCCTTCCTTCACGCGGACGTTGACGATCACGGTGTCGCCCGGCTCGAAATCCGGGATGGTCTTGTTGAGGCGGGCAATCTCTTCCCGCTCGATCTGCTCGATGATGTTCATGGTAAGCTCCTGCCGTTGCGCCCGTCCGGCGAGGGCCGGGCGTCAGGATTTCGGCATCCTGTTGTGAGTTGGGCCGCGCTGTATCCGATGTCGTCCGCTTTGTCGATGGCCTCGCTCGATCGTCGGGATACCCCTGCCGCGGCCTCGATCCGGCTTCGTCGCGAGAAGCCGCGCATCGATCCGTGCCAGCTCCGGTGACGGTGCTGCGCCCGCGCCCGCAGTTGAGAATCCGTCTCGTCCGGTCCACATGGGAAGCGGAGGCGGATCGCCCGACGCGACTCGCCACCGTTCCCGGCCGGCCTTGAACCGGCGCCAGCGGACGAGGATTTCTGAGCCATGTTCATCCAGACCGAAGCCACACCGAACCCCGCAACCCTGAAGTTCCTGCCCGGCCGGGTGGTCTTGCCCGAGGGAACCTTCGAAGCCCGCGACGCGGACAGCGCCGAGCGCTCGCCCCTGGCCTCCGCCCTGTTCGCGGTGCCCGGCGTGTCCGGCGTCTATTTCGGGCACGATTTCATCTCGGTCACGAAGGCCGAGGGCGTGAATGAGTGGCCGCAGGTGAAGCCCGCCGTGCTCGGGGCGATCATGGACCACTTCCAGTCCGGCCGCCCGGTCCTCGCCGCGGGCGCGGTTCTCGAAGAGGACGACACCACCGACGAGTTCTACGACGAGGCCGACCACGACACGGTGGTGACCATCAAGGACCTGCTCGAGACCCGGGTACGGCCGGCCGTGGCGAGCGACGGGGGCGACATCACCTTCCGGGGCTTCCGCGACGGTATCGTCTATCTCGAGATGAAGGGTGCCTGCTCGGGCTGCCCGTCCTCCACGGCCACTCTGCGGCAGGGTGTGCAGAACCTGTTCCGCCACTTCCTGCCCTCGGTCCGCGAGGTTCAGGCGGTCTGATAACGGCCCCTGGCTCCACGGCAACACCCGCGCGGCTTCCTGGGGAGGCCACGCGGAGATGCGCTGACGCGGCCGATCGTTTCGGCTTAGAGTGACGGACCGGGCGCCTGCCGATCTACGGCGGGCGCTGCGGAATCGAGACCTTGGGACGACGATCCGGCGGACCGACGACCAGCCGCCGTCGATGGGTGTGACGGATTGCGGATACTTGCCATCGATACGGCGCTCGACGCCTGCGCGGCCTGCATCGCCACCGACGCGAGCGACGATTTGCTGGCCGAGGAATCCATGCCGCTCGCCCGCGGCCATGCCGAGGCCCTGCTGCCGCTGATCGAGCGGGTGATGGCGCGGGTGGACGGCGGCTTCTCCAGTCTGTCGCGCGTTGCGGTCACCGTCGGCCCCGGAAGCTACACGGGGTTGCGGGTCGGCCTGTCCGCGGCGCGGGCCGTCGGGCTCGCAGCGGGCATCCCCGTGGTCGGAGTCACGACGCTCTCGGCCCTGCTCGCGCCGCAGTTGGCGCTCGACGGTGAGGCGTTGATCGTCGCGGCCATCGATGCCCGCCACGGCGCCCTCTACCTGCAGGCCATGAGCGTGGCCGAGGGCGTGGTCATCCCGCCCCGCCATCTCTCCATCGCCGAGGCGGTGACCCTGCTCGGGCACCGACGGACCATCATCACCGGTACCGGGGCTGCGGCGCTCGCGTCGGCCGCGGAGGCGGCGGGCCTGCCCGTCGAGATCGCCGCCACCGGCGCGCCGCAGATCGCCTGGGTCGCCTCGCTCGGCCTCGTCGCCGATCCGGCACAGGCCCTGCCGCGCCCCCTCTACCTGCGAGGCCCGGACGCTCGGCCTCAAGACCATGCCAGGATCGCGCGGGCATGAATCGGCCGCTCTCCCCGTTCTGGGCCCTCGATTGGTGGTCGGCATGGTGGGACGCCTGGGGCGCGACGCCCTACGTCGCACCCCTGCGGGACGCTGGCCAGGCCGCCGCCTTGGAGGCCCTGCATGCCACCGCCTTCGCCCGTCCCTGGGCTGCCCATGAATTCGAGCGGCTGCTGTGCGAGCGCTCGACCGAGGCGCATGCCCTGCGGCGCGGCGGCTCGGTGATCGGCTTCGTCCTCTCGCGCAAGGCGGCGGACGAGGCGGAGATTTTGACCATCGTGCTGGCACCCTCCGCCCGCGGCGGCGGCCACAGCCACCGCTTGCTGCGCGAACACCTGACCGCGCTCGCCTTCGCCGGCATCCGCACGGTTCATCTCGAGGTCGACGAGGGCAACGCCCCGGCGCTCAAGCTCTACACGCGGGCCGGCTTCGTGAAGATCGGCGAGCGCAAGGGCTATTACCCGCTGCCCAACGGCAACAGGGCCACGGCACTCACCATGAGCGCGGCGCTCGCGTGATCGGCCCGTCCCTCGTCCGATGACCCGGCTCGGCATCGGCCTGCGTCTGGCGGTGCAGGCGCTGGCTTTCCTGCTGGTCATCGTCCCGCATATGGTGAGCCTGAAGTTCGGGCGTGGACGACTCGCCGCGCGCATTCCGGTCTGGTTTCACCGCCTGTTCCTGCGCCTGTTCTCGGTGCGGGTGACGCAGAGCGGCACGCCGCCGCCTCCGGGCGAGCCGGCCCTCGTTCTCGCCAATCACGTGTCCTGGCTCGACATCGTCGCCCTGGGCTCGTTGCGCCCCCTCTCCTTCGTGGCCAAATCCGAAATCGAGGGCTGGCCGTTGATCGGCGGGCTCGCCAAGCTTCAGCGCACGGTCTTCATCGAGCGGGCCAAGCGCGCCGCCACCGCCCAGGTCAACGCCACCGTCGGGCAGCGTCTCGCCTCGGGCGATCTCATCGTGCTGTTCGCCGAAGGCACGACCGGCGACGGCCTGCACCTTCTGCCGTTCCGCTCTTCCCTCGTCGGGGCCGCCCGCGCGGCGCTCGCGGCGGAAACCGGCGGCCTTGCCCGCATCCGGCTGCAGCCCTTGGCGCTCAGCTATCCGCGCCGCAACGGACTGCCGGTGACGCGGGCGGAGCGGCCGGAGGTGGCGTGGTACGGCGACATGGAGCTCGCCCCCCATCTCGGTCTGTTCGCCACCCGGGGGCCCATCGACGTTCACATCGCCTGGGGTCCGCCGATCCCGTTCGACGCGGCCACCGACCGCAAGCTGGCCGCGGCGCAAGCCGAATCGGCGGTGCGGCAGGCTCTGCGCGAGACGCGGGGCGGCACGTCCCCGGCGCGACCGACGCGTCCGGCACCGGCTCACGAGGGTGCGGATGTATCGGCGCCGGGTGTCGCTGCGATCTGAGCGGAGAGACCAATCCGCGAACGGTTCGCTCACACCGCAATCGGAAACGTGGCCGCCTGCCCATGGATGCGTCCCGCCGCATCGACGAGCTGCCACACCACCCCGTCCGTGATCGGGAAACGCCGGCCGGATTGAGCGATCCGCACGCCGCGGTAATCCGCGACGAATCCATCGCGGGCGACGGCGTCGAGCAGGCGTTGGCGCTCGGCCCGTTCCGGCGCCTCCGCTGACAGTCGCGACGGCATGCCGATGATGTCTTGCCAATCGTAGCCGAAGGCGGCCTGCGCCGCGCGATTGGCATAGACGAAGAGCGGATCGGCCGAGGTGTCGTGGGCGAGCACGGCGAAGGGCGCCACCGCGTAGAGCCAGGCCGCATCGGCCGTCGCGTCCGACACGAGCGGGCGCCCGACAAGGCGGCGATGACTGTCGGCCAGCAGGGCGAAGAAGGCGGAATCGTTCTGCAGGTTCACGGGTCAGGCCTTCGCAATCGGCGGGAGCATCGTCCTTCGGGCGTAAGCGTGCTAGAGGGCGCGGCAGTCGAGTCCATACCGCTTCGAACAACGACACCGCCCAAGCCGGCGGCAGGGTCTGCGATCTTGAAGAAAGCCTACGTCAAATCCTACGGCTGCCAGATGAACGCCTACGACGCCGGCCGCATGGCCGACGTGCTGGCGGCCGAGGGGTATGCCCCCACCGAGATGGTGGAAGAGGCCGACATCGTCGTCCTCAACACCTGCCACATCCGCGAGAAGGCCGCCGAGAAGGTCTATTCGGAACTCGGTCGCCTGCGCGTCCTCAAGGGGGAGCGCGCGGAAGCCGGCCAGGAGACCCGCATCGTCGTGGCGGGCTGCGTCGCGCAAGCCGAGGGCCGCGAGATCCTGTCCCGTGCGCCGGCGGTGGACGTGGTGGTGGGCCCGCAGAGCTATCACCGCCTGCCCGACCTGCTGCGTCAGGCCCGCGAGGGCCGCGTCGTCGACACCGAGTTCCCGCTCGAGGACAAGTTCGATCACCTACCGGCCCGTCGCAACCGCGGCGTCACCGGCTTCCTCACCGTGCAGGAAGGCTGCGACAAGTTCTGCGCCTTCTGCGTCGTGCCCTATACCCGTGGCGCCGAAGTCTCCCGCTCGGTCGCCGCGGTGGTCGAGGAAGCGCGCCGCCTCGTCGAGGGCGGGGTTCGCGAGATCACCCTGATCGGTCAGAACGTCAACGCCTATCACGGAGACGGCGCCGACGGCGCTCCGGCGACGCTCGGCGCGCTGATGGATGCCCTGGCCGCGGTGCCGGGCCTCCTGCGCCTGCGCTACACCACCAGCCACCCGAACGACTTCGCGGACGACCTGATCCGCGCGCATGCGGTCAACCCGCTGGTGATGCCCTACCTGCATTTGCCGGTGCAGTCGGGCTCGGACCGCATCCTGCACGCCATGAACCGGCGCCATACCGGCGATGCCTACAGGCGGCTGATCGACCGCATCCGTGGGGCGCGGCCCGACATCGCGCTCTCCTCGGACTTCATCGTCGGCTTCCCCGGCGAGACCGACGCGGATTTTGCCGAGACCATGCGTCTCGTCTCCGATATCGGCTTCGCGGCGGCGTTCTCGTTCAAGTACAGCCCGCGGGCCGGCACGCCCGCGGCCGAGCGCGAGGACGCGGTGCCGGAAAGCATCAAGACCGAGCGGCTGGCCGCGCTTCAGCAGTTGCTCGATGCGCAGCGCCACGCCTTCAACGAGGCGTCCGTCGGCACCGTGACGGAAATTCTGGTCGAGAAGGCCGGGCGCCATCCGGGACAGGTCGCGGGCAAGACGCCGCATCTCCAGGCGGTTCAGTTCGATGCCCCGGCCTCGACCATCGGCACGCTGGTCCCGGTGCGCATCGTTCGGTCGGGCTCCAACAGCCTGTTCGGCGAGATGCTACCCGATGCGGCCGCCGCCGCATGACCTATATGAGAGGCACAACGAGGCAGGAATCCTTGCGTGCCGATTGACGTTGCGTCCGCCCGCGGCCCCACCGGCCGTGGTAAAAGTCCCTCCGCCGGGCGCCCCGGCCTCGCCGAAACCGTCGAGGTTTCGCTGACCTTCGACGACAATCGCCTCGCGAGCCTCGTCTTCGGGCAATACGATCAGAACGTCGCGCATATCGAGCGGCGTCTCGGCGTCACCGGCACGGCGCTCGGCAATCATCTCGTCCTCAAGGGCGCGCCCGATGCGGCCGAGAAGGCGCGGCGGGTGTTCGAGCGGCTCTATCTCCGCGTCCAGAAGGGCGGGACGCCGCTGACGCTCGGCGATGTGGACGGGGCGATCCAGGAGGTCACCGTTCAGGGCAACCTGTTCCCTTCGGCCGAGATCACGGCGGATCCCGGCCGGGAGCATTTCGAGCAGATCGCCACCCGCAAGCGCGGCGCCGTGCGGGCCCGCAACGCGGCGCAGAGCGAGTACATCAAGCTGCTGCGCGCCAACGAACTCGTCTTCGCCGAGGGGCCGGCGGGAACGGGCAAGACTTGGCTGGCGGTCGGCCACGCCGTCTCGCTGCTGGAGCAGGGCCACGCGGAGAGGCTTATCCTCTCGCGTCCCGCAGTGGAGGCCGGCGAGCGGCTCGGCTTCCTGCCGGGCGACATGCGCGAGAAGGTCGATCCGTATCTGCGGCCGATCTACGACGCACTCTACGACTTCATGGAGGCGCGCCATGTCGATCGCGGTCTCCAGACCGGCATCATCGAGATCGCGCCGCTCGCCTTCATGCGGGGGCGAACCCTCACCAATGCCGTGGTGCTGCTGGACGAGGCGCAGAACACCACGTCGATGCAGATGAAGATGTTCCTGACGCGGCTGGGCGAGAACTCGCGCATGATCATCACGGGGGATCCGAGTCAGATCGACCTCCCGCCGGGGCAGAAATCCGGCCTCGTGGAGGCCGTCAATGTCCTGGACGGCGTCGAGGGGATCGGCCGTGTGCGCTTCCGCGACGTGGACGTGGTCCGCCACGACCTCGTGCGCCGCATCGTCACTGCCTACGAGAAAGCCTCCCACGGCGAGGGGGAGGCCGATCGCAATCCCAATCCGCGTCGTCGGCCCCTGGCCTGAGACGCTTCTTAAGGGCCTTCCACCCCTGGCACACGTCCTAAGTAGGAGCGGGACGGGCGTGGCCGAGCTCCAATGGCTCGGCCTAACATCTGTCAGCGCAGCGGCGGCGAACGATAGGCCGGGGCCAGCATATAGGTCTCGGAGTTCCGGCGCGGACCTTTCGGCGTCAGGACCTTCATGTCGTTGTAATAGTCGTTTCCGGTCATGCCGAAGCTACGGCCGTTCATCACGGTCGGGACCGGCACGGCACCGATCGCGCGCAGATCCTGGCCGTCCTTGCCGATCGGCGGGCCGGGAAAGCGGCTGATGTCCGGATCGACCTCGAGGACCTGCGGCCCGCGCCCGCCGCCGTAGAGCAGATCGTCCACGCCCTGGGCGAGGGCGGTGTCGGCGATCGTCAACCCGAGCAGGGCGGCGACGAGGAGGCGAGCATGGGCCAAGGGCGGCTCCTGATCCGAAGGGCGTCTGTCTCGGCGCCCCTGTCGAGGGGAGGGGGCGCTGGCTGTCGGCTTCGATCAAACCCGAAACCTGACAAGGAAAGCTTGATGCCTCAGCCCTTCGACTGGAGCACCGTGCGCCGCTCGCGCAGGCGTTGCTCGCAGCCGGTCCGGTAGGCGTTGAGCAGGAACGGCGTGGTGCGGCAATCATAGGCCTCGTCGGGGGACGGGGCCGGTACCGGGTCGCGGGCCACGATCGGGTGGGGCGCGCAGGCTCCGGCGGCGGCGACGAGCGCCAGGGCGGCGAAGAGCTTCAAGCGGCGCATGCGGATCCTCGGGACGCAACCCGGCCACCGGGCACGAAGCCCGGCAGCGGGACGGAAGACGACCCTGCGGACGGACGGCCCCACTGACAAGCTTCCCGACGCCGTCAGGACGAACCGGGCAGCCGATTGCGCAGGGCTGTCGCCCGCCCGCCACATGTGATCGACCCGCGCCGCATCGCTGCCGATCCGTCCGAGGGTGAGGGCCCGGCACCGTTGAGGCGGACGGCGATGAGATCTCCCCATCGCCGTTCCCGGATCAGACGGCCTTCTGCATCGGCACCACGTTGTGCAGGGTACGATCGGAATTGTCGAAGAAGCGACGGATGTTCCGGGCCGCCTGCCGGATGCGCTGCTCGTTCTCGACGAGGGCGATGCGCACGTAATCGTCGCCGTGCTCGCCGAAGCCGATGCCCGGCGCCACCGCGACGTCGGACTTCTCGAGCAGCAGCTTGGAAAATTCCAAGCTCCCCAGCGGCCGGTACTTTTCCGGTATCGGCACCCAGGCGAACATCGAGGCCTGAGGCACCGGCAGCTTCCATCCGGCCTTGCCGAAGGACTCGATCAGCGCATCGCGGCGCTTCTTGTAGGTCGCCCGCATCTCCTTGATGCAGTCGTCCGGTCCGTTGAGCGCGGCGGTGGCCGCGACCTGAATCGGCGTGAAGGCGCCGTAATCGAGATAGGATTTCACCCGCGTCAGCGCCGCGAGCAGCCGCTCGTTGCCCACCGCGAAGCCCATGCGCCAACCGGCCATGGAGAAAGTCTTCGACAGGGAGGTGAACTCAACCGTCACGTCGATGGCGCCGGGCACCTGCAGAACGGACGGAGGCGGGTTGGCGTCGTCGAAATAGACCTCCGCATAAGCGAGGTCCGACAGCAGGATCAGCTCGTGCTTCTTCGCGAAGGCGACGAGGTCGCGGTAGAAATCGAGGCTCGCGACGTAGGCGGTCGGGTTCGAGGGATAGCAGACCACGAGCGCGACGGGCTTCGGGATCGAGTGGGCTACGGCCTTTTCGAGGGCCGGGAACATGGCCGGGGTCGGCTCGGCCGGCACGGAGCGGATCACGCCGCCGGCCATCAGGAAGCCGAAAGCGTGGATCGGGTAGCTCGGGTTGGGCACCAGCACCACATCGCCCGGCGCGGTGATCGCCTGGGCCATGTTGGCGAAGCCCTCCTTGGAGCCGAGCGTCGCCACCACCTGGGTGTCGGGGTTCAGGCTCACGCCGAAGCGGCGCTGATAGTAGCCCGCTTGGGCCCGGCGCAGGCCGGCGATGCCCTTGGAGGCGGAGTAGCGGTCGGTGCGGGGCTTGCCCGCTGTCTCGACGAGCTTCTCAATCACGTGGCGCGGCGCGTCGAGATCGGGATTGCCCATGCCGAGATCGATGATGTCGGCCCCCTGGGCTCGGGCGGCGGCCTTGATCCGGTTCACCTGCTCGAAGACGTAGGGCGGAAGGCGCTTGATGCGGTGAAAATCGGTCATGGCGGGATCTGTCCGGTGTCGCGGGACCTTCCCTCCGCATGTCGTCGGCGGCAGGGAATCGGGCTGTTTACCATCGGCACGGCCGCACGCCGATGGTTTTTTGTCATTCTCGACGGCCTCGAGCGCCGGCTGTCGCATCCGCGACTCTGGCGATTGCGCCAGGGGGGCCGAGGCTGCTGCGCGGAGCGCTCTTCGCGGTTGGCTTCGCGATGCGGGCGCACGAGCGGCCAATAAGGCCAACACGCCCCTTCCTCGGTGGAGCGATCCGCAGATCGGCGCTCATTGCGGCGGCGCCAGCCCTTGCGCGGTCGCCTTGGCCGCGCCCTCGGCGGCGCGTCCCCGGGCCTCGTTGCGCGTGCGGGCACCTTCCAGCTCCGATTGTAGAGCCTTCTGACCCTCGGCATTGCGGGCGCGGGCAGGCCTGGGGGCCGATTCGCCCACCGGCATGTAGCCGGTATCGGCCTTGCGCGAAGCGGCCACGAAGTCCGGCGCTTCGATTTCCTTGGGGCCGTAGCCCGCCCCAGTGAAGGCCGTCTTCAACGGGCTCACATCACCGGAACAGCCGGCCACGAGCGCCAGAACCGGCACGGCCAGGGCGATGGCGCGGAGAATACGGCTCACGAGCATGACAACGGTCTGAAAATGGGACCTGCGGACGGCGACATGTCCTGCCTGGAGCGTTAAATTGTCGGAAACGAGGCCTACCGCGCTCCTTCGGGGTGGATGGACGGCCCGGAACGGGAGGATGGACTCGCGTGGCCACGGAGCGGACCAGCCCGGCAGCGCCGGATTTCGAGACGATTGCCCGTAACGCCAACCAGCTCGCCGAGAGCTTTCGGCAGTCGGCCGCCGCCTCCCTCCAACCGTTCGAGCGGATGGGCCAGGGCGGTGCGGTTCAGGGCACCGACGAAATCGACGAGATGACCCGCACCCTCACGAAAGTGGCGGAGACCTGGCTCGGCGATCCCGAGAAGGCATTGCGGGCTCAGACCCGGCTGACCGAATCGTTCGCTGCCCTATGGGCTTCCACCGCCGCGCGTATGCAGGGAGGCGAGGCGCGTCCAGTCGCCCAGACCGATGCGAAGGACAAGCGCTTCGCCCACGAGGATTGGACCAAGAATCCCGTCTTCGACATCATCAAGCAGAGCTATTTCATCCTCAGCCGATGGGCCGAGGAAATGGTCGAGAAGGCGGAGGGGATCGACGACCACACCCGTCACAAGGCCGAATTCTACCTTCGCCAGTTGCTCTCGGCCTATTCACCGTCGAACTTCGTGATGACCAACCCGGAGCTGCTGCGGCAGACCTTGGAGGAGGGCGGCGCGAATCTCGTACGCGGGATGAAGATGCTGCAGGAGGACATCCAAGCCGGCGGCGGTCAGTTGCGGGTGCGCCAGACCGATCTCAACGCCTTCACCTTCGGCGAGGACGTGGCGGTGACCCCCGGCGAGGTCGTGTTCCGCAACGAGCTGATGGAACTGATCCAGTACGCACCCAAGACCGAGACGGTCCTCAAGCGTCCGTTCCTGATCGTGCCGCCTTGGATCAACAAGTTCTACATCCTCGACCTCAACCCCCAGAAAAGTCTCATCGGCTGGATGGTCAGCCAGGGCCTGACCGTCTTCGTGATTTCCTGGGTGAACCCGGACGAGCGCCACCGCGACAAGGATTTCGAGTCCTACATGCGCGAGGGGATCGAGACCGCCATCGACATGATCGGCGTCGCCACCGGAGAGAATGAGGTCGCGGCCGCCGGCTACTGCGTCGGCGGCACGCTGCTCGCCGTGACGATGGCCTATCAGGCCGCCACGGGGAACCGCCGCATCAAGAGCGCGACCTTCCTCACCACCCAGGTCGACTTCACCCATGCGGGCGACCTGAAGGTTTTCGCCGACGAGGAGCAGATTAAGGCCATCGAGGGTCGGATGGAGGAGCGCGGCTATCTCGAAGGCGCGCGCATGGCCAACGCCTTCAACATGCTTCGGCCGAACGACCTGATCTGGTCCTACGTCGTCAACAACTACGTGAAGGGCAAGGCGCCCCAGGCTTTCGATCTTCTCTACTGGAACGCCGATGCCACGCGGATGCCGGCCGCCAATCACTCGTTCTATCTGCGCAATTGCTACCTCAACAACACGCTCGCCAAGGGCCAGATGGTGCTCGGCAACGTGCGCCTCGACCTGAAGAAGGTGAAGGTACCGGTCTTCAACCTCGCCACCCGCGAGGATCACATCGCGCCCGCGCTCTCGGTGTTCGAAGGCTCGGGCAAGTTCGGCGGTAAGGTCGATTACGTGCTGGCCGGCTCGGGCCATATCGCCGGCGTCGTCAACCCGCCCGGCAAGAAACCGAAATACGGCTTCCGCACCGGCGGTCCCGCCAAGGGCCGGTTCGAGGAATGGATCGAGAATTCCACCGAGCACGAGGGCTCGTGGTGGCCCTACTGGTTCCGCTGGATCGAGGAACAGGCCCCGGAGCGCGTACCCGCCCGGATTCCCGGTGAGGGGGCCCTGCCGTCCCTCGGGCCGGCACCCGGCACCTATGTCCGCATGAAGGCGTAGGGGCCGACCGGCGGGAACCATCGGCGCAAAGTCGCGGCCCCATCCGAAGGGCCGCCGAGGCATGGGCGTGAGCGACTGACGTCCGTCGTCCTCAACTGGGCCGGGATTGCGATCAGGGATCGGGCCGCCGCAATCCTGCCCGTCCCCATGCCAGATCTGACGCTGGGGCGGACGCGCTTTCAGCCCTCCATCGAGTGGCTCCGCCCTCATTCGAACCGCCCGGACAACCCGCTTGGAGCGACAATCGCGCCTCCCACGAGGCGTCGTGATATTCGTCGCGGCTTAGTCTACAAGGGCGGAGAGGCGTCGATTGCACAGCACGCGATCAGACTGTGCATCATATTACGTCATTTTGCCGAAATTGCTGCCGATGCTGCAGCGCGGCAAGAGCTTCTTACGCTAAACTTCCACTCATGTCGGAGTCGCGGAAGAAAGTGTCGCAGGCGGACAAGCTGCGGACTGCGGCAAGGCTAGCTTTTCATCATCATAGATTAAGACATTCACTGCCGCGGGCGCCAAGCCGCGAGTGGCGGGAAGCGCTACTCCGAAGAGGTTGAAGCACATGGGCCGCATCACCCTAGAGAATGTCAGCAAGATCTTCGGCTCTAATCATGCCGAAGCTGTCGATCTGATCTCTCGGGGGAAGCGCAAGGCCGAAGTCGCCGAAGCCTGCGGTGCCGTTGTCGGGTTGTGCGACATCTCCTTCGACGTCCGTGAGGGCGAGATCCTGATCCTGATGGGGCTTTCCGGATCGGGCAAATCGACCTTGCTGCGGTGTATGAATCGCCTCGTCGAGCCGACGGTCGGGCGCATTCTGGTCGATGATGTGGACGTGACGCGGCTCGGCCGCAAGGAGCTGCTCGCCTTCCGCCAGAAAACCTTCGGCATGGTGTTCCAGCATTTCGCGCTGCTGCCGAACCGCACCATCCTGTCGAATGTCGGGTTCGGCCTCGAGATCAAGAACGTACCGGTCAAGCAGCGCACGGACGCCGCGATGCAGGCGATCGAGCTGGTCGGTCTCAAGGGCTGGGAAAGTAAGTATCCCCACGAGCTGTCGGGCGGCATGCAGCAGCGGGCGGGCCTCGCCCGCGCCCTGGCCGCGGACGCCGATATCCTGCTGATGGACGAGGCCTTCAGCGCCCTTGACCCGCTCATCCGCCGGGACATGCAGGCAGAGCTGCGTGAGCTGCAGCGCAAACTCAAGAAGACCATCGTCTTCGTCTCGCACGACCTCGACGAGGCCGTGGCGCTGGGTGGCCGCATCGTCCTGATGAAGGACGGTGAGGTGGTTCAGATCGGCCAACCCGAAGAGGTCGTGGCACGGCCGGCGACCGAATATGTCCGTCGCTTCGTCGAACATATCGATCTCGCCGCGGTGATGCGGGCCGAGCAGGTCGCGGATCGTGCGGCGATCGTCCTGTCTCCGACCGACACCGTGGCCGAGGCGCGGCTGCGCACGGCGGCGGGCGGCAGCGATGGCTGGCTCGTCGCAGACCAAGACGGGCGCTTCGTCGGGCGCGTGCGGGCGGAACGCCTGGCCAATGCCCGTGTCGGCGACACGGTGTCGGGCCTCCTCGATCTCGATCCCGGCGTCGTTTCGGCGGGCACCCGCCTCGATGCGGTGCTCGGTCAGGTCGCCGATGGCGGTGCCGTGGCGGTGGTGGCGGAGGACGGGCGGTTGATCGGCCCGATCACGAGCCGCGACATCGTCCGTGCCCTCGCCGCGCGCCCGAACGCGCATCACGACCACTCACCGACACAGACCAAACCGGCAGGAGCGGAGCGATGGACTGGAACATCCCAAAATTCCCCCTCGACACGCTCAGCGACGACGCCCTCAACTGGCTCACCGAACATGGCAGTTGGCTGACCCGCGCCGTCAGCCGCACGGTCTCGGACTGGATCGAGGCGCTGACCACGGCCCTCGTCGCGGTGCCGCCGTGGCTGGCCATCGCCGTCGCCGCACTCGCCACCGCGAAAATCGGCGGCCGCAAGGTGGGCCTGCTGACATTGGCCGGCCTGCTGTTCCTCTGGAACCTGCGCCTGTGGCAGGCCACCGTCGAGACGCTGGTGCTCGTCATCCTGGCGACGCTGGCGGCCCTGGTGATCGGTATCCCCGTGGGTATCTGGTTCGCCCTGAGCCGGCGGGCATGGCGGACCTTCTCTCCGGTCCTCGACATGATGCAGACGCTGCCGAGCTTCGTTTACCTGATCCCCGCCCTGCCGTTCTTCGGGCTCGGTGCGGTGTCGGCCTGCTTCGCCACCATCGTGTTCTCGGTGCCGCCGGTGATCCGGCTCACCGCTTTGGGCATCCGCAACGTGCCGTCCGAACTCGTCGAGGCATCCGATGCCTTCGGCAGCTCGGCCACCCAGAAACTGTTCAAGGTGCAGCTGCCCCTGGCGCTGCCGACGATCATGGCCGGCGTGAACCAGACCATGATGCTCGCCCTCTCCATGGTGGTCATCGCGGCGATGATCGGAGCCGGCGGTCTCGGACGTGCGGTCTGGCAATCGATCCAGCGCCTCGAGGCCGGCGCCGGGTTCGAGGCCGGGATCGGCATCGTGATCGTGGCGGTCATCCTCGACCGGGCGACCCAGGCGCTGGCCGCCCGCGCCCGGCCTCACGGCTCCGCCTGAGCCTTCTGCACGGTCTCCGGCGGTACGCCGCCCGAGACCCGCTGCAAGCCTCACACAATTCTCATCCTCTTGTTTGTTTCCTCCTGACGACGAGCCGACCATGCGCGCACATACGCTAGGTGCCCTTCTCTGCCTTGCCCTGACCCAGACGCCGGCGGAGGCCGCGAGCAAGCAGGTCCGGATTGCCTATGTGGAATGGGCGGACGCCGTGGTCGCCACCAACATCCTCAAGCTTGCTCTGGAGGAGAAGGGCTACGAGGTGAAGACGATCCCGCTCGCGGCCGCGGCCATGTGGCAGGCGGTGGCGACGGGCGACGCCGATGCCAGCGTCGCGGCCTGGCTCCCGGTCACCCAGGGCGCCTATTACGAGAAGCTGAAGAACCGCCTCGAGCTGATCGGCCCCAATGTCACCGGTGCGAAGATCGGCTGGGCGGTGCCCGCCTCCTCGCCGCTCAACTCGATCGAGGATCTGAAGACCAAGGCAGGGGATGTCGGCGGACAGGTGATCGGCATCGATCCCGGCGCCGGCATCATGAAAAGCTCGGAAGCCGCGATCAAGGCCTACGGCCTGCCGGTCAAGCTCGTGGACGGCAGCGACGCAACGATGACCAGCGCCCTCAAGGACGCGGTGCGGCAGAAGAAGGACATCGTCGTCACCGCCTGGACGCCGCATTGGATGTTCGCGCGCTACGAGCTCAAATACCTCGCCGACCCGAAGAAAGCATTCGGCGAGGACGAGAGCGTCAACACGCTCGCCCGCAAAGGCCTGAAGGAAGATATGCCTGAGGTTTACGCGATCCTCCAGAAGTTCAAGCTCTCCGTGAAGGATGAGGAAGCCGTCATGGCCGCGAACGAGGAGCGAGGCGCCAAGCCGGCCGAGACCGCCGCTAAATGGATTGCCAATAATCGCGCCACGGTTGATGGCTGGATTAAATAAAGATTGGGACAAATCCCAACAAATGGTACCGTTTTTGGGTCGAATCATTCAACAGTGAAGTATACGCTGGGGGCGACATGACGACGAAAAGCTTGGTGGCCACCCGCTTTGGGTGCGCCGCATGGGTCCTGCTGTGCGCATCGTCGGCGCTGGCACAGGGACGGGGTACGGTCGAGCTCGACGCCGAACCGAGCCGGGTGAACCGGGTTCAGCCCATCGCAGTCCCCGATCCGACCTACGAGCCGGAGAGCGCCAAGCCCGCCAGCAACTTCGATCTCGGCCCGCCGAAGGGGAAGACCGACACCGGCACCTTCACCTTCGGCGGCGCCATCCGTGCCCGCTACGATTGGCGTTTCAACGATGTCGGCCTGGGCGGCCAGCGTAAGGCCTCCGAGCATTTCGATTTCGACACGCTGTCGCTCAAGGCGGCCTACGATTCGGACACGATCTTCGGTGCCGCGCAGTATCGCTTCTACGGGGGTAGCTCGATCTACGGGCCGCGCAATGGCTATCGCGGCTATCCGGGCGAGGTTAGCTTCCCGATGTGGGCCTATGTCGGCTACAAGCTGACCAAGGAAGACAGCATCACCGTCGGCCTCAACCAAGCACCGTTCGGACTGACGCCGTATTTCGGCACCAGCTTCATCGAGACCCTTGGCTTCGCCATGGGCCTCGAAGAGGTCTACAATTTCGGCGTGAAGTATTCACACGTCGAGCCGGACCTGAACTATCAGATCGGCTACTATCCGGGTGCCAACCCGAACGCGATCGGCCTGAGCCTCGACAGCGCCCGCTACTCGACCAACATCGTCCGGGCCGATTCCTACGTGCCGTTCGGCAGTAACAATGCCGAACAGAATATGTTCATCGGCCGGGCCGAGTACTTCTTCCTTAAGAACGAACTCGCTTCGTTCGCCGTCGGCGCCTCGATCTGGCATTCCGACCTCTACAACTTCGACACCCGCCAGACCGGCACCAAGCAGCTCGAAGGCGTGCACGTGCTCGGCACCTACGGCCCTTGGGGCTTCAAGGGGATCTATGTTCGCCAGGACATCGATTCGAAGAATCCCCTCCGCAACGATCTGATCAGCATCGGTGGCTTCGACTTCTCGAACAACATGGCCACCCACGGCAATTTCGTCTCGGCCGAAGTGACCTACAAGGTTGCCGATCCGATCGGCCCCTTCACGGTCGTGCCCTATGCGGGCTACAGCGCCTACTTCAAGGATAAGGCCAGCTTCCAGACCAGCGAGCGCTTCATTCTGGGCGGCGCTTGGACGCTCACCGCCGATCCCAACCTGATCGTCTATACTGAAGCCGTGATCGGTCGGAACGACCCCTATGTCGGCGCAGGACAGTTCGTGAACGGTCTTGCCCAGGGCGGCGACAACCGCTGGAAGTCCCGGTTCATCATGAATATCGGCTACTACTTCTGAAACCGTCCTATTCCATTTCGGGGCGCGGCTTCGGACATCGTCCGGCGTCGCGCCCTGAAGCGTTGCCGATTCAGACATATAAAATTTCTGCCATTGCCTGGGGCAGGATAATCCACATATTCTGAATATTTTAAAGTAGAATAGCGTCGATTATCACCAATTTTTACTGAAATATAACGCTTATGACTGATTTTCCGGCGTCTATCGTTGGACCCGGATCGTCATGAGCATTAAGTACGGGCTATCTAGGAAACTGATGGCCGTCACCGGGACGGCCGTGACCGTCGCCTTGATGGGCTTCCTCGGCGTCACGGCTTGGCGGAATGCCGAGCGGGTCCGGGCCGACGTCATCGAACTGGCTATCAAGGAAGCATCCAGCGCCTCCGGCCAAGTCGGTATTCAGCTGACGGAGGCCGTGTCCGCCGGTACCGCCATGACGGCCGGCATTTCGGGCCTGATCGAGACGGGCACGGCGCGACGGGCCGAGATCGTATCCATGACCCGGGCCACCGCCTTGCGCTACCCGAACCTCTACGGCGCCTGGATGTGCGAGACGGTCGACCGCCGTCTGAACAGGGCGCTGCCCGGCACGGAGGCGGTCAACGACAAGGGGCTTTTCACGCCCTACTGGACGAAGAACGCGGCCGGAACGCCCGAATTCTCGACCTTCGCGTTCGACGGTACCGAGCAATGGTACCAGGCGCCGGTCGCCAGCGGCAAAAGCCTCGTGACCGAACCTTACCTGACCACCCGCGGCGACCTCGTCACCTCGATCACGGCACCGGTGATGCTCGACGGCCGCGTCGTCGGCGTGGGCGGCGTCGACATCAAGCTCGACATGCTGCCCGGGATGCTCGGCGCGCTGCGCCCCTTCGGGAGCGGGCGCGTCATGCTCCTGTCCCAGGCGGGCAAATGGCTGGCACCGCCGGCCGAGGGTCTGGAGATGAAGCCCTACGAAGGGGCGGAAGTCGGGGATGTGCGGGCGGCGCTGTCCGACGGCCAATGGCGTGTCCTGACGGTCGGTCCGGAGGGTGGCTTGCGATTAATTTACCCCTTCTCGGCGCCCGGCATGAACACGACCTGGGCGGTGGTGATGGACATACCGGCTCAAGTAATCGCGCAGCCGGTCTACCGCCAACTTACCGAGGTCACGGCCGGCGGCGTCCTCCTTCTCGTCGTTGTCCTGATCACGATCTACGCGGCAACGAAGCTGCTGATCGACCGGCCCCTCACACGCTCGGTGCGCACCATCGAGAACCTGATCGAGCGCCGCTACGAGACCGTCATCGCGGACAAGGAACGCAAGGACGAGATCGGCGCGATCGCCCAGGCCCTCGAGATCTTCCGCGACAAGGCACGCCAAGCCGAGAGGCTAGCCGAGGAACAGGAGGTCCGGCAGCGCCATCAGATGTCGCGCGCCGAGACGATCCGCAGCCATTCGCAGCTGTTCGACAGCAAAGTTTCTACGCTGACCGACACCGTGCTGAATCTCGTGGGCGATCTCGACGCGGCCTCATCGACGCTCAAGGGCGGAGCCGAGGCGACGAGCCTGCGCAGTGCCTCCGTGGCCGCCGCATCGGAGCAGACCTCCGCCAATGTCGGCGCCGTGGCCTCCGCCGCGGAGGAACTTCTCGCCTCCGTGGGGGAGATCGGCCGTCAGATCGATCTCTCCACGCAGATCGCCGCGAGCGCCGTCGCCCAGGCCGCGGAGGCACGGACCAAAAGTTGATACCCTGGCCGGCGCGGCTCATCGCATCGACGCGGTGATCAGGCTCATCCATTCCATCGCCGCCCAGACCAATCTGCTGGCGCTGAACGCAACGATCGAGGCCGCCCGGGCCGGGCCGGCGGGTCGTGGGTTCGCCGTGGTCGCGACGGAGGTCAAGCAGCTTGCCGATCAGACCACCCGCGCCACCGAGGAGATCGCCCTTCAGATCGCCGCGGTGCAAAACGGCACCGGGGATGCGGTCGCGGTGATAGAAAGCATCTTCGATACGATCGAGCGGATGAGTGCGATCGCGCAGACAATCCGCGAAGCATCCGCACAGCAGGGCTTGGCGATGCACGAAGTCGTCCGCAACATCCAGGAAGCGTCTGCCGGCACTCATGAGGTCTCGGCCAGCATCGCCGCGGTCTCGCAAGCTGCAAGCGAGACCGGCGAGACGGCCAAGGTGGTGAGTTCCGCCGCGGTCGTGCTGCAGGACAAATCGAACGCGCTGCGCAGCGAAGTCCTGACATTCCTGTCGAATGTCAGGGCCGTGGGCTGAGAGCTCGACCCCTAAGGCACCGGGCCGAACCTTCGCGACCCACATTGACCGGATCGATGTAGCGAACAAAAAGGGCCGCCTTGGGGGCGGCCCGAGTTCTTGGGAGGAAACACCTACGGGAGCGCGGCACCCGCTGAGGACCGCGACCTGCAACACAGGGTGACGGATCTTTGGCTCACCGTCTTACACGAGCGCGACCATTTCTTGCGCAGGTAAGACAACAGACCTGCGCCTCAAACAAACGGCAGGTCGTGGGCGCCGTGAGCTGTTGTTGCGCAAGTCAAGCATATCCTCAATTAAGAGGATGAGGCGCGGCGTACCGATGTGTCCCCGTACAACGCCGATGCCTTATCCACGGGCATTGGTGCGCGGCCAGCTCTCCATTCGGTCCATCGTCGCAGGGAATGGACGGATGTGCGCGATGCTCAGCTCCGCCCGAACGTCGGGGATGGCTTACCCTTCCGCTCCGCGCTTGGCGGCTGGCCGAAGCAATCGAGATAGGCCTTGGAGAAATGCGAGGCCGAGGTGAAACCGCATTCCATCGCTACCGAGAGCAGCGGCATCGCCGTTTGACGGATCAGGTCGCGGGCATGCTCCAGGCGAATGCGCAGGTAGTGCTTGGCCGGCGAGCGGCCGAGATATTTCAGGAACAGCCGCTCCAGCTGCCGGGTCGAGAGATGCACGGCATCGGCGAGTTCCTGGCTGCCGAGCGGCTCGGCGAGCGAGGATTCCATCAGGCCGACGACCTTCAGGAGCTTCGGATGCGCCACACCGAGGCGCATGCGCAGATCCATCCGCTGGCGTTCGCCGGATTCGCGGATGCGGTGATGGATCAGCTGGTCGGCGACGTAGGAGGCGACGCTCGATCCGTGCTCGCGCATGATCAGCGAGAGCATCATGTCGGCGGCCGCGGTGCCGCCCGCGCAGGTGAATCGATTGCGGTCGATTTCGAACAGATCCGAGCCGATCTCCATGCCCTCGTGCTCCGAGACGAGACCCGGGAGATTTTCCCAGTGGATCGTCGCCCGATAACCGTCGAGGAGGCCCGCCTTGGCCAGAACGTAGGTGCCGGTGCAGACCGCTCCGATGGCGCTGCCGCGGGCATTGGCCCGGCGCAGGGCCGCATGGAGGGCACGATGGTCCGCCCTCTGGATGTCGAGGCCGCCGCACACGACAAGGATGTCGAAATCCTGCACATCGCCGAATCGACCCGAAACCCGGACCTCGATCCCGTTCGAGGCGGTGCAGCGGGTCCCGTCCTCGGACCAGAGGGAGAAACGGTAGAGGTCACGCCCGGCCGCACGATTGGCGAGCCGCAACGGCTCGATCGCCGAAGAAAAGGCGATCATCGAGAAGCGCTCGACCAGCATGAATCCGACGGTGATCGCCCGATTGGCGGTCGTCTCGCTGGGCACCGTATCGCTCACCGGGCACGCTTCCGTGAACGTGATGTTCCTGTCCATTCCGACCACCGTCTGCCGGCCTGCATCGCGGCGTGAAGGGCAAGATGCGCACCACACCAATTCCAACACCGAATCGGGAGCTGCTCCGATTGCAACCGGTGCCGGGAACCGCGCGGTGCGTCCGCCGAAGGCGGCGCCCATGACGAATGTTAATCTCCGATCGCGGCCGAAACGCAATAGAATAATTCTCGTTAGAGATGCCGAGTCCTTTCACGCCGCTATAGGCCGTGTCGACTTGATGTCCCGGAGCAGCCCTTGCCCATGCTGCAAGTGCGGTCGGTTTTGGTCCGGAACGCCGGGTTTTCGCGCAAAGTCGTAAAATCCAAACTCGCGGTCGCCGTCGATCAAGCCCCCTTGCGTGACGCGGACCATGATCCGTCAACACCGCGAGGTCGACCGATGCGCCGCTTCTCCCTCACGTCGCTGCTTTCCGAATCCATGCGGGGCCATACCGGCTGGGGGCGCCAATGGCGCGCGCCCGAGCCGAAGCCCCGCTACGACGTGGTCATCGTCGGTGGCGGCGGCCATGGCCTCGCGACCGCCTATTATCTCGCCACCGTCCACGGCATCACCAATGTCGCCGTGCTGGAAAAGGGCTGGATCGGTGGCGGCAATACCGGCCGCAACACCACGATCATCCGCTCGAACTATCTCTACGACGAGAGCGCGGGCCTCTACGAGCATGCTCTGAAGCTCTGGGAAGGCCTGTCCCAGGAGCTGAACTACAACGTGATGTTCTCGCAACGCGGCGTCCTGATGCTCGCGCACAACATCCACGATGTTCAGAGCTTCAAGCGCCACGTCTACGCCAATCGCCTCAACGGCATCGACAACGAGTGGCTGTCGAAGGAAGAGTGCAAGGAATTCTGCCCGCCACTCGATATCGGCGGCGGTCTGCGCTACCCCGTCCTCGGCGGCGCGCTCCAGCGCCGGGCCGGCACCGCCCGACACGACGCGGTGGCCTGGGGCTACGCCCGCGGCGCCGATGCCCGCGGCGTCGACATCATCCAGAATTGCGAGGTCACCGGCATCCGGCGCGACGCCTCGGGCAAGGCCGTGGGCGTCGAGACGAGCCGCGGCTTCATCGGCGCGGGCCGGATCGGCGTGGTCGCCGCGGGACACACCTCCACGGTCATGTCCATGGCCGGCGTATCGATGCCGCTGGAGAGCTACCCGCTCCAGGCACTGGTCTCGGAGCCGGTCAAGCCCGTCTTCCCCTGCGTGGTGATGTCGAACGCGGTCCACGCCTACATCTCGCAATCCGACAAGGGTGAACTCGTCATCGGCGCGGGTACGGATCAGTACACCTCGTACAGCCAGCAGGGCGGCCTCCACATCACCACCCATACGCTGGACGCGATCTGCGAACTGTTCCCGCAATTCACCCGGATGCGGATGCTGCGCTCCTGGGGCGGCATCGTCGACGTGACGCCCGACCGGTCGCCGATCATCGGCAAGACCCCGGTCCAGAACCTCTTCGTCAATTGCGGTTGGGGCACCGGCGGCTTCAAGGCGACGCCGGGATCCGGCCACGTCTTCGCCCACACCCTCGCGACGGGCGAGCCGCACACGATCAACGCGCCCTTCACCCTCGACCGCTTCCGCACCGGCCGCCTCATCGACGAGGCGGCGGCGGCAGCCGTCGCGCACTGATCCGATCTGCCTGGAGCCCGACCCATGCTGCTGATCGCCTGCCCCCATTGCGGCAACCGCCCCGAGACCGAGTTTCGTTGCGGCGGCCAAGCCCATATCGCCCGGCCCGAGGCGCCGAGCGCCCAGAGCGACGAGGCCTGGGCCGAATACCTGTTCGTGCGGAAGAACCCGCGCGGGGTTCACGCCGAGCGCTGGTGCCACGTCCATGGCTGCGGGCGCTGGTTCAACGCCCTGCGCGACACGGTCAGCGACCGCTTCATCGAGATCTATCCGATGGGCGCACAACCGATTTCCGAACTCCAGAGCGAGGCGAGGGCGTGAGATGGCACAGCCGTTCAGATTGTCCCGTGGCGGCCGTATCGACCGCTCGCGCCCCATCGTCTTCGAGTTCAACGGGAAGCCGATCCACGGCTACCAGGGCGACACCGTCGCCTCGGCGCTGATCGCCAACGGCATCCATCACGTCGGACGCTCGTTCAAGTATCACCGCCCCCGCGGCATCCTCAGCCACGGCCCCGACGAGCCGAGCGCGTTGCTCTCGGTCGACCGCGGCCCCGGCCGGGTCGATCCGAACAACCGCGCCTCCGTGGTCGAGGCCCGCTCCGGGCTGCGCACCCATTCGCAGAACCATTGGCCGTCGCTGGAATACGATATCGGCGCGGTCAACGACCTGCTGTCGCCGGTTTTCGTCGCCGGCTTCTACTACAAGACCTTCATGTGGCCCCGGAAGTTCTGGGACAAGGTCTACGAGCCGTTCATCCGCGCCGCGGCCGGTCTCGGCAAGGCGCCGACGCAAGCCGATCCGGATCGCTACGCCAACCGCCACGCCCATTGCGACGTGCTGATCGTCGGCGCCGGCCCTGCCGGCCTCGCGGCGGCCCTGGCCGCCGCCAAGACCGGCAAGCGCGTCATCCTGGCCGATGAGGGGCCCGAGCCGGGCGGCTCGCTGCTGCACGACCCGAATGCCGAGATCGATGGCCGCCCGGCGGCGAGCTGGCTCGAAGAGACCTTGGCCGATCTCGACGGCCGCGAGAACGTCATCCTGCTCTCCCGGACCACCGCATTCGGCTACTACAACCACAATCACGTGGCCCTGGCCGAGCGCGTCACCGACCATCTGCCGACCGCGTCGGGTCAGGCACCGCGGGAGCGCCTGTGGCAGGTGCGGGCGGGCGAGGTCGTGCTCGCCGGCGGCGCCCATGAGCGCCCCCTGGTCTTCGCCGACAACGATCGGCCGGGCATCCTCCTCGCCGAGAGCGTGCGGGTCTTCCTCAACCGCTACGGCGTCGCGCCGGGCCGCACGCTCGTCTTCGCCACGAGCGGCGCCTCCGCCTACACGGCCGCCCTCGAGGCCAAGCAGGCCGGCCTCGCCGTGACGATCGTCGATCTTCGCCTCGAGGCCGATTGCGGGCCGGAGGTGGCTCGCCTGCGCCAAGCGGGCTGCGAAGTGCTGACCGGCCACACCGTGGTCGGCTCCAAGGGCCGCAAGCGCGTCACGGGTCTCATCGTGGCGCCGGTGGGGAGCGACGGCCGGTGCGGCGGCCGTCGCGTTCTTCCCTGCGACGCGGTCGGCATGTCAGGCGGCTGGACGCCCGCCGTCCACCTGTTCTCGCAATCCCGCGGCAAGCTCCGCTACGACGACCGGCTCGACGCCTTCGTCCCGAACATCTCGGCACAGTCCGAGCGTTCGGCCGGCGCCTCCAAGGGCACCTACGATCTGGCGGACTGCCTCGCCGAGGGGTTCGCCGCGGGCGCGGCGGCGGCGGGCTCGGACGAGCGCAGGACCTTCTCCGCCACGCCGACACTCACCGGCTTCCAGCCGGTGCGGGTGATGCCGACCGATGACGATCCGAAGAAGGTGCGCGCCTTCATCGACTTCCAGAACGACGTGACCGCCAAGGACATCAAGCTCGCGGTGCGCGAGGGCTTCCAGTCGATCGAGCACGTCAAGCGCTACACCACCACCGGCATGGCGACCGACCAGGGCAAGACGTCGAACATGAACGCCCTCGGTATCGTCGCCGGGCAGCTCGACAAGCCTCTGCCCGCCGTCGGCACCACGACGTTCCGCCCGCCCTACACGCCGGTGACCTTCGGCGCCCTGGTGGGTCCCGCGCGCCACGCCCTGTTCGATCCGATCCGCACCACGCCGATCCACGGCTGGGCACAGAGCCACGGCGCCACCTTCGAGAACGTCGCCCTGTGGCGGCGCGCCTGGTACTTCCCGAAGCCGGGCGAGGATCTCCACGCCGCGGTGGCCCGCGAGTGCAAGGCGGTGCGCGAGCATGTCGGCATCTTCGATGCCTCGACGCTGGGCAAGATCGAGGTCGTCGGCCCCGACGCCGCCGAGTTCATGAACCGGATGTACGTGAATCCCTGGGCCAAGCTCGCCAACGGCCGGTGTCGCTACGGGCTGATGCTGAAGGAGGACGGCTACATCCTCGACGACGGCGTCGTCGCCCGCGTCTCGGACACCTGCTTCCACGTCACCACGACGACGGGCGGGGCGGCGCGCGTCCTCGCCCATATGGAGGATTATCTCCAGACCGAGTGGCCCGATCTCCAGGTGTTCCTGACCTCGACCACCGAGCAATGGGCGGTGATCGCGCTCCAGGGCCCGAAGGCCCGCCAGGTGATCGAGCCGCTGGTCGAGGGCATCGATCTCTCGCCGCAAGCCTTCCCGCATATGGCCATGCGCACCGGCACCATCTGCGGCGTGCCGACACGACTGTTCCGGGTCTCGTTCACGGGCGAGCTCGGCTTCGAGATCAACGTGCCGACCGACCACGCCCTGGCAGTGTGGGAGGCGATCTTCGCGGCGGGGCAGCCGCACGGCATCACCCCCTACGGCACCGAGACGATGCACGTGCTGCGGGCCGAGAAGGGCTACATCATCGTCGGTCAGGAGACCGACGGCACGGTGACGCCGGACGATGTCGGCTTGGCCGGCATGATCGCCAAGACGAAGACCGATTTCGTCGGCAAGCGCTCGCTGGCGCGCCCCGACGTCATCGCCACCACGGGCCGCAAGCAGCTGATCGGTCTCATCACCGAGGATCCCAAGACCGTCCTCGATGAGGGCGCTCAGATCGTCGCCGATCCGAACCAGCCGATCCCGATGCGCATGCTCGGCCACGTCACGTCGAGCTACTGGAGCCCGAATTGCAACCGCTCCATCGCGCTCGCGCTGGTGGCGGACGGGCGCTCCCTGATGGGGCGGACACTCCACATCACCACGCCCGACGGCTTCACCCGCGCGACCGTGAGCGAGCCGGTCTTCTTCGACACGACAGGAGAGCGCGTCAATGCTTGAGGTCCGTTACCGCACTGCCCGCGCCCTGCCGCTCGGCCGGGCCGAGGCCCGGCCGAGCGGCGTCGCGATCCGCCCCGCCGACGCCGAGGCACGGTTCGTTCTGCGGGTACGCTCAGCCGAGGGAGAGGTCGCCGGACTGCCCCTGGACCGGCCGATCAATACAGTATCGGGCGATGATCGCCGTTGGATCGCCCGCCTCGGTCCGGACGAGTGGCTGATCGGCGCCCCCGAGAGCGAGGCCGATCTGGTCGCGAATTCGGTGGCGAGCGATCTCGGCACTCGGGCGCATTCCCTCGTCGACGTGTCGCACCGCAATGTCGGGATCGATGTCGAGGGCCTCCGTGCCGCCGAACTCCTCAATGCCGGCTGCCCGCTGGATCTCGGCGAGACCGCTTTCCCGGCGGGACGCGCGACCCGCACCCTGCTCGGCAAGGCCGAGATCGTGCTGATTCGCCGCGCCGGCCCAGGGGCCCGCTACCGGGTGGAATGCTGGCGCTCCTTCGCCACCTACGTCCATGGCTTCCTCAAGGAGGCGGCTTTCGGGATCGGCGAGGGATGATCAGCGTCTTCGACCTGTTCAAGATCGGCATCGGACCGTCGAGCTCGCACACGGTCGGCCCGATGATCGCGGCCCGCCGCTTCCGCGAGCGGCTCGCTGGACAGGCCGGGATCGCCCGGATCAGCGCGGAGATCTTCGGGTCCCTCGCCTGGACCGGCCGCGGACACGGCACCGACGTGGCGATCTTCCTCGGCCTGCTGGGTCAGGATCCGGCGACCGTCGATCCCGACCGCGTGCCCGATTACACGCGTGCGCTGACCGAACGCGGCGCCCTCGATCTTCCGGGGGATGCCGGAAGCGTCACCTTCGAGCCGGCCCGCGACCTCGTCTTCAATTTCACCGAGATCCTGCCGCGCCACACCAACGGCATGCGCTTTCGCGCCCATGACGCCGGCGGCGACGTGCTGGCCGAGACGGTCTGCTACTCGATCGGTGGCGGTTTCGTGGTGGACGAGGGCGAGGCCGAAGGCGGTGCACATGACGGCGTCGCCGTGCCCCATCCCTTCGCCAGCGCCGCCGAACTCCTGGCCGTCTGTGCCGAGACAGGCCTGAGCATCGCCCACGTGCAGATGGAGAACGAGCGGGCGCTCCGCTCCGAAGCCGAGATCGAGGCCGGGCTCGACGCGATCCGCGATGCGATGCTCGCCTGTATCGAGCGCGGGCTTCGAATGGATGGCGAGCTGCCCGGCGGTCTCAAGGTGCGTCGCCGCGCCAAGCGTCTCTACGCCCAGCTCCAGGAAGGGCGGCTCTCGAACAGCCGTCCGGCCCATGAGGTCATGGACTGGATCAGCTTGTTCGCCCTCGCGGTCAACGAGGAGAACGCCTCCGGCGGCCGGGTCGTCACCGCGCCGACCAACGGCGCGGCGGGTATCGTGCCGGCGGTCCTCCGCTACATCGTCGAGTTCTGCCCCGGCTGGTGCGATGCCCACGGGCGCGACTTCCTGCTCACGGCGGCGGCCATCGGCGGACTGATCAAGCGCCGCGCCTCGATTTCCGGTGCCGAGGTCGGCTGCCAGGGTGAGGTCGGCTCGGCCGCCGCCATGGCCGCCGCAGGACTCGCCGCGGTGCTGGGCGGCAGTGCCCTGCAGGTCGAGAACGCCGCCGAGATCGCGATGGAGCACCATCTCGGCATGACCTGCGATCCGATCGGCGGGCTGGTCCAGATCCCGTGCATCGAGCGCAACGCCTTCGGGGCCAACAAGGCGGTCGCCGCCGCCTCCCTGGCCCTGCGCGGCGACGGCATCCACTACGTGACCCTGGACGAGGTCATCGAGACGATGCGGCAGACCGGCCACGACATGCAGGACAAGTACAAGGAGACCTCCCTGGGAGGGCTCGCCGTCAACGTCGCCGCTTGCTAACGGCACAAGCCGCTCGGTTCCGATCCAAGCGCTGTCCAAAATTACAGCCCCCTCTTCCACCCGGGAGAGGGGGCTTTTCGTATTGGGAAGGTGCCGGGAGGGTGTCGGCCGTTCAAAGAGGAGGCGGTCTTCGAAAAAGCCCGTATCGGGCAACCCTGGTCACGGCAGGACGAGTGGATCGAGCGGGGAGGGAGCGAAAGCCCCACCGTGCTTGATATGCATCAAAACGCGCCACCCTGCTCCGATTGATCACATTCTGCCCAATGCATGCGCGCCGAGCGCAGCTGATCTTCAGAACCGACGCTCCTCCCGCACCGCAACAAAGGTCATATTCGGACTGTGTCGAGCCGCCGAGTTCAAGTCGAGCGGCCACGGGTTCGAGGTTAATACCATGTTCATCAAGATTACGGAAAGTGTTCTCTCCTACCTCCGCACCAAGGAGATGGAAGTCGCACTCGCCGACTTGAGCGACGCGGCTCTCGACGATATCGGCCTGACCCGCGTCGATCTCGGTCGCCTGACCGTGACGGAGGAGATCGTCCTGCCGGAGATCGCTCGCTCGTCCGCGCCGCTGTTCGAGATGCCCTTTCGCCCCCTTCTGCAGGCGGCTTGATCGCTTCAAGCCACGGCTGCGGGCTCGGCGCCGGCCTCCGGCAGGGCGAAGGCCGTGGCCTCGTGACCTTCGGCGCGGAGCGCCGCCACAAGGTCGCCCGGCGCGAGGTTGAGGGTGCGGGTGCTGACCAGCGGGTGAATGTTGACGCGGGCCGCCGACAGCAGGCTGTCCTGAATGAAGACCCTCACGGTGCCGGGTTCCGCGTTCAGCGCGGCCAGGGGCGAGACGGCCCCGCTCTCCACGCCGAGTTGCTCGCGCAGCGCGTCCGCGCTCGCGAAGGACAGTCCACCGCGGGCGCCGAGCACGGATCGGAACGCCTTGAGATCGACGGCCGCGTCGTGGTGAAGGGTGACGAGGAAGTATGTCTTCTTCCCGTCGCGCAGGAACAGGTTCTTGGTGTGCGCCCCGGCAATGTCGCCGCAGACCGCCATCATCGCCTCGACGGTCAGAACCGGCGGATGCTCGAACAGCGTATAGGCGATGCCGTGCTCGCGCAGGCGGGTCAGGAGGTCGTCGGAAGTCAGTGGCATCGCGTCCGTCTCACGGGGTTGGTGTCGAAGCGTCGCTCGACGCTCCGCTGGAAGCGGCCAGCACGCCGATCTGGCGCAGGTAGGCCAGGATCTCGCGCGCGGCCTCCTCGGGATCGGGCTCCACGAGGAGACGGCCCTTGGCGGCCGAGCCCGACTCGCCGGTCGCAGCTTTCAGCCGCTCCGCCGCGGAGCCCCCGGTGGGTGCTCCCTTCACGAGCTTGGGACGACGCCGATATGGCCGCTCCTCGACGGCCATATCCGGGCCCGCGGTGAGGGTCGGGGCGGAGCCGAGGCCGTCGATGCTTCCCCGGCGAGCGCGGCCATAGGCATAGGCGAGGGGGGGCGGCGCATCCGGATGCACCGTCGCGAGGACCGGTCCGCGCAGGCTCACCCGGCGCAGGGCACCGCGGCCGAGGCTCTGATCGAGGGTCAATGTCCCCGCCCCGTCACCGGACGTCACCGCGATGACGTCGGGGATGAGCAGCAGGTCGAGCGCATCGGCCAGCGCGTAGGGGACGATCCCGCTCTCCGCACCACCCTGACCGCGCCGCCCGGCCAGGACGAGATCCGGCGCCAGCGCAGCGAGCCGGGCGATGAGGGCGGGCACCGGGTCGCCCCCCTCCGGGATTGCCACGTGCTCGATGCGGGCGAGGCCGAGACCGAGGGCCTCGCGCACCGCCGCGGCATCGGGCCCGGCATGCAGGCCGATGGCCTCGCCCAAACCTGCGGCAAGGCGGATGGCTTGCGCCTCCATGCGCGGTAGGACCGCCGCTCCGGACACCGGGTGGCGCCCGGCGGAGAGCAAAACCGCGATCTTCAAGGCGTCTCTCCCGTTTCCTGTGCCAGTAATCGCAGGAGCGCCGGCATCACGATCTGCGCATCCTGCACGATGGCGAGGCCGGCACGCTCGATCATCGCGGCATGCAGGTCGGTGTTGACCGCCACGACGTGCTCACAGCCGGCGACGCCCTGGAGGTGCTGCGGTGCCCCGGAAATGCCGAGGGCGAAGTAGCAGGTCGCGGCGAGCACCGTGCCTGAGGCGCCGACCTGGGTATGGCGCGGCATCAATCCGGCGTCGCACAGAACGCGGCTCGCCCCCGGCGTGGCGCGCAGAGCCGCAACGAGCGTCCGGAAGGTATCGAGATCGGTGATGCCGTTGCCCGCCGAGGCCACGAACTCGGCGAGCGCCAGGGGCACCGTGGCCGGATCCGCCGGAACGCGCGCGGCCGCCAGGATTCGCAGTTTGGCTGGACTCGCGGCTTCGGTCTCGACCGCCACGGGACGCGCCTCCCGCGGAGGGCCGGCATAATCGGCCACCGCATCCGGCGCGACGGTCGTGAGCAGGCCCGGCGCGATGCGCTGCTCGACCCGGCGTCCCTTGGCCGGGCGAACGAGACCGTTCGCGGCGACCACTTCGGCATTGGTGAAGAGCGGCTCGCCCATGCGAACCGCGACGCGGCGGGCGAGGTCGCCCCCGTCGAGGGATTCGGGAAACAGGATGTGGCGGGGCTTCAGACCGTTGAGCGCCGCCGCGATCCGGGCGGCCCGGCCGGCGGGATCGTACGCCTCCGTGCCGTCGTCGAGCCGGATCCACCGGTCGGCACCGGCCGGGCCGGGGCCTTCGCAGGCGCCGAGGGTGAGGAGCGCCACCGCGCCCTCGCGGCCGGCCAGGGCCCGGGCGGCACCGAGCACCTGCCGATCATGGGCCGAGAGCCGCCCGCCGGGAGCGTCCGGTACCACCGCGACGAGGAAGGCCGGATCCTCGACGATCAGGATCTTGGGGGGCGCCGGCGCCGTCGTTGCCCGCGGCTGCGTGTCGGCGATCACCGGCCCTTCGACGCGGATCACTTGGCTGAGATCGAAGCGCGGGCGCGCCTCGCCGACGACGCGCTGGCCGGCGCGCTCGGCCCGCGGATCGCGGCGCGGACGTCCGCTGCCGCTGCTGCTGCGTCGCGCGGTGCGGTCGTAGCGGGGGCGGGCGGCGCCAGCGACCTGGATGGCTGTCCGCTCGGCCCGCGGATCGCGGCGCAGGCGGGTCATCGGCCGGCCTCCACCGCCTGGAGCAGCAATTCGGCGATATCGCGGATCTCGGCCTGGCGACCGGTGACGCCCTCCAGCATCGCCGTGCAGGACGGGCAGGCGACGGCGACGATGCCGGCACCGGTCTCCGCGGCCTGGGCCATCCGCAGATCGGGGATGCGCCGTTCCCCCGGAATGTCGCTGACGGGAGCCCCGCCGCCGCCGCCGCAGCACATCGCCCGCTTGCCGGAACGGGTCATCTCGCTGCGGGTCACGCCGATCGCGTCGAGCACGGCGCGGGGCGCCTCGGTCTCCCCGTTGTAGCGGGCGAGGTAGCAGGGGTCGTGATAGGTCACGGAAAGGTCGGGCAGACGACCGGGATTGAGCTTCCCGGCGCGGATCAGCTCCAGCAGGAAGGCGGTGTGGTGGATCACCGTGAAGCGACCGCCGAGGGCCGGATACTCGTTGCGTAGGGCGTGCAGCGCGTGGGGATCGGCGGTGACGATCCGGGCGAAGCGATATTGGGCCAGCGTCGCGATGTTCTCCCGCGCCAAGTCCTGGAAGGTCGCCTCGTCGCCGAGCCGACGGGCGAGATCGCCGGTGTCGCGTTCCTCCGCGCCCAGCACAGCGAAATCGACCTGCGCCTCGCGCAAGAGGCGGATCAGGGCGCGGAGCGAGCGGCCGTAGCGGAGATCGTAGGCGCCCTCGCCGAGCCAGAGCAGGATCTCGGCGCCGCCCCGCTCAGACATCACCGGCAGCTCGATCCCGGCGGCGAAATCGGTGCGGGCGGAGAGCGGACGCCCGCCGGGATCGCCGGATTGGCGCAGCTCGGTCACCGGGCCGACCGCTTTCTCGGGAAGCGCCCCGCGTTCCAAGGTCTGATGACGGCGCAACGACACCACCGCGTCGACGTGCTCGATCATCATCGGGCATTCCTCGACGCAGGCGCGGCAGGTGGTGCAGGACCAGAGCGTGTCCGGGTGGATGCGGGCGTCGGGCCCGATCAGGCGGGCCAGGGCGCCCCGCTCGCCCTGCGCCGCCCGCCCCCCCGGATAGGGCGCACCGGCATAGGCGGGTTCGGCGGGTGAGAGGCCGGCGACGAGATCCTGGACCAGCTTCTTCGGGTTGAGCGGCTGGCCGGCGGCGAAGGCCGGGCAGGCGGTCTCGCAGCGCCCGCAGCTGACGCAGGCATCGTAGGAGAGCAGCCGGTTCCAGGTGAAATCGGCCGGCATCTCGGACCCGAGCCGGGGGGCATCGAGATCGAGGGGCTGCAGGGCGGTGTCGGGCCGGCCCTCGAACCGACCGGGCCGGGGATGGGCGACGAGATGGAGCGCGCCGGCCGCCGCGTGCCGCATCGGCCCGTGCCGCACCTCGAAGGCGAGCCCCAGCCCGCCGGCGGCGGCCAGCGCCAGGGCGAGGGGGGCGAACAGCCCGTCGATCCGCAAGGCGAGCAACAATGCGGTGATCGTGCCGCCGACGGCGTAGGCGACAAGGAGGAACGGCAGGATCTGGAAGCGCCCGGCGGAGAGGCGCTTCTGCTTCGCCGGATAGCGGCGGGCACCGACCAGCAGGGAACCGATGGCGGTGACCCCGAAGGCCAGGGCGACGACGAACCAATAGGGCCGGAAGCCGGCGAGCGGCGGCAGGATCGCCAGGGCGGTCAGGATTGAGGCCGCCAGCAGCCCGCCCGCGACCACCGCGTGCATGCGCGAGGCGTAGGCATCCCGGGCCACGACATGGTGGACATCCACCAGGTAGCGCTTGGGTAGCTTGGCGAGCCCGTCGAGCCACGCCACGGGCGCCGCAGCGCCAACCCGCCAGAGGGCCGCGCGGCGCAGACCCTGAAGCAGGGCGAGTGCCGCCATCAGCCAGACAAGGCCGGGAAACACCGTGGTCAGGGGCACGAAGCTGGTCATGACGGTGAGTCTCAAGGATGGGCGACGGTGCCGGGCGCGATCACGGGCGGGGACGGCATGCAGGAAGCGCACAGCCCTGCGCGCCGATCGCCTGATCGGAGGCCACTCCTGCCGCAAGCGGCCGGAGTGGCGGGTGAGGGTCGTTCAGGAAGGATCGGGGCCGTGCCTCCGTCCCGCCCCCACCCCTGACTCCGCCCGCGAGGGCGGAGATCGGTCTGTCTCAGAGATCCTTGCAGAGCCGCAGGGCGTCGTAGATCGCCGCGTGAATGTTGCGCCCGGCCACCGCATCGCCGATGCGGTAGAGGGCATACCCCTTCGATAGGTCGTAGGGCTGGGGCTCGCCGCGGATCATGGCTTCCTGATCCGTCTGGCCACGGTTGACGGAAGCTGCCTTCAGGCCGTGGTAGAGCCCCTCGACCGGCAGGGTGCCGTGCTCGACCACGAGGCGGTCGATGACGCGCTCTTCCTCGGCATCGGTCATGGTGTTGCGCAGGGCCGCCACCAGTCGGTTGCCCTCGGGGTAGACCTCGATCAGTTCCATGTTCGGCGTCATCACCACGCCGAGCTTGTACAGTTCCCGCAGGTGGATCGGCTGGTTTGTGGTGCCGACTTCTTCGGCGATCATGCGGTCATGCGTGGCGATCTCGACGAGGCAGCCGCGCTTGGCGAGCAGTTCGGCGACGGAGGCCGCGTTGTGCTGGCCCATCTCGTCGTAGAGCAGCACCGAGCCCGTGGGCTCGACCGCGCCGGCCAGGACTTCGGCGGTGGTGACGGCATGCTGCTCGGCACCCTTGGCATGGCCGCGGAACGGCGTGCCGCCGGTCGCGACGATCACCACGTCGGGCTTCTCCGCCAGAACGGCCTCTTCCGTGGCCTCGGTGTTGAGGCGCAGATCGACGCCGAGCTTCGTCACCTGGGCCACCAGCCAGCGGGTGATCCCCGACATCGCCTCGCGCCAGCCGGCCTTGGCCGCGAGCCCGATCTGGCCCCCGGCCTGGGCGCTCTTCTCGAACAGAACCACCGCGTGGCCGCGCTCGGCGCAGACGCGGGCGGCCTCCAGACCGCCGGGGCCGGCGCCGATCACCACGACCCGGCGGCGCACATCCGCCCGGCGGATCTCGTGGGGCATCGTCGCCTCGCGGCCGGTGGCGGCGTTCTGGATGCAGAGGGCGTCGCCGCCGACATAGATGCGGTCGATGCAATAGCCCGCGCCGACGCATTGACGGATGTCGTCGGCGCGTCCCTCGGACAGCTTCTTGACCAGATGCGGGTCGGCGATGTGGGCGCGGGTCATCGCCACCATGTCGACATGGCCCTCCGCGACGGCGCGGGCGGCGGTCGCCAGATCGGTGACGCGCTGTGCATGGAAGACCGGCACGTCGACCTCGCGCTTGATGGCGCTCGGCAGGAACAGGAAGGGGGCCACCGGGAACGACATGTTCGGGAGCGAGATCGCGTGGGCGATGTGGTCCCGCGCCTGACCGCCGAGGATATTGAGGAAGTCGACGAGGCCGCGCTTGGCGTACTCGCTGGCGATCGTCACGCAATCTTCCTGGGAGAGGCCGTCGGCGATCATCTCGTCGCCGGACATGCGGATGCCGATGACGTAGTCGTCGCCCGCTTCCGCGCGCATCGCCTCAAGCACCTCGATGCCGAAGCGCATCCGGTTCTCCAGGCTGCCGCCGTACTTGTCGGTGCGCTGGTTGACGCTCGGCGACCAGAACTGGTCGATGAGATGGCCGTGAGCGGCGGAGACCTCGCAGCCGTCGAGGCCGCCCTCGCGGCAGCGGCGTGCGGCCTGGGCGAAGCTCTTCACGACGCGGGCGATGTCCTCCTCCTCCATCTCCTTCGGGATGGTCCGGGAGGCGGGCTCGCGGCGGGGCGAGGGCGAGACCGTAGGGAGCCAGTGCTCCGTGTCCCACTTGGTGCGCCGGCCCATATGGGTGAGCTGGATCATCAGCTTGCCGCCATGGGCGTGCACCCGATCCGAGAACTGGCGGAAGAACGGGATCACCGAATCGTCGGCGACCGAGATCTGGTTCCAGGGCGCGGCGGGGCTGTCGACGGCGACAGAGGACGAGCCGCCGAACATGGTGAGCCCGATGCCGCCCTTGGCCTTCTCGGCGTGATAGAGCTGATAGCGCTCCTGCGGTTTGCCGTCCTTGCCGTAGCCGGGGGCATGGCTCGTCGACATCACCCGGTTGCGGATGGTGAGCCCCTTGATGGTGAGGGGCTTCAGAAGCGCGTCGGCATTGGCGATCACGGGACGACTCCCCAAGGCGTGAGCGATGAGCTGTTCGGGACGCTGAGGGCGCGCCCGGCCGTTTCGGGTCAGGCGACGCCGCTCGTTTCTCGTTGTGCCGCGCGGTCTCTCGACGAACCGGCGGCCCTTTCGTCGGACGGCACCCTGGGCCGCGCTCAGCGCTCGACCACGAGGTCGCTCGTCGGCTTGGAGCAGCAGAGCAGCGCCATCCCGGCATCGATCTCACGCTGGCGGATGCCGCCCGCATGGGTCATCGAGACGGTGCCGGCGGTGACCTTCGACTTGCAGGTGCCGCACAAGCCCTTCGCGCAGGACGAGGGCAGGCGGATGCCCGCCTTGCGAGCGGCGTCGAGCACCGTCTCGTTCTCGGGGCATTCGAGGACGCGGCGGGTCTTGGCGAACTCCACCCGGAAGACGCGCACGGTCGATGCGGGGGCGGCGTCGAGAACCTGCTCGGCCTGCTCGGCGGCTTCCTTCTCGGCCTCGGGCAAAGCGCCGAAATCGAAGCTTTCCTCATGGTGCCGGGCCATGTCGAAGCCGGCATCCTTCAGCATCGCCTTGACGGCGTCCATGTAGGGCTTGGGCCCGCAGACGAAGACTTCACGCTCCCGGAAATCGGGCACGGCCGCCTGCAGGATGTCGAGGGAGAGCCGGCCCTTCGGACCATTCCAGATCTCGCCGTCCGAATCCGCCTCACAGACGGCGTGAAATCGGAAGGACGGATCGAGGCGGGCCATCGTCTCGAGTTCGCCGCGGAACACGATGTCGGCGGGGGACCGGGCCGAGTGGACGAAGGCCACGTCGCGAGCCTCGCCAAGGTCGTGGAAGGTGCGCGCCATCGACATCATCGGCGTCACGCCGCTGCCGCCCGACAGGAGGAGATACTTGCGCGCCGGGTTCTGGAAGCAGGTGAAGTCGCCCATCGGCCCGAGCGCCCGGACGGTGTCGCCCACCTTCAGGGTGTCGTGCAGCCAGTTCGAGACCGGGCCGCCGGCCACGCGCTTGACCGTGAACGAGACGGTGTGCGGGCGGGTGGGCGACGAGGAGATGGTGTAGCAGCGGTGGATCGTCTCGCCGCCGATCTCGAAGGAGAAGGTCAGGAACTGACCCGGCGCGTAGGCGAAGAGACGGGGCGTCCTGGGAGCCAGGACGAAGGTCTTCACGTCGTGCGTCTCGTCGCGCACCGCGAGGCAGACCAGGGCGTCATCGGCCTCCGCATCCCAGGGCGCGGAAGCCTTGAGGCGTTGAGCGGCCGGTTCGGCGGAGGCCGGCACCATGACTCAGCGGCCCAGATGCGCGGTCATGCGACCGACATACCAGTTGCAGAACTTCTCCACGAGCATCTCGGTGTTCGGCGAGTAGGGGCCGGGCTCGTAGGCGGGCGAGCGCGCACCCTGCTGGCAGATGCCGACGAGTTCGCTGTCCTGATCGTTCGTCGCTTCCCAGACGCTGATGAGGTTGGCGAGATCGTAATCGACGCCCTCGACGGCATCCTTGTGGACGAGCCACTTGGTGCGCAGCAGCGAGCGCTCGGCATCGAGCGGCAGCACCGAGAAGGTGACGATGTGGTCACCCAGGAAATGGTGCCAGGAATTCGGCTGGGTCCAGACCGAGAGGCCGCCGAGCTTGGCATTGGTGAAGTTGCCCAGGAGCTTCTTGCAGGCCGCCTTGGTGTCGATGGTGTGGGATTCGCCCTCGCCGTCGAGCGGCAGCCGCTCGGTGCGGAAGCCCGTCACCATCGTGTCGAGCTCTTCGATCTCCCGCGAGGGCAGGCCCTCCGCCTCCCACTCGCCGTGGCGGGTCTTGAGCAGGCAGCCGTAGCGCTCGGCATTGGCCCGATCGTGCTCGTCCATCTCCTCCGGCGCGAAGCCGAAGCCGTAGGCGAAGAGCGGCACGGTCAGCTCAGGATGGTTCGCACCGCAGTGGTAGCACTCGCGGTTGTTCTCCATCGTAAGCTTCCAGTTGCCGGGCTCGATGATGTCCTTCTGGAAGGCGACCTTGGTCCCGCGCACGTTGTGCGGCTCAATATACGGGCCGAGACGGGCAGCCATCTCGTCGAAATCGGCGGGCGGCTCGGCGGCGAGGCAGATGAACAGCAGGCCCGCCAGGGACCGGACATGGACCGGCTTGAGGCCGTGGCAGCCCTTCTTGAAATCCGGCCCCATATGCTCGGCATGGATCAGGTTGCCGGTGAGGTCGTAGGTCCAGGAATGGTAGCGGCAGACGAGATTGCCGACGGTCGACTTCTCGTCGTGGACGAGGCGGGCGCCGCGGTGGCGGCAGACATTGTGGAAGGCGCGGATCTCGTTGTCGTCGTCGCGCACGATGGCGATGGAGGTCTTGCCGATATCGACGACCATGACGTCGCCGGCCTCCGGCACGTCGGGCTCGACGCCGACATAGATCCAGTGACGACCGAAGATGACCTCCATATCCGCCTCGAACACCTCGGGGCTGAGATAGAAGGGTGCCGGAAGACTATAGCCGCGGCGGCGCTCGCGCAGGAGGCGCTGCAGAGGAGTCGGCGTCACGTCGAGCATGGGGCCTCCGAAGCCAGATGCCGTATCAGGCCTCATCACTATCGCGGCTGCGCCGTCCGTCCGCTGCCATGGCAGCGACATTCGCTTGACTCGCCGCGACGTGTCTTGCGCCTTGTCGGGCCTCCGAAGGGTTGTCCCCGCGGCCCTTCCGGCCTGCCGCCGGGCGGGGGGCGCCAGCGATGACGCGAGTCGATCGGCGGGGCGGCGTGGCGGAGGGTGCGGGTTGGTAAAGCGCGAATCGGAAGAACGACTTAACGGGTGACGTGCGGCACACGCTGTTGTCCCGGGTCCGACGCGAGAGCGGACAAGGGCGGAAGAATTGCTCTAAGGAACCATCGGGGCGACCGACGCTCCGAGGGACGAACTCGCGTTGCAGCACGCCACCGGACTCATCTCGATCATCGCGCTGGGATTGGTCTGCGCCTTCATCGGCGGCATGGCGGCGCAACGGTTGAGACTGCCGCCGCTGGTGGGGTACCTCGTGGCGGGGATCGCCATCGGCCCGTTCACCCCCGGCTTCGTCGGCGATGCGGCCCTCGCGGCCCAGCTTGCCGAACTCGGCGTCATCCTGCTGATGTTCGGCGTCGGCCTGCACTTCTCGGTCAAGGACCTGATGGCGGTGCGCACCATCGCCCTGCCGGGTGCGGTCGTGCAGATCGCCGCCGCCACCGCCATGGGGGCCGGCCTCGCCGCCGCCTTCGGCTGGGGCCTGGGCGCCGGCATCGTGTTCGGGCTGGCCCTGTCGGTGGCCAGCACCGTCGTGTTGCTGCGCGCGCTCGAGGGGAGAGGTCTCCTCGACAGCGACAAGGGGCGGATCGCCGTCGGCTGGCTGATCGTCGAGGATCTCGCCATGGTCCTGGCGCTGGTTCTGCTGCCCGCGCTCGCGCCGTCCCTCGGCGGCGAGCTGCCCCAGGGCGGCGATCATGCGGCCGGGCATGCGGTCGCCCAGGGCGGCGCGTCGGCCTACGGGCTCTGGACGACCCTGGGGCTGACGCTCGCCAAGGTCGGCGTGTTCATGGCCGTGATGCTGATCGGCGGGCGCCGCTTCGTGCCGTACCTGTTGGGGCTCGCCGCCCGCACCGGTTCGCGGGAGCTGTTCACGCTGGCGGTGCTGGCGAGCGCGGTCGGCATCGCCTTCGCCTCCTCGGAGCTGTTCGGCGTCTCCTTCGCCCTCGGCGCTTTCTTCGCCGGCATGGTGCTCGCCGAATCCGACCTCAGCCATCAGGCCGCGGCCGATTCCCTGCCATTGCAGGACGCCTTCGCGGTGCTGTTCTTCGTCTCGGTCGGCATGCTGTTCGACCCCGGCATCCTGATCCGCGAGCCGCTCTCGGTCCTGGGCGTTCTCGGCGTCATCGTCATCGGCAAATCGCTCGCGGCCATCGCCATTGTGCTGGCCTTCGGCCATCCGGTCGGCACCGCGCTGACCATCGCGGCGAGCCTGGCGCAGATCGGCGAGTTCTCCTTCATTCTGGCGGGTCTCGGCATCTCGCTCAAACTCCTGCCGGAGCCCGGACGCGACCTGATCCTCGGCGGCGCGCTGCTCTCGATCACCCTTAACCCGCTCTTCTTCGCCCTGGCCGAGCGGATCGACGCTTGGCTCGGCGAACGGCCCGATTGGCGTCGGTGCCTGGAGCGGCGGGGCGCGGTCCCGCCGCCGGTGGGCGGGCACGAGCCGGGCATGCGGGGCCACGCCGTCCTCGTCGGCTACGGCCGGGTCGGCAGCGCCATCGCCAAGGCTCTCGCCGACTGGAATCTGCCCTATGTCGTGGTGGAGCGCGATCGTCGCCGGGTCGAGGAATTGCGGGCCGAGGGCGTGCCGGCGGTGTTCGGCGATGCCGCCGCGCCGGGTATCCTGGACGCCGCCGACATTGCCAGCGCCCATCTCCTCGTCGTCGCCACGCCGGATTCACACCAGGGCCGGCGCCTGCTGGCGAAGGCCCGCGGGATCAATCCCGGGATCGACAGCGTGGTGCGCACCCACAGCGATGCCGAGCGTCGTCGCCTGGAGGAAGACGGCGTCGGCCTCGTCCTCATGGCCGAGCGGGAACTGGCCCTCGGCATGATGACCTACGCGCTCCGGAGCCTCGGCGTGCGCGAGGGCGAGGCCCGGCTGTTCGTCGATACGAGCCGCGCCGAAAGTCAGGTCGCCCCGGCGACCGAGCCGGAGCAGCCCGCCCCGGAACTGCGACAGCGCCGGGACGAGACCGAGTAGATCTCCTTGCCCCTTCAGGGCTGACGACATTCCATGGCGGCGGTGGCCTGCGTCACGCTGAGCGCCCGGCGGCGGGTCTCGAGCGAAACCGACGGATCGTCCGAGACGGCGGTCGCCTCCCGACGCAGGGTCGCGTCGCAAGTGCAGGAACTGTAGCCGGCGGTGCCGTAGCAGGCATCGTGGCGCATGCAGGCGGCATCGAGCGCGTCGATCGGCGCGAGCCCTTCGCCGCGCTGGCCCTTCCCGCAATAATTGCCGTGAAACAGTTCCCGCCCGGCGACCACCCGCTGGAGATCGCCCTTCGGCGGCGCCGGGGCCTCGGCGCGACCACCGGGATTGAGTTCGTTGGCGGGGCCTCCCGCCTTCGAGCCGGACGCCCGCAGGGACTTCGGAATTCCGGAGCTCTCGTCGGGCTCGTTCAGCGCCGTGCCGGCGCGCGCATTCGGATCGGCGAGATCGGGCAGGGGCGGGGGCGGGCCGGGACGCGCGCCCGTCTCCTCGCTTGCCGGCACCTCCTCGATCGAGGGCTGCGCCGACACCGCCTGCAGCGGAACCAGGAAGATGAGTCCAATGAGGAGGAGGGCGGGGCGCACGGCGTTCTCCTGTAGGCGGGCCTCTCAACGCGAAGCTTCGCGCACCCGTTCCGGCCTCCGTAATCATCCGCGCCGTGCAACGTTTTGCCGGTTCGGCGACTTTCTCCACGGTTTTTCTCGAAGGTTCGGAATCACACCATGTCGGTACGTCTTCTCCTGTCCGCCGCTCTGCTCGTGGGCCTCGCTCCGGCGGCCCTCGCCGCGCCGATGTCGGACGACGAAAAGGCGATCCTCCAGCAGCAATGCATGGGCGACTTCACCACCTTCTGCGCCGGCCTGCCGCCCGAGGACGGTCCCGAGACGCAGGCATGCTTCCAGAAGAACATGGCCAAGCTCTCGCCGGGATGCCAGAACGCCATCCAGAGCTTCAAGAAGGGCACCAAGGGCTGACGTTCAGCCCAGCTCTACAAGGTGACCACGCGCGCGATCCCGCTGAGGACGAGGGGGATCGCGGCGAGCGCCAGGAGGGTCTGCACCGCGATGATGCCGGCCATCAATGACGCGTCGCCGCCGAGCTGACGCGCCATGATGTAGGCGGAGGACGCCGTCGGCAGCACCTGAAAGACGAGGGCCACGGTCAGGGCCGGGCCGCTCAATCCCAGGGCAAGCGCGCTCAGCATCGTGGCGAAAGGCATCGCCGCGAACTTGTACAGGGACGCGACCGCGATCGGTCCCGTCCAGAGTCGCGCGGCGCCGAATTCGAGCGCCGCGCCGATGCAGAGCAATCCAAGGGGCAGCGAGGCGGCCCCGAGCGTCCGCAGGGCCGGTTCCAATCCCGGCGGCAGCCCGAGGCCGGTGAAGCGGAAGGCGATGCCGGCGACGGACGAGACGACCAGCGGATTGGTCAGGATCTGGCGGGTGATGCCGCGCCCATCGAGACGGGCCGAGCCGTAGCGGGCGAAGACCACGACGCAGAGGATGTTGACCGTGGGCACGATCGCGGCGTTGCAGATCGCGGCAAGCGCGATACCCTTCGCCCCGAACAGGCCCGCGGCGAGCGTCACGCCGACATAGTTGTTGAACCGCACGCTTCCCTGGAACACCGAGGTGAAGGCCGGGCCGTCGATCCGCATCAGGGGCCGCAGGGCCACCACGCAGGCGGCGACCGCGACGGTCGCGACGACAAGCGTCAGGGCAAGGTCGAAAACGGGCAGCGCGTCGAGCTGCGCCGTCGCGAGGCCGTGGAAGAACAGGCACGGCAGGAGGACGAAATAGGCGAGGCGTTCGGCCTGGGGCCAGAACCGCTCGTCGAGAAAGCCGCATCGCCTCAGACCCATCCCCAGGGCGATCAGCAGGACGACCGGCAGCAATGCTAGGACGACCGGGCCGGTCACGGTCGCGAGGGGCGCGCCGTCAATGCGCCCGGGCGATACAGAAATCGACCGCCTGCAGAAGCGCCGCCTTGACCGGGCCATCGGCGAACGGGGTCAGCGCCGCGCGGGCGGCATCGCCATAATGGCGGGCCCGATCCATGGTGTCCTCGAGGGCTCGGTGGTGTCGGAGGATCGCGAGGGCCTGTTCCAGATCGCCCTCTTCCAGCTCCTCCCGCTCCAGGGTGCGGCGCCAGAACACCCGCTCCTCGTCCGAGGCGCGTCGCAGGGCCAGCACGATCGGCAGCGTGATCTTGCCCTCGCGGAAATCGTCGCCGACATTCTTGCCCAGGGCAGCGCTGGTGCCACCGTAATCGAGCACGTCGTCGATCAGCTGGAAGGCGATACCGAGATTCATGCCGTAGGCACGGCAGGCCGCCTGCTCGGCTTCGGGCCGCCCCGCCAGAACCGGGCCGACCTCGCAGGCCGCAGCGAACAGCTCGGCGGTCTTGCCGCGGATCACGGCGAGATATTCCTCCTCGGAGGTCTCGGTGTTCTTGGCGGCGGTGAGTTGCATCACCTCGCCCTCGGCGATCACGGTGGCGGCGGCCGACAGGATGTCGAGGGCGCGCAGCGAACCGACTTCGACCATCATGCGGAAGGCCTGCCCGAGCAGGAAGTCGCCCACCAGCACGCTCGCCTCGTTGCCCCACTTGATGCGGGCGGCGACGCGCCCGCGGCGCATGTCGCTCTCGTCGACCACATCGTCGTGCAGCAGGGTCGCGGTGTGCATGAACTCGACCGCCGCGGCGAGCTTCACCGCGCCGTCGCCCCCCGCGTAATCGGCGAGATCGGCGCAGGCGAGGGTCAGGATCGGACGCAGGCGCTTGCCGCCCGAGGCGATCAGATGGTTGGCCACTTCCGGAATCATCGCCACGTCGGATCCGGTGCGCGACAGGATCGTGGCGTTCACCCGTTCCATCCCGCCCGAGACGAGGCGGACGAGGTCGTCGAGGCTCGCCTCCGGTTCGGTGCGGCCTTCTTCCAACGGTACGACGACGCCCAAGCGCGGAGCCTCCGGAACCCGAGCCGGCGCAGTGCCGGACCCTCTTCCCCGTGGCGCCCCCTCTCGCACGGGGGCGCCCGCATCGCAACACGCGCCCGCGACGCACGGCCCCGCGCCGCGACTCCCCCCGAGCCTTGATGGTCACCGGTCGCGCGGATCGCACGCCGCCGGATCAGCCGATGGGTCGGCACCCGGGCCAGCCTGCCCTTTTGCGCGCAATGCTGTAGGGAGGAACCGAACCGATAGGCCGGGAGGCAGGTGCGGCGCCGTGACGGAACTCATCCGCAGCAATGACATCGTCCTGATCGGATTCGCCCGCTCCCTGCTGGAGGGCGCGCAAATCCCGCTGCTCGTCGCCGACGAGCATATGAGCCTGTTGCAGGGCTCGATCGGCGCCTTCGGGCGGCGCCTGCTGGTGCCGGACGACCATGCGGCGCAGGCCCGCCGCATCCTGACCGATGCCGGCCTCGCCTCCGAACTGCGCGATGACGGACGCGGCTGATCCCGACCTGTTTTTCGGCGGCGCGCTGCGCCTGCGCCAGCCGCCCCACGGGGCCCACCGTGCCGGCACGGACGCGATTCTGCTCGCCCGGTTGATGACGCCGGAACCGGGCGCCGTCGTCTACGATCTCGGTGCCGCGACCGGGGCTGTCGGCCTCACCGTGGCTCATCTCTCGCCGGGGAGCCGCGTGGTGCTGGTCGAGCGCGACCCCACCCTCGCGGCGCTCGCACAGGACAATATCGCCACCAACGACCTTGAGGAGCGGGTCTCCGTCATCGCGGCGGACTTGCTGGCTCCCGGCAGTGCGCGCCATGCCGCGGGGCTCCTGCCCGGCAGCGCCGATCTCGTGCTGACGAACCCACCCTTCTTCGAGGGCAGGGGCCACCGATCGTCGCCCGATGCCGGTCGCGCCGCCGCGCACGCCTTCCCGGAAGCGGGCGGGCTCGACGCCTGGATGCGATCCTGCGCCGACCTCGTCCGGCCGGCCGGCCGGATCGGGCTGATCCACCGGGCCGACGCCCTGCCGGCCTGTCTGACCGTGCTCGAAGGACGTTTCGGTGAATGCGCGGTGCGGCCGGTTCACGCCCGGGCGGACCGGCCGGCGATTCGCGTCCTGATCTCGGGACGGAAGGGCAGCCGAGGCCCGTTCCGCCTGCTTCCTCCGCTGGTGCTTCAGGATGCGCAGGGGCGTTTCACGCCGGAGGTACAGGCGCTGCACGGACGGGCGGCAATGGGCCAATAAGCAAAGCGGCTGTGCTCCATTGGATCGCAAACCGGCATCCTGATAACGAGACGGTCCTTCCAGGCCGCGGCGCTCCACGCCGCCGCCGAGACGCTGTCGAGCCCTTCCATGCCGCTTCGCCTGCCCGACCGGTTGCGCTTCCTCCTGCCGCGTCGTTTCCGCAAGGAAACGCCGCGGGTCGCGGTGGTGCGCCTGAGCGGGGTGATCGGCGCCGTCTCGCCGATCCGGCCGGGCCTCTCCATCGGTACCGTGGCCCCGAGCCTCGAGCGGGCCTTCGCCATGCCGCGCCTGTCGGCGGTGGCGCTCGTCGTCAACTCGCCGGGCGGGTCGCCGGTGCAGTCGCATCTCATCTACAAGCGCATCCGGGCGCTTGCCGAGGAGAAGAACCTCAAGGTCTTCGCCTTCGTCGAGGATGCCGCCGCGTCGGGCGGCTACATGATCGCCTGCGCCGCCGACGAGATCGTGGCCGATCCGGCTTCGATCGTCGGCTCCATCGGCGTCGTCTCGGCGGGCTTCGGCTTCGACCGCCTGATCGAGCGCATCGGCATCGAGCGCCGCGTCCACACGCAGGGCGAGGCAAAGGCGATGCTCGACCCGTTCCGCCCCGAGAATCCGGACGATGTCGCCCGCCTGAAGGATCTGCAGGCCGACGTCCAGGACCTGTTCACGACGCTGGTACGCGGCCGCCGGCCGAAGCTGGATGCGGATCGAAACCTGTTCACCGGCGCGGTCTGGACCGGGCGGCAGGCCGTGAGCCTCGGCCTCGCCGATTCGGTCGGCGATCTGCGCGGGACGCTGCGGGAGCGCTACGGCGAGAAGGTCGAGCTGCATCTGGTCCCGGAGACCCGTGGCTCGCTTCTGGCTCGGCTGTTGCGTCGCTCGACGCCGGGTCAGACCGCGGCCTCGTTCTCCGAAGGTGCCCTCGCGGCGATCGAGGAGCGTGCCGCCTGGGCACGGCTCGGCCTGTAGCGCGGCGCCGTCACACGGCTCGCTTGCACGATCGCAGCATGTTCTGTACCGATCGGTCCAGTCTTGACCGAACGGTACGGAGACCGTCATGTCGCGCCCGCCGCTTCCGCCCTTCACCGCCGAGACCGCCGCGCAAAAGGCGCGCATGGCCGAGGATGCCTGGAACAGCCGCGACCCGCAGAAGGTTGCCGGGGCCTACACCCCCGACAGCGTGTGGCGGAACCGCGCCGAATTTGTCCGCGGTCGCGAGGAGATCGCCGCCTTCCTCACGCGCAAATGGGCGCGTGAGCTCGACTATCGCCTGATCAAGGAGGTGTGGGCGCACCAGGGCAACCGGATCGCCGTGCGCTTCGCCTATGAGTGGCGCGACGACAGCGGACAATGGTTCCGCTCCTACGGCAATGAGAATTGGGAGTTCGACGAGGCCGGGTTGATGGCCCGCCGCGTCGCCTCGATCAACGATCTGCCGATCGCCGAAGCCGACCGAAAGTACCACTGGCCCCTCGGCCGCCGGCCGGACGATCACCCTTCCCTGAGCGATCTCGAGCTCTGAGTTGGCCCGCGCCATCGCCGCGCGGGCCGACCTCCTGCCCGCGCTCGCGGAGACCTTTCGGGAGCACGGATACGAGGGCGCGAGCCTGTCGCGGATCTCGCAGGCGACGGGGCTGGGGAAGGGCAGCCTCTATCACTTCTTCCCTGGGGGAAAGGCCGAGATGGTCGAGGCCGTGCTGGCTGAGATCGAGGCCTGGTTCGCCACCCACGTCTTCGAGCCCCTGCGGGAGGCGGGCGACCCGGAAGCGGCGATTGAAGCCATGTTCGAGACTGTGACCGACTATTTCCGGTCCGGTCGGCGCGTCTGCCTCGTCGGCGCACTGAGCCTGAGTGATGCCCGTGATCGCTTCGCGGAGGACTTACGGCGCTATTTCGCCCTCTGGGTGGAGGCTTTGGCCGGAGCGCTCTCCCGCGCCGGGCATCCAGAGGGCACCGCGACGGCACGCGCCGAGGATATCGTCGGCAGCATCCAGGGGGCGGTCGTACTGGCCCGCGCCCTCGACCGACCGGAGACCTACGATCGCATCATGCTGAGTCTGCGGGCGCGGGGTCGGCTGTCCCCGTCGCCCTGATCGGCCTTAGCGGCACTGGGCCGGGGCGGCGCCGTATCCGGAATAGACGACGCGGACCTTGCGGGTGCAGGTTTCGGCGACGGCAGGCGCGGCGACGGGGGCAATCTCCACCGGCGTCACCGCCACCTTCGTCTCGACGGTCTCGGTGCCGTCCGAAGTCGCGCGAGCGGACGCGCCCATCACGATCGGCGTGGCCGCCAGCGAGGTGGCGACGAGGGCGGCGAAAACAGTCAATCCCTTGCGCATGATCTTCCGGGCCGTTGTGAGCGCTTGCTCGGGGGCAAAGCGTGGCTGTTGTTTCGCGGTATTAACTTGACGACAACCTTTGCCGTTCCCGGTCTCGACGCTCCGGGGAAGAAAATATGTGCCGGGCCACACGCGCGGCCGCCATTCCGGCGTAAGGACGCCCCGCGCGGCGGGTCTTTGCAGGAAGGGGCACCGGCGCTTGCGGCGACGAGCCCGCCAAGCCACCCTTCGCTTGACACCCCGCCCCCCGCTCTTAAACGAACCGCACCCCTTTCCCGCCATCGGACCTTGAGATGCCGAGCGACGCCGATCTCTCGCCCACACGCTCGTTCCAGGGCCTGATCCTGACGCTGCAGCGCTTCTGGGCGGCGCAGGGCTGCGTGATCCTCCAGCCCTACGACATGGAGGTCGGCGCCGGCACGTTCCATCCGGCGACCACGCTCCGCGCGCTCGGCCCGAAGCCCTGGAAGGCGGCCTATGTCCAGCCCTCGCGTCGGCCGAAGGATGGGCGCTACGGCGAGAACCCGAACCGGCTTCAACATTACTATCAGTTCCAGGTCATCCTGAAGCCGAACCCGGCCAATCTTCAGGAACTCTACCTCGCCTCGCTCGACGCCATCGGCGTCGATCTCAAGCTTCACGACATCCGCTTCGTCGAGGACGATTGGGAGAGCCCGACGTTGGGCGCCTGGGGCCTCGGTTGGGAATGCTGGTGCGACGGGATGGAGGTGAGCCAGTTCACCTATTTCCAGCAGGTCGCGGGCTTCGAATGCGCGCCGGTCGCGGGTGAGCTGACCTACGGTCTCGAGCGCCTCGCCATGTATGTCCAGGGCGTCGAGAACGTCTACGACCTGAACTTCAACGGGGGCGAGGGCGCGGACAAGGTCACCTACGGCGACGTCTTCCTGCAGGCGGAGCAGGAATATTCGCGCCACAATTTCGAGGCGGCCGATACCGCGATGCTGTTCCGCCAGTTCACCGATGCGGAGAAGGCCTGTCGCCTCTACCTCGATGCGGGCGCGCCGACCGAGGCGTCCGGCCGCCACCGCATGGCTCAGCCGGCCTACGACCAGTGCATCAAGGCGAGCCACGTCTTCAACCTGCTCGATGCCCGCGGCGTCATTTCGGTGACCGAGCGCCAGAGCTACATCCTCCGGGTGCGCGAGCTGGCGAAGGCCTGCGGCGCGGCCTGGCTCAAGACCGAGAGCGGCGGCGCGCCGGCGTGACCCTTCGGCGCGGGCGCGCGCCTCGTCATCGAAGCGACATCCGACGGGGATAGGCGGCGGGGCTTCGATCGACGCCCCGCGATGAGCCCGCGATGTCCGACCTGCCCGCTGCCCCCAGCCTCGACGCGGTGATCGTCCGCCGCTCCTCCCGACGCGATCTGATGCGCGGCGCGGGAGCCGCGGCCCTCGTGGGCGGCCTCGGCCCGGTGCCGGCCGCCTCCGCAGAGCCGTCCGCCTTCGATTTTCCCGAACTCGCCGCGGGAATCGACGAGCATCTCCACGTGGCCGAGGGCTACGAGGCGCAGGTTCTGCTGCGTTGGGGCGACCCGCTCTATGCCGATCTCGCGGCTTTCGACCCCACCGCGCAGAGCCCGGAGGGGCAGGAGAAACGCTTCGGCTACAACAACGACTTCGTCGGCTTCATCCCCCTCGACGGCGACGCGAACCGCGGTCTGCTCGTGGTCAACCACGAGTACACCAATGCCGAGTTGATGTTCGCCTGCCTCGGCGCCACCGACCGCAAGGGGGTGATCGCGGCGCTCTCCGCCGAGCAGGTCGCGATCGAGATGGCGGCGCATGGCGGCTCGGTGGTGGAAATCCGGCATCGGGACGGAGGCTGGGCCCCGGTGATCGGCTCGGCCTTCACCCGCCGCATCACCGCGCGCACGCCGATGGCGATCACCGGCCCCGCCGCCGGCCATCCCCGCCTCGCCACGGCGGCCGATCCGGAGGGGCGGCGGGTCGAGGGCATGATCAACAACTGCTCCGGTGGCGTGACGCCCTGGGGCACGTGGCTTTCCGGGGAAGAGAACATCCACTACTATTTCCAGGGTCGCCTGCCGGAGGGCCACGCGGAAGCCGGCAACGCCAAGACGATGGGTCTGGGGACCCCGCAATACGGTTGGGGCCGCTTCCATGAGCGGTTCGACCTGTCGAAGACGCCCAACGAGCCGAACCGCTTCGGCTGGGTGGTGGAGATCGACCCGTTCGATCCGGCCTCGACGCCGAGGAAGCGCACGGCGCTCGGGCGTTTCAAGCACGAGGGGGCGGCGGGCGCGACGGCGGGTGATGGGCGCTACGTCGTCTATCTCGGTGACGACGAGCGCTTCCAGCACGTCTACCGCTTCGTCAGCGCGGGGCGCGTTGCGGCGACGCGGGCGGAAAATGCCGATCTCCTCGATTCCGGTACCCTCAGCGTCGCCCGCTTCGAGGCCGACGGCACCGGCCGTTGGCTCGCCCTGACGCACGGCACGGGCGGGCTCGACGCCGCCAACGGATTTGCGAGCCAAGCCGACGTGCTGATCGAGACCCGCCGCGCGGCGAAGCTCCTGGGGGGCACCCCGATGGACCGGCCGGAGGATATCGAGGCCAACCCGAAGACCGGCCGCGTCTACGTGATGCTGACCAACAACACGAAGCGCACGCCCGAGCAGATCGATGCGGCCAATCCCCGTCCCCTCAACGCCTTCGGCCACGTGATCGAACTGAGTCCCGAAGGTGGCGATCATAGCGCGGAAACGTTCCGCTGGGAGGTGCTGGTCCGCTGCGGCGAGCCGGCCAAGCCCGAGGTGAAGGCGAGTTTCTCGGCGCTGACCACCGCCGATGGCTGGTTCGGCATGCCCGACAATTGCGCCTTCGACGGCAGCGGCCGCCTCTGGATCGCCACCGACGGCAACAACCGCCGCGCCACCGGACGCGCCGACGGCATCTGGGCGATGGAGACCGAGGGCCCGCGCCGGGGCACCTCACGCCATTTCCTTCAGGTTCCGGTGGGCGCCGAGATGTGCGGCCCGTGCTTCGCCCCGGACGATCGCACCTTCTTCGTCGCGGTCCAGCATCCCGGCGAGCCCGACGAGGAAGGCGGCCTCGGCTCCTACGAGAAGCCCTCGACCCGCTGGCCGGATTTCTCTCCCGATATGCCGCCCCGGCCCTCGGTGGTGGCGGTGACCCGCAAGGGGGGCGGGCGGATCGGGTAAACGATCTCGACGCGGCCGGAGCGGGCCGCTATTCCCGCGCGCATGCCTGACCTTCTCCTCGAACTCCTCTCCGAAGAAATCCCCGCGCGCATGCAGCGGCGTGCGGCCGAGGATCTGAAGAAGCTCGTCACCGACGCGCTGGTGGAGCGCGGCTTCCTCTACGAGGGCGCCAAGGCCTTCGCGACGCCGCGACGCCTCGCGCTGCACGTCGCCGGGCTGCCGGTCAGGGGCGAAGCGGTGCGGGAGGAGCGGCGCGGTCCCCGCGTCGGTGCCCCCGAGGCCGCCGTGCAGGGCTTCCTGAAGGGCGCGGGTCTGACGAGCCTCGACCAGGCGCAGACCATCACCGACCCGAAGAAGGGCGAATTCTATCTCGCGGTGATCGAGCGGCCCGGCCGCGAGACGCTCGATGTCCTGGCCGAGATTTTGCCGGGCATCATCAAGGGCTTTCCCTGGCCGAAATCGATGCGCTGGGGCGCGGCCTCGGCGCAGCCCGGCTCCTTGCGCTGGGTGCGCCCGCTCCAATCAATCGTCGCCACCTTCGGCCCCGAGACCGAGAATCCCGAGATCGTGCCGTTCTCGGTCGACGGGATCGCGGCCGGGACCACGACCCGGGGCCACCGCTTCCTGGCGCCGGAGCCGTTCGAGGTGCGCCGCTTCGACGATTATGCCCAGGCGCTGGAACGCGCGCAGGTTATCCTCGATGCGGACCGGCGCAAGGACATGATCCTGCACGACGCCCGCGACCTCGCCTTCGCCAGCGGCCTCGATCTGGTCGAGGACGAGGGCTTGCTGGAGGAGGTCGCCGGCCTCGTCGAGAAGCCGGTCGTGCTGATGGGCTCGTTCGACGAGCGCTTCCTCGAGATCCCCGCCGAGGCCATCCGGGCGACCATCCGCGCCAACCAGAAATGCTTCGTGCTCCGGAAATCCGGCACGGAGGCGTTGGCCCCAGCCTTCCTGCTGGTCTCGAATCTCGTCGCCACCGATGGCGGCGCCGCGATCACGGCGGGCAACGAGCGTGTGGTCCGCGCCCGGCTCTCGGACGCGAGGTTCTTCTGGGAGACCGACAAGGCCACGAAGCTGGAGGCGCGCCTCCCGAAGCTCGACAGCATCGTCTTTCATGAAAAGCTCGGCACGCAGGGCGAGCGCGTCGGCCGAATCGCGGCCCTTGCCCGGGACATCGCGCCGCTGGTCGGCGCCGATCCGGCGCTCGCCGAGCGTGCGGCCCGGCTCGCCAAGGCCGACCTCGTCACCGAGATGGTCGGCGAGTTCCCGGAATTGCAGGGCCTGATGGGCCGCAAATACGCGGCGCTCCAGGGTGAGCCCGAGAGCGTCGCCGCGGCGATCGAGGAGCATTACAAGCCGGTCGGTCCCTCCGACCGCGTGCCGACCGATCCGGTCTCCATCGCGGTGGCGCTGGCCGACAAGCTCGACACGCTGGTCGGCTTCTGGTCGATCGACGAGAAGCCGACGGGCAGCAAGGACCCGTTCGCGCTCCGGCGGGCGGCCCTAGGGGTGATCCGCGCGGTGATCGAGCGGTCGCTTCGGCTGTCGCTGGTCGCGCTCATGGCGCCTCGCTTCGCAGCGAGCGGCGCCGAGCGCAGTGCCGATCTCCTCGCCTTCTTCGCCGACCGCCTCAAGGTCTATCTCCGCGACCAGGGCGCCCGGCACGACCTGATCGACGCCGTGTTCGCCCTGCCGGGCCAGGACGATCTTCTGCTCGTCGTCCGCCGGGTCGAGGCTTTGGGCGCGTTCCTCGGAACCGACGACGGCCGGAACCTGCTTGCCGGCTACAAGCGCGCGGCCAATATCCTGCGCATCGAGGAGAAGAAGGACGGGCGCGCCTACGACGCGGCCCCCGATGCCGCCCGTGCGACGGCCGGGCAGGCGGAGGAACGGGCGCTGGCGGAGGCCCTCGAAGCTGCCCGCCAGGAAGCGTCCGCGGCGGTGGCGGCCGAGGATTTTGCCCGGGCGATGCGGGCGCTGTCGCGGCTGCGCGCGCCGGTCGATGCCTTCTTCGAGACCGTCACGGTCAACGCGGACGATCCGGCGTTGCGTGAGAACCGCCTGCGCCTGCTCAACGCCCTGCGTGCGGCGACCCGCGAAGTGGCGGATTTCTCGCGGATCGAGGGCTGAGCGCGGAACCGACCCTCCACCGGGCGGGCCTCTCACCCTGGGCTTCGGCGCTCCGCCACGAAGGCGGCGCGCACCGGATCCCCAAAGCTTTCATCGCACAGCGTTTGTTACAATGACATCGAGCTTGCGTTGGGACGGGCCGTCGAGGCGAGCTCTCGGCACCCACGCCTGAGGGATGTCGGGAGTATTCCCCGGTCATCGCCGCAGCCGCCCTCGCATCCGAACACTGATCAACGCTTTTCATCCACCGCTCGGTTAATCCTCGTAACTGACATCACGGACGATCCGTGCAATCCCATGCGGATTGCATTGAGAATTGCCGAGCGATGCCGCGTTTCGACCCTTCCACCCTGATCGATGCGTGCTACGCCGCCGCCCTCGATCCGGAGCGATGGCCCGAGACGCTCGATGCGATCGCCGACGCCGTCGGGGCTCGGGGCGGGTTGATCGTCTCCCACGATCCGCAGCGCACGCCCGTGACGCTCCACTCGGAAAGGCTCAACGCGGTCGACCACGACTATCGGATCGGCGGCTGGTGGCAGTTCGACACGCGCATCGCCCGCGTGACGGCGCTCGGTCTCGCCCCCGGGACGATCGTCTGTGACGCGATGTATTTTTCCACCGACGAGAAGAGCCGCGACCCCTTCATCCAGGATCTCTTCGGCCGCCACGGTCTCGACGATCTCGCCGCCTGCCTCGACGCCGACCCCATCGACGGCACCGGTTTGTCTTTCAGCGCCCCGCGCGACGCCGCCCGCGGCCCCTTCGAGCGCCACGAACTCGAACGGCTGCAGTGGCTCGGCCCGCATGCCACGCGGGCGTTCAAGCTCACGATGATCCTCGGGGCGGCGCAGCGTGAAGCGGGTCATCTCGCCGCCGCTCTGGATCGGATGCGGGCCGGGATCGTCTGCCTCGACGGGCAGGGTCAGGTTCGGAGCGTCAACCCGGCAGCGGAAAGCCTCGTTTCGGGCTATCTCGTCCTGCGCCCCGGCCGCGAGCCCGAGGCGGCGGAGCCGGCCGACCGTGCACGGTTCGGCCGTTTCCTGGCCGAGCATTTGCCCGGCCCCGCCCAGGCGCACAACGCCTCGATCCTGCTCCGGCGCAAGGGCGGCGGCCGCCCGCTCTTCGTCGAGGGCCTGCCGCTCCACGGGTCCGAAGCCTATCGAGCGCTGACGCGGAGTCGCGAGGGCGGCGTGATCCTTCTGGTGCGCGATCTGCTGGCGCCCGCCGCCCGCGCGATCGAACCGCTCTTGGAGCCCCTCGGTCTGACGGCGGCGGAGGCGCGGGTCGCCACCCTGATCGGCCGGGGCTCGACGCCGCGGGCGGCTGCGGCGACCCTTGCGATCGGTGAAAGCACGGTCCGCACGCATCTGAAGGCGATCTACGCCAAGCTCGACATTCACCGGCAGAGCGAGCTCGCCGTTCTGGTCACCCGGCTGAGCAGCGTGTGAGCGCTCGCCCCGCTCGACCACCTCCCGGCTTCGTCGATCGGAAACGGTGATCCCGGTCCGGCGAGGGGTATGAGGCCCGACGGGTAAGGCTCCGGCCTGGGAGCATCCTTGGCCGGTCGTGCACAGCCCCGGCGCGAAGGGTTCGATCAGAACGTGTGGGGATCGAGCACGGATCGGCTTTCGCGATGCGGGACAGAGACTTGCATCCGTCTACGGGCGCTGTTCGGTCCTTCGCGGCATCGTTCCGCCCCTTTCGTTCAGCCTTCCTTTACCGCGTCTGGACGATCCTTTGGGGACGGTCGGAGCGTGGTGTCCGACCCAGTGAGCGTGATCCCGACGACCCCGCTTCCCGCGGCCGGAGGGAGCCCTGTGGCGTAGGCGGGAAGCGGGCGGGCAGCATGGCGGGTGTCAGGACGGTCGGATTTGATCCGGCGCAGCGTTCCCTGCCGGTCGCGCGTCTGCTGGCGGCCTGCGCGGTGGCTTTGCTCACCGCCAATTGCGCCAACAAGCCCCCGCAATTCGGCGGCGGGGTTTCGTCTTCCGGCAGCGAGATCGACCCGAAATACGGCGTGCGGGCGAGCAAGCGCGTCTACAACGAGGGCGACGTGATTCCGAAGGGCGGCGGGCGCCGCTTCTCGGGCAAACCCTACGTCGTGGCGGGCAAAACCTATGTGCCGCGCGAGGATGCCCGCGGCTATGTCCGCGAGGGTCTGGCCTCGTGGTATGGCAGCGCCTTCCACGGTCGCGTGACCGCCAACGGCGAAGTGTTCGACCGCCATTCCATCGCCGCCGCCCACCCGACCCTGCCGCTGCCGAGCTATGTCCGGGTGACCAATCTCGACAACGGCTACTCGATGATGCTGCGCGTCAACGACCGCGGGCCCTATCATGCCGGCCGCGTCATGGACGTCTCGGAGGAAGCCGCCCGCGCCCTCGAATTCCATCGACGGGGCACTGCGCGGGTGCGCATCGAATATGCCGGCAAGGCTTCCATCGCCGGCAGCGACGATCGCAAGCTGCTCGCCACCCTGCGCACCGACGGCAGCCCGGCCTCGATCGGCCGCGCCCCGGTGATGATGGCCGATCTCGGCCCCTCCGAGCCGGAGCAGGCCGCGCCCGAGCGGTTCGAGCGTCCCGCCCGCGCGCTCGCCTTCAAGCCGGCGGAGGAGCGCGACGACGCTCCCGAGGCGGCCCCGGCCCCGCGTCCGACCCGGGCCGCGCCGATCATGCTGGCGAGCACGGCGAGCGTCGCGGTGCCGGCTGCGGTGCAGCCGACCGCCGCCCGCGCTGCGCCGTTCCGGCCGTCCGTCGCAACCGCTCCCTCGGTCGCCACCGCGTCCCGCGTGGCGGATCGGTCCCATCCATCCCGCGAGCCGCACCGGGCTGTCGCCGAAGCCCGGAGTGCGGCCCCCGCCGGCCATCGCGACGCGCCCCTGCGCTTGGCACCGCCGCCGTTGCGCCTGGCCGCCGCCTCGCCGAAGGCCGCTCCGATGCAGGCAGTCGCGCCGGCGCGCACCGCGACCGTCCCGGCCATTGCCGTGAAGACGGCCGGGCGCCCCGCCGCACCGGAGCCGTCGGCGCGGATGGCGGCGATGCCGTCCTCCTCCAAACTCGCCATCGCCCGCTTGGCCGCGGTCTCCGCGACCTCGGCGAAATCCGGGCCCGCCGCGACGCCCGACAAGGGCCCGGCCAAGGCACCCGCGAAAACCTCTTCACGCTCCAAGGTGGCCGGCGTCTACTGAGACGGAGCGGCCGCGGTCACGGCGCTGCCCACAGGCCAGCATCGGGCAGCTTCTCTCCGCCTCGCAGGCGGCGGGACCAGCGAGGCGTGCCACCCTTCACGGTGATCACGCCTCGACGGATTGATGGAGTTCGGAAGGGAACGGCGCGGTCTAGGCCGGGGTCACTTAACGGCTCTGCCGAGATTCGATCAGCGTGCAGACGAAATCGGCGAAGGTCTGCACATGACGGCGCGGATCGCGTTCGACACCGTGCAGAACGGCTTCGAGCGCCACCACGCGCTCGCTCGGCTTGCGATAGGCGCGCTCCAACTCGTCCAGGGCCAGGCCGAGACGATCGACGAGAGCATCCTCCGCCATCGCGGAGAGATGATGGACCTTACCGAGGCAGCGGTTCACGGGCGTCATGACGCGGTGGTAGGCCATCCGCCGATGGAGTCGAGCCGGATCGGCCGGCTTTCCCCGTATACCCCAGTGCCTATCACGCACCGCTTGACGGTGAATGGTGCGACCCCGACGCGGGACGCGCGACCGTCTATCGATGGGTCAGGCGACCTGCAACGCCGCCTCGAAACGGGCGCGGGCTTCGGCGACATCGAAACGATCGGTCTCGGCCAAGCGAGCAAGTGCGGCCTGGGCGCGACGGGCCGGGATACCGGTGAGATGCGGCGTCGCTTCGACCACGCCCCGCATCTCGTCCATGCTGCCATTGCAGTGGAGCACCACGTCGATTCCGGCGGCGAAGGCCGCCTCGGCCCGATCGCGGAACCCGCCCCGCAGGGCGTGCATCGACAGGTCGTCGGTCATCAGCAGGCCGTCGAAGCCGATTTCCCCACGGATGATCTCCCGGATCACCGTCGGCGAGAGGGTGGCGGGCCGCTCCGGGTCGATCGCGGTGAAGACCACATGCGCGCTCATGGCGAGCGGGAGATCGGCCAGCGCCCGGAAGGGGCGGAAATCGCTCGCCGACAGGCTCTGCCGGTCGGCGGCGACGACCGGCAGATCGAGATGGCTGTCGCAGGTCGCCCGCCCGTGGCCGGGCATGTGCTTGATCACCGGCAGCACGCCCCCTGCCAGCAGACCTTCCGCGACCGCGCGGCCGGTGGCGATCACGGTTCCCGGATCCGTCCCGAAAGCCCGGTCGCCGACGATGTCGTCGGAGCCGGCGACCGGCACGTCGAGCATCGGTGCGCAATCGACATTGATTCCGACCTCGGCGAGATCCTGCGCCATCAGACGGGCCCCGAGGCGGGCGAGATCGGTGCCGAGGGCGCCGACCCGGCGACCGGCCGGATATTTCGGCCAATGCGGCGGCCCCATGCGCTGCACCCGTCCGCCCTCCTGATCGATCAGGATCGGCGCATCCGCCCGGCCCACGGTCTCGCGAAGGGAAGCGGTGAGGGCGCGCACGGCGTCCGGCGTGCCGATATTGCGCTTGAACAGGATGAAACCCCAGGGCCGCACGTCGCGGAAGAAGGCGGTCTCCTCCGGGGTCAGGGTGGTGCCGGAGCAGCCGAGGATGACGGCGCGGGCATCGGAAGCGGAGGTCATGGGCCGGCGTCCTGAAAGGCAATGGGTTCGCGGCAAGAGCAGCGGGATGCGATCATTCTATGAGCTGGAAACGACGAATGCCGGCCCCTGCGCCGACGTCCTTGTCGAAGAGACGGGCGCCGGTCCGCGAGGCATGGCCGGTGAGCGGCGACGATCGGGACCAGCCGCGTCGGCGCCTCGCGCACCGCTCCCGTCGCCTTTCCCTTCGGATTGCCGAAGGAGCGGCCCCGAACGGACTGGAAACCAGACGCGAGAGGCCGAGACTCTTCCGGCGAAGCAGGCGATCCCGGGCGGGGCAACCGAAACGGGGTTCGGTCGCGTCCCTACCGGCCTCGGCCGCTGAGGCCGCGGCGCATCAGTCCTCGAACACTCAGTTCTTGGCCACGAAGCACTGACCGCCCGCACCCTGCAGCTCGGTGCAGAGGCTGGAAGCCTCGTTCTTGGCCAGCGGCCCGACGCGGACGCGGTAGATCGTCTTGCCGTTGACCTCAGCCTGACGGATCAGTTCGGGCTTGCCGGAGAGCTGGCTGTACTTGGCCTGCATCTGCTTGAGTGCGGCGCGGGCCTCGCTCTCGCTGCCGCGCACGCCGAGCTGGACCGAGAAGCCGCCGACGCTGGCCTGGGCCGCCGCGGGGGCCGGGTCGGCCGGAATGGCCGCGGTGCTGGACGTGCTGGCGGTGCTCTCCGGAGCGACCGAGGCCACGCGCTGGGGCGCCTTGCGGGGCGCCACCGGTGCCGGCTCTGGCTCGGAGGGCGTGGTGGCATCGGCCATCGGCATCGGCGTGGCGCTGGCCACCGCGCGCGTGGTCCGGCGCGGCGTCGCGGCGGGCGTCGAGCCGCCCGCAGTGTCGGGCAGCGTCATGGTGGGGATCGGCGAAGCCGGCGCGGCCTCAGCCTGCGCGGCCGGAGCCTGCTGCGGTGCCGGGGGCGGGGTGTCGGGCTTGACCGCGACGGTGCGCACCCGGCGCGGCTCGCCGAGGGAATCGGTCAGCAGGCCGCCCTGACCCGGGGTCGCGCCGTTCTGCCCCGCTGCGTTCTGGCCGGGAGCGCCGTCGTTGCGTGATGCGGCGCTCCGGGCCGCCTGATTCACGTCGAGGGGCTGCTCCTCGCGATTGACGATCTTGATCTGCCCATCCTTGGCGTTGCGATCGTAGATCTGCTTGTTCTGGTCGGGAATCTCGACGCCGTCGGTCGCCGTCGGCTGCACCTTGAGCGGCGTCTTGTCGGCGAGCACCGTGATCGGCCCGGAACTGCCGCCATGGGAACCGCGCCAGGCGAGGGCCCCGCCCACACAGACCGCCAGCACCGCGAGGCCGGCACCGACCTGAATCATCCGGCCGCGCTGGCGCGGACGCTCGACGGGACCGGCGCGATACCCTTCCTCGGCTTCGGCGAACACCGCCTGATCCGGGTTCTGAGCGCCGGCGTAGAGGCTGTGCTCGACCGAGGCGAGGTACTGATCGAAGGCGTCGGCAGGGTTGGTGGCGGGCTGGCCAGCAGCCGGCACCGCGGAGTCGGGCGAGGATGGTGTGGCGGAGGTCATGGCGCGTCGTCCCTGGGCAGTCGGATCGTCCTGCGCCGGGGAGGGCGCGTCGAGGAAGGTCGGCTCGACCCGGCCCGGCCGGGCCTCGGCGCCGGAACCGGCGGCGCTCTTCTCCCGCGCCTCCAGGAGCGCCCGAAATGGATCGTCCTGCCCGACGATGCGGGCGAGCTCGGCCAGCGGATCGGCCTTGGCGGCGGCCGGAGCCGACGCCTTGGCCGCCGGATTCTCACCCGCGCTCTGACGCAGCTCGCGCTCGAAGGCATCGAAATCGACCGTCGCGCGCGATGCGTGTCCCGTCATGGCCTCTTCCTCATCAAACGCCTGCCGGCGTCACCGCATCTCGTCGGGCGCGGAAACACCCAGAACCGCGAGGCCGGAAGCGAGCACGCCGCCGAGGGCCTCAACGAGGGCCAAGCGGGCCCGGGTGGACTTTCTGTCGGTTGGATTAACAATCCGTAATTGCGGCAAGTCTTTGCCCTTATTCCAGAAACTATGGAGCGAACTTGCGGTCTCATAGAGGTAGAACGCGATTCGATGAGGTTCATGGGCCGCCGCCGCCGATTCGAGCACGCGCGGATACTGAGCAATAAGCCGCATCATCTCGATCTCACCGGGATCGGTCAGCACCGACAGGTCCGCATCGGCGAGCAGGGACTGTGCCGAGAGATCCTCGCCCGGCATGGCCTCGCGGGCCTGCCGCAGCACCGAGAAGCGGCGGGCATGCCCGTACTGCACGTAGAAGACCGGGTTGTCCTTCGATTGCTCGACCACCTTGGCGAGGTCGAAATCGAGGGTCGCGTCGTTCTTGCGGTAGAGCATCATGAAGCGGATCGCGTCGCGTCCGACCTCGTCGATCACGTCGCGGAGCGTCACGAACTCGCCCGCCCGCTTCGACATCTTCACCGGTTCGCCTGCGCGCAAAAGCCGCACGAGTTGGCAGAGCTTCACGTCGAGCTTGGCCTCGCCGTCGCTCACCGCCTGCACCGCCGCCTGCATCCGCTTGACGTAGCCGCCATGGTCGGCGCCGAGCACGTCGATCAATTCCGAGGCGCCGCGCAGCCACTTGTCGCGGTGATAGGCGATGTCGGACGCGAAGTAGGTGTAGGAGCCGTCGGATTTGAGCAGCGGCCGGTCCACGTCGTCGCCGAACTGGCTGGACCGGAACAGGGTCTGCTCGCGGTCCTCCCAATCCTCCGGGAGCTGGCCCTTGGGCGGGGGCAGGCGGCCCTCGTAGACGAGGCCCTTTTCCCGCAGCGCCTCCAGCAAGGCGGCGACCTTGTTGCCGCCGTCACCGCCCTGAAGCGTCGCCTCGGAGAAGAACACGTCGTGCCGGATGCCGATGGCGGCGAGATCCGCACGGATCGTGTCCATCATCGCGTCGATGGCGAAGCCGCGCACCAGCGGCAGCCACTCGGCCTCCGGCTTGTCGAGGAGAGCCCTTCCATGGGCCTGCGCTAGGTTCTCACCGACCGGCTTGAGATAATCGCCCGGATAGAGTCCCTCCGGAATGGTGATCGTCTCGCCCAAGGCCTCGCGGTAGCGGAGGAAGGCGGAGCGGGCGAGGACGTCGACCTGCGCCCCGGCATCGTTGATGTAATATTCCCGCGTGACGTCGCGGCCCGCGGCGACCAGAAGATTCGCCAGCGCATCGCCGAACACCGCCCCGCGCCCGTGCCCGACATGCATCGGCCCGGTGGGGTTGGCGGAGACGTACTCGATATTGACCTTGCCCCCCGGCATCCGAGCCCGGCCATAGGCCTCGCCGTCGCGCAGGGCCGCGCGGATCACCTCGTGGAAGATCTCGGGGGCGAGCCGCAGGTTGATGAAGCCGGGGCCGGCCACGCTCGCCTCGACGATGCGGGGATCGGCGCGAAGCTCCGCGGCCAGCGCCTCACCGAGAGCCTTCGGGTTCTGCTTGGCCTCCTTGGCCAGGACGAGGGCGGCGTTGGTGGCGAGGTCGCCGTGGCTCGGATCGCGCGGCGGCTCGACCAGAACCCGCGACAAATCGAGCCCCTCGGGCAACGTACCGGAGCGGATCAGGGCTTCGAGGGCCTCCCGCACGCGGGTCTCGAACAGGGCGAAGATGTTCATGGGGCTCTGCGCATTCCGCTGGCGCGGCCGCGCGGCGAAGGCGTCGAGCGGCCGAAGTGTCAGGGCCGGGGCATAGCAACGGGCGCGGGGGGTGTCACGGCGCCTCGCGTCCCGGCCGCGCAAGTCCGGCCAGCACGGCCCGCAGGCGTTCCGGCAGCGGCACCGGTCGACGCGTCCGGCGGTCCACGTAGACGTGCACGAAATGTCCCTGGGCGGCAGCCATGTCCTCGCCCGCGGCGAAGATCGCGATCTCGTATCGAACGCTGGTACGGCCGAGACGGGCGACGCGCACGCCCGCCGTCAGGGCATCGGGAAAGGCGACGGGAGCGAAGTAGCGGCAGCCGGTCTCGACCACGAGCCCGATGACCGCGCCCTCGGCGATGTCGAGGGCGCCGGCCTCGACGAGGAGGCCGTTCACCGCGGTGTCGAAGAAGGCGTAATAGACGACATTGTTGACGTGGCCGTAGACGTCGTTGTCGCCCCAGCGCGTCGCCAGCGGAACGAGGCGCGGATAGCCGGCACGGGTCTCGCGGGGGGCGCGGTGCTCGTCGGTCACGCTGTGTCTCCTGCCGATTCCCCCGATCCCGGCCGGGGCGGGGGGCGGGCGATCAGGGATTTGCGCCGATACACGAGAAGCCGTGCGGGGCCTCAAGGCTCCGTCAGCGGCAATCCGCGACTCGGCGGGCTCCAATGAAGGTTGGGCGTCTCGGCAAACAGGCGTCCGTGCTCCAGCACCGCGTAGGTGTCGGTCATGCCGGCGATGTAATCGGCCACCCGGCGCGCAAGCCGGGCCTCGCTCGCGTCGGCGAGCCCCTCCGACCATTCCGGTGGCATCCGCGTCGGGTCCTCCCGGAAGGCGCCGAACAGATCGGCCACGATGGCATTGGCCTTGGCCCGCACCGCCATCACGCCCGGATGCCGATACATCCGCGCGTAGAGGAAGCGTTTGATCGAGGCATCGGCCTCCGCCATTCCGGCCGAGAAGGCGATTACCGGCGCATCCGCCCCGCGGATGTCGGCGACGTTGGACGGCGTCAGGGCCGCGAGCCGGGCCTCGCTCTCGCGGATCACGTCCTCGACGAAGCGGGTAATGACCCGCCGGGCCAGTTCGTGGATCTTTCGGGATGCCTCGAGGCCGGGATGGAGACGGTCGATCTCGTCGAGCAGCCCTTTCAGGAACGGTACGGTGGCCAGATCCGCCAGGTCGAACAGGCCGGCCCGCAAACCGTCGTCGAGATCGTGCGCGTCGTAGGCGATGTCGTCGGCGAGGGCCGCCGCCTGCGCCTCCGGCCCGGCGAAGCACGACAATTCCAGATCGTTGATCGCGTTGTACTCGGTTACCGCCGCCGGAATGCCGGTGGCGGCGTAGCGACGGACGGGGGCACCGGAGGCATCCAGCAACGGCCCGTTATGCTTGACCAGTCCCTCCAGCGTCTCCCAGGTGAGGTTCAACCCGTCGAAGCCGGCATAGCGCCGCTCCAGCCGCGTGACGATGCGCAGGGCCTGGGCGTTGTGGTCGAAGCCGCCATAAGGGGCCATGCAGGCGTCCAGCGCGTCCTCGCCGGTATGGCCGAAGCAGGTATGGCCGAGATCGTGGCTGAGGGCGAGCGCCTCGGCGAGATCCTCGTCGAGCCCGAGCGCGCGAGCCAGCGCGCGGGCGATCTGGCTGACTTCGAGGGTGTGGGTCAGGCGCGTCCGGTAATGGTCGCCCTCGTGATGCACGAAGACCTGCGTCTTGTGCTTGAGGCGCCGGAACGCGGTCGAGTGAATGATCCGGTCGCGGTCGCGCTGAAAGTCGCTTCGGGTCGGCGAGAACGGCTCCGGGATCAGCCGGCCGCGGGTCGCGCTTGGATCCGTGGCGTAGGGCGCCCGCCAGCGCTCGCCGTTCTGCCCCACTGGCTCACCCTTCCGCGACCGACCGCGTTGCGGCCCACCCTCGCACCTCATATCTTGTGTGAGGCCCGCCCGCGGCAATCGCGGCGGCCGCACGACACACAGGTTCGAGACGGGACCTTGACCGCGATGGCCGACATCATCCTTTCCGCCCGCGCCGCCAAGCGCATCAACGAGATCATGGGCAGCGAACCCCCAGGGTCGTCGCTGCGCATCAGCGTGAACGGCGGCGGCTGCTCCGGATTCTCCTACGCCTTCGACATCACCCATGCCCGCGAGGAGGACGACGTGGTGATCGAGCGCGACGGCGCCACCGTGCTCGTCGACCCGGTCTCGCTCGAATATATGGGCGGCTCGACCATCGATTTCGTGAACGACCTGATCGGCCAATCCTTCAAGATTGAAAACCCGCAGGCCACGGCGTCCTGCGGTTGCGGCACGTCGTTCGCAATCTGAGGCCGATTAAGAGCCTCTCCCCCAAGCCGTGGCGGCGGGCGCGATGAGCGCCGACGGCGAGACGTCCGGCCTGGGCGAGGGGTGATGCCGCGGAATCGGGCGGTACGCGGTTGCGCGCACCACCGTGCGGCATCGACGATCCCGGCCGGAGAGAACAGCCTCCCGTGGCGCCCGCGCAATTGCCTCGCCTGTGGAAAACCGGCAGGGATGGTGCCTGCACACGGCTCCCTTCCCTCGACAGCCTCCGATCCGATCGACCCATGACGCTTCCGACGCGCCGTCCCGTTCTCACGCGGGCGCTGCTCGCCCAGGCCTGCGCGGCGGCGCTGCTCGCCGCCCCGCTGCCCTCGCCACTCGTGGCGCCCGCCGCGGCGCAGGAGGCCGCGTCCGCCGTCCAGGATCTCGTCCTCGAAAACGTCACGCTCTCGTTCGGTGAGACGAGCGTGACTGTCCCGCGGGTCGCGGTCAGCGGCACGCGGCTGTCGAAGGAGGAGCTGCTCGCGATCTTCCAGGTCGACGCGAAGGAGGGATGGGCGACCCGCCTCCAGCGCCTGGACGCCGGAAGCCTGACGATGCCCGAGCTGCGGGTCGAGCGCCGCAGCGCCGACAAGCGTCAGATCGTGACCTATCGCGACGTCACGGCCCGCAACGTCCATGGCGGGCGGATCAGCGAACTCACCTCGGCGGGTGCCACTCTGTCCGTCGAGGGCGCCGTGGGGCAGCCGGCCAAGGCCAGCGGCAGTTACGGAAAGATCCGCGCGGAGGACATCGATCTGACTGCGCTTGCGCGCCTCTATGTCGAGGCCGGCAGCGCCCGCAGCGGCTTCCAGCGCCTCTACACAACGATCGCGGCCGAGAGCATCGCCTTCATCGACGAGCGCGGCACCACCGTCTCGATCGCGCGGCTCACCGGCCGCGACCTCGCCGGCCGTCAGACTCCCGCCACGTGGTCCGGCGCCGTCGAATCCCTCTCGACCGCCGACCTCTCGCAGCCCGATCCGGTCAAGCGCGCCCGCGCCGCCGGGCTCATCGCCGATCTCGCCGAATCGGTCTCGATCGGAGGCCTGGAGGCAAGCGAGATCGCGGTGAAGGAGGTGAAGGGCCCCGATCCGTTGAATTTTGCCATCGGCAAGCTGTCCTACACGGGCAACGGCGCCGAGGCTGGAGTGACCCTCAGCGACGTCGTCTTCGGTTCGACGGAGGCGCGCGGCAAGATCGGGCGGCTCGCCCTCACCGGCTTCTCGCTGGAGCCGACCATCGCCACCCTGCGCCGGCTGGCCAAGGCGGTGCCGGTCGCGCAGGACAAGCCCGGCGACCGGCCCGCCGATAAGGCCGCTCCGCCACCCGGGGTCTCCGATCCGGCGGCGCAGGAGGCGGAGCTGCGCCGCCTCACACCGGTCATCGGCACACTGACCCTGTCCGATCTCGGCCTCGATCTGCCGGGACACGGCACCGAACCGGCGGCCAGACCCGAGGCGAAGCCGGCGGTGAAGACCACCACGATGCATGTGGGGGTGCGCGGCGGCAGCATCACCTTCGGACCGCCCAAGGACGGCGTACCGACCGCGAGCCGTCTGTCGCTCTCGGGCCTGACCCTACCGGCGACGGCGGTGGAAAGCGTTCCCGGCCTCGGCTCCCTCGGCCTCTACGGCTACCGCGATCTCGATCTCGACGTGATCGCCGATACCGCGTGGAACGACGGCACCAAGGAGCTGTCCCTCAACGAAGTGTCGCTGACCGGCAAGGATATGGGCCGCCTTCGCCTCAACGCGACGTTGGGCGGCATCGGGCCCGATGTGTTCGATCCCGACGCGGCGGTCTCCGGCTTCGCCATGCTCTCGGCCACCGCCAAGGCGCTCGACCTGACATTGGAAAACGGTGGGCTGTTCGACCGTTTCATCACCGCCCAGGCCAAGACGCTGAGCCTCAAACCCGACGAACTGCGCAAGGAATACGTCACCGCGAGCGTGATCGGGGTCCCGGTCATTCTCGGCAACTCCGCCGCCGCCAAGGCGATCGGCGCGGCGATGGGGAAGTTCGTCACCAAGCCGGGCACCCTCTCGATCAGCGCCAAGGCCAAGAACGGCGATGGCCTCGGCATGGTCGATGTCAGCACCGCCCCGACCCCGGCCGCCGTGCTCGACAAGCTCGAGGTCAACGCCAAGGCCGAGTGACAGCGACTTCCGCTGCGGGATTGCCTTCAGCGCATTCGCGGCGCGGGCGAAATCGTCGGAGCCCGACCGCCGCAGGCTGCGGCGGTACGGTCACGATTGACCGCCTCAGCCCGTCAATACGTCCTTTGTCCCGCCCGCGTCCTCCTGTGCTGCTTGTGTTCCTGCGGGGCGATCCCTAGGTTCGCCCCAATTCAAGGGTTCAGGAGAGGCGCCGCCGCCAGGAGAGGGCCGCGGTGCAGGAGAGGTTGCCATGGGCAGCATGAGTGTCTGGCATTGGGTCATCGTGGCGGTCGTCGTCATGCTGCTGTTCGGCCGCGGCAAGGTGTCCGAACTGATGGGCGACGTCGCCAAGGGCATCAAGGCCTTCAAGAAGGGCATGGCCGACGACGAGACGGCCCCCGGCGCCAACAACGCCGTGCCGCCGCCCTCCGCCGGCGAGCCGATGCGCACCTTGCCGCCGAACCCGGCTCCGGGCGCGACCCATGCCGGGCCGCAGCAGACCCACGTGCCGGCCGGCGACCACAAGGCGGTCTGACGGATCACGCGCCACGGCCCGACGCCGATGCGGTCGGCGCCGGGCAGGATGGCGCGGACGGCGCGACCGTCCTAATCAGGCGCGGACCCGCGGGACGGACGCTGCAATGCTGGATATGAGCTGGGGCGAGGTGATGCTGATCGGCGGCGTCGCCCTGATCGTCATCGGACCCAAGGACCTGCCGAAGGCCCTGCGCACGCTGGGTCAGGTGACGACGAAGGTCCGCCGGATGGCGGGCGAGTTCCAACATCAGTTCAACGAGGCGATCCGCGAGGCCGAACTCGACGAGGTTCGCCGCGATGTCGAGGGCGTCAAGCGCACGGTCGATGCGGCCAAGCCCGGCTTCAATCCGGTCGACACCATCCGCAACGAGATCCGCAGCGCCGTCGAGGGTCGCACCGGCGCTCCGGCGGGGACCTCCACCACGCCACCTGATACCGGCAGCTTCGACGTGCCGCGCCCGGCCTCCGAACCCGCGGCCGCGCAGGCGGCCTCTCCCGCAACGGCCAAGCCCGAGACCGGCAAGCCCGAGACAGGCCCGACTTCATGACCGACGAGCGTGACGAGGCCGAGATCGAGGCCTCGCGGGCGCCCCTCCTGGAGCACCTGATCGAGCTGCGCTCGCGACTGATCAAGTCGCTGATCGCCTTCATCGTGATGTTCTTCGGCTGCTTCTTCTTCTCGAAGCAGATCTACAACATCCTCGTTCACCCCTACGTCTCGGTGGTCGGCCCTCAGAACGCAGAGCTGATCGCGACGCATTTTCTCGAACAGGTCTTCACCAACATCAAGCTCAGCGTCTTCGGCGCGGGCTTCCTGGCATTCCCGGTGATCGCGACGCAGGTCTACGCCTTCGTGGCGCCGGGCCTCTATCGCAACGAGCGCCAAGCCTTCCTGCCCTATCTCGTCGCAACCCCGATCTTCTTCGTGCTCGGTGCGCTCGTCGTCTTCTTTCTGGCGATGCCGCTGCTGATCCAGTTCTCGGTGTCGCTCCAGCAGATCGGGCAGCCGGGCGAGGCGACGATTAAGCTGCTGCCGAAGGTCGACGAGTATCTCTCGCTGATCATGACGCTGATCTTCGCCTTCGGACTGGCGTTCCAGATGCCGGTGATCCTGACGCTGCTCGGCCAGATCGGCGTCATCGATGCCGCCTTCCTGCGGGAGAAGCGGCGCTACGCCATCGTGCTGGTGTTCGTCGCCGCCGCGATCCTGACCCCGCCCGACGTGATCTCGCAGCTCTCGCTCGCGATCCCGATGTTGCTGCTCTACGAGGCCTCCGTCTTCTCGGTCGCGCGCATGGACAAGGTCCGTAGCGCACGTCGCCAGGCGCAGGGGCTGGAGGACTGAAGGGTAAAATAAGATCGCTTGTGCATCACTGTGTCGCGCGCAAGCTGGATGTGGCGGGTCACCGCCCCATAACTGCCTCCGATCCCAACCGGAGGAATCACGATGAAACGGACGATGTGGACGGCGCTCACGGTCGCGGCGATGACGACGCTGGCCGGCAGCGCCTACGCGGCGCCCGAGCTGCAGCGGGTGCGCGGCACGGTCGAGAAGAGCGATGCCGGTACGCTCACGGTGAAGACCAACGAAGGCACCACGCAGACGGTACAGATCGAGGGCGCCACCTTCGCCTGGGTGGTGAAATCGAGCCTCGACCAGATCAAGGACGGCGTCTTCATCGGCACCGCCACCAAGGGCGACAACCCGCCGACCGCCCTGGAAGTGGTGCTGTTCCCCGAGGAGATGCGCGGCACGGCCGAGGGCCACTATGCCTGGGACGCGATCCCCGACCAGACCGGCGGCGGTTCGGTGGTGAAGAGCTCGATGACCAACGGCACCGTCAAGGCCGGCGGCGCGAGCGGTGCGGCGGGCGGCGCTCCGAAGGTCAAGAGCTCCATGACCAACGCCACGGTGACCGGAAACACCGCCAGCGGTGCCTCGGGCGAGCGCACGCTCACCGTCACCTACGACAAGGATGGCTCGAAGACGATCGTGGTGCCGCCCAAGGCCCCGATCGTGGCCTTCGAGAAGTCCGACAAGTCGGTGCTGACGCCCGGCGGCAAGGTGTTCGTGGTCGCGGCCAAGGATGGCGACAAGCTGACGGCCAAGCTGGTGGCGGTCGGCAAGGACGGTCTCACCCCGCCGATGTGATCCCCCGCCGATCCGCGCCCGCCCCACGCCTTCGCATCGGGCGAGCGCTCTCGACGTTTCAGGACCGTCCCTGAGCGAGGCTCAGGGACGGTTTTTCCTTGCCCCGGAGCACCGCGGTGGCCGCGAGGCCGAGACCGAGGAACGAGACCGCCGCCGCCAGCATCGGCAGTTCGCGATAGCCCGCCCCCAGCGTCAGCGCCGTGCCGCCGAGCCAGGCACCGGTGGCGTTGCCGAGGTTGAACGCACCCTGGTTCAGCGTCGAGGCGAGGTTCGGCGCATCGCTCGCCGCCTCCACCACCCAGACCTGAAGCGGGGAGACCAGCGCGAAGGCGAGGGCGCTCCACAGCACCAGCACGGCGAGCGCCGGCACCGCGTGCGGCGCCACCAGAGCGAGGATCAACAGCATCACGACGAGCGCGGCGAAGCTGCCGAGCACCGTGCCCATCAGGCTGCGGTCGGCGAGCCAGCCACCCGCGAGATTCCCGACAGTGAGTCCCACGCCCGCAGCGAACAGCGCGCCCGTGACCCCGCCCGGTGTCAGCCCGGTGACGCCGGTGAGGAAGGGGGCGATGTAGGTGAAGACGGTGAAGAAGCTCACCGAAGAGAGGGTGGAGACGAGCATCGGCCGCAGAACCGGCCAGCGCCCCAGCGCCCGGAACTCCTTCGCGAGCCCGCCGCGCGTACCGGGCATGCCGCTGGGCAGGGCGAATGCGATGGCTGCGCCCGCCGCGAAGCCGATGCCGACCACCGCCCAGAACGTGGCGCGCCAGCCGAGAGCCTGTCCGAGTGCGGTGCCGAGCGGGACGCCGAGCACGTTGGCGAGGGTGAGCCCAGCGAACATCAGCGAGACGGCCTGCGTGCGCTTCTCCTTCGGCACGAGGTCGCGGGCCACGATGGCGCCGATGCCGAAAAAGGCCCCGTGGGCGAAGGCGGTCGCCACCCGCGCCGCCATCAGTGGCCAGTAGGCCGGCGCCAGGGCGCAGGCGAGGTTGCCCAGGGTGAACACCGCCATCAGCGCCAGCAACGCCGCCTTGCGGGGCAAGGGCGCGGTCGCCATGGCAACGATCGGCGCGCCGATCACCACGCCCATGGCGTAGCCCGAGACGAGATGCCCGGCCTGGGGAATCGTGACGGCGAAGTCGCGCGCCACCTCGGGCAACAACCCCATGATGACGAATTCGGTGGTGCCGATGCCGAACGAGGCGACAGCCAGCGCGAGGATGGGAAGCGGGAGCATGGGGCTCCTTCCGGAGATGATCGTGAAAGCGCGCTTTTGTGCGCTGCGGTAAGCCGGAAACATGGCGGCCTCCGCTCCCAGGGGGACCGCGGTGACGCGGGAGGCTGGCCTGCGCGCTGGGCAGGGCTGCGGCTTCCCGGCGGGGCGCCGATGCCGTAAGTCCGCGGCGAATCCTCAGAGACCCGGGCCCGCGGACGCCATGATACGCCTCGACAAGATCGGCAAGCAGAACGGCCGGCAGCTCGTCTTCGTCGAGGCCTCCGCTGCGCTGCAGAAAGGCGAGAAGGCCGGTCTCGTCGGCCCGAACGGAGCGGGCAAGACCACCCTGTTCCGGATGATGACCGGCGAGGAGCCACCGGATGAGGGGCAGGTCTCCACCGATCGCGGCATCACCATCGGCTATTTCAGCCAGGATGTCGGCGAGATGTCCGGCCGCACCGTGGTCGCCGAGACCATGGCCGGCGCCGGTCCCGTCAGCGTCGTGGCCGCGGAGCTGAAGGAGATCGAGGCGGGCCTCGCGGACCCGGATCGCGCCGACGAGATGGAGGCGCTGATCGAGCGCTACGGCGAGGTGCAGGCCCGTTTCGAGGAACTCGACGGCTATGCGCTGGAGGGCCGGGCCTATGAGGTTCTGGCGGGCCTCGGCTTCTCCCAGGAGATGATGGACGGCGATGTCGGCAAGCTGTCCGGCGGCTGGAAGATGCGCGTGGCTCTGGCCCGTATCCTCCTGATGCGGCCCGACGTGATGCTCCTCGACGAGCCGTCGAACCACCTCGATCTCGAAAGCCTGATCTGGCTCGAGGATTTCCTGAAGAACTACGACGGCGCCCTGATGATGACCTCGCACGACCGCGAGTTCATGAACCGCATCGTCACCAAGATCATCGAGATCGACGGCGGCAGCCTCACGACTTATTCCGGCGATTACGGCTTCTACGAGCAGCAGCGGGCCATGGCCGACACGCAGGCCCAGGCGCAGTTCGAGCGCCAGCAGGCGATGCTGGCCAAGGAAATCAAGTTCATCGAGCGCTTCAAGGCGCGGGCCAGCCACGCGGCCCAAGTGCAAAGCCGGGTGAAGAAGCTCGACAAGATCGAGCGCGTCGAGCCGCCCAAGCGCCGCCAGACCGTGGCGTTCGAATTCCAGCCCGCCCCGCGCTCCGGCGACGACGTCGCGATGCTGAAGGGCATCCATAAGAAGTACGGCAGCCGCATCGTCTACGAGGGGCTCGACTTCTCGATCCGGCGCAAGGAACGCTGGTGCGTGATGGGCATCAACGGCGCCGGTAAATCGACCCTCCTGAAGCTCATCACCGGTACCGCCACGCCCGATGCCGGTTCGGTCACGGTCGGCGGCAGCGTCAAGCTCGGCTACTTCGCCCAGCACGCCATGGACCTGCTCGACGGGGAGGCCACCGTTTTCGGCGATCTCGAGGCGAGCTTTCCTCAGGCGGGCCAGGGGTCGCTGCGAGCGCTGGCCGGCTGCTTCGGCTTCTCGGGCGACGATGTCGAGAAGCCCTGCCGCGTGCTCTCGGGCGGCGAGAAGGCCCGGCTCGTCATGGCCAAGATGCTGTTCGACCCGCCGAACTTCCTCGTGCTCGACGAACCGACCAACCACCTCGACATCGTCACGAAGGAAATGCTGATCGGCGCGCTGGCTCAGTACGAGGGGACGATGCTTTTCGTCTCCCACGATCGCCACTTCCTCGCCGCGCTGTCGAATCGCGTGCTGGAGCTGACGCCCGACGGCGTCCATCAATACGGCGGCGGTTATACCGAGTACGTGGCACGGACCGGCCAGGAAGCGCCGGGATTGCGGGGGTAGGGCGCTCGCGCGTCCTCCAGCACATCCGAGCCGTTACCCCGTCCCGCGCGGAAAGCCGACAGGGACGGGAAAATTCGTGCCACGCTGAAACCTGCGCGACCCATCTCTGCGCCTTGGCCATGGGAGGGGAAGCGCCCGCGCTGTCGACGCCCCACGCACCCGACCCGCCTTCGTTCGGCTCAGCGAACGAAGGGCGTCAGCCAATAAAAGGCAGCCTTTCCTCGTGGCACAGAGCCGATGAGAGGCACCGCGAAGAACTTTCCCCGCAAGCTTAGAACTGCAGGCATTTCTTTCCCGTCTCGGAGGAACAACGCAAGATCGATCCGTTGATCCGAGGCCCCTGCATTCATTACATTTCCCTCCAACAAAACATCTTCATCCCGCACAACGAACGGCATCCTTTCCGGCGGACGGCGCGCTCTCGCTCCGTCCGACGGGAGAGTCGTGCCGCTCGCTTGCCGGACGAGCCAGCAGGACGGACGCACCCATGCCCACTCGTATCGTCGCCTTCTCGGGCAACACGCGCCGCCCCTCGCGCACCCGGACCCTGGTCGAGGCCGTCGCCTCCGAGGTGGCGCGGCTGCGTCCGATCGAGCTGAAGATCTACGATTTGGTCGATGCCGGCACCGGGATCGCGGTCGAGAGCCGCTCGGCCCTCCCACTCCCGGCGGCCCGTATCGTCGAGGCAATCGAGGGAGCGGATGCGCTGATCATCGGATCGCCCGTCTACAAGGGCAGCTATTCCGGTCTGTTCAAGCACCTGATCGACTTCGTCGGCCCCGAGGCCCTGATCGGCAAACCGGTGGTGCTCACCGCGACCGGCGGTGGCCCGCGCCATGCGCTCGTGGTCGAGTATTCGTTGCGCCCACTCTTCGGCTTCTTCTCGGCCCAGACCGTGCCGACCTCGGTCTATGCCGGCGACACCGAGATCGCGGACGGTCGGGTCGCCGACGAGCTCGTCCGGGCCCGCGTCGCGCAGGCCGCCGGTGAACTCGCCCGGCTGATCGATGCGGCGGCCCTCAGCGAGGCGCTGCCCCGCGCCGCCGCCGCACGCTGAGGCCGTCAGCGATGCTCCACCGCCGCCACCTCATCGCCGCCGGCCTCGCGACCGCGCTGGCGCCGCGCCTTAGCCGCGCCGCCGAGCCCGGCGTGCTGCGCATCGGCTACCAGAAGAACGGCATCCTGGCGGTGGCCCGAGAGCAGGCCGCCATCGAGGCGCGGCTGAAGCGGCAGGGCGCCACGGTGCGCTGGGTCGAGTTCTCGTTCGGCCCGCCGCTGCTCGAAGCGCTCAATCTCGGGGCGATCGATTTCGGCCAGACCGGCGACGCACCGCCGATCTTCGCCCAGGCCGCGGGCGCCAACCTCGTCTACGCCGCCGCGCAGCCGAAAGGTGGCTCGGGCGCGGCGATCCTGCTGCCGAAGGGTTCGACCATCGGTTCGCTCAGTGAGCTGAAAGGCAAGCGGGTCGCCTTCGCCAAGGGCTCCTCCTCGCACAACCTGATCGTCGCCGCGCTGGAGAAAGCGGGGCTGACCTATCGCGACATCACCCCCGTGCTGCTGGCGCCCGCCGATGGCGCCGCCGCGTTTGCCGGCGGCACCGTCGACGCCTGGACGGTGTGGGATCCCTACTTCGCCATCGCCGAGCAGGGGGAGGGGGTGCGCGTGCTGGCCCAGGCCTCCGAGATCACCCCGACCAACAACTTCTTCCTCGCCAACAAGACCTTCGCCGAGGAACAGCCGGCCCTGCTGGACGGCGCGCTCGCGGCGTTGGGCGAGGTCGCCGTGTGGTGCGAGGCCAATCGCGGCAGCGTCGCCACCAGCCTCTCCCGCATCACCGGCGTTCCGCTCGCCGCGACGCGGCGGACGGTCGATCGCATCCGCTACGTCATCGCGCCGATGGACGAGGCCGTGACGGCCGAGCAGCAGCGCATCGCCGACCGCTTCCACGCCCTCGGCGTCATCCCCCGTCCCGTCCGCGTCGCCGACATCGTCTGGCAACCGCGCAACACCAACAACGGATGAGCCCGACCATGGCCGATTCCGCCGCCATCCGCTCGCTTCCGGGCCGCGCCGAGGCCGCTCCGAAGCCCGCCGCCCGCACCTCGCTCGACGCCGGGCGCCTGCTTCCCTGGCTGCTGCCGACCCTCGTCATCGTCGGCTGGCAGGCGGCCGCCTCCCTTGGGCTGGTCTCGACCCGGTTCATGCCCGCCCCCCTCGACGTCGCCGCCGCGGGCTGGCGGCTGGCCCTGACGGGCGAGCTGTTCGAGAATCTCTGGGTCAGCTTCGCCCGCGCCGCGTCGGGCTTTCTGATCGGCGGCGGGATCGGCCTGTTCTTCGGGCTGGCCAACGGCCTCTCGCGCCTGTCCGAGCGGCTGACGGATACGAGCCTGCAGATGGTGCGCAACGTGCCCCACCTCTCGCTGATCCCGCTCGTCATCCTGTGGTTCGGCATCGACGAGGAGGCGAAACTCTTCCTCGTGGCTTTGGGCGTGTTCTTCCCGATCTATGCCAATACCCTGCACGGCATCCGCTCCGTCGATCCGCAGTTGATCGAGATGGGCCGGGTCTACGGCATGAACCGGCGCGAGCTGTTTTGGCGCGTGGTGCTGCCCGGCGCGCTGCCCTCGGTCTTCGTCGGCGTGCGCTACGCCCTCGGCATCATGTGGCTGACGCTGATCGTGGCCGAGACGATCTCGGCCAATTCCGGGCTCGGCTACATGGCGATGCAGGCGCGCGAGTTCATGCTGGTCGATGTCGTGGTGCTGGCGATCCTGATCTACGCGCTGCTGGGCAAGATCGCCGACAGCCTGACGCGCGCCCTGGAGCGTGCCTGCCTCAGCTGGAACCCGGCCTACCGGAACACGTGAGGGGGCTCGACGCCCTCCCGTCCATCCCACCCTGTCCCTCATCCTGAGGTGCCGGAGCGAAGCGGAGGCCTCGAAAGAGGGCTCCAGCGAACCGCGCGATCCCTGGAACCCTCCTTCGAGGTCGCTGCGCGGCACCTCAGGATCGGTGGGATGAGCGACACGCCCCGAACCCCGAAGCTCGGACCCGATCGATGACCGCCGCCCTCCGCCTCCCCGAGACATCCGACCGCCGCGCCGACCGCGGCCTCGGCATCCAGATCCGCGGCCTCTCGAAGTCCTTCGAGGGCGGCCCGTCCGTGATCCGCAGTCTCGACCTCACCATTCCCGCCGGCCAATTCGTCGCCGTGGTCGGCCGCTCGGGCTGCGGCAAGAGCACCCTGCTGCGTCTCATCCTCGGCCTCGAGGAGCCGAGCGCCGGCCGCATCGCTCTCAGCGGCGGCGAACAAACGAAGAGAATCATGTTCCAGGAGCCGCGTCTGCTGCCCTGGGCGCGGGTCGCCGACAACGTCGCGGTCGGCCTGTCGCGGGACATCGGCAAGGCGGATCGTCGGGCACGCGCCCTCGACGTTCTCGGCGAGGTCGGCCTGTCGGAGAAGGCCGGGCAATGGCCCGCCACCCTGTCCGGCGGGCAGCGCCAGCGGGTGGCCCTCGCCCGCGCCCTCGTCAGCCGCCCGGCTCTGCTGGCGCTCGACGAGCCCCTCGGTGCCCTCGACGCCCTGACACGCATCGAGATGCAGGCCATGATCGAGCGGATCTGGGAGGCGCAAGGCTTCACCGCGATCCTCGTCACCCACGATGTCGGCGAGGCGGTGGCGATGGCCGACCGCATTCTCGTGATCGAGGAGGGCGCCATCGCCCTCGACGTCGATGTCGACGTGCCGCGCCCGCGCCGCCGCGGCGACCCGGCGCTCGCCGCGCTGGAGGGCCGCATCCTCGACCGGCTCCTCCGCACCGGCGCCTGACACCCTTTCGAGATTTTTGGAGCGTAACCCCATGAGCACCCCGACCGGCCTGCCCAGCAACCCGCCCACCGACGGCAAGACCGACGTCCTGTGGTTCCTGCCGACCCATGGTGACGGTCGCTATCTCGGGGCCTCGGAAGGGGCCCGCGACGTGTCGCTGCCGTATCTGCGCCAGATCGCGCAGGCCGCCGACGAACTCGGCTATTTCGGCGTGCTGCTGCCGACCGGGCGCTCCTGCGAGGATTCCTGGGTCATCGCCTCGGCGCTCGCGCCGCTGACCCAGCGCCTGCGCTTCCTCGTCGCCGTGCGCCCCGGCCTGCAGGAACCCTCGGTGGCCGCCCGCATGGCCGCGACGCTCGACCGGATCTCGGACGGGCGGCTCCTCATCAACGTCGTGACCGGGGGCGATCCGGTGGAGCTGAAGGGCGACGGGGTCTTCCTCGGCCATGACGAGCGCTACGAGGTCACGGACGAGTTCCTGCATATCTGGCGCGGGCTGATGGCCGGCGAGACGGTCAATTTCGAGGGCAAGCACCTGCGCAGCGAGGGCGGGCGCGTGATCTTCCGCCCGGTCCAGGCACCCTATCCGCCGCTCTATTTCGGCGGCTCCTCGCCCGCCGGCATCGAGGTCGCGGCCGAGCATTGCGAGGTCTACCTCACCTGGGGCGAGCCGCCCGCGGGCGTCGCCGAGAAGCTGGCGCGCGCCCGGGAAGCCGCCGAGAAGAAAGGCAAGACCTTCTCCTACGGCATCCGGCTGCACGTCATCGTGCGCGAGACCGAGTCCGAGGCCTGGGCCGAGGCCGAGAAGCTGATCTCGCGGCTCGACGACGCCACCATCGCCCAGGCGCAGGCGACGCTGAAGCGCCAGGATTCCGAGGGCCAGAAGCGGATGATGGCGCTGCACGGCGGCGACCGGAACAAGCTCGTCGTCTCGCCCAACCTCTGGGCCGGCGTCGGGCTCGTGCGCGGCGGCGCGGGCACGGCGCTCGTCGGCTCGGCCGATCAGGTCGCCGACCGGATGAAGGAGTACATCGATCTCGGCATCGACCGCTTCATCCTGTCCGGCTACCCGCATCTTGAGGAGGCCTATCGCTTCGCCGAGCTCGTCTTCCCCAAACTGCCCCTTCGCGCCACCACCGGCCGGGCGCCGAGCACGGCGCGCAACAACGGCCCGTTCGGCGAGGTCATCGCCAACGACATCGTCCCCACCCGCCGCGTCAGCGCGCATTGAGGAGGCGAGAGATGCCCGCCCGATCCCACCCGATATCCCTCGCTCCAACGCTCCTGCCGCGCCTCTGGCTCGCCCTCGCCGCCCTGATCTTCGCAAGCCTGACGCTGGCCGCCCATGCCGACGACAAGGTGGTGCGGATCGGCTACCAGAAATACGGCACGCTGGTGCTGCTGAAAGGTCGCGGCAATCTCGAGCCGAAGCTCAAGCCCCTCGGCTACCGGGTGCAATGGTCGGAATTTCCCTCCGGACCGCCGCTCCTGGAAGCGTTGAACGCGGGCGCGATCGATTTCGGCTCGGCCGGCGAGACTCCGCCGATCTTCGCCCAGGCGGCCAGCGACGCGCTCACCTACGTCGCCCACGAGCCGCCGGCGCCGAAGGGCGAGGCGATCCTCGTGCCAAAGGCGAGCCCGGTGCAGTCGGTCGCCGACCTGCGGGGGAGGAAGGTCGCCCTCAACAAGGGCTCGAACGTCCATTACCTGCTGGTGCGGGCGCTCGAATCCGCTGGGCTGTCGCTGGCCGATATTACGCCGGTCTACCTCGCGCCGGCCGACGGGCGGGCGGCGTTCGAGCGCGGCGCGGTCGACGCCTGGGTGATCTGGGATCCGTTCTTCGCCGCGGCCGAGGCCGGCGGCAACGCCCGCGTCCTCGCGGATGGCAGCGGGCTCGTGCCGAACCATCAGTTCTACCTGTCCTCGCGGGACTTTTCTGCGAAGAACGGCGCGGCGCTCGACGCTATCGTCACAGCGGTGGCCGAGGTCGATGCCTGGGCCAAGGACAACACCGACGCGGCGGCCAAGGAACTGTCGCCCTCGGTCGGCATTCCGGCGCCGATCCTGGCCGCCGCGCTCCGGCGGCAGACCTACGGCATCCGCCCGCTCGATGCCGGCGTCACGGCGGAGCAGCAGCGCATCGCCGACACCTTTCACGGTCTCGGGCTCGTCCCGAAGGCGATCGACATCGCCGGCGCCGTGCGCAAGCCGGGTAGCTAGCGCCTTCCGTCCATCCCACCCAACCGCCTCATCCTGAGGTGCCGAAGCGAAGCGGAGGCCTCGAAGGAGGGCTCCAGCCAGCCACGCGATCCCTGGAGCCCTCCTTCGAGGCTGCTGCGCAGCACCTCAGGATGAGGGGATTGGGTGGGACGAGCCAAAAACCCGACCCTCACGTCACCTCGTACCGGTAGTTCCCCCGTGATCCGCTCCCTTTTCGCCGCCCTCGCGCTCGTCACCGCCGCCATCGCTCCGGCCGCGGCGCAAGACGCCGCCACCCTGCGCATCGGCTACCAGCGCTCCTCGACCCTGATCGCGCTCCTGCGCGAGGACCGCACCCTGGAAACGGCGCTGAAGCCGCTCAACGTCGAGGTCTCCTGGCACGAATTCACCTCGGGCCTGCCGATCATGGAGGCGCTGAATGTCGGGCGCATCGATGTGTCGGCGGACGTGGCCGACACCGTGCCGGTCTTCGCGCAGGGGGCGAACGCCAAGATCACCTATTTCGCGCAGGAGGCGGCCTCACCGACCGCGCAGGCGATCCTCGTGCCGGGCGACTCGCCGCTGAAATCCGTGGCGGATCTGAAGGGCCGCAAGGTCGCCGTCACGAAGGGTGCGGGCAGCCACTACCTGCTGCTCGCCGCCCTCAAGGCGGAAAGCCTTCCGTTCAAGAGCATCACCCCGGCCTATCTCACCCCCGCGGACGGTCGCAGCGCGCTGGCCGGCGGCAGCGTCGATGCCTGGGTCGCCTGGGACCCCTTCCTCTCGGCGGCGGAGGTCCAGGCGGGCGCCCGGGTGCTGAAGGACGGCACCGGCCTGTCGGGCTACAAGCGCTACTATCTCGCCTCCGACGACTACGCCGCCAAGCGCGCCGACGTGCTGGCGCTGCTGTTCGGCAAGCTCAAGGAGACCGGCGCCTGGGTGAAGGCCCATCCGGACGCCGCCGCCGAGCGCCTCGCCGCCCTCTGGAAGATCGATGCGCCGGTGGTGCTCAAGGCCAATGCCCGGCGCAGCTATCAGGTCGAGCCGGTGACCCGCGACGGTCTCGCCGAGCAGCAGACCATCGCCGACGCCTTCCGTGCCGAGGGATTGCTGCCGCGGGCCGTCGATGCCGCGGCCCTGCCGGTCTGGGCGCCGCCGACCCGCTGAGACGGAGGGGATCAGAGGAAGGACGTTCGACGATGACCCGGGCAAGCCTGCCGCCCGTCGCCGTGATCGGCGCGGGGTTCAGCGGCACCATGGCCGCGCTGCAACTGCTCTCGACCCTGCCGCCGGAGCGGCCGGTGCTGCTGTGCGAGCGGGGCGGCAGCTTCGGGCGCGGGCTCGCCTACGGCACCGGCAATCCGGCCCATCTTCTCAATCTGCGCGCCACGAACATGAGCGCCTTCCCGGACCGGCCCAGAAACTTCGAGGAATGGCTCGGTCGTCTCGGGCCGGAGGAGGCGGAAGGGATCTGGGCGACCCCCGCCGGAACGTTCGCGGCCCGCGGCCTCTTCGGGCGCTACCTCACCGAATTGTTGTCCGAGGCCGTCACCCGATCGCATGCTGGCCGCCTTCAGCTGTTGCCGGACGCCGTGACCGATCTGGAGCCGCGCGGCGACGGCTTCCGCCTTCACACCGAGGGCGGACAAAGCTTCACCGTCGCCGGCGCCGTGCTCGCCATGGGGAATCTCGCCGCCGCCCCGTCGCGCAGCCGCCACAGCCTCGATCCGTGGGACACGGAGCATTTCGGCCGGCTGCATCCGCACGCCCCGGTGCTGATCCTCGGCACCGGGCTCACCATGCTGGACGCCGTGGCAAGTTTGCGCGCCCACGGCTTCGCGGGCGCCATCCTGGCCCTGTCACGGCGCGGACTCGTGCCGAACGGTCATGCCCCGGCGAAAACCTGGGCTGCACCGGATTTCACCCCGGCCGAACTGGCCTCGTTGCCCCGGCTGCTGACGCGCATCCGGACCGAGGTGGCGCGGGCCGGCGCTCGGGGGATCGGCTGGCACGGCGTCATCGATGCGTTGCGCCCGCTCACCGACACCCTGTGGCGCAGCCTGCCGACGCCGGAGCGTCGCCGGTTCCTGCGCCACCTGCGCCCGTTCTGGGACGTGCATCGCCACCGCACGGCCCCGCCCGTGGACGCGGCGATCCGCGACGAGATCGCCTCCGGGGGTCTGACGGTGCGGGCGGGGCGCCTGCTCGACATTGCCGACGACCCGGCGCAGGCGGTGGTGACGTTGCGCCTGCGCGGCGCGGAACGAACCGAGCGCCTCGCTGTACAGGCGATGATCGACGCCACCGGCTTCGGCCATCTGGCGCAGAGCCAAGATCCCTTGCTGCGCCGCTTGCTGGAGCGGGGACTCGTGCGCCCCGAACCCTTCGGCCTCGGACTGGAGGCCGGGCCCGATTATCGGGCGCGGGGAACGACCGCCGCCCGGCCGCTCTGGCTGCTGGGTCCGCTCCTGCGCGGCGTGCTGTGGGAATGCATCGCGGTGCCCGACATCCGAAACGAGGCGGTGGAGTTGGCATCCCTGGTCGCCGCCGACCTGGACCGGGCCGCCGCAGCGTAAGCCCAGGGGAACACCGGGGCGATGCCTTAGGCGAGCGAAAGCCTCTCGCCATCGGCTAGGGGCGATGAGCGCCGGACGAACGAGGCGTCACCGGCGCGCTTCCATACGCGTGTACGGGTGCCGATTCTGAATGGAACGCGCTCCGTGGCCGGAGACGGACTCCACGCCGCGACCCTCGGCAACGATCAGGACTACTTCCGGGCCAGAGAATCCAGCCGGGCCTGCATCTCGGCCATCTGTTTCTTCAGCTCGTCGAGATCGCCACCGCCGGACGTCGTGGCGGGGGGCGTCGCGCTCTGGACCGGGGGCGGGGCAGGGGGGCCGAAGCCGCCGGTGAACATCTTCATGGCATCGCCGAAGAAGGTCATGTTGGCCCGAACCTGCTCCTGCACGGCCTGCTGGAAGGCCGAGGGTCCGAAGCTCTGCGACAGCTTCTCGCGCAGACCGTCCTGATCCTTCGCGAAATTCGCCATGGAGAATTCGAGGAAGCTGGGCACCATGGTGCGCATGCTGTCGCCGTAGAAGCGAATCAACTGCCGCAGGAAGGCCACGGGCAGGAGGTTGTCGTCCCCGGCCTTGTTCTCCTGCTCGAAGATGATCTGCGTCAGCACCGAGCGGGTGATGTCGTCGCCCGAGCGCGCGTCGTAGACGACGAAGTCTTCGCCGTTCTGGACCATCGTCGCCAGATCTTCGAGCGTGACGTAGGTCGAGGTGCCCGTATGGTAGAGGCGCCGGTTCGCGTATTTCTTGATGACGGTCTGATGCGCCCTGCCGCTCTCGGCCATCGCTGAGACGCCTCCCGCTTCGCTCATGAGTCCGCGCAAAGCTCACCGCTCCGCTTGAATATCGGTCGCCCGCGCCCAGGGGCGGGTTTTTGTTCGTCCGCGTTCGACCTTAAGGCACTCGCTCAACGTCGAAAACAGCAATTTATCTCTTGTCCCGCAGAATCCGGGTCCGTCTCGACGACGTCACTGCGACGATCGAGCGTCGTTGTCCACGCTTCGGCTTGACTTCGCCCGATCCGCGCTCTTCATCCGGAGAACGGCAGGCCGCGCGCCGGACGATCCCAGTCCTCATGATCGCGCCGCCGGAACGAGGAGAACGCACGATGGCAGCCAGCGAAGATATCGTCATTGTCGGGGCGGCGCGCACACCGGTCGGCTCGTTCGCCGGCGCCTTCGGCAGCGTACCGGCGCACGAGCTCGGCGCCGTGGCGATCAAGGCCGCGCTGGAGCGGGCCGGCGTCTCCCCCGACGACGTGGACGAGGTGATCTTCGGCCAGGTGCTCACCGCCGCCGCCGGACAGAACCCGGCCCGGCAGGCCGCCATCGCGGCGGGCATCCCGGAGAAGGCGACCGCTTGGGGCCTCAATCAAGTGTGCGGCTCAGGGCTGCGCACCGTCGCGGTCGGCATGCAGCAGATCGCCAATGGCGACGCCACCGTGATCGTCGCGGGCGGCCAGGAATCGATGTCGCTCAGCCCCCACGCGCAGTACCTGCGCGGCGGCCAGAAGATGGGCGACCTCAAGCTCGTCGATACGATGATCAAGGACGGCCTGTGGGATGCCTTCAACGGCTACCACATGGGCCAGACCGCCGAGAACGTGGCGCAAGCCTTCCAGCTCACCCGCGAGCAGCAGGACCAGTTCGCGGTCCGCTCGCAGAACAAGGCCGAGGCCGCCCGCAAGGAGGGCCGCTTCAAGGAAGAGATCGTCCCGGTCACCGTGAAGGGCCGCAAGGGCGACACCATCGTCGACACCGACGAGTACATCCGCGACGGCGCCACCGTCGACGCGATGGCCAAGCTCAAGCCCGCCTTCACCAAGGACGGCACGGTCACGGCCGCCAACGCCTCGGGCCTCAACGACGGCGCCGCGGCGCTCGTCCTGATGTCGGCCTCTGAGGCCGAGAAGCGCGGGATCAAGCCCCTGGCGCGGATCGTGTCCTGGGCGACCGCGGGCGTCGATCCCAAGGTGATGGGCACGGGTCCGATCCCGGCCTCGCGCAAGGCCCTGGAGAAGGCCGGCTGGAAGCCGTCCGATCTCGACCTGATCGAGGCGAACGAGGCCTTCGCGGCCCAGGCGCTTGCGGTCAACAAGGACATGGGCTGGGACGACGAGAAGGTGAACGTCAACGGCGGCGCCATCGCCATCGGCCACCCGATCGGCGCCTCCGGCGCCCGCGTCCTCATCACGCTGCTGCACGAGCTGAAGCGTCGCGACGGCAAGAAGGGCCTCGCGACCCTTTGCATCGGCGGCGGCATGGGCGTCGCCATGTGCGTCGAGCGCGTCTGAGCACAGCGTCGCACGTTGCGGGAGGGTCGACCGGGCCCTCCCGACTCAAGAAGGATTTGCACAAATCCGCTTTGGCTGCGGCTTAAACTTTAATGCCATGCCGCGCGCGGGAGAACTAGGCTAGAAGCCCGGCACCGCACCGGCTCGACCAGAACAACGATCGACATTCACGGAGGAAATCATGGCTCAAGAACGCGTCGCCCTCGTCACGGGTGGAACGCGCGGCATCGGCGCCGCCATTTCCAAGCGTCTCAAGGACAAGGGCTACAAGGTCGCGGCCAATTACGGCGGCAATGACGAGGCGGCCAACGCCTTCAAGGCCGAGACCGGCATCCCGGTGTTCAAGTTCGATGTCGGCGATCTCGCCAGCTGCGAGGCCGGCATCAAGGCGATCGAGGCCGAGCTCGGACCGATCGACATCCTGGTCAACAACGCCGGCATCACCCGCGACGGCGCCTTCCACAAGATGACGTTCGAGAAGTGGCAGGCGGTCATCAAGACCAACCTCGACTCGATGTTCACCTGCACCCGTCCGCTGATCGACGGCATGCGCGCGCGCAATTTCGGCCGCATCATCATCATCTCGTCGATCAACGGCCAGAAGGGCCAGGCCGGCCAGACCAACTACTCCGCCGCCAAGTCCGGCGTGATCGGCTTCGCCAAGGCCCTGGCACAGGAGAGCGCCTCGAAGGGCATCACCGTGAACGTGGTGGCGCCGGGCTACATCGCCACCGAAATGGTGATGGCGGTGCCGGAGGACATCCGCAACAAGATCATCTCGACGATCCCCACGGGCCGCCTCGGTGAGGCCGACGAGATCGCCCACGCGGTCGAATACCTCGCCAGCGACGAGGCCGGCTTCGTGACCGGCTCGACCCTCACGATCAATGGCGGTCAGCACTTCGTCTGATCGGCGCCCGATCGCCTAAAACACGATACCGCGAGCGATAGCCGCCGATCCGGGAACGGGTCGGCGGCTTTCCTGCTTTCAGCACAGGGCGCGCCGGGAGGAATCGGCAAGCGGACAGCCGTGCAGCTTGGCAATGCGTCCGAATACGATATGGAGAATGCCGTATTCGCTCGTGCCACGTGCATGGTACTGGTATCGTTGAACCATGCCCGCTGGTATCCATCCCGTCCTGTTTTTCCCTCGATGACCCGACCGTGCTGCGCCTCGCGCTGATCCTCCGTCGCAACCTGCCGCGTCGCGCAGGCTTCGCGACCGTTCCCCTGATCCGAGCCCTGTTCTGGCTCGCCCGCGCGCTCGGAACCGATCGGGCGAGCGCGATCGGCGGATGGATCGCCCGCACGGTCGGCCCGCTCCTGCCCTCGCACCGGACCGCCATGGCCAATCTGCGGATGGCCTATCCGGGGGCCGACGATCGGCAGCTGCGGGAGATCGCGCTGGGGGCCTGGGACAATCTCGGCCGCACCGGTGCGGAATACGCCCATCTCGACCGGATCTTCGACGTCGATCCCGACGACGCGGCGACCCAGCGCATGGAGGTGCGCGGGATCGACCAGTTCAACGCGATCCGCGACGACGGCAAGCCGGGACTGATCTTCTCGGCCCATCTCGCCAATTGGGAGCTGCCGGCGATCTGCGCCCACAAATTCGGGCTTGAGACGACGGCGGTGTTCCGCCCCCCGAACAACCCGGCCGCCGCGCAGCTGGTGCAGGAGGTGCGCCGCAAGACCATGGGGGGGCTCGCCGCCTCCGGCCCCGGCGCGGTCTTCGCCATGCAGGGCGCGGTCGAGCGGGGCGGGCATCTCGGCCAACTCATCGATCAGCACTTCACCCGCGGGGTGGTGGTGCGCTTCTTCGGCCAGCCGGTGCTGGTCAATCCCCTACTCGGGAAGCTCGTCCGCCATCACGAATGCCCGGTCCACGGAGTGCGGGTGGTGCGCAAGGCCGGAGGGCGCTTCCTGCTCGAATTGACCCCCGCCCTCGACCTGCCCCGTGGCCCGGACGGGCTGATCGACGTTCAGGGCGCGATGCAGGCGATGACGTCGGTCGTGGAAGATTGGGTCCGCGAGAATCCCGGCCAGTGGCTGTGGATGCATCGCCGCTGGCGCCCGGCGATGCTGCCGAAGGCGGTTGCGCTGCCAAGCGTGACGGGACGTGCCGCCGAGGCCGTCCTCGACGGGGCGCGGGGACGCTGATGCGGGGCGCGCGGGCGGCGGTTCTTGCGGTGGCGGCGTCCCTCGCGCTCCTCGCTCCGCCCGCCATAGCCGGCCCCGAGACGGCACCGCCGGTGCGCGCGGTGGTCGAGATGTTCACCAGTCAGGGCTGCTCGGCCTGCCTCCCCGCCGACCGGCTGACAGGGGAGTTCAGCCGCGAACCCGGCCTGCTTTCGCTCACGGTGCCGGTGACCTATTGGGATTATCTCGGCTGGAAGGACACCCTCGCCGACCACGCATTCGATGAACGTCAGCGGGCCTATGCCGTCCAGAACCGGCTTCCTCAACTCGCTACGCCCCAGGCCGTAGTGAGCGGTCGGGATCTGATCCCCGGCTCCGACCGCACGCGGCTGTCGCGTCTCGTCGCGGAATCCGGGCCGCTGCCGGTGCGGGTGAAGGTCTGCGAGCGCAACGAGCGCATCGTCATCGATGTCGAAGCGCAGGCGACCGCGTGGCCGGCCGAGATCTGGCTGGTACCCGTCGCCCGCAGCCGACCCGTCGCGATCGGGCACGGCGCCAACGAGGGCCGCGTCGCGGTCTACGCGAATGTCGTGCGCGGCTTCCATCGGGTCGGCACGTGGAGCGGCGCCGCGACCCGCCTGGAACTGTCCCGCGCCATCACCCACGTCAACGGTGCCGACGGTTACGCCGTGCTGCTGCAGACGGGCGGCGTGAGCCGGGCCGGGCGGATCATCGGGGCCGCCAAGGGCCCAGGGCTGTAACGGTCCGAAAGGTGGCGAACGGCTTTCGGAAAAAGCTGATGCGGCGCCGGAAGCGAAGGGATCCCCCGGATCTTGAAACCGGGACGATTCCCTAGACCCACTCGCCCCGGCGCATCACCGGCACGGCCTCGCCCGTTTCGGAAAGACCGTCGACGTCGATCTCGGCCGATCCGATCATCCAATCAATATGGATCAGGCTGCGATTGGCCCCGCGCTCGGTCAGATCGGCCTCGCTCAGGCCCTCGCCGCCATTGCGGAAGCATTTCGAGTAGGCCTGTCCAAGGGCGATGTGGCTCGCGGCGTTCTCGTCGTAGAGCGTGTTGTAGAACAACAGCCCGGACGCGGAGATCGCCGACGAAGCGGGCACCAGGGCGACTTCGCCGAGCCGGGCGGCGCCCTCGTCGGTTTCCAGCACCTTGGCGAGCACGTCGGCGCCGGTGCGGGCGGTCGCCTCGACGATACGGCCCTCGGAGAACCGGACGCGAATGCCGTCGATCAGGGTGCCCTGGTAGGAGAGCGGCTTGGTGCTCGTCACAAACCCGTCGACCCGCATCCGGTGAGGCGTGGTGAACACCTCTTCGGTCGGAATATTGGCATTGCAGACGATGCCGTTCTTGGCCGTGGTGGCGCCGCCGCACCATTCGTGATCGTCGGCCAAGCCCACGGTCAGATCGGTGCCGGGGCCGACGAACCGGAGCGCCGCGAAGCGGGCGCCGTTGAGCCGCTCGGTGCGCTCGCGCAGGTCCCGATTGTGCGTTTCCCACGCGGCGACCGGGTCGGGCCCATCGATACGAGAGGCGGCGAAGACCGCGTCCCACAGCCGCGCCAGCGCCTCGTCCTCGGGCAGGTCCGGAAACACGGTTCGGGCCCACGGCGTGGTCGCCGCCGAGACGATGGTCCAATTGGTGGAGAAGCCTGCGATCAGTTCCAGGGCCGGCACGTAGGCCCTCGACCGCGCGCGGTTGGCGCGGGCGACCTTGGTCGGGTCCTGGCCTGCCAGAAGGGAGGGGTCGTCGCCCGAAATGGCGAGCCGCGCGGCGCCGCTGCGATAGGCGTCGGCCATGCCCGCATAGAGCCAGCCGGCCGCGTGATCGAAGGCTTCGTCGGGGGCGTGGCTGAACCGGGCGAGGGTCGCGGCATCGTCCGCGTAGAAGGTGGTGACCAGCGAGGCGCCGGCCCGATAGGCGTGCTCGGTGATGGCGCGGGCGAGCGCCACCGCCTCCAGGGGCGCCGTCATCACCAGTTCCTGGCCGGGTCGAAGCCCGAGGCCGACCCGGACCGCAACTTGGGCGAGCCGGTCGAGGCGGTCCGCGAACGAAGCGGCGGAGGCCGGAAGCGTGGAGGGGCCGGTCATCGAAGAGCCTTCCTGCGGATCGTCCCGATGCGCGCCGGCCGGTTCAGGGTCGGATCGAGGGCCGGGGCCTGCTCAGGCCGCGCGCGACCACGTGATCTCGCCCAGATTCTCCCGGAAGGCAAAGCGCAGGAGATGATCGGACACGACATTCTCCAACCGCGTCAATCCGGCCGGGTCCGGCGTGGCGACCCGCATCAGCAGGGCATCGGGGCTCGCCTCGAAGGTGCAGATCCGGTCCTCGCCGAAAGGAACGCGACCGTGGTCGTCGCTCGCCTCGACGGGAAACTTGTGGCTCCAGTGGCGGCAGAGCTGCTTGAGGTAGCGGCTCGCTTCCGCAGTGGGGACACGGGCCTGGGACGTGGGCATGTCGGTCTCCTTCGGAACGTTTATCGGCCGGATCGCCGGTTCGGCACATCGGGATTCCCGGGCCGCATATGGGTCGCTCCCGCGCCGGCCGGGATGCGGTGCGGTACGTCCCGGTGGGATCTCAGCATCGCAGCGCAGCATGGGGGTGCGGGGTAAAAGTGTCATGCGACGAAACCGAGGCGGCGGGGTCCGCCACGCATCGCCATTGCAGGCGATTGTCGGGTCGCAATGGTTAACGATCCCATCATCCGGGACGCGATTCCGGTTGTGCACAAGGCTGATTCCCCGCGCTTTCGGCGAGGATGATGCCGTTTTCTTGTGCGTCGCACAATAACGAGCTGGCAACCGGATGAGTTCCGGAATGCGCCGCGTGCGCGCGATCGCGCCGACAAGAATACGGAGTCAGACCGGCAGGGCCGGGGGCGGATCGGCGGAGAGGGCGACGACCTTGCCGGGGTTGAGCAGATCGTGCGGATCCAGGGCCGCCTTGAGGCGGCGCATCAGGTCGAGACCGACGGGATCGGCGGTGCGGGCGAGTTCGTCGCGCTTGATGAGGCCCACCCCGTGCTCCGCGGCGATCGAGCCGTCCATCCGCTCGACGATCCCGTGGACGATGTCGTTGAAGCGAGCCCAGGCGGCGAGGAACGCGGCTTTGTCCATGCCGACGGGCTGGGTGAGGTTGAAGTGGATGTTGCCGTCCCCGAAATGCCCGAACGGGCAGGGGCGCAATCCCGGCATCGCGGCACGGCAGGCGGCTTCCGCCTCTTCCAGGAAGTCGGCGAGGCGCGACAGCGGCAGCGACACGTCGTGCTTGATCGAGCCGCCCTCCGCCTTCTGCACTTCGGGCAGGAGTTCGCGCAGCCGCCACAGGGCAGCGTCCTGCGCCGCGCTGCCGCCGATGGTCGCGTCCTCGACCAAGCCCGCCTCCATCGCCTCGGCGAGCAAGGCCTCCAGCTCGGTGCGGGTGTCGGCACCGGGGCGCGGGGATGACAGTTCGACCAGCGCGTAGGCCGCGTGCTCGCCTTCTAGGGGGGCGCGCACGTCGATGCCGTGGCGCAGGACGATCTCGAGGCCGAAGCGCGGGATGTATTCGAAGGCGGTGAGCCCCCGATCCGCCCCGGACCGCAGCCGTTCGAACAGGGCGAGGGCCGCCCGCGCGGAGGGAAGGCCGACGAAGCCGACGCTGCGGGACAGGACGCGCGGGAACAGCTTGAGGGTCGCGGCGGTGATGATCCCGAGCGTGCCCTCGGATCCGATGAAGGCGTGCTTGAGATCGTAGCCCGCGTTGTTCTTGCGAAGGGCCTTCAGCCCGTTCCAGACCCGACCATCGGCAAGCACCACCTCCAGTCCGAGCACGAGATCGCGGGCATTGCCATAGGCCAGCACCGCGAGCCCCCCGGCATTGGTGGCGATGCCACCGCCGATGCGGGCTGTCCCCTCCGCCGCCCAGGAGAGGGGAAACAGCATCCCGGCCTTTTCCGCCGCCGCCTGCACTTCCGCGAGGATCATACCGGCCTCGACCGTCATGCTCGCCCCGAGGGGATCGACCGCCCGCAGGCGGTTGAGACGGTTGAGCGACAGCACGATCCCGCCGAAGGGCACGCCGCCGCCGACGAGGCCGGTGTTGCCGCCCTGCGCCGTCACCGGCACGCGCGCCTCCGCACAGGCCGCGACCACGGCAGCGACCTCCTCGGTGGTACCGGGCTCCACGAGCGCGAGCGCGTGACCGCGATAGAGGCCGCGCGATTCGACGAGATGCGGCGCCAGCGCCTCCGGATCGGTCCGCACGTGACGCGCGCCGAGCCGCTCCGTGAGGGTGGCAAGCAGGCGCGCAGGGGACGTGTCGGGCATCGGGGGCAGGGGGCTTGGTGGGTCGGGTCTCGATGATAGGGGGCGGCGACCGGTTTTGCACGGAGGTCCGTGCTTCCATCCGAGAGGCGCTCGGCGGTGATCGCCCTGCGGTGCAACGCGGCGAGACCTGGGATACCTGTCTTGCGACGACATCGACCCGAGGCCGCCGAACGCCATGCTGTCCGTGATCCCGAATCCTCCGCGTCCCGCCCTGCCGATTCACGGCAGCACCGATCTGTTCCCGGTACGCCGGGTGTACTGCGTCGGGCGCAATTACCGCGCCCATGCCCGCGAGATGGGCGCCGACGACCGCGATCCGCCGTTCTTCTTCCTCAAGCCCGCCGACACCCTGCAGGTCGTGCCCGAGGGCGGCCGGGCGGAACATCCCTACCCGCCGCGCACCGAGAACTACCATTTCGAGGTGGAGCTGGTGGCGGCGCTGGGCCGCGGCGGGCGGGACATCCCGGTCGAGATCGCCGGCGCGCATATCTACGGCTACGCGGTCGGCCTCGACATGACCCGGCGCGATCTTCAGGACGAGGCCAAGCGCCAGTCGCGCCCCTGGGAGATGGGCAAGGCCGCCGATCTTTCCGCGCCGATCGGCCCCCTGCATGCGGCGGGCGATATCGGCCATCCACAAGCGGGCGCGATCACGCTGCATCTCGACGGTGAGGAGCGCCAGCGCGGCGACCTCTCGGAGATGATTTGGTCGGTGCCGGAGCAGGTGGCTCTGCTCTCGACCTATTTCGAGCTGCATCCGGGAGACCTGATCTTCACCGGAACGCCCTCGGGCGTCGGGCCGATCGCCCGCGGACAGACGCTGACCGCCCGCATCGAGGGCGTCGGAAGCTTTTCCCTCGCAGTCGCCTGAAAGGGCGCAACGGGCTCGTCGCACATCATGCTCAGTCTCGACCGTCCCTGGCTGTATGGCCTCCTCATGCGCGCCGGCCTCCTCACCCGCGGCATGACGCTCGGTGTGCGGGGGGTGGCGATCGACGGGGAGGACCGGGTCTGCCTCGTCCGTCACACCTATGTCGGGGGCTGGCACCTGCCCGGGGGCGCGATCGATCCCGGGGAAAGCGCGCCGGAATCCATGCGCCGGGAATTTCGCGAGGAGGCGAGGATCGCCGTACCGCCGGACGCGCCCCTGCGGCTGCACGGCTTCTTCCTCAACGCACGGGCGCCCCGGCGCGACCATATCGCGGTCTATGTCGCACCGACCTTCGCGGTGGTCGGACCGAAGCGGCCCGACCGGGAAATCGCCGAATGCGCCTTCTTCCCCCTCGAATCCCTGCCGCCGGAAACGACCCGGGCGACCCGGGCACGTCTCGACGAAATTCGGGCGGGACGTCCCCCCGCGGAAGAATGGTGAGCCCCGACAAGAAAAAGCGAAGGTCGCACTTGCAACGCCCGTCGGAATGGTGTTTAGAACGCCCACCGACGGCGAGCGCCACGGCGGCGCCGGACGGAACAAGAGAGCGGGTGTAGCTCAGGGGTAGAGCACAACCTTGCCAAGGTTGGGGTCGAGGGTTCGAATCCCTTCGCCCGCTCCAGTTTTCCCAACCACATCATCACAGGCGCGGCCGTCATAAGACGGGCCGCAAACTGCGTAGAACTCGCCGGAATGGCAAGTCGGACGCGGTTTGGCCCTTGCGTCAACGGCATTTCGCTGTCTACGAACATCGGGATGCGGTTTGTCCGATGCACTGGGCGTTCGCACACGTACCGAGCCCTTTGGTCTTTCGTTAAGGCCGCGTCTCCATAATCAACGTGTCGGCCGGACTGATCCGGCCCGGAAGTCTTGCCACATGCGCAATAGTTCTCGACGGTCCTTCACCGTCGAAGTCAAATCGGTTGGCCGCCGATCCTCGACATTCATCCCGACCCGCGTGAGTGCGCCCCCTGAGCTCGCGGCTCAGACCGTTTTCTCGACCCCGGTGGTCAACCGGGAGCCGATGACGGAGAAGCGGCGGGTTCTCCCCAACCTGATCGAGCCGGAAGTGCCGGCGATCGAGCCCGCAGCGCCGCTCGTGGCCGAGGATGTGCCGCCGCGACGCCCCCGTGGCCGCCCACGCAAGGTATTGCCCGCAGCGACTGCGCCGGTGGCCGCCGAGGCCGAGCGGGCCATCGTGGTCGAGCCTGTCATCGTCACCGCCCCCGTCCCGGCGCCCGTCGCCGATCCGGAGGCCCCCGAGACCGAGCGATCGGCCCCCTTGCTGCGCAAGCGCAAGGACATTCCGGCCGCCGAACTCCCCCGTGGCGAGCGGTGGAAGCTCCGCCGGCTCGGGCGCTGGAGCCGGTAGGGCGAAACGGGGCACCGACACTGAGGGAATCGTCCCGGATTTCGGATCCGAGACGGTCGTCCTCGCGATCGGATGGTTCGACGCGCACCACCGCCTGAGCTGTCCGGAAACCATCTCCCGTCAAATGGGCTGCGCTCCGGGCGACGATCGGTCAAAGGCTGCGTTGTCGGCTTCAGCCGATCTCGACTGGAGCCCGCTATGATCACCCGCGCCGCCGCCCTGGCCCTGCTGTGTCTCGCCGCTGCCCCGGATGCCCGGGCGGCGGCCTTCGACGATCTCAAGGCCGACCTTGCCGTTTGCCTGCGTTTCGAACTCGACGGGGCGCGGGGGCAGCGTGGCGCGGCCGGATACGCTCTGCGCCGATGCGCCGTCGAAGTCGAACGGCTGGATCGGGCCGATCCGCGCCGCCTTCCCGGCGACCACGGGCTCAGCCCATCCACACGATCGGTGATCGACGCGGTCCTCCGTTCCGGCGGCCGGACGGATTCCCGCCGGGCCCGTTGACCGAATCCGGTTTGGTCCTGCCATCCTTGCCGCCTTATCCTCGACCGGGTCGCGGTGGAACGAGGATGCCATGCCTACGGTCAGCACCTGCCTGTGGTTCGAGCGGGAGGCCGAGGCGGCGGTGAACCGCTACGTCTCCCTCATTCCCGATTCGCGCATCGAGCTAATCCAACATGCGCCCGGTCCCTGGCCGGGCGGGCAAACGGGCGACGTGATCCTGATCGCCTTCACGCTCGGCGGCCAGAACTTCCAGGCCCTCAACGGCGGTTCGCGGATCGCGTACCAGACCGCGGCCTCGATCTCGGTTCCCTGCGCCGATCAGGCGGAGGTCGACCGGTTATGGGCGGCGCTGGCAGACGGCGGAGAGGAACTCGCCTGCGGCTGGCTGCGCGACCGCTGGGGCGTGCCGTGGCAGATCTTTCCGGAAACGCTGCCACGCTTGCTGACCGACCCCGATCCGGCGGTCGCCGCCCGCGTGTTCACCGCCATGCAGGGGATGGTGAAGATCGACGAGGCGGCCCTCGCGCGCGCCGCAGCCGGATGAGGACACCGCGCCCTGGGCCGCCCTAACGATTGGCTCACCCTCCCGGGATAATGTCCTCGCTAGCCTCTTGGCTCGGACCTGAAGGAAGCGCCCACCATGAGCAGCGGCATCGCCCATTCGCCCGCCCGGCTGTCGGAGGTTTCGCGCCTCGCCACCCTGCTGGCCGATCAAGCGCTCGACGCGCAGATCGAGCGTCGACCGATCCCCGATCTTCAATTGCGCGCCCTCGTCGACGCTGCCGAACTGCTCGACGCCTATGGGCAGGCCCTGCCGCCGCTGCTCGGCCAAGTGATGCACGAGATCAATATCGGTTCGGACCGGGCCGACCCGCGTCGAACGGGCCGCGACGACGAGATCGGACGTCTCGCCTGGATGCTGCGTCCGTTCCGCCATCGGGCCCAGGAACGGAACTGACCCCCGCGGATATCAGTCCGTCCCGGGACGGGGAGGGGGATCAGGCCCACCCGCGCTCGGAAAGTTTCGTCTCGAACGCCGTGATGGCCGGAGCCCGCTCCAGCGTCAGCCCGATCTCATCGAGGCCGTTGAGCAGATTATGCTTGCGGCCCTCGTCGATGTCGAAATGGAGAGTGCCGCCGTCGGGCCCCTTGATGGTCTGGGCGGCGAGGTCGATCGTCAGGGTCGCGTTGGCGCCCCGCTCGGCGTCGAGGAACAGTTTTTCCAGATCCTCGGCCGAGACCACGATCGCCAGGATGCCGTTCTTCGCGCAATTGTTGAAGAAGATGTCCGCGAAGCTCGTCGAGATCACGCAGCGAATACCGAAATCGGCCAGTGCCCAGGGCGCGTGCTCGCGCGAGGAGCCGCAGCCGAAATTGTCGCCGACGACGAGGATCTTGGCATTGCGATAGGCCGGCTGATTCAGGATGAAGTCCGGATTCTCCGAACCGTCGTCGTTGTAGCGCATCTCGGAGAACAGGCCCTTCCCGAGGCCGGTGCGCTTGATCGTCTTGAGATACTGCTTCGGAATGATCCGGTCGGTATCGACGTTGATGATCCGCATAGGCGCGGCAACGCCCTCCAGGGTCGTGAACTTTTCCATGGCTCTTCTCGAAACCGTCGCGCGGACGGGCTATGCTGGTCCCGTTCCGATGTCCGGCGCGTTCTAGCAGCGAGGTCGCCGCGCCGGAAGGCGTGCGGACGGAGCACGCTCCGGCCTCGACCTTGCGTGGTCCGCCACCGGAACACCAGGGAGACGCTGCGAAACATGGCCGAGCCGTCCGATACCTTCAAGAAGGCCCCCAAGCGCAAGCCCGCCAAGGGTAAGAGCGTGGCGGTCTCGCCCGAGATGCGGCAGGCCTATGCCGACCTCATCAAGGAACGCGAGGCGAAGCAGGAGACCTACGGGCGCCACCTGCCGCAGGATCCGACCCGCGGGCGCTGATCCGCCGACCTTCGCGGACCGCGCCACCCGGATCGCTTCAGGCGCGGCTCGCAGCTTCTGTCGTGCCGCGCAGACTCTCCCGCACGTGTCGCGGCGCGCTCAGCGCTTGCGCACGAATTCCGTACGCAGGACGAGGCCCTTGATGGTCTCGTGACGACAATCGATCTCCTCGGGATCGTCCGTCAGGCGGATCGAACGGATCACCGTTCCCTGCTTCAAGGTCTGGTTCGCGCCCTTGACCTTCAGGTCCTTGATCAGGACCACGGCATCGCCATCGGCGAGGACGTTGCCGGATGCATCGCGGGCCATGGACGCGGCCGCCTTGGCCGCCGCCATCTCCGAGGCCGGGCGCCATTCGCCGGTCGCCTCGTCGTACAGGTAAGTGTCGTCGTCGGTGGTCAAAGTCCGTGCCTCGGCTGTGGAAGCGATCGTTCTGCCATCACCGGTCGGCTGGGCAAGGGGGGCGCAAGCAGGGCTGTGCCCCGCTCGATCGGTTCGCCGACCGTCAATCTGCCAGCGGTCGCGCTTCTCGCCGCTCGCTTGTACCGCCCCCCTGCATTGACTACCCCTCGGCATCGGAGCGGCCACGGCGCCGCGTCATGCCAGGAGCATTCATGCATCGTCGTCTCATCGGTCTCGCAGTAGCCACGGCGTTCGCCGCCAGCGGCACAAGTGGTCAGGCGGAGACGATGCCGGCCCGGAAGGCTGGCCTGTGGGAGAGCACGACGATCACGGCGGACCAGAATGTGACCGCCCGCCAATGCATCGATGCCAGCACCGACCAATTCGCGCAGGGCGCCTTCGGCGGCGGACAGAATTGCTCGAAGAACACGCTCACGAAAACGAACGCCGGTTACGAGGGCGCGAGCGCGTGCACGATCGGAACCGTCTCGGCCGTCGCGAAGAGCGTGATCACCGGCGACTTCGACAGCAAGATCCATATGGTCGTCGACACGACGCTGACGGGTCTCCCCGGCGCGAAGGAGCCGGTGCAGCGGCAGATGGTGATCGATGCGACCTATCTCGGCCCCTGTGAGACCGGCCAGAGCCCCGGCGACATCATCCTTCCGGGCGGCAAAGTCGTGAAGATGCCCAATCCGGCAGCGCGGTGATCGTCGTCGCGTAGGGCGACCGCCGGTCGGCTGCTTCCTCGGCGCGTTATCGCCGTGCGGAGCCGTAGACGATGGCCGATGTGGCGACGAGGAGGGGCAACCAGAAATGCATCACCCCGACGCCGCTCCATACGGTGAAGCGCTCCTTGCAGCCCGTCGTGTTCATCGCGCAGCCCAGCGGCACGACGTAGAAGAACCAGACGAAAGTCGCGGCAGCCAGGATCAGACCCAGGATCACGGCCGCGATTCTCATTCCTGATCCCCGTTATGGGCTTCGACCGACGCTCAACAGGCGCCGGAGACGAATGAAGCCGCCGATCCATCCGGATCGGCGGCTTCACGTGATCCATTGGCGTCCCGGCGCGATCGTTCGCGCCGGGACGCTCGGATTACATCGCCTTGAGCGGACCGGCCTCGATCACGTCCTCGACGGTGCGCAGGCCCGCCCGCGTGGCGTTGACGAGCACCGCCATGTTGCCCGGCGGGTGCTGGTTCTTCCACATCTTGGTGTGGGCGGCCGGGATCTTGGCCCAGGGAAGGACCTCGCTCATGCAGGGGTCGATCCGCCGGTCGATCACGAACTGGTTCGCCGCCGAGGCCTGCTTGAGATGGGCGAAGTGCGAGCCCTGGATACGCTTCTGCCGCATCCAGACGTAGCGGGCGTCGAAGGTGATGTTGAAGCCGGTGGTGCCGGCGCAGAACACGATCATGCCGCCGCGCTTGGCCACCAGGGTCGAGACCGGGAAGGTCGACTCGCCCGGATGCTCGAACACGATGTCGACGTCGTTGCCCTTGCCGGTGATATCCCAGATCGCCTTACCGAACTTCCGGGCCTCCTTGAGCCAGGTGTTGTATTCGGGGCTGTTGACCTTGGGCAGCTGGCCCCAGCAATCGAAGTCCTTGCGGTTGATGACGCCCTTGGCGCCCAAGCTCATGACGTAGTCGCGCTTCGACTCGTCCGAGATCACCGCGATGGCGTTGGCGCCCGACGCCGCGCAGAGCTGCACGGCGAACACGCCGAGGCCGCCGGACGCGCCCCAGACCAGCACGTTCTGGCCCGGCCGCACGGTGTGCGGTGCGTGGCCGAACAGCATGCGGTAGGCGGTGGCGAGGGTGAGGGTGTAGCAGGCGGCCTCTTCCCAGGTGAGATGCTGGGGCCGCTTCATCAGCTGGCGCGACTGCACCCGGCAGAACTGCGCGAACGAACCGTCGCCCGTCTCGTAGCCCCAGATGCGCTGCGAGGGCGAGAACATCGGATCGCCGCCGTTGCACTCCTCGTCGTCACCGTCGTCGCGATTGCAGTGGACGATGACTTCGTCGCCGACCTTCCAGCGCTTCACCTTGGCGCCGACCTTCCAGACGATGCCGGAGGCGTCGGAGCCCGCGATGTGATACTCGCCCTTGTGCACGTCGAACGGCGAGATCGGCTCGCCGAGGCCGGCCCAGACACCGTTGTAGTTGACGCCCGCGGCCATGACGTAGACCAGCACCTCGTCATCGCCGATGTCCCACACCGGCAGCACTTCGAGCTGATGCGACTGCTCCGGCGGCCCGTGGCGCTCGCGGCGGATCGCCCAGGCGTACATCTTGGCCGGCACGTGGCCGAGCGGCGGAATCTCACCGAGTTCGTACAGGTCCTTGGCTTCCGCCGTCTGCCCGGTCCAGGCCGGCGCTGCGCTCTCCGCCATCGTGGCACTCCCTATTCTGTCGCTGGTTCGCGGGCGCAAACGCCGCAGCGAACTTGGCGGAAGCTATATGCATGATGTTCCAAGCCTTCCAAGTGGCCTAAAAGACGAGGATTCCCTCGTTACGCACAAAAAATAGGCGTCGGCCTATACCGACCCCGGTGAATGCAAAATAATCTTTTGTAGGGCTCCCAATCGAGGCTCTCACCATGGTGGGAACCTGAATCGAGAACGGTGAACCGCGCCTCCGGCCCACACCGGGCAAGGCGGTCCGCGCCCCCGCCGAAACGCATCGCATCGTTCTTTCCGAAATAATCCTACAGCTTAAATCGAAATATTTTCGGATTAATATCCGAATTTACTTTTGTGACTTAACGCACATCTTCGAAACAATCGCTCAATGAAAGTGCGGGTGCTGTTCGTTTCATCAGCGTCTGTCACTTTTCGGAGCAGAACCATGCCGCGATTCCTCGCCCTCGCCGCGCTCTCCCTCGCTTTCGTCTCCGCAACGGCCCTGCCGTCCGATGCACGCCAGACTGCTGGTCAAGACCGGCACTCCAAATCCACGACCGTGAAGACGAACAAGGTCACGAAGTCCACGTCGAACTGGTCGAGCATCGCGCCCGATATCGATCGGGTCGGCTCGCTGCCCGCGCCGGGGCGGATCGTCACCGCTCCAGCCGTCGGCGGCATGCCGACGATGCCGTTCCCCGGCTGGGGCAGCGGAGGCGGGCAGCGCTGCGATATCGTCGTGAAGCGCCCCGGCGGGAACCCGACCCAGGACATGACCGGCTCGATCGGCCACGCCAAGAGTCACCAGAGCAACGGCGGCGCGGGCCGCATGCGTGTCTGCGGCGCAATGCGCTGACGGCGAACGGCCCGTCCGCTCCGACGGGCGGGCCGACTCCAAAATTCCGCTTCTCCGACTCGTCAAGTTTTTCAAGGCTCTGGCACCGATCCTCGACTTTTCTCCCAGATGACGCGCCGCCGCACCTTCGCTACGGTGCCGCTCACATCGCGCGCGGGACGCGCACGCCAATAAGACGTTGAGGGAGTCGAGCCGGATGAGCGCCACCGCGAGCGTCGCCGAGATCAAGAACGACAAGCCCGAGCGGGACAAGCCTTGGCTGATCCGGACCTATGCCGGGCACTCCAACGCGGCGGAATCGAACAAGCTCTACCGCGGCAACCTCGCCAAGGGTCAGACCGGCCTCTCGGTCGCCTTCGACCTGCCGACCCAGACCGGCTACGACCCGGACGACGAACTCGCCCGCGGCGAGGTCGGCAAGGTCGGCGTGTCGGTGGCGCATCTGGGCGACATGCGCACGCTGTTCGACCAGATCCCGCTGGCGCAGATGAACACGTCGATGACGATCAACGCCACGGCCCCGTGGCTGTTGTCGCTCTACCTCGCGGTGGCCGAAGAGCAGGGCGCGCCGATCTCGGCGCTGCAGGGCACCACGCAGAACGACATCATCAAGGAGTATCTCTCCCGCGGGACCTACGTGTTCCCGCCCGCTCCCAGCCTGCGGCTCACCAAGGACGTGATCCTGTTCACGACCAAGGAAGTGCCGAAGTGGAACCCGATGAATGTCTGCTCCTACCATCTGCAGGAGGCGGGGGCGACGCCGGTCCAGGAGCTGTCCTACGCGCTCGCCATCGCCATCGCGGTGCTCGACACCGTGCGCGACGACCCCGATTTCGACGAGGCCAACTTCTCGAACGTGTTCAGCCGGATCTCGTTCTTCGTGAATGCCGGCATGCGGTTCGTCACCGAAATCTGCAAGATGCGGGCTTTCGCCGAGCTGTGGGACGAGATCGCCCAGGAGCGCTACGGCATCACCGACGCCAAGAAGCGGATCTTCCGGTACGGCGTGCAGGTGAACTCGCTCGGACTCACCGAGCAGCAGCCGGAAAACAACGTCCACCGCATCCTGATCGAGATGCTGGCCGTCACCCTGTCGAAGCGCGCCCGCGCCCGCGCGGTCCAGTTGCCGGCCTGGAACGAGGCGCTCGGCCTGCCGCGGCCCTGGGACCAGCAATGGTCGATGCGCATGCAGCAGATCCTCGCCTTCGAGACCGACCTGCTCGAATACGATGACATCTTCGACGGCTCGAAGGTCATCGAGGCCCGGGTCGAGGCCCTGAAGGAGCAGACCCGCGCCGAGCTCAAGCGCATCGCCGAGCTGGGTGGCGCCGTCACCGCGGTCGAGGCGGGTGAGCTGAAGCGCGCGCTCGTTGAGTCGAATGCCAAGCGCATCGCCGCCATCGAGCGCGGCGAGCAGATCGTGGTCGGCGTCAACAAGTGGCAGAACGGCGAGCCCTCGCCGCTAACGGCCGGGGAGGGCGCGATCTTCACCGTCTCCGAGACGGTGGAGATGGAGGCCGAGGCCCGCATCCGCGACTGGCGCGCCAAGCGCGACGACAAGGCCGTGGCCAAGGCCCTCGAAGACCTGGAGCAGGCCGCCCGTTCGGGCGCGAACATCATGCCGCCCTCGATTGCCGCCGCGAAAGCCGGCGTCACCACCGGTGAGTGGGGCGGACGCCTGCGGCAGGTGTTCGGCGAGTACCGTGCCCCCACCGGCGTCACACTGCAGACGGTGTCGTCGGGCGCGGCGGAAGAGGCGAAGCTTCTCATTGCCGATCTCGGCGAGCGGCTCGGCGAGACGCCGAAGCTCGTCGTCGGCAAGCCGGGCCTCGACGGCCACTCGAACGGCGCCGAGCAGATTGCGCTCCGCGCCCGCGATGTCGGCTTCGACGTGACCTATGACGGCATCCGCCAGACCCCGACCGAGATCGTCGCCAAGGCGGTCGAGCGCGGCGCCCACGTCATCGGGCTCTCGGTTCTGTCGGGCAGCCACGTGCCGCTGGTGCGGGAGGTCAAGGCGAAGCTGCGCGAGGCCGGGCTCGACCACGTGCCGGTCGTGGTAGGCGGCATCATCTCGCCCGAGGACGAGCTGGTGCTCAAGAATATGGGCGTGACCGCCGTCTACACGCCGAAGGATTACGAGCTCGACAAGATCATGGTCGGTCTCGCCAAAGTGGTGGGTCGCGCCCTCGACAAGCGCGCCGCCGACAATGCGGACGCCGCCGCCGGCGTGCCGGGCGCCCCGAAGGGCAATGGCAGCGCCGCGCAGGTGTTCTGATCAACGCCGCGCGGCCTCCCCTCTCCCGCTGCGGGGAGAGGGGATGCCGCATCTCACGCACTCTGCGCCAAGACCGATTGGCGCTCGAACAGCGATCGATAGGCGCCGTTCGGGCGATGCATCAGGGCGGCGTGCGGGCCGTCCTCGACGATGCGACCGCGATCGAACACGAGGATGCGGTCGAGCGCCCGCACCGTCGAGAGGCGGTGGGCGATCACGATCGCCGTTCGCCCGTGCATCAGCCGCTCCATCGCTTCCTGCACCAGGGCCTCCGATTCCGAATCAAGGCTGGAGGTCGCCTCGTCGAGAATCAGGATCGGCGCATCGGCAAGGAAGGCGCGGGCGAGCGCCACCCGCTGGCGCTCGCCGCCCGACAGCTTGACCCCTCGCTCGCCCACCGGCGTGGCGTAGCCCTGGGGCAGCCGCGCGATGAAGTCATGCGCATTGGCGAGCCGCGCCGCCCGCTCGATCTGATCCGCCGAGGCGCCGGGCCGGCCGTAGGCGATGTTCTCGGCGAGGCTTCGGTGAAACAGCACCGGCTCTTGCGGAACGATGGCCACCTGCGCCCGCAAGCTTGCCTGCGTGGCACCGGCCACGTCTTGCCCGTCGATGGCGATGCGCCCGCCCCCCACGTCGTAGAGCCGCTGGATCAGCTTGACGAAGGTGGTCTTGCCCGAGCCCGAGCGACCGACCAAGCCGATCCGCTGGCCGGCCGGGATCGTCACCGACAGATCATCGTAGAGCGGCGTGCCGTGGTCGCCGTAATGGAAGCGCACCTTCTCGAAGTGGATCGCCCCGCCCGAGACCTGAAGCGGCGCGGCACCGGGCCGGTCGGCGACACCCGCCGGCTCAGCCTCGAGCGCGACCAGTTCCTCCATCTCGTTGACCGCCCGCTGGAGGTGGTTGATCTGCCCGCCGATGTCGCGGAGGTAGCCGTGCACCACGAAGTAGGTGGTGAGCACGTAGGCGACTTCGCCCGGGCTCGCCTGCGCCACCCACCACAGCCAGAGGGCGGTCGCGACGATGGCCGTGCGGAAGGCGAGCAGCAACCCGAGTTGCGCCGTCCCGCTCCAGGTGACGATCATCCAGGTGCGGTGCGTGCGCCGCCGCCAACGGCCGAGGATGCGGTGGAGACGCGCCTCCTCACGCCCCTCCGCCCCGAACGCCTTGACCACGGCATTGTTGCCGATGGCGTCCGACAGGGCGCCGCCGAGCCGGGTGTCGAGCGCGTTCGAGAGCGTGGCGGCGGGCGCGATCACGCGGGTCGCCAGGAACACCGATGCCGCGACATAGATGAGCGCGCCGATCCCGACGACGGCACCCATGGCCGGCCAGTGCAGGCCGAGCACCAAGGTGGTCCCGGCGAGCACGACGACGGAGGGCAGCAGCGAGAGCAGCAGCACGTCGTTGAGGCTGTCGATCGCCCACATGCCGCGCGAGATCTTCCGCACGGTCGAGCCCGCGAAGGTGCTGGCGTGCCACTCGGTCGAGAAGCGCTGCACGCGGGCGAAACTGTCGCCGAGCACGTCCGACATGGTGCCGAGGGTCAGCGGCACGACGAGACTCCACGAGATGTGGCGCAGCCCCACCGCCGCGAGGCTCAGGAGCGTCATCGCGGCAAAGGCCGGCATTGCCGCGTGGAACGCCGCCGCACGATCGGAGCCGGCGAGCGCATCGACGAGACGGCCCGCATAGATCGGCAGCATCACGTCCGCGAGGGTGGCGAGCGTGACGGCGCCGACGAGGCCGGAGACGACGGGAAGCCGTCGACGCCAACCACGGGCGACGAAGGCGACGACGCGACGGACCGCATCCGTGCGCCGGGGAGAAGACAGGGACATGCAAGCGCCCGACGACCAAGCGTCGGCTCCTGGAGGCACAGACGCGCACGACCGAAGCGGCGCGGACCGGTGGGTTCAGTTCGGGGAGGTCGAAGAGAGCCGCGGGCCCGTCAGGCCGGGCGGCTCCGGAACGCCTAGGCGCGTCGGTTCAGGCGACCGATCGCGAGGGCTTCCACGGGAGAGAAGACGGGCATGGCGCTCATACGATCCTCTCCCTGTTCGCGTGCGACCGATACGAGAAGTAGGCGCAGGAGATGCGATTCGCAACGTGGGGGCGGCGGCGGTCGGCCTGCGGCACCCGCCGCGCATCCTGAGCAGGGCTGGGAGGAGTGAGCTCAGGCTCCCTCAGAAAGCCCCTTCCAGCAGCGCAAGCGCCTGCTCGACCGACAGGCGCCGGGTCGCCGCCCGGCCGAGATCGCCGAAGCGGCGCTCGATATGGCGGGTCGGCCCCCCCGTGGCGGCGAGGGCGAAATGCACGAGGCCGACGGGCTTGTTCGAGCTGCCGCCGCCGGGTCCGGCGATGCCGGTGATCGAGACCGCCGCGTCCGCGCGCGAGCGACCGAGCGCCCCCTCCGCCATGGCGCGGGCCACCGGCTCGCTCACCGCGCCGTGTGCGGCGATCAGGTCGGTCGGCACGCCGACGAGGTCGGTCTTGGCCTCGTTGGAATAGGTGACGAAGCCGCGTTCCAGCACGGCCGAGGATCCGGGCACGGCGGTGAGCAATCCGGCGACGAGGCCGCCGGTGCAGGATTCGGCGGTCGCGATCCGCCGGCTCGACGCCGCGTAAGCACTGACCAGCGCTTCGGCGCGGGCGAGGAGCGCGGCGTCGTCGATCACGAGCGGCGCTCGGCGGTCTCGGTGCCGGTGTCCACCTCGACCTCGGGCAGGCGCACGGTGGCGGCGGCTTGCGCCGCGAGACCCTCGGCCCGGCCGACGAAGCCGAGCTTCTCCGTGGTCGTCGCCTTGATGGAGACTGCGCTGAGCGGAACGCCCGCGATCTTGGCGATGCGGGCCCGGATCGCCTCGCGATGGTGGCCGATGCGCGGCGCCTCCGCCAGAACGGTGATGTCGAGATGGTCGATCTTGCCGCCCTGCGCCCGCACCAGCGAACAGGCATGGGCGAGGAACTGATCGGAGGACGCGCCGCGCCACTTCTCGTCGGAGGGCGGGAAATGGGTGCCGATATCGCCGTCGGCGATGGCGCCGAGCAGCGCGTCGGTCAGGGCGTGCAGCGCCACGTCGCCGTCGGAATGGGCGAGCACGCCGCGGTCGGCGGGGATCTTGATGCCGCCGAGCCAGACATGGTCGCCCTCGGTGAAGGCGTGGACGTCGAAGCCGGTGCCGAGGCGGGTCACGTAAGTGGTCATGGGAGCCTCAGATATCGCGGGTGCTTCCTTCGAGAAAGCCCGATCCGCCTCGATCAGGTCCGCGGCCTGGGTGATCTTGCGGTTTCTGGCATCGCCCTCGAAGACGACGACGGCCAGGCCGGCCCATTCGGCGAGCGCGCCGTCGTCCGTGAAACCGTCCCGGCTTTCGGCCACCGCCCGGCGATGCGCGTCGAGCAGGGAGCCGAACCGGAAACTCTGCGGGGTCTGCACCGCGCGCAGGTTCTCGCGGGACGGCGTCTCGTGAACGCGGCCGATGCCGGGGGCGATCGTCTCCACCAGCTTGATCGTATCGGACACGGCCACGCCGGGTACCGCTGCGCCGTGCTCGCCGCCGGCCTCGATGGCGCGGGCGATCAGGGCCTCGTCGACGAAGGGGCGGGCGGCGTCATGCACCAGCACCAGATCCGGCGCGCCGGACCGTGCCAGCCCTTCGAGCCCCGCCGCCACCGATTGTTGGCGGGTTGCACCGCCCGGCACCGGCTCCGCCAGTTTGTTGGCGAGAGCCGGCTCCAACTCGGCGACACATTCGCGGAAGAAGTCGGTCGCGTCCGGAGCGATCACCGGCTGGATCCGGCTGATGCGTGGGGAGGCGGCCAAAGCCGCCAGCGTGCGGGTCAAGACGGCGCGCCCGCCGACGCGGCGATACTGCTTGGGCAGATCGCCGCCGACGCGCAGGCCCTTGCCTGCCGCGACGACGACAGCGGCCACTTTCGGCCGCGCGGCGCTGTCGGACATCGTCGAACCTCGAAGTGCATTCAGTTGGGGACAGGCGGGATGTTTGCGCTCATAGGCGGCCGAATGTTCGAAGGCAAACGAAGGCGACGCTTGCGCTTCGCCCGGGTTTGGCTACTTATTGTGCAGAATGAGACCTGACCATTATTTGAGCGCCTTGCGCTCCGAGGACGGACGGCGTGCCGACGCGCCCCCCGTTCTGCTGGCGCCGCTCTCGGGCGTCACGGATCTGCACATGCGCCGCATCGCGCAGAGGCTCGGGGCGAGCGCGGTCGTTTCCGAGATGGTGGCGGCAGCCGAATTGGCCCGCGGCGATGCCGAGTCGCAAGTCCGGGCGGAGGGCGAAGGGGTCGAGCCGCATGTCGTGCAGCTGGCAGGCTGTGCGGAGACCCCGATGGCCGAGGCGGCCCGCATCGCCGTCGACAACGGTGCCGATGCCATCGACATCAATATGGGCTGCCCGGCCAAGACCGTGACCGGCGGCGAGGCGGGCTCGGCGCTGATGCGCGATCTCGACCACGCTGCCCGTCTTCTCGGTGCCGTGCGGATGGCGGTCGCCGTGCCGGTCACCGTGAAGATGCGCCTGGGCTGGGATCATGCCAGTCTGAACGCGCCGGAACTCGCCCGCCGCGCCGAGGATCTGGGCCTGAACGGCGTCACCGTCCATGGCCGCACCCGGCAGCAATTCTACAAGGGCCGCGCCGATTGGTCGGCGATCCGCGCCGTCGTCGCGGCGACGCGCCTGCCGGTCATCGCCAACGGCGATGTGACGAGCCTCGACGACGCCCGCGCCTGTCTCGCGGCCTCCGGCGCCGCGGGCGTCATGGTGGGGCGGGCAGCCGTGGGACGTCCCTGGCTCGTCGGCGAGATTGCCGCGGGCCTCGCCGGGCGCTCTGTCACGCCGCTCTCCGCCGAGGCGCGGGCCGCGGCGGCGGCCGAGCATTACGAGGGACTGATCGCCCTCTACGGGCAGGCCATGGGCGTGCGCCACGCCCGCAAGCATCTGGCTGCCTATGCCGATGCCGCCGGATCCGGCGCCCTGAGCCCGGCCGACCGGCGGCGCCTCGTCACCACCTCGGATCCGACCGAGGCCCTCGCCCTGCTGCGACGGGCCTTCCTCGATCCGGCGGGCCTCGAACCGGACGCTGCCGGCACGACGATCGGCGAGGCCGCATGAGCCCCGGGAGCCACACCATGAGCTTCACCGGCGAAGAGCCCGATCCCGCCTCTTTGCCGGCAGCCGAGGCGGTGCTGAACGCCCTGCCGCTGCCGGTGCTCACCATCGGGCCGGACGAGCGTATCCTACGGGTCAACCACGCCGCCGAACTCTTCTTCGATCTGTCTTCCAAGGTGATGCAGCGGGGGCGACTGCGCGACATCATCCCCTTCGCATCGCCGATCATCGCGCTGGTGGCCGAGGTGCGCCGCCGCCGCTCCTCGGTTGCCGAGTACCGGGTCGAGCTGATCCAACCCCGCTCGGGAGCCGAGCGCAGCGTCGACGTCTTCGCCACGCCGTTACGCGACGAGGACGATTCGGTGGTGCTGATGCTCCAGGAGCGCACCATCGCCGACAAGATGAACCGCCAGCTCACCCACCGCGGCGCGGCGCGCTCGATGATCGCGCTCGGCGCGATGCTGGCCCACGAGATCAAGAACCCGCTCGCGGGCATCCGCGGTGCCGCGCAATTGCTGGAGCAGGAGCGCGACGACGAGGACCGGCTGCTGACCCGCCTGATCTGCGACGAGTCGGACCGGATCGTCCGCATCGTCGAGCGCATGGAGCTGTTCGGCGAGGAGCGGCCGGTGGAGCGGGGGCCGGTCAACGTCCACGGGGTGCTCGACCAGGTCAAACGCTCGGCGCAGTCGGGCTTTGCCCGTCACATCCGCTTCATCGAAAACTACGATCCGTCGCTGCCTCCGGTGCTCGGCAACCGTGATCAGCTGATTCAGGTGATCCTGAACCTCGTGAAGAACGCGGCGGAAGCCATCGGCACCGATACGGTCGAGGGCGAGATCACCCTGTCGACCGCCTTCCGCACCGGGCTTCGCCTGCAGGTGCCGGGCTCGCGCGAGCGGGTCAGCCTGCCGATCGAGGTGGCCGTGCGCGACAACGGGCCGGGTATCCCGGCCGACATGCTGTCCGACCTGTTCGATCCCTTCGTCACCACCAAGGCGCAGGGCTCCGGCCTCGGACTTGCATTGGTGGCCAAGATTGTGGGGGATCACGGCGGCATCGTCGAGTGCGACCCCGTTCCCCGCCGAACCGCTTTCCGGATCCTGCTTCCCATGTCGAGCGCCCGCGACGGGCGCGAATCGGCCGCGGAGCGCTGAGTCGAGTAGCCATGCCCAACGGTCACATCATCGTCGCGGACGACGACGCAGCGATCCGCACCGTGCTGAACCAAGCCCTGTCGCGGGCCGGCTACGAGGTCCGCACCACATCGAATTGCGCCACCCTCTGGCGGTGGGTGGCGCAAGGGGAGGGGGATCTGGTCATTACCGACGTGGTGATGCCCGATGAGAACGTGTTCGACCTGCTGCCGCGCATCAAGCGGGTTCGGCCGGAACTGCCGATCATCGTCATGAGCGCGCAAAACACCTTCATGACGGCGATCCGCGCCTCGGAGCGCGGCGCCTACGAGTACCTGCCCAAACCCTTCGACCTGAAGGAGCTGACGGCCATCGTCGGTCGCGCCCTGTCGCGCCCCCGCGGCACGGCGCCGGCCGGGGCCGGACCGGAGAACGAGGACATCCCCCTCGTCGGCCGCTCGCCGGCCATGCAGGAGATCTACCGCGCCCTGGCGCGCCTGATGCCGACCGACCTCACCGTGATGATCACCGGTGAATCCGGCACCGGCAAGGAACTGGTCGCCCGCGCGCTTCACGATTACGGCCGCCGCCGCACCGGGCCGTTCGTTCCCGTCAATATGGCGGCGATCCCCCGCGACCTGATCGAATCCGAACTCTTCGGCCACGAGAAGGGCGCCTTCACCGGTGCGCTGTCGCGCTCCGCCGGGCGGTTCGAGCAGGCCGAGGGCGGCACCCTGTTCCTCGACGAGATCGGCGACATGCCGATGGAGGCCCAGACCCGGCTGCTGCGCGTTCTCCAGCAGGGCGAGTACACCACCGTCGGCGGACGCGTGCCGATCAAGACCAATGTCCGGATCATCGCGGCCACCAACAAGGATCTGCGCGTCTCAATCCAGCAGGGCATCTTCCGCGAGGACTTGTTCTTCCGGCTGAACGTCGTGCCCCTGCGCCTGCCGGCCCTGCGCGAGCGCGCCGAGGACGTGCCGGACCTGATCCGCCACTTCTTTGTTCTGGTGGAGCGCGAGGGCCTGACCCGCAAGACTCTCGACGGCGACGCCATGGAGCGGCTCAAGCGCTACCGCTGGCCGGGAAACGTGCGCGAGCTCGAAAATCTCGTGCGCCGGCTCGCCGCCCTCTACCCGCAAGAGACCATCACCGGCCCGGTCATCGAGGCCGAACTCGACACCCTGCCGCTCGCCCAGCCGGCGGCGGCGAACGGGGCGCCGCGTAAGAACGGCGCCTCGGAGAGCGAGACCCTTTCGGGTGCCGTGGAGCGGCATCTGGCCGACTACTTCTCCGGGTACCGGGATACGCTGCCCCCGCCCGGCCTCTATCATCGGATCCTGCGCGAGATCGAGGGCCCGCTGATCGGCGCGGCGCTCGCTGCAACTCGTGGTAATCAGATCCGGGCAGCAGAGCTTTTGGGGGTCAACCGCAACACGTTGCGCAAGAAAGTCCGCGATCTCGATCTACAGGTGTTCCGCACCTCCCGGTAATGACGCGGTGCCGGGCCTTCAAAAGGGGCAGCTGTAATATCGAATTGGCGATAGTGTTGTGACAGCTATGAGAGAATTGCAGAGGCGCTTTATCTCTTATTAAAATTTACCCTCGTATTCCCTGGAGGTCTCTCTCAGCACAGGCCGCCAATGCTCTCCCCCTCGAAACTCAGCACACGCCTGCCCGCCGCCATGATCGGGTTGGCCCTGCTCAGTGCGACGGCCATGGGCGGCTTCAGCTGGTATTCCGCCAAGGCCGGCCTGTTCGACGCGGCGCGCGAGCGTCTCCAGCTCGCCGCATCCCTGCGCAAGGACAGTGTCGAGCTGACGGCCGATCGTCTCCGTACCGATTTCGAGGTCGCGGCGGCCAACCCGCAGATCGCATCGAATTTTCCGGATCTGATCGAGAATCTCGATCCGGCCAAGCCTGAGACCGAGAAGGTCCTGCAAGCGATCCGCGACCTGCCGAATGCGGAAGCACGGCTCGCCTTCGATGGCAACGCGACCAACACGATGTATGGCCGCCGCCACGCCAAGGTTCAGGAGGTGGGCCGTAAGATCATGGCCCAGGCCGGTTACGCCGATCTTCTGTTCGTGGATGAGGGTGGTCGCATCGTCTACACCACACTCAAGGATCAGGACTTCGCCCAGACTTTGGGCGAGGGGCCGTTGCGCGCCACGGGGCTCGCCCGCCTTGTCGAGCGGCTGAAGGCCGGCGACCCGAACAGCGTGCTGTTCGAAGACTTTGCGGCCTATCCGGCAGGGGAGGGACCCTCGGCCTTCATCGGTCGCCCGATGACCCGGCGCGCGAATGTCGCCATGGGCACGGCGCAGGCCGCCGAGCGCATCGGTTTCGTTGTGATGCGCGTGACGCCCGCCCTGTTCGACCACTCGCTGATGAAGCGTGACGGACTTGGGCAGACCGGCCAGGTCGTTGCCGCCGGTTCGGATGGGCTCCTGCGCAGCACGCCGCTGATCGGAGGCGCCAAGGCCGGCGAACCGCTCGCGGCGCTCGGCATCGGGCCCTCGCAGATCGCGCAGGGAGCGAGCTTCGATTACGCGGCGCCCGCAGGCCGGAACATGGCCGCGGTGGCGCCCGTCTCGGTTCTCGGCGCCCCCTGGACGATCATCGCCGAGCAGAGCGAGACCGAGGCGGTGGCCGCCGTGCGGACACTGTCGCTGACCCTTGCCATGATCGCGCTCATCGTCCTTCTCGGGACCGCGGTGATCGGGCTGTGGCTTGCCCGCTCGATCGTGCGCCCCCTCGGCGCCCTGACCCGGGCGCTCAACGGGCTCGCCGCACGGCAGACCATCGACGAGGTGCCCGGCAGCCGTCGCGCGGACGAGATCGGCGACATCGCCCGCGCCGTGGCGACGATCCGGGACGTCTCCCTCGAGGACGCGGCACAGCAGCTGCAGACCACGGAGGCGCTCCGCCTGCGCGAAGAGCAGGCCCGCCGCGCCATGCTCCGGGACCTTGCCGGCCGGTTCGAAGCGACCGTCGGCGGAATCGTCGACCGTCTCTCGGGGGCCGTGGGTGAACTCCAGGCCTCGTCCGGCATCATGCGCGGAACCGTCGAGGACACGTCGCGACGCTCGACCAGCGCGGCGAGCGCCGCGCACCAGACGGCGGGCAACGTGAACACCGTCGCTTCCGCGGCCGAGGAACTCGGCGCCACCGTCGAGGAGATCGGACGTCAGGTCGAGCAAGCCGCCGGTCTGTCGGCCCGCGCGGTTCAGGGTGCCGCGAGCACGGAGCAGACCATGTCCGCGCTCGCAACCGCCGCAGCCCGCATCGGCGACATCGTCGATCTCGTCTCGACCATTGCCGGACAGACGAACCTGCTCGCCCTGAATGCCACCATCGAGGCCGCACGGGCCGGGGAGGCCGGTCGCGGCTTCGCGGTGGTGGCCGCCGAGGTCAAGGAACTGGCCAGCCAGACGGCGCGGGCGACGGGCGAGATCGCCCAGCAGGTCGGCGCGATCCAAGCCGCGACCCAGGGGACGGCCCAGGCGATCCAGGCGATCACCGGGGAGATCGAGGCAATCAACCGGGTCACCAACAGCATCGCTGCGGCCGTCGAGGAGCAGGGGGCGACGACCCAGGAGATCGTGCGCAGCATGGTCCAGGCCTCGACCGGCACGAGCGAGATGACCGACGACATCGTCGCCGTCGCCCGCGCCGCGGACGAAGCCGGACATGCCGCCGCAAGCGTCGCGGGCGCGTCGGATCAATTGGCGCTGCAATCACGGCAACTGCGGAGCGAGGTCGACGCCTTCCTGGCCAACGTTCGCGCCGCCTGACCTTGGCGATTGGTCTCCGGGCGGCGCGCCGTCTCGGAGACCAAGACCGACGTGCAAGCTGCAGAAGCGACGAGCGATCCGCATTCGAGCCTTGCGGCCCGCCTACGGTAGGGGAGGGGCCATACCCAAGACATGAAGCGCTCCCTCATCGCGCCAGGACGTCCCGTGGCGGGCGTTTTCGCATTTCTCCGCGTTTTCCGGTTGACGGGGCGCGGGGCGTCCCGTAGAAGCATTTTCACCGACGGGGCGCGGCGGTCCACCTTCTCTGGTGGCTCGGGGCTCCTGAGGGTTTCGGGACTGTTTGAGCGGCACGGCTGATCCGGGCGACTGGATCGGGCGATCGCTGTCCTTCGTGTCTCGGAATGGTCGACCGGATCGGCGCTTCGGTGTTGGATCGGACGGTTGACAGGACGGTTCGCCGGCTCTAGACGCCGCGGACCGCTCGGGCGGACTTCCCGGCAGCGACACGGATCGCTGCCATACTGGGGCCGCCGCGGAACGATCGCTGAGGACGGGGCTGCATGGGCCGGGCAACCGGGCCATCGGCGCGTTTTCGGCAGAAGATTGCGCCCCTAGGGTGTAGGCTTCGCGCTCTTTGACAAGTTGATATCGAGAAAGAGAAACGTGGGCGGCTTGTTCATGTCCTTGCGGGTCTGGCTGAGAGGCTGGGCCGTAAGAGATGAAGCTGTCTAACGTTTCG
>NZ_BPRE01000010.1 GCF_022179765.1 Methylorubrum suomiense | reverse complement strand
GAGCCTGTTCCTGACCCAGTCGTTCCGGCTGCGCAACCGCGACCTGCTCTACGTGTCGAGCGCGCCGTTCTCCGAGGTGGCCAAGGTGCTCAGCGTCGTCTCCACCATCGCCTCCCCCGTCGGATCCGCCGCCTCCATCTACACCGTCACGCGATAGGATGCGGCCTAGGATCATCGTCCGATCAGGTTCTCCCCGTCTCATCCAAAAGATCGACTTGCCAAAAGGCCCGCGCCCATCGTTCCATAGGGCGGGGAGCCTCCCGATGTCAGGTCGGACCGACACGGAGGAGAGACGCGAAACAGGATCGTCGTCCTGAACGGCGGCGAGGAACCGAGCCGATGGACCTTGGCAAAGGCGCGGCCGGCTGGGAAACAGGCGACATGACGGTCCGACGCCTTCTCGTCCTCGGCACTCTGCTGACCGGGCTTGCCATGGTGGCCGCCGCGCCCGCCGCCGCGGAGATCACGGTCGGCGTGGCGGTGCCGCGCACCGGCCCCTACGTCGCGGTGGGCGAGCAGGTCCTGCGCGGCGTGCAGGCGGCGGCCCGCGACGCCAATGCCCGAGGCGGCCTCGACGGCCAGACCATCGTGCTCGACGTCCAGGACGATTCCTGCGACTCGAATCAAGCGGTCGGCGTCGCCAATCACTACGTGCAGGCCAATGTGCGCCTCGTCGTGGGGCATGTGTGCTCCAACGCCTCGCTCGCAGCCTCGGACGTCTACGCCGCCCACGGGATCGTGATGATCACCGCCGCCTCGGTCGCCGCCAAGCTGACCGATCGCTCGCTCCCGACGATCTTCCGGGTCAGCGGCCGCGACGACGATCAGGGCAAGCTGTCGGCCGCCATCCTGGCTGAGCGCTTCCGCGATCGGCGGATCGCTATCCTGAACGATCTGTCGCCGGCCTCGCGCCAGCTCGCCGCGGCCACCAAGGACAATCTCAACCGCATCGGCGTTAACGAAGCCCTGTTCACCGCCTTCCAGGCGAGCGATGCCGACGACGCCGCCCTGGCCGACCGGCTCAAGGCGGCGGGGATCGACGTCGTCTATTACGGCGGCGACGCGAGCGAGATGGGACGGCTGGTGCGCATCGCCGCCGAACGGGGCTTCCGACCGCAATGGTTCGGCACATCCGCCATCGCCACGCCGGACTTCGCCAAGATCGCGGGCGGTGCCAGCAACGGCGTGTTGATGACCTTCTACCTCGATCCGAGCCGCAAGCCGGAGGCGCAGAGTGTGGTCGCCGCGTTCAAGGCGCAGGGGATCGATGCCGACGGCTCGATGATCTACGGCTACGCTGCACTTCAAGTCTTGGTGGCTGCAGGCAATTTTGCCCACAGCACGGACGCCGCCGCCATCGCAAAGGCATTGCACAGCGAGCGCTTCGACACCGTGCTCGGCACGGTCGGTTTCGATGCGAAGGGCGATATCACCGCCCAGGGCTACGTGCTCTACGTCTGGCGCGATGGGAATTTCACGCCGGCCAAGGGGAATTGAGGCGACGGCCTCGGACCCGGCCTAACCCCGCAACGCCGCGTCGACCTCGGCGCCGCGGCCGAGATCGCGCATGATGGCGTCGAGATGCGGGCGCTTGCGAAGCTGAAGCCCGTGAAGCTGGCGCACCGCCTCGCTCAGGCTGCCCCCTCGCCCCAGAATGTCGTCGGCAAACGCGATCATCCGGGCATTCGGCCACGCCTTCTCCCGCTGATCATGCAGGCGGGCGATCAGGATCTCGGCCGGCGTCTCCGGTTCCGCCTGCGCGAACAGGCTCGCCAGAGCGGCGGTCGAGCGCGAGATGCCGACATGGCAATGGACGAGGATATGGACCTCGCCACCGGAGGCCGCCGCGTCGCGACCGAAGGCCAGGATCGTCTCCACATCCTCGCGCTCCGGCAGGACGACGCCCGGGGCCGCCTCGATCGCGTCGTGGAAGCGCAACGTGATGCGCCGATGGGTTCCGTAGGTGGCGAAGGCTGTCGGATCAGCCCGATCGGGATCGAGGATCGACAGCACGTGACTGACGCCCCGTGCCTCGTGCTCGACGAGTTCGTCGAGGCCGCAGACGGTGTGGAGGTGAAGTTGATCGCTACGCACGGGATCGGCCTAGCACGAGACGGTCTGCAAGGCGACGTTTTCCCGCCCGCCCCCTTCGCGTGTACGGCACCGGGCGTGTAAGGGATCTGGGCGGCGGCCATCGCCGCAGGGATGCGAGGCCGGACGACACGATGCCCCAGCGGACCCTGCCCCGGCGCGCGCTCCTCGCCGCAGGCCTCGGCACCGCCGCACTCGCGGCCCCCGCCCGTGCACAATCCGCCCCGGAGGTGCGCTGGCGTCTCGCCTCGGGCTTTGCCCGCAATCTCGACATCCTCTTCGGCGCGGTCGAGAGCCTCTCCAAATCCGTAGCGGAGGCGACCGACGGGCGCTTTCAGATTCAGGTTTCGGCGGCGGGCGAGAGCGTGGCGGCCGACGGCCTGCTCGATGCGGTCTCCGCCGCCAAGGTCGAGATGGGTCATGCCCCCGCGACCCTCGGAATGGGCAAGAACACCGCCTTCGCCCTTGCCGCCGCGATGCCGTTCGGACTCAATGCCCGCGGCCAGAACGCTTGGTGGCTCCAGGGCGGCGCGGCGGAGCTTTTCTCGGAGATCTTCGCCAAACAGGGTCTGACGGCCCTGCCGGGCGGCAATACCGGCACGCAGATGGGCGGCTGGTTCCGCAAGGAGATCAAGACGGTCAACGATCTTCAGGGGCTCAAGCTGCGCATCACGGGGCTCGGTGCCACGGTGATGGCCAAGCTCGGCGCCGCGGTTCAGGCGACGCCGGGACCGGAGATCCTGCAAGGATTGGAAAGTCGGGCGCTCGATGCCGCCGAGTGGATCGGCCCGCACGACGACGAGCGGCTCGGCCTGCAGAAGGCCGCTTCGATCTACCATTACCCGGGTTTCTGGGAGGGCGGCACGCTGCTGCATTTCTGGATCAACGCCGATGCCTGGAAAGGTCTGCCGAAGGCCTATCAGGCGATCCTCAGGGCGGCGGCGGCGCAGGTGAACACGGAGGTTCAGGCCCGCTACGATGCCCGCAACCCGCAGGCCTTGCGTCGGCTGGTCTCCGGCGGCGCGCAGCTGCGGCCGTTCCCGCAGGACGTGATGGAGGCTGCCTGGAAGGCTGCGAATGAGGTCTATACCGATCTCTCGGCCAAGAATCCCGACTTCAAGCGAGTCTACGACGCGCTCCGAACCTTCCGGAACGAGGAATACCTCTGGTTCCAGGTAGCGGAGTACACCTACGACAACTTCATGATCCGCGCCCGCGCCCGAGGTTGAGCACCGCTGGGCAAAAAAAAAGCCGCCCTTGCGAGGCGGCCCGAAGTCTAGGGAGGAAACGCCCAAGGAGGGCAGCGGGACCGAGGACGCCGTCCGCGCTCCCGCAATGCACAAAATGCTCTTGCCTCGAATTTTTTCAAGTCGCGGCATCGGCAATTGTCGTTTCCATCGGTGCTTTGGCGCACATCGATACCATCTGTATCCGAAATGCCTCATCCATAAGGGGGAGGCTGGAGCCAGGTCACGACGGCCCGGATACAGTAGAATGGCCGAGCCTGATCTCGGCCTGGCCGCGTCAGGCGTCTGATCGGTCTCACGTTTTCGTGCCGGGCAGCGGCCCCGGCACCCGTCGTCCAGAGCTCGTGATGACGGCCGGAGCAACCTTCGCCCGACTTGCGCATTCGACGCCGCAGCGCTTCCTCCGGGCTGGGGCGCTCGGCCATGCCGAATCAGTCCGCCCGCTCCGGAACCGTTAGGGCATGGCTATCCAATCCGACCGCATCCGCGTCCTGCGTGACGAGCCGCCGGGCGAAGACGCGGATTACGTTCTCTACCTGATGCAGCAATCGCAGCGCGCCGCGTTCAATCCGGCCCTCGAGCTCGCCATCGAGGAGGCGAACCGCCTCGGCCTGCCGGTGCTGGTCTGCTTCGGGCTGCTCGACGGCGCCAACGGCTTTCCCGAGGCCAATGTCCGGCACTACGCCTTCATGCTGCAAGGACTGAGCGAGGTCGCGGCGGCGTTGGAGAAGCGCGGCATCACCTTCCTCCTGCGCCGCGGCACGCCCTCGGAGGTGGCCATCGATCTCGCGAAACGGGCCGCCCTGCTCGTGCTCGACCGGGGTTATCTGACCATCCAACGCCGGTGGTACGCCGAGATCGAGAAGGGGGTGGAATGCCGCCTCCTCCAAGTCGAGGGCGACGTCGTGGTGCCGGTCGAGACGGCCTCGCAGAAACATGAATATGCCGCGCGCACACTTCGACCGAAGCTGAATCGCAAGTGGGATGAGTTTCTGAACGTGCTGCGGCCGCGCAAGGTCAAGATGTCCGGCCCGATACCGAAGCTCAAGGGCGGGCTCGACGTCTCGGACCCGGACAAGCTCCTCAAGAAGCTCACCCTCGACGCCACGGTCGGCCCCGTGAGACGGTTCAAGGGTGGACATGGCGAGGCGTCACGACGCCTCACAACCTTCCTGAACGAGGCGTTCGAAGGCTACGGCGCCGGACGCAACAAGCCTGAGGCGGGCGCCGCCTCGCATATGAGCCCCTACCTGCATTTCGGACAGATCTCGCCGGTCGAGATCGCCCTCGCGGTCCGCGCCGCGAAGTCCGGTGATACCGACGACCGCTCCGCCTATCTCGAGGAACTGATCGTTCGTCGCGAGCTCGCCATGAACCATGTGTTCCACACGGACGGGTACGATTCCTACGAAACCGCCCTCCCCGATTGGGCGAAGAAAACCCTCGCCGAGCATGCGGACGATCCCCGTCCCCGCCTCTATTCCGAGACCGAATTGGCCGAGGGCAAGACCCACGACCATTACTGGAACGTGGCGATGCGGGAGATGCGCGAGACCGGCTACATGCACAATCAGTTGCGCATGTATTGGGGCAAGAAGATCCTCGAATGGTCGCCCTCGCCGGAAGAGGGCTTTGCGGTAACCCTGCGGCTCAACAACCGCTATTTTCTCGACGGGCGCGACGCGAACTCGTTCACCAACGTTGCCTGGGTTTATGGCCTGCATGACCGCCCGTGGCAGACCCGGAAGATCTTCGGAAGCGTGCGCTACCAGAGCGAGAATTCGCTCAAGAAGTTCGACGCGAAAGGCTACGAGCGGGCGGTAACCCGGCTGTGCGAGGCGGAAAAGGGCTGAGACAACGGATCGGTCCGGCTCGCAACGCGGATTCTCCATCGCGCAGAGCCGCGATCCCGGGGAGCATGCCGGCGGCTTCGTTCTCTCCCAGCCTCCGTGCTCGGTGCCCTCAGCGCTTCAGGCATCCCATCAACCCGTCCACCTGCCCCATCCGGCCCTGAATGCGCCCGGCGATCCGGCGCAGGCCCGGACTCGGTTTCGCAGGGTTGCGCAGGATCGGGTTCGGCAAGCTCGCAACAAGCAGAGCCGCCTCGCCTCGTGTCAGGTCGCGGGCACTCTTGCGGAACCAATGGCGCGCGGCGGCCTCGGCACCGAACACGCCCTCCCCCCACTCGGCCACGTTGAGATAGATTTCCATCACACGGCGCTTGCCCCAGATCGCCTCGGCCATCAGCGCCAGGGGAATCTCGAGGGCCTTGCGGATGTAGGAACGGCCCGGCCACAGGAACACGTTCTTGACCGTCTGCATGGTGATGGTCGAGGCGCCGCGGCTCGGGCCCTCCTCGTCATCCACCACGTCGCGCAGCGCCCCCCAATCGACGCCTTGATGCAGGCAGAAGCGTTGATCCTCGGAGGCCACCACCGCCTGGACGAGAACCGGTGCAATGGCTTCGAGCGGCACGCTGTCCCGCTGCGTCGGCTGCGACGTCAGCCAGCGCCCGAGCATCAGGGTTGAGGGCGGGGTCGCCAGGCTATAGACGAGCGCCAGCGTGAGCATGAGGGCGACGACCAGAATGGGGGCGAGGGTCATGAGCGTCACGATGCGCCGTACCCCGCTGCGGCGCTTCGGTCGGGCCACCGTCCTCAGGTCGCGCCCGCGCGGCTCCGTCTCGCTCTCATCGCTCAAGCGCACGGCGCCTCTGCCCCTCCCCGATCCAGGCCAGTCTCGATGACCTCAACGCAGGCTCCCACCCCTTCGGTCAAGCCGGACGCGTCGAGCGACCCGTTTACCCACAGGCTCACCGAGGTCGCCGACACGGTCGAGCGTTTTCTCGTCGAGCTGCTCGGGCCGAACCTGCAGCCCGGCGAGATCGCCCGCCCGCCGCGCCTGATGGAGGCGATGCGCCATGCCGTCCTCGGCGGCGGCAAGCGGCTGCGCCCATTTCTCGCCATCGAGACCGCACGGATGCTCGGCGGCGCGGAGGATGCGGCCCTGGCGGCGGGCGCGGGTGTCGAGCTCGTCCACTGCTACAGCCTCGTCCACGACGACCTGCCGGCCATGGACGACGACGACCTGCGCCGCGGCAAGCCGACCGTGCATAAGGCCTATGACGAAGCCACCGCGATCCTCGTCGGCGACGCGCTCCAGACGCTGGCCTTCGAGGTGACCGCCGATCCGCGCTGGCAGCCGGATGCCGGCATCCGCGCCGAGTTGGTCCTGGGCCTCGCCCGCGCCTCCGGCCTCGGCGGCATGGTCGGCGGCCAGCTCCTCGACCTCTCGGCGGAAGGACGGTTCGGTCCGACCGATCTCGACATCGACGACACCCTGCGGATGCAGGCGATGAAGACCGGCGCGATCCTGGCTTTCTCGGTCGAGGCGGGCGCCCTCGTCGGCCATGCGAGCGCCGACGAGCGTGCGGCGCTCCTGCGCTACGGCAAGGCCCTGGGTCAGGCCTTCCAGGTTGCCGACGATATCCTGGACCGCGAGGCTTCACCCGAGGCGATGGGCAAGGCGACCGGCAAGGACAAGGATGCCGGCAAGGCCACGTTGGTCGACCGCCTCGGCCTCGACGGCGCGCGCGCCGAGTGCGACCGGTTGGTCGCCGTGTGCGAGGAAGCCGTGGCTCCTTGGGGGGCGCGCGCACAGGTGCTCAAGGACGCCGCGCGCTTCACCGTTGCCCGCAAGGCCTGACACGGCCTTGCCGATCCGGGCGTCCTTGATGCCGCCAAGGTTCGCGGGCCGACTCGGCTCCGCGAATCAGGGCCTGCCCATGACCCCTCTCAGAGCATTGCTCCTCGTTGGCGGCCTGCTCGGCTGCGGCAGCCTGTATCTCGGCTGGGTACTGTCCAGCGAGAGCGGCTACGAGGCCGGAGGCCGGGCGATCAAGGCGCAGCTCGGCTTCCTCACCATGCCCCATGCCGAGCGGCAGAGCCTGCGCAAGCTCGCCCTCATGAAGGCGGCGGGCCGCTGCGAGTGGGATATCGACGAAGCGTTCTGGGGCCGAATCTACCATCTCTATGTCGGCGAGGAGCAGGGCGTGCGTGCCGCCGTCTACGCCACCCTGCTGGACGAACAGGAACGCTACTTCCAGGCCGATTCCGACCAGCGCCGCTGCCGCGCGGCCTGGGCGCGGTTCGGTGCCGAGGGCGCCGACATTCGCGGAATCCTGCGTGCCACCGGAGGCGAGACGCCGCCCGCCACCGGTCCCGTGATCAATGCCAGCGCCGTGAGCGACGCCGCCGAGCGCTGAACGCCGCAGAGCCCAGGCCTTCGCCGCCCTTTCGACACGGCGGCATCTCAGCCTTCATCCTTCTATCGCTCGGGCCCGAGTACCCTTATCCGCACGGCCGTCTCCACACCCGGATGCGGCAGAGTCTCAGCCATGCGCGCCGTAAGCCGCGAGGCGGCGCCCGAGGGCGGTCGTCATCGTCGCGATCGGCCGATGCGGTCCCGAACGAGGGGCCTTCCCGCGACCTGTATTCACCCCGACGTTGCCGACACCGGATCGCCTGCGACCCGCGGCAATGGGGATGACGGATTTCAAGGCTGAGTGGCGCAACGGAAGCGCGTGTTCCCCCCTCGATCCGATCCGAATCACCGCCGCACAGAAGCGTGGCCGTTCACGAAAATGTGTATTCGTTTGCCGAAACCTTTATCCAAATGGGGCATCACAGCCAGCAATCCATCTTAAATCAACAAGTTTCCATCTCTGGATGTGCTTGATTTGCAACAACATCGCACATTGGCATAACTACGCTCTATTCCATCGCCATTTTGCTTTGCAGGGTTCAGACATCTGAACAAGATGCGGCCGCAAGCCAAACAATGGGTGGGAGCGTCACAGTGGTCTTCAAGTTCCTTCGCGCGGGCGGCAAGGCCGGCCCCGCCCTTACGGCGCCTGCGGGCGTCGATCTCGCCGCCGGACGGCGCGCGTTCATTCAGAGCGTCGGCCTCGGCATGGCCGGCTCGGCACTGGTCGGCTCGGCCGGCTTCAGCCCGGCGGCGGCCCAGACCGTCACCGATACCGATATCCTCAACTTCGCGCTGAACCTCGAATATCTCGAAGCCGAGTTCTACCTGCGCGGCGCCACCGGCCGTGGTCTGAGCGATTCCGAAGTGACCGGCACCGGTGCCCTCGGCGCCGTCACCGGCGGCCGGCAGGTGAACTTCGCCACCGCCGCGATCCGCAACTACGCCGTCGAGATCGCCAGCGAGGAGCGCATTCACGTCCAGTTCCTGCGCAGCGCGCTGGGCTCGGCCCGGGTCGCCCGCCCGGCGATCAACCTGACGAGCTCTTTCACCGCAGCCGCCCAGGCCGCGGGCCTGATCTCTTCGGGACAGACCTTCGACGCCTTCGCCGACGAGACCTCGTTCCTCCTCGCCGCCTACATCTTCGAGGATGTCGGCGTATCGGCCTATCTCGGCGCGGCTCCGCTCCTGACCAGCAAGTCGGTTCTGGCTGCGGCCGGCGGCATCCTGTCGGCGGAGGCCTATCACGCCGGTACGATCCGCACGGTCCTCTACAGCCGCGGCCTCTTCGACCAGGCGCTGAAGATCTCGGACGCCCGCGACTCGCTCGACGGCTCGACCGATCTCGATCAGGGGATCGGCACCAGCACGATCGCCAACATCTCGCTGACCAATCCGTCCAACGGTCAGGCTTATGCCCGCACGACGAGCCAGGTGCTCAACATCGTCTACCTGAACACGTCGACGCAGCCGGGCGGCTTCTTCCCGTCGGGCCTCAACGGCACGATCCGCTGATCTCGCGCAACCGGGGCGGCTCCGCGCCGCCCCGGGAGCCGCCACGTGCTCTCGAATGAAAGTTGGGTCTTCATCATGATCAGACGTTCTCTGCTGGCGGGGGGCGCGTCCCTTCTGGCGATCGGTGCGGCCAGCGCCGCCGATCTTCCGCGCCGCGCCGCACCGCCGCCCATCTTCACCCCCGTCCCGGTCTTCACCTGGACCGGCTTCTATGCGGGCTTCAACGCCGGCTACGCTTGGAGCGATCGTCGTCGTGAGGTGGTGACCGATCTCGGCATCACCCAGATCCCGACCGCCGACTATCTCGCGGCGCTTGGCACCGGTACCGGTCGCGGCGATTCCGGTGGTTTCACCGGCGGCGGTCAGATCGGCTACAATTACCAGTTCACGCCGGGCTCGGGCGTCGTCGTCGGTATCGAGGCGGATGCTGCCTATACCGACCTGAACCGTCGCACCGCCTCCACCGCGACGATCGTCGGCTTCCCGGGCTTTCCCGGCGTCAACGACGTGGAGCTGTCGAGCGCGACCCGGAGCGAATTGTCGTTCCTCGGCACCGTGCGCGGGCGCATCGGTTATGCCTTCGACCGGTTCCTGGTCTACGGAACCGGTGGCTTCGCCTATGGTCAGGCCCGGTATTCTTCGGTCCTCAACATCGGCAACACGCTCGGTGGCTTCACCACCTTCCCGACCGCCAGCATCACCGGCAGCTTCGATGACTTCCTCACCGGCTATGCTTATGGCGGCGGCATCGAATACGCGTTGCCGACCGACAATTTCCTGAACTTCTTCAAGTCGAGCGCGGTGACGCTCAAGATCGAGTATCTCCGTTTCGATCTTGGCAGCCGCAACGTCACCGGCTTCTACGACATCATTCCCGCCTCGGGCACGCCGGTCGCGGCGACCCAGACACGGGTTCGGACCGAGGGCGATATCGTTCGCGCCGGCATCAACTACAAGTTCGGCACCTACTAAGCTTTCCGCACGACGGAACGAAAGGGGCGCCCGGCTTCACCGCCGGGCGCCCCTTTTATTGTTGTCTGCGCTCTCCGGCGCGGACGAGGTCAGGATGCGGTCGGTCAACCGATGCGGCAGCAAGCGCCCCGGACGTGCGGATCGGCGCGGGCGATGTTGCCTTAAGGCGTCTTCGGCCGAACCGTCCACGTCGCCCAGAAGACCGGCCGTCCGTAGAGCGAGGACGTATCGCCGCCGTCGGCGCGGGGCGCCCGTCGGTCGAGCCAGGTCAGGAAGCCGCCCTTGTCCGGATAGATGCCGGGCGCATCGAGATTTCCGTAGCGGTCGGTCATCCAGCCGAAGCCGTCGCGGGTCACACGACCGAGGGCGTCGCCGCCGGACCGTAGACCCAGATAGGCGGTCGAGTGCCCGGCCGCGACCGGCTCCATGAACAGTGATAGGGCACTGATGCTGCCGGGTGAGAGATCGGTGGTGTAGTGCAGGCAGATATCGGCAATCGGACCGCCCGAGACCGTCACCGGTCGCGAGCAGGAATAGGCCACCGCCCAGCGATCCATGCCTCGGGCCTTGGCGACCCGCACCAGAGTGTCGGCGGGCAGCCCCTCGATCAACGTCGCCGCAGCCGTCCAGCTCCGCTCGCCGAGCGGGTCGCGGCTGGTGCGCAGGTAGAGGCCCATGCGCCGCTTCTCGACCGGGGCGCCGCAATCGGCCGGCAGCACGTCGGTGTAGAAGTAGTGGTAGGTGCGATCGACGACCGCGATCGAGCCCGAGAGACCGCGGGCCTCGAAGCCCGGCGCGGCGCAATTGCCGGTGATCGCCTTGCCGGTTTCATCGAGGACCGGCGCCGGCTTCGGCATCGCCGCCGCGCGCCGAGCCCCCCGGCGACGGCGGTCGCGCTCGCCCTCCGGCGGCGCGCCGCCGAACGGCATCCAGGCGGTGCCGGGATCGGCCTCGATGCGCAGATCTAGGCCCTGGAAATCGTAGGTGCGGGCCTGAACCAAGACACGCCGATGCCCCCCATCGACCGGCTCGGTGGCGGTGGTGAGGATCGCGTAATAGGGGTCGCCCGCCCAGTCGCGCCCGGCGACCATCATGGCGCTGCCTGATGCGTCTCCCTCGTTCACGCTGGGCCGCGGCTTGAACGTCATCTGCCCCTGCTCGCGCGCCTCTCGCGCCTCGCGCCGGGCCTCGCGCCGGGCACGCCGGCTCTCACGGCTGTTGCGGCGGGATTTTCGCGCCTGCTGCGCGGGAGCGGTGCCCTCCGTGGCAGCCGCGACGAAGCGGGGATCGGTCTGCGGCAGGGTCGTGGCGAGCGCATCGACCTGCCGCCCGATCCGCACCGAGCCGCCCGCGGCCGGATCGTCGGCTTGGAGATCGGCCGGGCACGCGTCATCGCCGCGACGGCTCTCCTTCCGCGGCGGCTCGCCGCGATAGATCACTTGCAGAGGCCCTGGGGGTCCGGAATCCTTGAGACGGAGAATCTGGACGTCGTGCACGAAGCGGCAGGGCGGCGGCAGGGCGTAGACCCCCTCGGCCTCGTCGTCCGAGCGGCAGATTTCCAAGCTGCCACCTCCGGTGGGGAAGCACGAGGCACTGCCCTTCGAGGCCGCCCCCGCGGGTCCGGCCAGGGCGGAGACGGCGAGGAACGCTGCGCCCGACCAGACGGGCGCGGACAGATTGGGCAAGGGCAAACGCTCGAAGACGCTTGTGGCGACGCTCGCGACGACGCGGGACGGGATGGGGGAGCGAGGGGGCAAGCTGGACCGGAGCACGGCGGGGAAACTAGGGCGTCCCTTCCCCGAAGGAAGGCACGCGATCGGGGCCGAAATTCACCAGGGCGGGAAAGGGTTGCACAGCGGATCGTCGAAGCGGAGGCGTTCAAGCGGCCCGGCGCCGGGCGAGCCCCCCGTCGAGGGCGACAATACCCCATCCCACGGTGAGGAAAGCCGCTGTGATCGCCGCCGTATAGGCGAGGACCGCCACCCCGCCGATCGTGCCGATATCCAGGAACGGATACGGATAATGCCCTTCCCGCACACCGCGCATCAAGGCGCAGGCGAGGTAGACCAATGGATAGCAGGCCCAGAGCAGCGGATCGCGCCGAAGCAGATATCCTTTCGGAACGAAAGCGAGCCAGAAGAGGGGCACCAGAACCGGCACAACCTGATGCAGCAGGATATCGGCCACGAGATCGCCGCCCTGCTGGATGCGCAGGCCCTGGAGCAGCAATCGCTGAACCAGCCCGACGAGAAGCGTCGCCAGCGCCGTCCCAGCGACCAACCAGGAGCCGCGGCGGCGATCAGCGAAGAGGGCCCCGCCCAGAGCCAGCCAAGCAAAAAGGCCCGTCACGACCAAGCCGGTGAGGTTGGTGAAATAGGCGAGCATGATCCAGATCGCGCCCGGCACCGAGCCGGTCCGACCATGGACGGCCCAGAACCCCGCCATGACCCCGAGGGCGGCACAGAGCGCGATCAGGGCAGCGGCGAAACGGGCTTGCAGCGATGGCATGTCCGGCGGCGTGTTCTGGGGCGAGGCGCTTATGCCTCCGCCTCACGACCCGCCGATGACGTTCAGGGCCGATCCCGGTGCGATGCAAGACGGCTCAGCTTGCGCCGGCCATGCGGGAAGCGTCCCTCACGCCGGGGCGAACCCCGGCGTCGATCTCATTCCGCGGCGATGCCGGTCCCGACCGGGCAGGAGACGCCGGTGCCGCCCAAGCCGCAATACCCGCCGGGATTCTTGGCGAGGTATTGCTGGTGATAGGCTTCCGCGAAATAGAACACGTCCAGCGGCTCGATCTCGGTGGTGATCGGTCCATAACCGCGAGCCCGGAGCGCGGGGGCATAGGCATCGCGCATGGCCCGCGCAGTCTCGGCCTGCGCCTCATCGGCCGTGTAGATACCGGAACGGTACTGCGTGCCGACATCGTTGCCCTGCCGGTACCCTTGCGTCGGGTCGTGGCTCTCGAAAAATACCTTGAGCACCTCGGTCAGCGGCAACACGGCTGGATCGTAGGCGACCAGCACGACCTCGTTGTGGCCGGTACGCCCGGTGCACACCTCTTCGTAGGTCGCATTCGGAGTGAAGCCGCCGGCATAGCCGACCGCGGTGACATGGATGCCGCGGGGCAATTGCCAGAACTTGCGCTCGGCCCCCCAGAAGCAGCCGAGACCGAGCACGATCGTCTCGATGTCGTCCGGGTACGGACCTTTCAAGGCGTTGCCGTTGACGAAATGACGCTCGGCGGTCGGCAGGGGCTCGGGCCGGCCCGGAAGGGCTTCGGAGGGCGCGGGCATCTCGGGCCGCTTGCGAAAAAGTAACATGGCTGTTCCCTCGATCGCGTGCGCCGATCCATGTCGTGGATAGGTTTCGCACTATATGGTCGTCGGCAAGCGATTTGACGACACTCCGCGCCCGTGATGCGGGGCGGCAGAACGGAGGCGTTCAGGAGCGGATGGAATCCGAAGACGGGTGGCAGCTCACGGAGCGGGTGCGGGCGAGCACGCAATCCGGCAGAGGGGATCCGTTCGCCGCGGCCGTGCGGGCGACCCGCATGCCGATGATCATCACCGACCCGCGCCGTCTCGACAATCCCATCGTCTTCGCCAACGACGCGTTCCTGGCCCTGACGGGGTACACACGGCTGGAAGTCACGGGCCGCAACTGCCGCTTCCTCCAGGGACCGGACACCGATCTCGCCGAGGTCGCTCGGGTGCGCGATGCGATCGTGGCCGAGCGGGACATTCACGCCGAATTACTGAACTACCGCAAGGACGGTTCGACCTTTCACAACGCTCTGTACGTCAGCCCCGTCCATGACGAGGACGGGACGCTGCTGTTCTTCTTCGCCTCGCAGCTCGACGTGAGTGACCGTTATGCCCTGCGTGACGAGCGCGACCGGGTCCAGGCGGCGTCGGATGCGAACGCCCTGCTCCTGCGCGAAGTCGGACACCGGGCGCGCAACGACCTGCAGATGATCAGTGCGATGCTGGTTCTCCAGAGCGGAGACAGCGCCGACCCGGCCGTGCGGGACGCTCTCGCCGTGGCGATCGGCCGGATCGATGCCCTCGCGGCGCTCTACCGAATGCCGCCCGGCGGCGATGGCGGGCACGATCTCGCCGAGCTTGCCCGGGAGGTCGCCGAAACCCTGGTCGACGCTTCGGGCCGGGACGACGTGACCCTCGACCTCGACCTCGCGCCGGTTACGATCCGGGCGGACGCGGCCGGGCCCCTTGCCCTGGTCCTCAGCGAAGCCGTCTCGCACGCCCTTCGCCGCGCCGTCCCGCATCGGCCGGTCCGCCTCGCCGTGCGTCTGGCTGGATCCGACTCGGGTGTGGTGTTGCAAGTCGAGGATGAGCGTTCCTCCGCTTGGCCCGAGGCCGACGGCGACGGCATGGCATTGCTGGATATGCTCGTGCGCCAACTCGACGGACAGCGCGATCTCGATCGGGACCCGTCCGGTGGCCTTCGGATGACGTTCCGCTTTCCCGCGAAACGGATCGGCGCGTAGCCGGTTTCAGGCCGTCGGCGAGGGCATAGGCCGCGCCGCGGCCACCCCTTCCGTACGGCCGCGATAAGAGAGAGCCTCGGCCAGATGCAGCCGGCGCACCCTCTCCTCGCCATCGAGATCGGCCAAAGTCCGGGCCACGCGCAGGGTTCGGTGAAAGCCGCGCGCGGAGAGGCGCATCGTCTCGGCCGCGTGCCGGATCAGGGCGGTGCCCTCGGCATCGGGCGCGGCCGCCTCCTCGATCAGGGAGGCCGGACAGGTCGCATTGGTGGTGGAAGCCGGCAAGGCCTTGCGGGCAAACCGGGCGCTCTGCCGATCCCGCGCCGCCGCGACCCGGGCGGCGGCCTCCGCCGAGCCTTCCGCCGGCGGCGGCAGGATGAGGTCGAAAGCGGTGACCGCGGCGACTTCGATGCGCAGATCGATCCGGTCCAGGAGCGGTCCGGAGATGCGGGCGCCGTATTGCGCGGCGCAACGCTCGTTCGGCCCCTACGGCAGGTATAGCCCGGTTCGAGCGCCATGCCGCAGCGACAGGGATTCATCGCGGCGACGAGTTGGAACCGGGCCGGGTAGGTGACCCGATGGTTGGCCCGGGCGATCATCACCTCGCCTGTCTCCATCGGCTGGCGCAGGGAATCGAGCACCTGGGGCGTGAACTCGGGCAATTCGTCGAGGAACAGCACCCCGCCGTGGGCCAGCGAGACCTCGCCGGGGCGGGCATTGAGGCCGCCGCCGACGAGGGCCGCCATCGAGGCGGAGTGATGCGGCTGGCGGAACGGGCGGCGGTTCGACAGCGCCCCGTCCTTAAGCTGTCCGGCCACCGACTGGATCATCGAGACTTCGAGCAGCTCACGGGGGTCCAGCGGCGGCAGGATCGAGGGAAGCCGCGCGGCGAGCATCGATTTCCCGGCTCCCGGAGGACCGTTGAACAGGAGGTTGTGCCCACCGGCCGCCGCGATCTCCAGGGCGCGCTTGGCGCCTTCCTGGCCCTTGATGTCGCGCAGATCCGGCATCGTGCCCGCCGGCGCGGCGATGGCGGGACGCGGCCGCGCCATCACTTGGCTGCCCTTGAAGTGGTTGGCGAGCTGGATGAGCGAGCGCGGCGCCAGGACGTCCATGTCGCCCGCCGCCCATGCCGCTTCTGGCCCGGTCGCGGCCGGGCAGATCAGGCCGAGCCCCCGCCCATTGGCCGCCATCGCGGCGGGCAGGACGCCGGCGACCGCGGTGATCGATCCGTCGAGCGCCAATTCGCCCAGCACGCAGTAACTGCTGAGCGCATCCTCGGGCAGCGCACCGATGGCGCCCATGACGGCGAGCGCGATCGGCAGATCGTAATGCGACCCCTCCTTCGGCAGGTCGGCCGGCGCGAGATTGACGGTGATGCGCTTGGCCGGCAGTGCCAGACCCGAGGCGATCAGCGCCGCGCGCACCCGCTCGCGCGACTCCGCCACCGCCTTGTCGGGCAGGCCGACGACGGTGAAGGCAACAGCTCCGGGAGCGATCTGAACCTGGACGTCGACGGCTCGCGCCTCGATCCCCTCGAACGCGACCGTGGCAACGCGGGTCACCATGCGATGGAAAAGTCTCCAGCCCCGGACATTGCAGCCTAGGCGGGCATTCGAGGGCTGACAATCACAAGCTGAGCCCGCGCGACGCGCGGGAAACGGCGCAATGCGAGTAAGGTGGACGACGGACGTCGGAACCGTGCGGAGGACCGGTCGTTCGATGGGTGAACCCCACCCGCCAATCATGCGTCACGGAGTGCCTGAATGTCGTTTCGTCCCCTCGCCGCCGCCCTCCTGGGTGCCGCCCTGTTCACCGGACCGGCGCTCGCCGACGAGAAGCTTCCGCCCGAGCAGCAGACCAAGGTCGAAGACATCCTGAAGAAGGAAGGCTTCACCAAGTGGAAGGAGATCGAGCTCGACGACGGCATGATCGAGGTGGACGACGCCATTGATGCCAACGGCAAGCAGTTCGATCTGAAGCTCGATCCGAAGACGTTCGAGATCGTCAAGCGCGAAGCCGAGTAAGACATCGATGCGCCGGGCGGAGCGAGCCCGGCGCTACCGGGATTGCGAGAAGAACGCGCCGCTTTCCGAAACGCTTTCACCATCCGGCGCCAGAGCCCCCCAGCGCGTCAGGAGGCCGGCCTCCGCCGCCCGCGAGAGGGTGAAGAGTGTCTCGCCCGGTTTGTAGACGGCGACACCGTACTTGTTGACCGTGCGACCATCCTCGTAGCGGTGGAAGCTCACCGCCAGGATGGAGCCGTCCGAACGCGCGTGGCAGATGATCCGCTCGTCGGTCTGGAAGCCGCGTGCCGTGAGCACGCAGCCGCCCCGCGCGCCGTCGGGACCGATGACGAGGTCGTAGGTCACATGGGCCGAGGAGCCGCCCTCGGTCAGGCCGGCATCGTGCTCGTAGCGGTATCGGCCCTGCCAGCCCCCGCTCTCCCCCTCCGCCGCAGCTAGGGGAGTAAACGTGAAGAGCGACAGCGCCGCGAGGCACACGTGTATCGTCGTCGTCCGCAATGAGACCTCCTCGTTGCGGAGCAACATGGCCGGAGCCCACGGCGCGCGCAACCGGGCTGCGAGCCCCGTCGAGCGGCGCCACCGCAGGGACTTGCCCGGGCGCAGGATCGCCCTGTCGAACCCGCCATCGCCCGGCTTGCATCCGGTCGCGCGGACCGTCATATACGGCCTCGGGAGGTTGGCGAGGGACGTTTCACTCGCCAACCGGGTCAGGTCCGGAAGGAAGCAGCCCTAACGAGACCGAGCGGGTCTTTGTCCAGCCTCCCACCCTCGCCTCCCGTGCCCCGCGCGGGCTCGGCGGCCGGCAATCCAAAAAATTCGACGGCGGCATGGACGAGACGCACGGCACGCTCCCCGACGAGCCGGGCCTGCCCGGCATGCCCGCCCCCGCGACACCCTACCGGGTGCTGGCGCGCAAATACCGCCCCCAAACCTTCGACGATCTGATCGGCCAGGGGGCCATGGTGCGCACGCTGGCCAATGCCTTCGCGGCCAATCGCATCCCCCAGGCCTGGATGCTGACCGGCGTGCGCGGGGTCGGCAAGACGACGACGGCCCGCATCCTCGCCCGCGGCCTCAACTATGTCCGCGACGGCCATCCCGATACCGGCCCCACGGTGAGCATGCCGGAACTCGGCCGCCATTGCCGGGCGATCATGGAATCCCGGCACATGGACGTGCTGGAGATGGATGCGGCCTCGCATACCGGCATCGACGACGTCCGCGGCATCATCGACGGCATCCGCTACTCGCCGACGGAGGCGCGCTACAAGGTCTACATCGTCGACGAGGTCCACATGCTGTCGGAGAAGGCGTTCAACGCCTTCCTGAAGACGCTGGAGGAGCCGCCCCCCCACGCCAAGTTCGTCTTCGCCACGACTGAGATCCGGAAAGTCCCGGTCACGATCCTGTCGCGCTGCCAGCGCTTCGACCTCCGCCGGGTCGAGGCCGAGACCCTCTCGGCCCATCTGAAGAAAATCTGCGCCGCGGAGGGCGTGAGCGCCGAGGCCGAGGCGCTGGCCGCCGTGACCCGCGCCGCCGAGGGCTCGGTGCGCGATGCGCTCTCGCTCCTCGATCAGGCCATTGCCCACGGCGCCGGCACGGTGACTGCGCAGAGCGTGCGCGACATGCTCGGCTTGGCCGATCGGGCGCGCATCGTCGATCTGTTCGAGGCGGTGATGCGCGGCGACATCCCCGCGGCCTTCGCGGAATTGCGGGCACAGTACGATTCGGGCGCCGATCCGGCGGTGGTGCTCTCTGACCTTGCCGGCTTCACCCATCTCGTGACCCGCCTGAAACTGGTGCCGGACGCCGCCGCCGATCCGACACTGAGCGAGGCCGAGCGCGTCCGCGGCGCGGATTTCGCCGCCCGGCTGCCGGTGCGTGCCCTGTCGCGGGCGTGGCAGATCCTGCTCAAGGCCCTGCCCGAGGCGCAGGTCGCGCCCCGTCCGCTCCCGGCCGCCGAGATGGCCCTGGTGCGTCTGGCCTACGCCGCCGACCTGCCGACCCCGGACGAGGCCCTGAGGCGCCTGCGCAGCGAGGATTCACCCGCGAGCGCCGGCATGCCGGCCTCCGGCTCGTCCCTCTCCGGTGGGTCGTCCCCACGTTCCGCGGCCATCGGTTCGGCAGCCCTGGCCCGCGAGAGCGCCCCGCTCGCGGCTCCGCGGGCCTCGGCCCCGCCCCGACCAGTTCTGGCTTCGGCCAATCCGGCACCGGAGGCCGCCCGCCCCGCCGCGGTTCCCACCGGACTTCGCCTCGGGCGTTTCGAGGACGTGGTCGCCCTGGCCGAGGCGAAGCGCGACATCGCCCTCAAGGTGGCGATGGAGCGGGATGTCCATCTCGTGCGCTTCGAGGAGGGTCGCATCGAGTTCCGCCTCGCTCAGGGCGGCCGCCCGAGCCTCCCCAACGATCTTGCCCGGGCGCTCGACGAGTGGACCGGGCGGCGTTGGATCGTGGCTCTGTCCAAGGACGAGGGGGCGCCGACGCTCGAGCAGGATTCCCGCGCGGCCGAGCAGACGCGGCACGAGAATGCCGCGGCCCATCCCCTGGTCCGCGAGGTGCTGTCGCGCTTCCCCGGCGCGCAGATCGTCGATGTCCGCGACAAGGCGGCGGATGCCGGTCCAGCGACCGGTGTGACGGTGGCGACCGGTCCCGTCGAGGCCCTGCCCGACGAACCGGACGACGAGGCGTGAGCATCCTTCCGATCTCGCGCTCGAATGTCGGAGGGGGCCTCCACGGCCTGGGTCGTTGACCGCCAGACAGTTCGATTGAGGCCGAGGCCTAGACGCGCTTCGACCGTTCGAAGCGTGGAGCCATGTATCTTCGGCCGGTTGAGCCGACCCGGCACCCTGGCGGTAGCCCGCGCCGACGCCTAAGTCTGCGAGGAGACCCTTCCAAGAGACATCGGAGCCGATCCACCATGCGCGATATCATGGGCATCATGAAGCAGGCCCAGGCCATGCAGGAGAAGATGGCCTCGCTTCAGGCCGAACTCGACACGGTCGAGGTGCGGGGTGCCGCCGGCGGCGATGCCGTGAGTGTCCGCATGACCGCGAAGGGACAGATGCTCGGCGTGTCGATCGATCCCAGCCTGATGGTCGCCGACGAGCGCGAGATCCTCGAGGACCTGATCGTGGCAGCCTGCAACGATGCCCGCGCCAAGGCGGAAGCGACCGCCCAGGAGCGCATGGCCGAACTCACCAAGGGCCTGCCGCTGCCGCCCGGAATGAAGCTGCCGTTCTGATTGGTCTCTCACCGAGCCATCCCCCGTACCCGCCGTGGAGCCGAAGCTGAATCGATCGGGGCTTCGCACGCCGCGGGGGAGAACCGCACGGATGACGGCGCGCAACGCCGTTGTCCGGCGGCACCGGTAACGCCGTTTCCTCGATGGCATCGGCCTCGCGCCGTGGGGTTGAAGCGGCTTTCCCCAGCCCGCGCGCATGGAGAGCAAACCATGTTAAGGCGCTCGTTCGTCGACGGGATCATGGTCACGGGGCCGGGCCGAACTTGCCCCCCAATGGCGGCACGGCAGGTCCCGCCGGCCTGACTCCCGGTCGGCGGGACCGTCCGTTGCATTCTTCGCTCGTGACGATCGCAGCCCTGCCGCCGCGTGACCGAAGCGGCAGGATGTATCGTTCGGATCAAGCCGCGATCGGGGCGGCCACCGGCTCCGCGGCGCGCACGTCGGCATCGACGTGGCTCTCGAAACGCTTGAAGTTCTCGCGGAACATCGTGACCAGTTTCGTCGCCGTCTCGGCGAAGGCCGGCTTGTTGGTCCAGGTCTCGACCGGCGAGAGCACCTGCGTCTCGACGCCCGGCACCTCCACCGGCACCGCGAAGCCGAAATACGGATCGCGACGGAACTCGACCTGCGAGAGCGAGCCGTCCAGCGCCGCGGTGAGCAGGCGGCGCGTGACGCGGATCGGCATGCGCCGGCCGGTCCCGACACCGCCACCGGTCCAGCCGGTGTTGACGAGCCAGCAATCGACGCCGTGCTCGGCGATCAGGTCGCGCAGCAGGTTGCCGTAGACGCTCGGGTGGCGCGGCATGAACGGCGCCCCGAAGCAGGTCGAGAAGGTCGCCTCCGGCGCGGTCAGGCCGCGCTCGGTGCCGGCGACCTTGGCCGTGTAGCCCGACAGGAAGTGATACATCGCCTCGGCGCCGGTCAGCTTGGCGATCGGCGGCATGACGCCGAAGGCGTCGCAGGTCAGCATCACGATGTTCTTCGGATGCCCGGCCCGGCCGGTGGCACTCGCATTGGCAATGAAGTCGAGCGGGTAAGCGCAGCGGGTGTTCTCGGTCAGCGAGGCATCGTCGAAATCGGGCGCGCGGGTCTGCGGATCGATCACGACATTCTCCATCACCGTGCCGAAGCGCTCGGTGGTGGCGTAGATCTCCGGCTCCGCATTGCGCGAGAGGCGGATGGTCTTGGCGTAGCAGCCGCCCTCGAAATTGAAGATACCGTCCTTGCCCCAACCGTGCTCGTCGTCGCCGATGAGCTGACGGGAGGAATCGTTCGACAGGGTGGTCTTGCCGGTGCCCGACAGGCCGAAGAACAAGGCCGAATCACCGGACGCGTCGAGCGCGGCATTGGCCGAGCAATGCATCGGCATCACGCCCGCGCCCGGCAGCACGTAGTTGAGATACGTGAAGACCGACTTCTTCATCTCGCCGGCATAGGCGGAGCCGCCGATCAGCACGATTTTCTGCGCGAAATCGATGGCGATCACGGTCTTCGAACGGCAACCGTGCCGGGCCGGATCGGCCTGGAAGCTCGGCAGGTCGATGATGGTCAGTTCCGGCACGTAGGACGCCAGCGCGTCGCGCTCGGGCCGGATCAGCAGATTGCGGATGAACAGCGAGTGCCACGCGAACTCGGTGTAGACGCGGGCGCGCACCCGGTGGGCCGGATCGGCGCCCCCGAACAGATCCTGCGCGAACAATTCCTTGCCGCGGGCATGGGCCCGGAAGTCCTCGAGGAGCATGGAGAACTGCTCGCGGGTGATCGAGCCGTTGTTGTCCCACCAGATTTCATTCTCCGTGGCGGCATCGCGCACCACGTACTTGTCCTTGGGCGAACGCCCGGTATGGCTTCCGGTGGTTGCGACCAGCGCTCCACCACGGGCAAGTTGCGCCTCGCCGCGCTTCAGCGCCTCCTCGTAGAGGCGGGGCGTCTCGAGATTCCAGTGGACGGCGGCAAGGTCGCGGAGGCCGATCGCCTCCGGGCCATGGGCCGCGTTGAAGTCGCCGGTCTGTGTCACGGTCTGTCTCCCTAGGCGGCCCTGATCGCGGAAGGCGAGGCCGGAGAGCCTGCGCCGAATTGGCATCGTCCTGGGCCGTCCGTGCGGTCGTTCAGGGCCGCCGCACGCCGGTTCGCCGGCCCGTCCGTTCAAATGGGCCGATGCCCAGCCAAAGCGTCAACTAAACTTTAGGAGGGATCCAATATTTTTTGACGCTCTCGGCAATCAATGACGAGGTCAGTCTGTCGCTTCGCTGAATGGGCAAAAGCGTCCGGCAGGGATTATGTGAGGGCAGCGTTCCTGCGCCCCATCCACGGAATCTGTCGAAGACCCGCATGCCCCAAGCCGTCGCCGGCCCGGAGATCGAGCGCCTGATCCAGCTTCTGGGGCGCATGCCGGGCCTCGGGCCCCGCTCGGCGCGTCGGGCCGCGCTCCAACTCATCAAGAAGCGCGAGACGCTGCTGGCCCCGCTCGCCGACGCCATGCGCGTCGCCGCCGAGCGGATCGTGGTGTGCAGTTCCTGCGGCAATGTCGATACCCGCGACCCCTGCACGATCTGCGCCGACCACAGCCGCGACCCGACCACACTGGTGGTGGTGGAGGACGTGTCCGACCTCTGGGCGCTGGAACGGTCCGGCGCCGTGAAGGCGCGGTACCACGTGCTCGGCGGCGTTCTCTCGGCGCTCGACGGCGTTCGCCCGGAGCACCTCACCATCGCCCGCCTCGTCGAAAGGGCCAGCGAACCGGGCGTCAAGGAGATTATTCTCGCGCTCAACGCGACCGTCGACGGCCAGACGACGGCCCATTACGTCACCGAATCCTTGAAGCCCCTCGGGCTCACGATCACCCGGCTCGCCCACGGCGTGCCGGTCGGTGGGGAGTTGGACTATCTCGACGAAGGCACCCTCACGGCGGCGATCCGCAGCCGGACGGTGTTTTAGGGGATGACTGCACCGAAATCATGAGATCGATCAACGACACTCGAGGATGAGATAGGAATAACTCTTCCTTAGGACGATCGTGTCAGTTATAATTATAGCGACAAAATTTAGAATAATATTATATTTCCTGTTCTGGGAGACCAACTTTGGAAGACGCATCCGATTCAGCTGATATTGTATTGCACAACTCGCAAATGTTTCACGAGAAGCTCGCCACGCCGTTCGTGACGCGGGCCTTCATCGTCGCCGTCGTTGCAGTGATCCTCACATGGGCGGCCCGTCTGAGCGGTCTCCTTCCGCGCCTGGATCTTACAGATTTCAACGTTCTCCATATTGCGGGTCAAATGGTGTGGAGGGGCGACATTGCGGACGCTTACCACCTCCCGAATCTTTTGCGGGTCATGCGGGAATTGACCGGACAGGAAGCGCTTCTCCCGTGGGCCTACCCGCCCCCCTTCAACCTCGTCATGGCCCTGTTTGCGCCGCTGCCGATCGGCTTGGCCTTTCTGCTCTTCATCGGCGCAACGCTAATCGCATTTCTGCTGGTGCTGCGACGAATTTCAGGTCTGCTCTTCCCGGCAGTCATACTCGCCCTGTTCCCAAGCCTGATGCTCACCATCGCCTGCGGTCAGAACGGCTTTCTGACGGGCACGCTGATCGGGCTCACCTGCCTCGGATTGTTGCAGCAGCGAGGCAGCGCGGGGCTGCCGCTGGGCCTGATGGTAATCAAGCCGCATCTGGCCGTGGGTCTCGCGGCCGGTGCACTGGTGATGCGGCGTTGGACCTGCTTGGCCGCGGCAGTCGGGACCACCCTGCTCGCTTCAGGTATCGCGACCCTCGTACTTGGTCCGACAATCTGGAGCGCCTTCTTGAGGGGGGCGAACGAGGCCTCGGCCAATTTGGCGGCCGGCCATTACCCACTCTACCGGATGATCTCCGTCTACGCTTGGCTGCGCAGCAGCGGCGTACCGGCGACGTTGGCCCTTCTGGCGCAGAGCGCGGTCGCTGTCACAGCCGTGGGATTCGTCCTGTTCGCGGTTCGGAAGCGCCTGCCCCAACGACAGATCATCGGCATTGCCGTCATGGCGGGACTCCTGATGAGCCCCTATGCCTACGATTACGATCTGCCCATCTACGGGATTGGCTTCGCCTTGCTCTTGCCGGATCTGCTCGGACGGGCGCGTCGCCACGAACAAGCGCTCCTGTTCGGTTTGGGCTGGGGCAGCAGCGCCTACGGCTTCATCATCCAAACGCTCAACGGTGGTGTGGCCGGATGGCACCCGCCATCCCCGATCAGTCTGTCCCTGGCAGGCCCGATGCTGATCGCCCTGCTGGCTCTGATCTGGATCTTTCTCCGGCGGGAACCCGCGAGAGCCATCGCAGGCGCCCCCTCCCCCCAAACACTCGCATCGCCGCCCGTTCAGACTGCCTGAGGAAGACTCGGCCCATAGCGTCCCGGTGGTTTGGCAGCACCGACACCGGGACGTTGCTTCAGGATCGCATTTGACCGTCTTTGCCGCTCTGCCTATTTCCGGGTTCAGAAGCGCCTGACAGCGGGCGCATTTGCCCTCGCGCCGATCCCAGCCCGGAAGCCATGACCGTCCGTCCCCTCGTCATCCTGCCCGACGCGCAGCTTCGCCTGGTTTCCGAGCCGGTCACCGAGATCACCAACGAGATCCGCACGCTCGCGGCGGACATGGTCGAGACCATGTACGATGCGCCCGGCGTCGGGCTCGCGGCGGTGCAGATCGGCGTGCTCAAGCGGGTCGTCACAATCGACGCGTCGAAGGACGAGACGGCCCGGAACCCGACTGTCTATCTCAATCCCGAGATCGTCTGGTCGTCCGAGGAGAAGCGCGTCTACGACGAGGGCTGCCTGTCGATTCCGGACTATTACGGCGAAGTCGAGCGGCCCGATCGGGTGCGGGTGCGCTACATGAATCTCGATGGGCAGATTGTGGAGCAGGAAGCCGACGGCCTGCTCGCCACCTGCCTCCAGCACGAGATCGACCACCTCAACGGCGTCCTGTTCATCGATCATCTGTCGAAGCTCAAGCGCGACCGGGTGCTGAAGAAGTTCACCAAGGCCGCCAAGCGCGACGCCGCCTAAGGCCTCACACGATGCGCGTCGTCTTCATGGGTACGCCGGATTTCGCCGTGCCCACCCTCGCGCGCCTCCATGCCGACGGGCACGTGATCGCGGCGGTCTATACCCGCGCGCCGGCCAAGGCCGGGCGCGGCATGGCCCTGCGTCCATCGCCCGTCCATGCTCGCGCGGAAGCCCTGGGACTCCCCGTGCTGACGCCCGGCACCCTGAAGACCGAGGAGGCGGCCGCGACCTTCGCCGGGCACGAGGCCGATGTGGCGGTCGTCGTCGCCTACGGCATGCTTCTTCCGCAACGAATCCTCGACCTGCCGCGCCACGGCTGCCTCAACCTGCACGGCTCGCTGCTGCCGCGCTGGCGCGGCGCGGCGCCGATCCAGCGGGCGGTGATGGCGGGCGATGCCGAGAGCGGGGTCGGGGTGATGCGCATGGAGGCCGGACTCGATACCGGCCCGGTGGCGATGGAGGTGCGCGTGGCGATCACCGAAGGCATGACCGCCGGGGAACTGCACGATGCGCTGATGCCGGCGGGGGCCGATTTGATGGGGCGGGCACTGGCTCGGCTCGAGGCGGAGGGTCTCACCTTCACACCGCAGGCTGCCGAGGGCGTGGTCTACGCCCACAAGATCACCAATGAGGAGGCGCGCATCGACTGGTCGCGGCCGGCCACGGACGTGGCGCGCCACATCAACGGACTCTCGCCGTTCCCTGGCGCCTATGTCGAGGTGGATCTCGGGAGGGGCGTCGAACGGGTGAAGGTGCTACGAGCGCTGCCGACCGAGGGCTCGGGTGAGCCAGGCACGCTCCTTGATTCAGCCTGCACCATTGCCTGCGGGATCGGTGCGGTGCGCCTCCTCGAACTGCGCCGGGCCGGCAAGGGTGGAGCGGCGAGCGGCGAGGAATTCCTGCGCGGGGCGCGGCTTCCTCTCGGAGCGACGCTCGCGTGAAGCGCGAGCGCATTACGATGACGCCCCGTGGCTCGGCGGACCGTCTCCCGCGCCGAGTTGACGGACGCGACGCGGAAACGGCCTAACATGCCCCGCTATAAACTCGTCATCGAGTATGACGGCGCACCGTTCTGCGGCTGGCAGCGGCAGGCCGAAGACCCGACCGTGCAGGCGGCCCTGGAAGACGCCGTGACGCGCTTCTCCGGCGAAACCGTCCGCCTCACCTGCGCCGGACGCACGGATGCGGGCGTGCATGCGATCCATCAGGTCGCTCATCTCGATCTGGTGAAGGCGTGGCGCACGGATACGGTGCGCGATGCCCTGAACGCCCATCTGCGTCCGCAGCCGATTTCGGTGATCTCCGCCGAGATCGTCGGACCGGACTTCGACGCCCGCCACTCGGCGATCCGTCGGCATTACCGCTACCGCATCCTCAATCGACGCAGCCCCGCCGCGCTCACCCGGGGCCATGTCTGGCACGTGCCGTGGCCCCTCGACGCCGACCTGATGCAGGAAGCCGCCCAGCGCCTGCTCGGCCGCCACGACTTCTCCGCCTTCCGCGCCGCCGAATGTCAGGCCAACAGCCCGGTGCGCACCCTGGAACAGCTCGACGTGACGCGCACGCGGATGGGCCTGTTCGAGGAGATCGTGATCGCGACCTCGGCCCGTTCGTTCCTGCATCATCAGGTTCGCGCCATGACCGGCACCTTGATGCTGGCCGGGTGCAAGCGCCTCTCCGCCGACGACGTGGCAGAGATCCTGGCGACGAAAGCCAAGCATCGCTGCGGCCCGCTGGCGCCGGCCGGCGGGCTGACCTTCGTCGGCGTCGATTACGCGGAAAAGTAAGCTTCGAGCACGCGCCTGTAGATCGCGGTGAGCCGTTCGAGGTCCTCGACGGCAACCCGCTCATCGACCGCGTGCATCGTCTGCCCCACGAGGCCGAACTCGATCACCGGGCAGGCATCCTTGATGAAGCGGGCATCCGAGGTGCCGCCGGTGGTCGACAGGGCCGGGCGCCGGCCGGTCTCGGCCTCGACCGCATCGGCCACCAGATCGACGAAGGCGTCGGGCCGGGTCAGGAAGGCGGGTGAGTTCGAGGGCTGGAGATCGAGGCTGAAGCGGACCGCGTTGCCCGCCGCCTCATCCAGACGACGGCGGATCTCGGTCCCGAGCGTCTCGGCGGTCCAGTCATCGTTGAAGCGCACGTTGAACACGGCGTGCGCCGTCGCCGGGATCACGTTGGTCGCGGGGTTTCCGACATCGATCGTCGTGAATTCCAGGTTCGACGCGTCGAAATGAGCGGTGCCCCCGTCGAGCGGGGCGGCGAGCAGAGCGGTGGCGAGTCGCAAGAGACCCGGTATCGGGTTCTCGGCCCGGTGCGGATAGGCGACATGACCCTGGCGCCCATGGACGGTGATGCGCCCGGTGAGCGAGCCGCGCCGGCCGATCTTGATCATGTCGCCCAAGCGCTCGGGATTGGTCGGCTCGCCCAACAGGCAATGATCGAAGCGCTCGCCGCGTGCGCGCGCCCAATCCAGCAGCTTGACGGTGCCGTTGACCGCCGGTCCTTCCTCGTCACCGGTGATCAGGAAGGCGATGGAGCCGCCGAACGCGGGTCCCCGCGCCTCCAGGAAGCGGAGGGTCGCCGCCAGCAGGCAGGCGATGCCGCCCTTCATGTCGACGGCGCCGCGCCCGTAGAGGATGCCATCGGCGACCTCACCGGAGAACGGGCTGTGCGTCCAGGCGGTCGCCTCGCCCGGCGGCACCACGTCGGTATGGCCGGCGAACAGCAGGACGGGACCGTCGGTGCCGATCCGGGCGTAGAGATTCTCGATATCCGGCATGCCGGGCTCGGAGAAAACCGGACGCTCGACCGTGAAGCCTGCCTCGGCAAGCACGCAATCGAGGAAGGACAGCGCACCGCCCTCCTCCGGGGTGACCGAGGGGCAGCGGATCAGGGATTGGGCGAGGGCGAGGGGAGAGGCTTCGGACAAGGCGACACCGTGAACGCGGGGACGGACGAACGCGTCCACCCACCCATCCCCCCTCATCCTGAGGGGCGAAGCGAAGCAGAGCCTCAGGATAAGGGGCTTGGGGAGGAGGGCGACCGTCGCATCGTCCGCCAGCGCTAGCACGCCGCCGCGCCTCGCGAAAACCGCCGCTTCCGCTCCGCCCCTCGCCGGCTTACATGGCCGGCATGGCACTCTCGTCGGACGAAATCGAACGCTATGCCCGCCATATCGTCCTGCGGGAGGTCGGCGGGCCCGGTCAGGCCCGGCTGAAGGCGGCTCGCGTCCTGGTGATCGGCGCGGGCGGGCTCGGTGCCCCGTTGATCCAGTATCTCGCCGCCGCCGGCATCGGCACGATTGGCATCGTCGACGACGACGCGGTCTCGCTGTCCAATCTGCAGCGTCAGGTCATCCATGGCACGCCCGACGTGGGACGGCTCAAGGTGGAGAGCGCGGCGGAGGCGGTCGCCCGCCTGAACCCCCATGTCCGCGTGGTTGCCCATCCGGTCCGGATCACGCCCGAGAACGCCGTCGGCCTGATGACGGACTACGACCTCGTCGCCGACGGCTCCGACAATTTCGCCACCCGCTACGCCGTCTCGGACGCCTGCTTCCACGCCGGGAAACCTCTCGTGACGGCGGCGCTCGGGGCGTTCGACGGCTCGCTCACCACGATCCGCGCCCATGAGACGAGCCCGGAGGGCGAGCGGCACCCGACCTATCGCTGCCTGTTCCCGAATCCACCACCGCCCGGCACGGTCGCCCCCTGCGCCGAAGCCGGGGTTCTCGGCGCCTTGGCCGGTGTGATGGGCTCGCTCATGGCGATGGAGGTGATCCGGGCGGCGGCGGGCTTCGGGGAGCCCCTCGTCGGGCGTCTGCTGATGGTCGATGCCCGCTCGATGCGGTTCGAGACGTTGAGCTATGCCTGGGATCCGGACAACCCGCTCAACGGCGTCAGGACAGGCCCGGCAGCCGTGAGGGACCCGGACGCGTCTCCCCCTTCGCCTCAAGGGCGCTGAGACAGCATTTCTTGTACTTCTTGCCCGAGCCGCAGGGACAGGGATCGTTGCGGCCGACATCCTTGAAGGGGTTCTTGACCGGCTGGCCGTAGGTTTCCGAGGTCCAGTCGAGGGCCTCGACCGGATCGTCGAGATAGCCGTATTGGCGCGTGTCGAAGAGGCTCAGATCCGGCGGCTCGGCGGAGGCCTGCCGCAGCGCCTTCCGGAACCACGCGAGATCGCTGAACTCGTCCGTGATGCGGCCGTCGCGCCGCGCTGCCTCGACCCGTGGCGCGAGGTCGGTCAGCCCGAGATAGGCGATCGCCTCCTCCCAAGCGCTCCAGACCGATCCCCCCTCGATATCGGCCCGCGCCTCGTCGAAGCGCATCAAGAGGGTGCGGGCTTCCTCCAGAGGAATCCGTCCCTGACGCGTCAGGAAGCTCAGCGCGGTCAGGACCGAACCGCGCACGAACGCGTCGCCGCTGCTGTCGAGACCCAATCGGACAAGGGCAGTGAGATCCCCGTCGTAGGTCGAGGCGATCACCTTCGGCAGGGTCGCGGTGATGGCGTCTCCGAGCAGCCCCTCGACCGCCTCGCCGTCCTGCCGCAGCAGCCGCATCAGCGGCGGGAAGATGCGGGTGTCGCGGGAAGCGGCCAGGGCGTGGAGCCCCCAGAACAGGAGGTTGGCCTCCTCGTCCTCGATCGCGTCGGCATCGTCCTCCGCCCGGGCCAGAAGCGCGAGCACCGGCTCGGCGATCGCTTCAGGATCGGCGACCGCCCGCCTCAGGGCCTCGGTCGGGAGGTGATCTTCCTCGGTGAGGACCGCGACGAGATCCGCATCCATGGCCGCCCCTCCCGATCAGGCGCGCAACGTCGCGCCGGTCTTCTTGGCCACCTCGGCGACGATCTTGGCGCTGACCGCCTCGATCTCCGCATCGGTCAGGGTCCGTTCCGAAGGCTGAAGACGAACCGCGACGGCGACCGACTTCGATCCGTCCGGAATGCCGACGCCCTCGTACAGGTCGAACACGTCGATGCCGGCGATCAATTTGCGATCGGCGCCCTGGGCGGCCTTCAGGATATCCGCAGCCGTCACCTCGCGCGCCACCACGAAGGCGAAGTTGCGGGAGATCGCCTGCAGGCCGGAGAGCGCCAGGGCGGGTTTGGCCTTCGTCGGACGATGGCGCGGCAGCGGCAGGGCGTCGAGGACGATCTCGAAGCCGACCTGCGCGCCCTTGAGGTCCATCGCCTTGAGAAGCCGCGGGTGCAGTTCACCGAAATGGCCGACGACGGTCTTGGGCCCGAACTGCAATGTACCGGAGCGGCCGGGATGCAGCCACGCGGGTCCGCCGGCCACGACCTGGAGGCCGCCGGTCGGCACGCCCAGTGCGCCGAGGAGGGCGAGGGCATCGGCTTTGGCCTCGAACACGTCGACCGGCGCGGCGGCGCCGGACCAGTGACGTCCGGCCCCGCCGTGACGGGCGGTGCCGCGGCGGATGCCGGCGGCGCGCACGCTCTGCCCCTCCGGCTCGTCGCTGGCGAAGCATTGACCGACCTCGAACAGGGCCACGTCCGGGAAGCCCCGGTCGGCATTGCGCTGCGCGGCGCGCAGCAGACCCGGAACGAGGCTCGGGCGCATGTCGGACAGGTCGGCGGCGATCGGGTTGGCCAGGGCCAGATCGGCCCCGCCACCGCCGAACAGCCGCGCATCCTCGGCGGCAATGAAGGAGTAGGTCACCGCCTCCATCAGCCCCCGGCCGGCCAGTGCCCGGCGGGCGAGGCGCGTGCGCCGCTGCAGCACCGTCAGCATCGGCTCGTTCGCCACCGTCTCGACGCGGGCGAGCGGCTTCGGCTCGATTCGGTCGAGCCCGGCGATCCGGACGATCTCCTCGACGAGATCGGCCTTGCCCTCGACATCGGCCCGCCAGGACGGCGGCAGCACCTTCACGCGGTCACCGGAGCCGGCGATGTGGAAGCCGAGCGCTTCGAGCGTGACCTTCATCTCCGCCCGCGACAGCTCGATGCCGGCGAGGCGCCGCACCTCGGTCCAGGGGAAATCGATGACGTGGGTGAGCTCGGGCACATCGCCCACGACATTCGCCTGGCTCGGCGTCCCGCCGCAGAGGTCGAGGACGAGGCGGGTGGCGAGATCGAGCCCCGGAAGGGTGAAGGCCGGATCGACGCCGCGCTCGAAGCGGTAGCGGGCATCGGTGACGATGCCGAGGCGCCGGCCGGTGCGGGCGATGGCGCGCGGGTCCCAGAGGGCCGATTCGATGAGCACGTCGGTGGTGTTCTCGTCGCAGCCCGAGGCCTGACCGCCCATGATGCCGCCGATCGACTCGACCCCGTTCGCGTCCGCGATGACGATCACGTCGCCGTCGAGGCGGTACGTCTTGCCGTCCAGAGCCACGAGGCTCTCGCCCTCCTCGGCCCGGCGCACCACGAGGCCGCCCGCGACCTTGTTCGCGTCGAACACGTGCAGGGGCCGGCCGCGATCGAAGGTGAGGTAATTGGTGATGTCGACGAGCGCGTTGATCGGGCGCAGGCCGATGGCACGCAACCGCTTCTGCATCCATTCGGGCGAGGGACCGTTCTTGACCCCGCGCACGAGGCGCAAGCCGAACAGCGGGCACAAACCCTTGTCATGGGCGTCGAAGGCGAGCGAAACCTGGGTCGGGCACGGGCCCTCCCCCCGCACCGGCGGCAGCGGCTCGCGTTTCAGGGTGCCGATGCCGGTGGCGGCGAGATCGCGGGCGATGCCGTGGATCGAGGCGCAATCGGCGCGGTTCGGCGTGAGGTTGATCTCGATGACCGGGTCGTCGAGCCCGGCCCAGACGGCGTAGGGCGTACCCACCGGCGCGTCCGCCGGCAGATCCAGGATGCCGTCGTGATCCTCGCTGAGGCCAAGCTCCGCCCCTGAGCAGAGCATGCCGCGGCTCTCGACGCCGCGGATCGTGCCGACCGAGAGCGTGATGTCCTTGCCGGGAACGTAGGTGCCGGGAGGCGCGAAGACCGAGAGCATACCGGTGCGCGCGTTCGGCGCCCCGCACACCACCTGCAGCGGCTGCCCGTCGCCCGCATCGACCTGGCAAACGCGCAGGCGATCGGCGTTGGGGTGCTGCTCGGCGGAGATCACCCGCGCGATCACGTAGGGCCTGAGGGCGGCGGCCTTGTCCTCGATCCCCTCGACCTCCAGCCCGATCCGCGTGAGCGTCTCGCTGATCGCGTCGAGCGAAGCCTCGGTGTCGAGGTGGTCCTTGAGCCAGGAGAGGGTGAATTTCATCTCAGAACATCCTCGCGGCCGCCGGGGCGAACCGAGCCGGAATCCACAATCGTTGCGACAGGGTCAGGCCGTCAGCCCGCCGACCAGGCTCGGCACGTCGATCGGCCGGAAGCCGTAATGGTCGAGCCAGCGCACATCCGCCTCGAAGAACGGGCGCAGGTCCGGCATGCCGTATTTGAGCATGGCGAGGCGGTCGATGCCCATGCCGAAGGCGAATCCCTGGACCTGATCCGGGTCGAGGCCGCCGTTCCGCAGCACGTTGGGATGCACCATCCCGCAGCCCAGCACTTCCAGCCAGTCGGTGCCCTCGCCGAAGCGCAGCTCACCGCCCTTGCGCGAGCACTGGATGTCGACTTCCGCCGAGGGCTCGGTGAAGGGGAAGAACGAGGGCCGGAAGCGCATCGTCACGCTGTCGACCTCGAAGAAGGCACGGCAGAACGATTCCAGCACCCATTTCAGGTTGGCGATGTTGGCCGAGCGGTCGATGACCAGCCCTTCGACCTGGTGGAACATCGGCGTGTGGGTCTGATCGGAATCGTGCCGATAGGTCCGGCCGGGCATGATCACGCGGATCGGCGGCTGCTTGGCCCGCATGGTCCGTACCTGCACCGGCGAGGTGTGGGTGCGTAGAAGCTTGCGCCGTCCCAGATGATCGGGCGCCAGGAAGAACGTGTCGTGCATCTCGCGGGCCGGATGGCCCTCGGGGAAGTTGAGCGCGGTGAAGTTCAACTCGTCGGTCTCGATATCGGGACCTTCCGCCACGGAGAAACCGAGATCGGCGAAGATCGCGGTGATCTCCTCGATCACTTGGCTGATCGGGTGGATGCGACCGCGGATCTCCGGCGCCTCGCGCAGGGGCAGCGTCACGTCGATGCGCTCGGCGGCCAGCCGCGTGTCGAGGGCGGCCTCGACCAGAGCCTCGCGCTTGGCCAGGATCGCGCCCTGCACCCGGTCGCGCAGACCGTTGATGAGGGGACCGCGCTCCTTGCGCTCCTCCGGCGTCATCGCGCCCAGCGTCTTCAGAAGCTCGGACACGCTGCCCTTCTTCCCGAGGGCGGCGACGCGCAGGGTTTCGAGGGCGGCCTCGTCACCGGCCTGCTCGACCTGGCCGAGGAGGTCGCGTTCGAGAGCGTCGAGATCCATGGTCTGTCCTTAGCCGGTCGTCGCGGGCTGCCTTTTGCGCGCGTCGTTTGCCGTCCTGCAAGCGCGCAAACGTTCGCATCCGTGCAAATCGCGAGGAGGCCCCGGGCGGGCAGAACGGGCCGGGCCCGTCCGGAAACGAAAAGGCGCGGCGCTCGATGAAGCGCCGCGCCTTGATGAAGGGTCGCGCTCCGCCCGGGGGCGGTACGCGGATCAGGCGGCCTTGGGCAGGGCCGACTTCGCCTTCTCGACGACGGCGGCGAAGCTCGCCGGCTCGTGGATGGCGAGTTCGGAGAGGGCCTTGCGGTCCACCTCGATGCCCGACTTCGCCAGCCCGTCGATGAAGCGGGAATAGGTCAGGCCATGCTCGCGGACCGCCGCGTTAAGACGCTGGATCCAGAGGGCGCGGAAGGTGCGCTTCTTGTTCTTCCGGTCGCGGTAGGCGTACTGCAGACCCTTCTCCACCGCCTGCTTGGCGATGCGGATCGTATTCTTGCGCCGGCCGTAATAGCCCTTGGCGGCCTTCAGAACTTTCTTGTGCTTCGCGTGACTGGTCACGCCGCGCTTGACGCGGGCCATGGGAGATCTCCTCGGATTTTAGAAAAGCAGGTTCGCTTGGGACGAAGTATCAGCGCTGGTTCGGCAGAAAATACTTCTTCACGTTGGCGGCATCGCCCTCGAACAGGGTCGTGGTGCCGCGCAGGTTGCGGATCTGCTTCGTGGTCCGCTTGATCATCCCGTGGCGCTTGCCGGCCTGGGCGTACATCACCTTGCCGGTGCCGGTGATCTTGAAGCGCTTCTTGGCGCCCGACTTGGTCTTCAGCTTGGGCATTTGGCTCTCCTGACGCAACGGCGGGCCGGCCGGAGAGCCGGTGCCTTGCGCTGTGATGCTACTGGAGCAACGGGAACCGCCACGGCAGCCCTATCGGCCGGGCGGTTCGACGCGGGCGGCTTATGGCAGAAACATCCGCGGGTTTCAATCGACCGCCGCGCAGGACTGCGCCGTCACGCGCTTTCGAGGGTACGTAGGCCGGAATAGTCGTGCTCGGCCAACGCCTTCGAAAGATCGTGCGCCGTCTGGAGGTTCATCCAGAATTCCGGGCTCGTTCCGAAGAACCGCCCGAGCCGACAGGCCGTATCGGCACTCATGCCGCGGCGACCGCGAACGAGTTCGCTGATGCGGTTTGTCGGAACCTCGATCACCTGGGCGAGCGCGTTGGCGCTTAACCCCAAAGGATGCAAGTATTCTTCGAGGAGTATTTCACCCGGATGCGTTCGGATTCGAGCCATGCTCCGATTTCCTTCAATGATAATCGACGATCTCGACATCCTCCGGGCCCGCACCGTCCCAGCGGAAACAGATGCGCCACTGATCGTTGATACGAATGCTCCACTGACCCTCACGGTCACCTGACAACTTTTCCAGGCGGTTGCCGGGCGGGCTGCGCAGGTCGCTCACGGTGAAGGCAGCATTCAGCATGTCGAGCTTGCGCTCGGCGGCGGCCTGAAAGACTCGCCAGCGGCGATGGCACACGCCGTGCACATCCAGCGCTTCGGTATCCTTGTCGCGATAGCTGAGAATCATGGAGCCGTCTTTGTACGTGTTACGTACAACAACTACGCGTCAACGGCAACCGTGCGGCGCGCCCGAAGCGGGTCATCGCCCTGCTCGTCAGGCAAGCGCAGCAGCAAACCTGCGTTGCGCCCATCCTGTGGAAAGCCTGCATTCGGTGGGCTTGCAAAGATTCCCCATCGCGCCAGGGGCGGTGCGGAACCATAAACCTTGGCCGTCGGTTTCGTTCATGTCCCGCTCAGACCGCGTCGTTCAATAGTCTCTCCAACATCCTTATTCGGTCACAGGAGACGTCTTCGTGCGCATTGCCCAGGTTGCTCCTCTCGCGGAAGCTGTTCCCCCGAAGTTCTATGGCGGCACCGAGCGCGTCGTTTCGTGGATCACGGAAGAGCTGGTCCGTCAGGGACACGATGTGACACTGTTCGCGAGCGGCGATTCCCAGACTTCGGCCAAGCTTGCAGCCTGTCATCCGGAGGGCCTGCGCCTTCTCGGCTACCGCGATCACACCGCGGGCCACCTCGCGATGCTGCATCACGTCCATCGCCGCGCGCACGAATTCGATGTGATCCACTTCCACATCGACCTTCTGCAGTATCCGATGTTCGAAGATCTTTACCACAAGTGTCTGACGACCATGCATGGTCGCCTGGACGTGCCGGATTTCATGCCGGTCTACAACACGTTCACCGGGATGCCGCTGGTCTCGATCTCGGACAACCAGCGCGAGCCGATGCCGGAGAATTCGAACTGGCTGGCCACGATTCATCACGGCCTGCCGAAGGAGAACTGCCCGTTCTACCCGGAGGCCAAGGGCGGCTACCTCGCCTTCCTCGGCCGCATCTCGCCTGAGAAACGCCCCGACCGCGCGATCGAGATGGCGATCCGCTCCGGTACGCCGCTGAAGATCGCCGCGAAGGTCGACAAGGCCGATCAGGATTACTGGGACGAGAAGATCGAGCCGATGATCCACCATCCGCTGGTGGAGTATATCGGCGAGATCAACGAGGAGCAGAAGAAGGACTTCCTCGGCAACGCCCTGGCGCTCGCCTTCCCGATCGATTGGCCGGAGCCCTTCGGTCTCGTGATGATCGAGGCGATGTCGGCCGGCACGCCGGTGATCGCCTTCGGCAACGGTTCGGTCCCCGAAGTCATCAAGGACGGCGTGTCGGGCTACATCGTCAACTCGATGGATGAGGCGATCGAGGCGTGCCGCAAGGTACGCGATCTGCCCCGCACCGGCGTGCGCGCCCATTTCGAGGGCCGTTTCACCGCCGAGGTGATGGTCCGCAAGTATGTCTCGGCCTACGAGCAGCTCCTTGCCGGCCAGGGCAACCTCATCAAGATGCCGGCGGCGGGCGCCTTCTCGCCCCAGTACGGCGAACTCAACGGCAAGGCCGGCGCGCCGCTCCACATCGCCGCGATGCCGGCCTAAACCGGCACACGAAACCCGTCGTAGCCCCCTCGCCGGAGGCGGCGCGGCGCCTAACTGAACGATCCTCAACGCGCCGCCGGTCGTGCCACACGACCGGCGGCTTTCGATTCGAAGGTCCGGACCTTGCGAGGGATCGGACCCGGCTCGCACGGATCATCGGCAGGAGGCGCTTCGCATGGCGGCACAGGACGACGCGGCAAAGGCCCGGCACGCCGAGGACGAGACCAAACAGGCGGCGAAGGCAGGGTTCCAGGACGCGGACGAGGCCCTGCCGCAATACCACATCGAGGCCCAGGCCTCGCTCGTCGAGCGCCCCTTGCGCTCGCTGAAATACGGCGAGGCTTTCGCCGTTCTCGACAGCTACGGCGATATCGGCTGGTATCCCGGCGCCGACGGCCTGTATTTCCAGGACACGCGCTATCTCTCCCGCCTCGCCCTGACGGTCGAGGACGAGCGGCCGATGATGCTGTCCTCGGCCATGCAGGACGACAACGGCGCGCTCTCGGTCGATCTCACCACGCCGGACATCCGCTTGGATGCGGGCGATGAGACCGCGATCCCCCGGGAGCTGATCGCGCTGGAGCGGACCAAGTTCCTGTTCAAGGGCACCTGCTACGACCGGATCGGACTGCGCAACTACGACACGCGGCGTCGCAAGCTTCGGATCGGCGTGACCTTCGACGCCGATTTCCGCGATCTGTTCGAGGTGCGCGGTTCCGATCGCGTGAACCGCGGCAAGCGCACGGTCGAGCGGCGCTCGGACACCGAGGTGCAGTTCCGCTACGCGGGGCTCGACGACATCGTGCGCACCACCTCGGTGCATCTGGGGCCGAAGCCGCACCTGCTGGAGCCGGGCAAGGCCGAATTCCTGGTCGAGCTGGCCCCCGGTGCCCATACCTCGCTGTTCATCCGCATCGCCTTCGAGTCGCACCGGGCCTTCACCAAGGCCCCGGGCCCCGAGAAGGCGGGTGAGGCCGCCGCCGCCGCCCTGTCGCGCGCGGCGGGCAGCCTTGCCGACCGGCCGGACCGTTCCTTGAGCGAGGGCCGCATCTTCGCCCGTGCCTATCGCGACAATCGCCGGGATCTGCGCGAGCTCACCGCCGGCATCACCACGATCATCTCTTCGAACGACCAGTTCAATGAGGGGCTCTGCCGGGCCACCGCCGACCTCTACATGCTGGCGACCCGCACCCAGGAGGGCGTCTACCCGTTCGCCGGCATCCCCTGGTACTCGACCGTGTTCGGGCGCGACGGGATCATCACCGCGATGATGGCGCTCTGGATCGACCCCAATTTCGGCAAGGGCGTGCTGCGCTTCCTCGCGGCGACCCAGGCCAAGGAGGTCGACCCGGCCGCGGATGCTCAGCCCGGCAAGGTGCTGCACGAGACCCGCCGCGGCGAGATGGCGATGCTCGGCGAGGTGCCGTTCCGCCACTATTACGGCACCATCGACGGCACGCCCCTCTTCGTGATGCTGGCCGCCCAGTACCACGAGGTGACGGGCGATCTGGACACGATCCGCTCGATCTGGCCGCAGCTCAAACTGGCGCTTGCCTGGATCGACCAGTACGGCGACCGGGACGGCGACGGTTTCGTCGAATATGCCCGCGAGACCGAGCAGGGGCTGGCCAATCAGGGCTGGAAGGACAGCCACGATTCGATCTTCCATTCCGACGGCGCCATGGCCAAGGGCCCGATCGCTCTGTGCGAAGTGCAGGGGTATGTCTTCGCGGCCAAGCAGGGCGCGGCGAAGCTCGCACGCCTGCTCGGCGAGGACGATCTCGCGGCAAGCCTCACGGCGGATGCGGAGAAGATCCAGAAGAAGTTCGATGAGGCATTCTGGTGCGAGGAGATCGGCACCTATGCCCTCGCGCTCGACGGCGCCAAGCGTCCCTGCGCGGTGCGCTCGTCGAACACCGGCCACGCCCTGTTCACCGGCATCGCCTTGCCGGAGCGGGCGGCGCAGGTGGCGGCGCAGCTCCTGTCGAATGACGGATTCAACGGCTGGGGCATTCGCACCGTCGCCAAGGGCGAGGCCCGCTACAATCCGATGTCGTACCACAACGGCTCGATCTGGCCGCACGACAACGCGATCTGTGCCATGGGTCTGGCCCGCTACGGCCTCAAGGACGAGGCCGCGCGGGTGTTCGAAGGCATGTTCGACACCAGCCTCTACTACGACCAGAAGCGCCTGCCGGAGCTGTTCTGCGGCTTCATGCGGCGGCGCCAGCGCGGCCCCGTGAGCTACCCGGTCGCCTGTTCACCCCAGGCCTGGGCCGCCGCCGCCCCGTTCGCGTTCCTCGCGGCAAGCCTGGGATTGGAACTCGATCACGCCCGCAACCGCATCCGTTTCCGAAACCCGGTTCTTCCGAAGTTCTTGGAGGCGGTGGAGCTGTACAACCTCAAGCTCGGCGCCTCGCGGGCCGATATCCGCCTGCACCGTCACGGGCACGACGTCACGGTGGCGGTGACGCGCCGGGTTGGGGACGTGCAGATCTCGATGTTGAAATAGGGTGCCGGAAACGCGCCGCCTCGCTCCGTATAGCGCGAGGCGGTGCCTTCCGCTGGCTGGGGCGAGGCCGGGCCGACCCTGATAGGCTTTGGAGGCGGCGTTAGCCCGCCTTCGCCAGCGGCTTCGATTTCCTCTCGGGCCGGAACACCGCCATCGGCTCGGGGAATCCGTCGAGCGGGTGGCTGCCCAACGGCTCGGGGTCGCCCCAGAGGAAATCGACGAAGGGCTTCGACATCAGTAGCGGCTCCTGGAGCACGCGGTTCAGCCGTGCCAAGCGGCTCGCGAGATTCACGTCGCGGCCGATCACGGTGAAATCGAGCCGGGTGCCGGAGCCGACATTGCCATAAGCCGCCTCGCCATGATGGAGGGCGATGCCGGCATCGACCACCTTGCCGGAGAAGCGACCAACGGCGTTGGCCTCGGTGAGCGCCGCGAGCGCCGATTGCGCGGCGGTGAGCGCCCCCTTCGCGGCACTGCCCATATCGTCCCCGGACTCGCGGAAGATCGCGAGAAGGCCGTCGCCGAGATATTTCAGCACCTCGCCGCCCTCGCGTTCGATCGGCGGGACGAGGCAGTCGAAGAAGGCGTTGAGGAGATCCACCGCGCCCTCGGGCGTCAGGTCGGCGGACAGGCGCGTGTAGTCGCGCATGTCGGCGAACAGGATGGCCGAGCGGATGCGCCGGACCTGCCCACGGCGAATGTCGCCCGACAGGATCGCCCGGTGGGGTTCGTCGCCGACATAGATGCGCAGCACCGTATCGAGCTGCTTGTTGAGGAGCCGCATCTCCATCACGGCGGCCAGCGTCGGCATGACGAAGCGCAGGATCGCGATGTCCTCGTCGCGGAAGCCGCTCGCTGCGCGCGTCGCGAAGGTGATGCCGTTGCGCGTGCCGTTGGTGAAGATCAGCGGCGCCACGATGTAATGGGTGTAGCCGGCAGCCTTCAGCTCGGGGATGACGGCGTAGGCGGTGTCAGGCGTTCGGGCCAGATCGAGGACGAGCCATTCGCCCGATTGGTGCACCGTGTAGAACGGGCTCTCGCGATAGGCCCGCTCCGAGGCCTCGCCGTGCGGAAACAGGCGAACGCTCGATCCCTCCTCACGGGTCCAGCGACGGCCGACGCCGGAATATTCCGAGTGCAGCGTGTCGATGGCGGTCGTCGCCCGATCGATCGGCACGCCGATCTCGTCGAGGCGCTGCGCCAGGCCGGACAGCAGGTCGTCGGCCTTCGGAAGCCGGGCACCCTCGCCCAGGAGCCAGTCGCGGATGCCGACACAGGACTGGAGCGCGCCGAAAGGCACGTCCTCGGCTTCCGACCCGTCAGCGAGGGCGGTCGGGGCAGGTCTCGGGGCGTCCTCGTCGAGCATCCGCCGAAAGTGGTCACTTCGCCGGTCAAAGCAAGGCTTGCCCAGCTCATGGTGGAGGTCATGGTTGAGGTTGCAACGCGATTTCGGTGCCAGCGCGGCTGTCACCGGATCTCCGCGTCTCGGTCAGTGCACCGCGATTCCTTCGGCGGCTCCCGCGCAGGTGGCGGGAGCCGAGCGTTGGATTCCCGATTCCTGCCATCCGGGAGGGGCTACCGGCCGCAATCCGCCGTCTCTTGGGCCAGCCAGTCGATGACGCGGGAAAGCGCCTTGCGCTTGCCGGCGCCGGCATCGAGCGCCTTCTCATAGGCCGCGATCTGCCCGTCGGCGCTCGATCCGCAGCTGGCGATGGTGAGCGCGTGGGCGACCTGGGAGGCGCAGCCCAGGGCCGCCGCATCCTCCGCCGTGAGGTCGAGCAGCCGCTCGACGAGGCGGCGCACCGGGACGGTCTCCTCCGCCGCCTCGTCGACGAGAGCGGCGTTCACGCCATCGCGCTCGGCCCGCCATAGATTCTCCATGACGATCCCGCGGCTGGCCCCAGTCAGGGGTGGGGCGAGGTCCGGCCGGCGCACAGAGAGCCGTACGAGGCAGCGATAGAGCGCGGCGATGGCGAGCGCATCCTTGAGCCGGGTGCAGCTGTCGGCCACCCGAAGCTCCAGGGTCGGATAGCGAATGGAGGGACGGATGTGCCACCAGAAATACGTGGCGTCCTCGACGGCGCCGGCCCGGGTCATCACCCGGACGTAGCGGTCGAAATCGGCGGCGTCCGTGAAGAGTTCGGGAAGGCCTGTGCGGGGCAGCTCGGCATAGGCGCGCAGACGATATCCGGCGAGCCCGGTACGGTGCCGGTCGTAGAACGGCGAGGAGGTCGAGAGCGCGAGCAGAACCGGCAGGTGGGGCATCAGGCGGTTGATGAGGGCGATGCGCTCGCCGGGCTCCGGTACCTCCACATGCACATGGAGGCCGCAGACGACGGAGCGGCGCCCCACCATCTGAAGATTGTCGATCATCTTGCGGTAACGCAGCTTCGAGGTCTCGCGCTGCTCGGCCCAGATCGCGGTCGGATGCGTACCGGCAGCGAAGACCTTGAGGCCGTGCTCGCGCCCGATCCGGCACAAACCGGTGCGCAGGCTCGCCAGGGCATCCTCCGCCTCGGCGAAGCTCGCCGACGGCTTGGAGGAGATTTCGGCCTGGTTCTCGAGCAATTCGCGCTCGACCCCGTCGAGGCGGTGGCCGGCGGCCTTGTGGAAGGCTGCCACCGATTCCTGCGGCGCCGCCCGCGTGCGGGCATCCGCCAGGAACAATTCCTCCTCGATCCCGAACCGGTACTCGTGGGCCATCGCGCCGTCTGCCTCCCGCTCTCCGGACGGAATGCCGGGCACCACGCGCCGCAAGCAATCCGCTGTCCAGTTTCCCGAAGGCTCTAACGCACGATGCGGTCGAGTCGGTTGTTGACGAAGAAATACAGCTCCTTCGCCCCCGGCTCGGTGTAGAGCACCTGCACCTCGCGGCCGGAGCGGCCTTCGCCGATCAGGACATCGGTGGGTGGACGTCCCTTGAGCCGAACGAGATCGCACTCGCCGATGCCGGGCTCGATGGCGGCGGCCGTTTCCGGCGCGGACCCGGTGCAGGCGCCACTCCCGTCGAGGACGGGCCCGTATGACGGGGCGGGCGCCTTCGGCAGGACGGCACTGGGCGGCGGCGGCGCGGGAAACGGGGCCGCCCGCTCCGTGGCGGTGCAGGCGGACAGGGCCGCGAGCGCCGGGAGAAAGACCAACACCCTCACGGCGTCGGCCTCGGCCGGTCGGCCTCGCGCCCTCCCCCCGCGCTGCCATCGGAGCGGGCGCGCAGGGCACGGGCATAGAGATCGGCGGCGTCCGCGTGGAACGCCTTCCGCGAGTCGGGGCGCGTGTAGAACATGTGCCCGCCCGGATAGACCGACAGCTTCAGCCGATCGGCCTCGCCATAGACCGGTATCTGGTCGATCAGGAGCTTCGAGGTGAAGTAGGGTGTCACCAAGTCGGTGAAGCCGTGAACGACCAGAACGCGCAGGGTGCCGTCGAGCGCCAGGACGTCCTTGAGGGCTCCCATCGCCTCGGGCGCGGAACGGCCCGAGCCCCAACTCCAGCCGCGGTTGACCGCATTGTTCAGGAGTTCGTAGCGCATGTTCTCGACGCGCCAGCCGAGGCGCTCGGTGTAGAGCCTGACCATCGCCCCCGAGAGCGGTGCCTGGAGCGCGGTCAGCACTGGATCCTCGAAGCCGGAATGGGCCGCGCCCGGATCCGGATCCCAGCCGGTCACACCGGTGTCGTAGGCCGACGCGACCCGCCCGACGTCGCGGCCGATCTCCCGCTGATAGCTCGATGACGAGATGCGGCCCGCCTGCCGGCGTACGGTCTCTGGATCGAGGCCGGTCAGGGCCGACAACCTCTCCGTGAGCCGCGCCACCGCCTCGCGGTCGGACGGCCCCTTCAAGAGGTCGGCGAGATAGTCGCCCGCGGCGTAGGCCTCCGCCTCGCGCATCAGGGTACGGTCGGGGGTCGTGCCGGCGCGTTCCAGAGCGGCGGCCGCGAAGGAGGGCAGTCGGGTCACGTAGCCCCAGGGCGTGGTGCGCGGCGATTGCAGCCAGCCGAAATCGAGGACCGGCGAGAGCAGCACGAGCCCGGACAATCCGATTCCGACATCGTCCTGAAGTTTCTGGGCGATGAGCGGTCCGCGGAAGCCGCCATAGCTCTCGCCGACGAAGAATTTCGGCGAGGCGAGCCGATCGTTCTGGCGCAGGTATCGCGCGATGGTCGCCGCCAGGACCGAGGCGTCGGACTCGATGCTCCAGTACTTCTTGCCGTCCCCGTCGGCGGCGCGGCTATAGCCCGTCCCGACGGGATCGAGGAACACCAGATCGGTGAAATCGAGCCAGGTCGAGGGGTTGGGTTGAAGGTCGAGCCGCTGCGACGGGCTGATGGTGCCGCCGTCGGTGGGCAGACGCCAGGGACCGATGGCGCCGATATTGAGATAGGCCGAGGCCGCGCCCGGCCCGCCATTGACCGCGAAGGTGATCGGGCGCGCCGCACTCTCTTCCGCCGTGCCGGGCTTCAGATAGGCGATGAAGGCGATCTCGGCCTGGAGCTTGCCGTCCTCGTCCACGAGGCCGAGGCTTCCGGCGGTGGCCTTGAAGCCGAGCGTACGGCCCTCACCCAGATCGATCCGATGCTCGGTGGTGGCGTCCGGCGGCAGGCGCCGTCCCTCGCGTTCGGGTGCCTTGCGCGACTGTCCTTGCGGGGATGCCGGCTGAGCCGGGGCGACCGCCGGCGCGAGGCCGAGGCAGACCGCGAGGAGGCCGGCGAGGCAGGCGCGAACCGCCCCGGCGGGAAGGCGCGTGGTCGGATGCATCATGCGCTCGTATCCGTCTCTACCATCGTTCGCCGCTGCGGATCCGAGCACCGGCCGGAAGGGTGGTTGCCGGCCCTGGGATCAGAGCCGCGGAAAGCCTGAGATCGAGAGTCCCGTCCCCGCGACGAAGCCCGGAACGAGGGATTCGACGCGGAGCCGGCGAAGGCCGCCTCATGCCTTCTTGGCCCAGCGGCCGGACTCGTCCTGCTGCCAGTAGGCGACCGTGTGACCGGCCTCCTTGGCGCCGCGCCACTGCTCGCGAGCGCGCAGCAACGCGTCGGTGTCGGTGCCGTCGAACAGGATGCAGATGCGCTCGTAGCCACCCGCATCCTCAGGCAGATCCGCCCCCTCCACGAGAAAGCGGATCGAGGCGCCGTTGGGGTTCTCGGTGCGCAGGGTCAGCACCACCGGCTGGGTCGCGGCGTCGGTGTCTCGGTCCGTGCCGTGGGGGAGAAAACTTTCGTCCGTGTAGGTCCACAGGCCGTCGTCGAGGGCCTGCAACCGCTCCTCGCTCACCGCCTGGATGGCCGCCTGCCAGCCGCGCTCCAGCGACTTCTCGAGGAGGTTCGGCAGCACCTTCTCGAGGGGCTGGCGCTGAAGGTGATAGAACAGAATCTCGGTCACGGCCGCACTGATATAGGGCCGCAGCGTTCCGGCACAGCGCGGACCGAGCGTCGCGGGCCTACCGAGCGGCACGCCGCTGCCGAGGAGGAGAATGTTCTGAACATTGCCGATGGTCGCCAGGTTTACCCTCGAGACAACCATCAGGGATGAAACGAACCATGCGGACCACCACGATCGCCCTCGCGGCCACCCTCGGCCTCGCCCTTTCGGGTGCGGCCTTCGCCCAGACAGCGGCCGGCGGCGGCAGTGCCGAGGGCAACATGAACAATCCCGGCAGCGTGAAGAGCAATTCCGAGAAGGGCATGGAGCGCTCGACCGGCTCCGCCACCGGTGCGACCACCGGATCGACCGGAACCGGCATGGCCCCCGGGGCCCCCGGTGCGGCGGGCGGAACCGCGGGCGGAAGCATGAGCACCGGAACGGGAGCCGGTGGCGCGGGTGCCGCGGGCGGAGCCGCAGGCCGCTAAGCCAACGCATTCAGGAAAGGGGGCCGGGTGATTCCGGCCCCTTTTTCATGCGTGGTGTAGCGGCCTCAATCCGCCTGTGAGGGCAGCCCGATCAGATCGGGCACGAACCGGTCATCGATCCCCGTAAACGGTTCGTCGGCTTCCCGGATGAACCGGACAACCGGAATGCCGCGGGCGATCCTGGCCTGAAAGCGGCAAAACCGATCTCGCTTCTGCCGTCACGGTGAATTCGACCGAGACGGCAGCCTATCCCTCGGGTGCGATCGGATGCTCCGGCGACCTAGACCAACCGGCTCTGCTCGACCGCGGCGGCGACGAACCCCTTGAACAGCGGGTGCGGTTCGAAGGGACGCGACTTCAGCTCCGGGTGGAACTGGACGCCGATGAACCAGGGATGCCCCTCATGCTCGATCGTCTCGGGCAGAAGGCCGTCCGGCGAGGTTCCGGAGAAGCGCAGGCCCTTGGCCTCCAGGCACTCGCGATAGGCCATATTGACCTCGTAGCGATGGCGGTGGCGCTCCGAGATCTCGGTCTCCCCGTACATCTCCGCGATCTTGGTCCCGGCCTTCAGGGTCGCCCCGTAGGCGCCGAGCCGCATCGTGCCGCCGAGATTGCCCTCCGCCGCCCGCCGCTCCAGCTCGTTGCCGCGCATCCACTCGGTGAGCAGGCCCACCACCGGCTCGGAGGTCTCGCCAAACTCGGTCGAATTGGCGTTCTCGATGCCGGCGAGCGAGCGCGCCGCCTCGATCACGGCCATCTGCATGCCGAAGCAGATGCCGAAATACGGGATGCGCCGCTCGCGGGCATAGCGGGCCGCGCGGATCTTGCCCTCGGCGCCGCGCTGTCCGAAGCCGCCCGGCACGAGGATGCCGTGCAGCCCTTCCAGGAACGGCACCGGATCCTCGCGCTCGAACACTTCCGCCTCGATCCATTCGAGGTTGACGCGCACGTTGTTGGCGATGCCCCCGTGGGTGAGCGCCTCGGTCAGCGATTTGTAGGCGTCCTTGAGGCCCGTATACTTGCCGACGATGGCGATGGTGACCTCGCCCTCCGGGTTGCGCACCCGGTCGAGGATCTTCTTCCAGCGGTCGAGCTGCGGCTCCTGGGGCGGCTCCATGCCGAAATGGGCCAGGATCTCCCGGTCGAGGCCGGCCTCCCGGTAGGAGAGCGGCACGGCGTAGATCGTGTCCACGTCGCGCGCCTCGATGACCGCGCTCTCCCGCACGTTGCAGAACAGTCCGAGCTTGCGCCGCTCGTCCTCGGGGATCGGGCGGTCGCAGCGGCAGAGCAGGATATCGGGCTGGATGCCGATGGAGCGCAGCTCCTTGACGGAGTGCTGGGTCGGCTTGGTCTTCAGCTCACCGGCCGACGGAATGTAGGGAAGCAGCGTCAGGTGCAGGTAGCAGACGCTGCCGCGCGGACGCTCCTGGCCGATCTGGCGGATCGCCTCGAAGAACGGCAACCCCTCGATATCGCCGACCGTGCCACCGATCTCGACGAGGACGAAATCGTACTCGTCGTTGCCGTCGAGGACGAAGGTCTTGATGGCATTGGTGACGTGCGGGATCACCTGGATCGTGGCGCCGAGATAGTCGCCGCGCCGCTCCTTGGTGATGATGTCGAGGTAGATCCGACCCGTGGTGACGTTGTCTGCGCGCGAGGCCGGGAGCCCGGTGAAGCGCTCGTAATGGCCGAGATCGAGGTCGGTCTCGGCGCCGTCGTCGGTGACGAAGACCTCGCCGTGCTGGGTCGGGCTCATCGTCCCCGGATCGACGTTGAGGTAAGGATCGAGCTTGCGCAGACGGACGCGGTAGCCGCGTGCCTGGAGCAGGGCGGCAAGGGCTGCCGAGGCGAGACCCTTGCCCAGCGAGGAGACCACGCCGCCGGTGATGAAAACGTACCGCGTCATGGGCTTCGGTCCATAAAGGGGCTCGAGCGATTCGCCAAACCGCAACGGTCGCCGCATCCCGTCAGCCGAACGGGGCGCGGCGCAGGCCTAACAGCCTCGCGCCGGTGCGAGAGTTTTTTTCGGTGAAGTCTTTTCCGTGGCCGATGGAGCACCGGCGACGTCGGGAGATCAGCGGGACTGCGGCGCCTCGGGGGTCGACGGCGTCGGGGCAGCGGGCGGCGCGCTCTCGACCGGGGCGGCCGGCGCGGTGGACGGCGGCGCTGCGGGCTGACCCACGGGCGCGTTCTGGCTGCCCTGGCGGAGCGTGTCGAGCAGGTTGTCGGCGTTCACCGGCTTGTTGGGCTGCTCGGCCTGTCCCTGCTGCTGGCCGGTTCCGTCGAGGATCGAGCGCGGCGCCGCCGAGCGGTGAGCCATGATCGCCAGCGCCATGCTGGTGGTGAAGAACAGGGCCGCCAGAATCGCCGTGGCGCGGGTGAGCGCGTTCGCCTGTCCCCGGCCGGTCATGAAGCCCGACACGCCGCCGCTGCCGCCGCCGCCGAGTCCCAGGCCGCCTTCCGAGCGCTGAAGCAGCACCACGGCGATGAGCGCCAGTACGATGATGAGGTGGACGACGATCAGGAGGGTCTGCATGGTGTTTCCGGTGTCCGCCCGTCGACGGAGCCTCTCGGTGCCTGACCGCCGTTGATCGCGCGCAAGGGGCGCGCTCGCGGAGGCCGCTGCACGAAGTGGGGGCTCCTACACCGTTTGCCCAGCCGCGCCAACCGGCCTCGGCCGCATGAGAGGGGCCGGCGCACGCGTTTCTGCGCATCGCCACTCGCCAGGCGGATGACAGCATGCGAGGAGGACGCATGAGCGAATATGAGACCGACGCCGCGCGCCTGCGCAGCTTCATCGACCGCGCCGACCGCGACGAGCTCGCGGCGGTTCAGACCGATCTGCTGCGGATTGCCCTCGAGAAGCCCGATCCGGCCGGCCGTGCGGCGGCGATGGACGGGCTGCAGGCGGCGCTCGCGGACACGATCCGGCCGGACCAGATGAGCCCGCTGCACCAGGCCTTCTACGTGGCGGTGCTGTCGATGATCGAGCGCACGAAAGAGGCGGTGGCGAAGACACCGGCCTGACGTCGCGCGCCATCAGTGCAAGGCGGCGTGCTCCCGGCGGTCCAACCCTTCCCCGGTCATCCTGAGGTGCGGAGCGAAGCGCAGCCTTCGAAGGAGGATTCCAGGGATCGTGAGCCGGCTGCCCCCTCCCTCGAGGCCGCTTCCGCGGGCATCTCGGGATGAGGGGGGTGGTTGAGGATGGACCTACTTCTCGTAGGCCCGACAAATCCCCAGGAAATCCTCGGCCACGAGGCTCGCGCCGCCGACCAGGGCGCCGTCGACATTCTCGACCGACATCAGCTCACGGGCGTTCCCGGGCTTGACCGAGCCGCCGTAGAGGATGCGGATCTTGGCGCCCTCATTGCCGGCCATCTTGTCGAGCATCTCCCGCAGGGAGGCGTGCACCTCGGCAATCTCCTTCGGGGTCGGGGTCCGGCCGGAACCAATCGCCCAGACCGGCTCGTAGGCGATCACCGTATCCTCGGCGGTCGCGCCTTTCGGGATACCGATGGCGAGCTGCGCCCGCACGATGTCGAGGGCGCGGCCCTGCTGGCGCTCCTCCATGGTCTCGCCGACGCAGATGATGCCGCGAAGGCCCGCCCGGCGGGCGCCGAGCGCCTTGGCATGGACGCCGTCGTCGGTCTCGTAGTGATAGGCGCGGCGCTCGGAATGGCCGACAATGACGTAGGAGGCGCCGAGATCGGCGAACATCTCCGCCGAAATCGAGCCGGTGAAGGCTCCGTTCGGCCGGGCATGCAGGTTCTGGCCGCCGATGGCGATCGGCGAACCGCTCGTCGCCTCGACGCAGGCCGAGATCAGCGTCGCGGGCGGACAGATCAGCACGTCGATGTCTTGAAGAAGCTGGGGCGACAAACCGTCCCGGATCGCCTCGACGGTCGCGATCGAGGAGCGCAGGCCGTTCATCTTCCAGTTGCCGGCAACCAGTGGACGTCGTCCCTCGCTCGCCATGGCGTTTCGGCCCCCTCGCACCTGCAATCCGATGGGGGCGGACCTAGCAGAGCAAGCTTGGGCGCGCAAACCTTCCAGGCCATCCGGGGGAAGCGATCGTGCCGCATGTCAGGGAGCGGAGAGCGGTTTGGCCAACGGCTTCGGCGCCGGAACCTCAACGACCGGACGCGACCGTCGACGCTTGAGACAGCATCGCGACAAGGCGGAGGGTGCTCGCCGCACGCGATTGCCGTGAACCCGCCCTTTGCGGGAGACGCCCCGATCGTCTATCGCGAGCCTCGACAGATGCCCCACGCTGTGCGCTGGGGCGATCAGGGTTTGCAGGTCCGGACGTCCGATGCTCCAGTCCATACGCAGCGCCAGCCAGCACTGGCTCGGCAAGATCGTGCTGAGCGTGATCTTCACGCTCCTCATCGCGGGCGTGGCGATCTTCGGCGTGGAGGAATTCTTCCGCGGCGGCTCCAGCACCACGGTGGCCACCGTCGGCAAGACGCCGATCTCGGCCGAGGAGGTGCGCACCGCCTACCAGAACCAGCTCCAGCGCTATCAGCAGCAGCTCAAGCGCACCCTGACGCCGGATCAGGCCCGCGCTCTTGGCCTCGAGCGGCAGGTTCTGTCGCAGCTCATCACCGAGGCCGCCCTCGATCAGAAGACCGCCGATCTCGGCCTCGCCGTCTCCGACGCCGCGGTGCTCAGGGCGATCCAGGACGAACCGAGCTTCAAGGGTGCCAATGGCAACTTCGACCGCACCCTGTTCTACCAGACGCTCCAGCGCGCGGGCCTGAACGAGGCCCTGTTCGTGCGCGAGCAGCGCTCGGTCATCGCCCGGCTCCAGCTGGCCGACGCGACCGTCGCCGACCTCCCGGTGCCGCAGGTGATGCGCGAGGCGGTGCATCGCTACTCGACCGAGCGCCGCTCGGCCGCCGTGCTGACGCTGGCGCCCTCGGCCGTCGGCGAGATCCCGGCGCCGACCGACGACGAGCTGAAGACCTATTACGAGGCGAACAAGGGCAGCTTCCGTGCCCCCGAATACCGCAACCTGAATCTGCTGGTGCTGGAGCCCGAGACGCTCGCCAAGCCCGATTCCGTGAGCGAAGCCGATGCCCGCACCGCCTACGACGCCAACAAGGGTCGGTTCGGCAAGCCGGAGCGCCGGACGATCCAGCAGATCACCTTCCCCGACGAGGCCGCGGCCCAGGACGCGCGGGCCAAGATCGAGAGCGGCGAGCAAACGTTCGAGGCGATCGCCGCCGCCCGCGGCCTCGATCCGAAGCAGCTCGACCTCGGCACGTTGTCGAAGTCCGAGCTGTTCGATCCGGCGGTGGCGGACACCGCCTTCGGTTTGGAGCAGGGCAAGGTCAGCCAGCCGGTCAAGGGCCGGTTTGGCACCGTGCTCCTGCGCGTCACCGGCATCGAACCCGGCGACGTCAAGCCGTTCGAGGCGGTGGCCGACGAGGTTCGCAAGGAAGTCGCCCTGCGGCGCGCCCGGGAGACGGGCCTTCAGCAAGCGCAGGACGCCATCGAGGATGCCCGCGCCGCCGCCAAGCCGCTGGCCGAGATCGCGGGCGAACAGGGCCTGACCATGCTCTCGATCCCGGCGGTCGATGCAAGCGGGCTGGATCCGGCCGGGAATCCGGTGGCCGGCATTCCGGATAAGGACACCACGCTGGCTGCCGCCTTCCGGGCCGATGTCGGCAACGACACCGAGGCGTTGCGCACCAAGGACGGCGGCTCGATCTGGTACGACGTGGTCAAGGTCACGCCCTCGCGGGAGAAATCCCTCGACGAGGTGCGCGACGAGGCGGTGAAGGGCTGGACCAAGGCCGAGACCGACAAAAGGCTCGTCGCCAAGTCCAAGGAGCTCACCGAGCGGCTGGAGAAGGGCGACGCAATCGAGACCGTGGCCCAGGAGGCCGGCCTCACCGTCAAGGAGGTGACCGATCTCGGCCGCAATCAGTCCAAGGACGACCTCTCGAACGAGACCGTCGAGCGCATCTTCGTGACACCGGTCGGCAAGGCCGCCTCGGCCCCCTCGGGCGAGGGTCGCGCGGTGTTCAAGGTGACGGCTGCGACGATGCCGGCCTTCGTGCCGGGCACGCCGACCGACACGCAGCTCGTGAACTCGCTGCGGACGGCGCTCGCCGACGACGTGCTCGGCGAGTTCCTGACCGAAGTGCAGAAGAGCGCGGGCGTGAGTGTCAACCAGGCCGCGTTCCGGCGCGCCCTCGGCGGCGAGTATTGAGGCCAGGATGACCGATCCCGCTCATGTCTCGGTCGTGCGCGCCTACGAGGCGGGCCGTCCGAGCCTGCTCGGCCTCACCCTGGTCGCCGATCTGGAGACGCCCGTCGCCGCGTTCCTGAAGCTCAAGGAAGGGCATGCCGGCCCCGGTTTCCTGCTGGAATCGGTCGAGGGCGGCGCCGTGCGCGGGCGCTACTCGATGATCGGGCTCGACCCCGACCTGATCTGGCGGTGCCGCGACGGCCGTGCCGAGATCGCACGGGACGCAACCCTGTCGACCTTCGTCACCGACGACCGCCCGCCCCTGGAATCGCTGCGCGCTCTGATCGCGGAGAGCGCCATCGGCGACGAGCCCGGCAGTGCGACGCTGCCGCCGATGGCGGCGGGCCTGTTCGGCTATCTCGGCTACGACATGGTCCGCGCCATGGAGCGGTTGCCGGAGCCCAACCCCGACCCGCTCGGCGTGCCGGACGCCATTCTCGTGCGCCCGCGGACCATGGTGGTGTTCGACGCGGTGGCCGACGCCCTCACCGTCGTGACCCCCGTGCGTCCGGTCAAGGGCGTGAGCGCGGGCGTCGCCCTGGAAGCCGCCCAGGACCGGTTGGACCGGGTGGCGGCGGCCCTGGAGGGACCGCTGCCGATCGAGACCCGGGCGGATGCGGGCAGCCTCGCCCTGCCCTCTCCGGTCTCGAACACGCCACCGGACGCGTTCCTGGGAATGGTCGCCAAGGCCAAGGAGTACATCGTCGCGGGCGACATCTTCCAGGTAGTCCTGTCCCAGCGCTTCGAAGCGCCGTTCACCCTTCCGGCCTTCGCGCTCTACCGCTCCCTGCGCCGCACCAACCCGGCCCCGTTCCTGTGCTACCTCGATTTCGAGGATTTCCAGGTCGTCTGCTCCAGCCCCGAGATCCTCGTGCGGGTCCGCGAGGGAACGGTGACGATCCGCCCCATCGCTGGCACGCGCCGCCGCGGCGCAACGCCCGCCGAGGACAAGGCGCTCTCGGAAGAGCTGCTCGCCGATCCGAAGGAGCGTTCCGAGCACCTGATGCTGCTCGATCTCGGCCGCAACGATGTCGGCCGGGTGTCGAAGATCGGCAGTGTTCGGGTGACCGGATCGTTCTTCCTCGAATATTACAGCCAAGTCATGCACATCGTCTCGAATGTCGAGGGCGATCTTGATCCCGCGCACGACACGCTGTCGGCCCTGGCGGCGGGCTTTCCCGCCGGCACGGTCTCGGGCGCCCCGAAGGTGCGGGCGATGGAGATCATCGACGAGCTGGAACGCGAGAAGCGTGGCCCCTATGGCGGCTGCATCGGCTATTTCGGCGCCCGCGGCGAGATGGACACCTGCATCGTGCTCCGCACCGCCATCGTGAAGGACGGGCGCATGCACGTGCAGGCGGGGGCGGGCATCGTCTACGATTCCGATCCGCATTCCGAGCAGCAGGAATGCGTCAACAAGGCGAAGGCCCTGTTCCGGGCCGCGGAGGACGCGGTGTCGTTCGCGAGCCGGGCGCGGCGGGGACAGTAGCCGATCAGGGGCCGACCCGACGACGGCTTCGAACCCAGGCACCGAGCCCCTGCCCAATCAAAATCATGCCGAAGCTGCCTGTCATGGGAATCAAAACAAAGAAATTTATCAAGCCACCCCAGAAGGCCAAGTCGCTCTGCCAGCCGAACGATCGTTTGCCGCCTGGCAAGGCGAACGACAGGTGTGCTGTCATTCCGTGAAATTCCGGCACGTCACGAAGGATTGTCGCACTGAGATGATAGTGGCCTGCCTGGACGTAAATTGACGGCACGACGGTGCGCCAAAACTCATCCGATGCATGACCCGTCATGCCATGTGTTTCACCCTCGCCTGCGACGACGACCTTCCCGAATTGGTCCGTAAGGATCCATCGAAGAGGAACAGATGCGTCGCAGTCTGTTTTTAAAGTCTTTTCTCGGCAGTCCCACCGACTACCGACGAGCCGCATCGCTTCCTCGCGCGAACGCGTTCCTTTGGAAAAGCGGATCGTCAGCTCGTGGGTAGTATCAACTCGAACGCGAAAATCATGCTCGAACTTTCCCGCTGTCGATAACGAGATTGGCTGATCAAGGGGGACCGTGAACGTTTCCCTCCTCCAGAACTCAAAGCCTGATAGCCAGAATAATAAGATAGCAAATATGATATGCAGCCATCGCTGTCTAACAATAAAGATGCCCACAGCCACGTCCATTAGTTGATTTATCAATAAACGCAGCATTCCCATTTGAACAGTTTCGTGAATGCGCGTTGCCGCACATTTCGGCCACCCCGTGTTCCTTTTTCCGAGAAGCGGCGGGCTTGACTTGGCCCAAGTGGGTCGCCACGCCGTCAGCACGGTCCATCCCATCCACCCCCTCATCCTGAGGTGCCGGCGCGCAGCGGCGGCCTCGAAGGAGGGCTCCAGAAGTCACGAGCGCGCTGGAGCCCTCTTCGAGACCGCACCGCGGCACCTCAGATGAGGATTTGGGTCGGAGTCAGGTCCGCCGATTTCGCCGCAAGGCCTTGCCCGATGTCCAACGTTCTCGTCATCGACAACTACGATTCCTTCACGTGGAATCTCGTCCACCTCATCGGCCCGCTCTGCGGCCGGATCGACGTGGTGCGCAACGATCAGATCGACGTCGCCGGGATCCGTGAGCGGGCGCCGGACGCCCTGGTGCTGTCGCCGGGGCCCTGCACGCCGAACGAGGCCGGGGTGTGCCTCGACGTGGTGCGGGAACTCGGCGCGGAGGTGCCGATCTTCGGCGTGTGCCTCGGGCTCCAGACCATCGGACAGGCCTATGGCGGCGACGTGGTGCGCGCGCCTGCCCCCATGCACGGCAAGGTTTCCACCATTCGCCACGAGGCCAAGGGCGTGTTCCGCGGCATCAACGAGGGGTTCGACGCCACCCGCTATCATTCCCTGGTGGTCGACCGCGCGAGCTGCCCGGACGATCTCGCGGTCACGGCGGAGGCGGACGGCCTCATCATGGGATTGCAGCACCGGACATTGCCGGTGCACGGCGTGCAGTTTCACCCCGAGAGCATCCTCTCGAACCACGGCACGCAAATCCTGAGGAATTTCCTCGACATCGCCGCCGCGTGGCGGGCGGAGTCCGGCGCCCGCGGGTGACAAGGACGGGTTCGCCGTGCATTGACGGCGCTGGCTTTTCTCCCGCCCGCGGAGAGAGGACGATGGGGGGGGCGTTCAGAAGAGGTCGCTTCGGTGCCTTCTGCACCACCCCTCCCCCTTCCGAACAGGGCGAGGGGAACGGAGGATACGAGCGAGCCGTCATGGACGCCTTCAAGACCCATCTCGCCACGGTCGCGACTGGCACCGCGCTGACCCGCGATCAGGCGCGTGCCGCCTTCGACGATCTGCTCTCGGGCGACGTCACGCCGGTTCAGGCCGGCGCCTTCCTGACCGCGCTCGCCGTGCGCGGTGAGAGCGAGGACGAGATCGTCGGAGCGGTTTCGGCGATGCGGGCGCGGATGCTGCCCGTGACGGCGCCGGAGGGGGCCATCGACATTGTCGGCACCGGCGGCGACCATTCGGGCAGCTACAACGTCTCGACGCTCGCCGCGATCCTCACCGCCGCCTGCGGCGTGCCGGTCGCCAAGCACGGCAACCGCGCGGCCACGTCGCGCTCGGGCGCCGCCGACGTGCTGGCCGCCCTCGGCGTCACCATCGGGCTCCAACCCGAAGGATTGCAGCGCTGCCTCGAGCAGGCCGGCCTCTGCTTCATGTTCGCCCAGACGCATCACGGCGCCATGCGCCACGTCGCCCCGACGCGCTCCGAACTGCCGTTCCGCACGATCTTCAACATGCTCGGTCCGCTCTCGAATCCGGCCGGCGTCACCGCCCAGGTCTTCGGCGTCTCGCGCTCCGCCTGGGCCGAGCCTCTGACCCGCGTGCTCGGCACCCTCGGCAGCCGCCGGGTCTGGACCGTGCACGGCGCGGACGGGCTCGATGAGATCACCACCACCGGCCCGACGGCGGTGGTCGCGCTGGAGGACGGTGCGCTCTCCCGCTTCACCATTCACCCGCAGGATGTCGGCCTCCCGCTCGCCACCCTCGACGACCTGCGTGGCGGCGATCCCGAGCACAACGCGGCGGCCCTGCGCGCCGTGCTGGAGGGGGAGCGCAACGCCTATCGCGACATCGCCGTGCTGAATGCGGCCGCCGGTCTCGTCGTGGCCGGTGCCGCCGGCAGCCTCAATGAGGGTGTCCAGCGGGCGCAGGCCGCCATCGATTCCGGCGCGGCGCGAGCGACCCTTGCCCGGCTCGTCGCGGCATCCCAGGCGTGATAAGGCCCCGACAGGGCCGTGTGCAGGACACCGAGGATCGACCGATGGACGACATCGTGGCCGATGTGATCGCGAGCCCCCCGGCACCGCAGCGCGCGAGTGTGCTGGCCCGGATCGAGGCCTACAAGCGTCGCGAGGTCGCCGAGGCGAAGCTGCGCCTGCCCTTGGCCAAGCTCGAGAAGCTCGTGGCGAAGGCCGATGCGCCGAGGGGCTTCGCCGCCGCCATCGAAGCGCATATCGCGGAAGGGCGACCGGCGCTGATTGCCGAGATCAAGAAGGCGTCGCCCTCCAAGGGGCTCATCCGGGCCGACTTCGATCCCGAGGCGCTCGCCAGGGCCTACGCGGCGGGGGGCGCCACCTGCCTCTCGGTGCTGACCGACGCCCCCTCATTCCAGGGTGCTCCGGAATTCCTCGTCGCGGCCCGCGCGGCCTGCGCCCTGCCCGTGCTGCGCAAGGACTTCCTGTTCGAGCCCTACCAAGTGTTCGAGGCGCGGGCCTGGGGCGCCGACTGCATCCTCGTCATCATGGCCTGTCTCGATGATACGGAGGCCGCGGCCCTGGTCGAGACCGCCCACGACCTGGGCATGGACGTGCTGGTCGAGGTCCACGACGCGGAAGAGCTGGTACGGGCCCTGCCGCTCGGCACACGCTTGGTCGGCGTCAACAACCGCAATCTCAAGACCTTCGAGGTCTCGTTCGAGACCGCGATCAGGCTCAAGCCCGGCATCCCCGCGGACCGGATCGCGGTGGCCGAGAGCGGCATCGGCGGTCATGCCGACGTTCGGCGGCTGCGCCCGCACGGCCTCGACACCGTCCTGGTCGGGGAGAGCCTGATGCGGCAGGCGGACGTGACCGCCGCGACGCGGGCCTTGCTGTTCGGGGACGAGAAGTAAGTGAGCGAGGGCCGCCTCACCCATATCGATGCCACCGGCGCGGCCAACATGGTCGATGTCTCGGACAAGGCCGCCACGTCGCGGACGGCCGTCGCGGAGGGCGTCGTCGTGATGCGCCCGGAGACCCTGGCGCTGATCCGCGAGGGCGACGCCAAGAAGGGCGACGTGATCGGCACCGCGCGGCTCGCCGGCATCATGGCGGCCAAGCGCACCCATGAGCTGATCCCGCTCTGCCATCCGCTCCTGCTGACCAAGGTCAAGATCGCCTGCGAGCCGGATGCGACTTTGCCCGGCCTGCGGCTCACCGCGGAGGTGCGGGTTCAGGGCCAGACCGGGGTCGAGATGGAGGCACTCACCGCCGTCTCGGTCGCCTGCCTGACGGTCTACGACATGGTGAAGGCCGCCGATCGGGGGATGCGCATCGAAGGCATCCGCCTCCTGTCCAAGGAGGGCGGGAAATCCGGGCAGTGGCGGGCGGAGGACGAGGCGTGAGCGCGCGTCCCGGCGCAGCGCGCCGCGGGAAGCGCCACGCATGAGTCTCCTCCCCGTCGCCGAAGCCCTCACGAAAATCCTCGCCGCCATCCCTGGCCCGGTCGAGCCCGAGTCGGTCCCGGTCGCCCGGGCTGCCGGACGCACGCTGGCAGCCGATCTCGCCGCCGGGCGCACCCAGCCCCCCTTCCCCGCCTCGGCCATGGACGGTTACGCCGTGCGTGCGGCCGACGTGGCGCAGGTGCCCGCGACACTGCGCGTGGTCGGCACCAGCGCCGCCGGCCATGGCTATGCCCAGGGCATCCGGCCGGGCGAGGCCGTGCGCATCTTCACCGGGGCTCCCGTTCCCGAGGGCGCCGACGCCATCCTGATCCAGGAGAATGCCGACGCCGCCGGCGACACGGTGATCGCCCGCGAAACCGTCGCGAGCGGCCGCTTCCTGCGCCGGGCCGGGCTCGATTTCTCCGAGGGCGAGACGCTGCTGCGGGCGGGCGAGACCCTCGACACCCGCCGCCTCGCCCTCGCGGCGGCCGCCGGTCACGCGGTGGTGCCGGTGCGCCGTCGCCCGCGCGTTGCGGTCATCGCGACCGGCGACGAGCTGGTGCGGCCGGGCGAGACGCCGGCCTGGGACCAGATCATCGCCTCGAACGGATTGGCGCTCAGCGCGCTCGCCGGCGAGGCGGGTGCGGAAGCGATCGATCTCGGCATCGTCTCCGACGATCTCGATGCCTTGCGAAGGGCCATCGGGCGCGCCCGGGAGGCCGGCGCGGATCTCGTCGTGACCCTGGGCGGTGCCTCGGTCGGCGACCACGATCTCGTTCAGGCGGCCCTGCGCGAGGAGGGTCTCGAACTCGGATTCTGGCGCATCGCCCTCCGGCCCGGCAAGCCTCTGATGTTCGGGCGGCTCGGCGCCATGGCGGTGATCGGCCTGCCGGGCAATCCGGTCTCGTCGATCGTCTGCGGCCTGCTCTTCGTCGTCCCGGCGATCCGGGCGCTGCTCGGCGATCCTGCGGCCGGTGCCGATCGCAGCGAACCGGCCGTACTCGGACGCGATATGCCGGGCAACGACCAGCGCCAGGATTACCTGCGCGCCCGCCTCGATACGGCCCCGGATCGCCTGCCGGTGGTACATCCCGAGAACCGCCAGGATTCGTCCATGCTCTCGGTGCTCGGCGCGAGCGAAGCCCTGCTGGTCCGCGCGCCGCTCGCGCCGGCGGCGAAGGCGGGCGATCCCTGCCGCATCATCCGGCTCGACCGGCGCATCGTCTAAGGATGACGTGAAGCGGTGGCCCGTCGCCGCGGGGGGTCTCGGCGACCTGTTGTCTCCTCAAGATCAGACTGGTTCGATGCTGCGATCACTCCAATCCTCACCCTCATCCTGAGGTGCTCAGGCGAAGCCTGAGCCTCGAAGGAGGGCTCCAGGGATCGCGCGATGTCTGGAGGCCTCCTTCGAGGCCGCTTCGCGGCACCTCAGGATGAGGGGATTGAGTGGGTTGTGCCTGTCGAGCAGGCTCTCGGCGAGCGGCCGCAGCGACCGGATCGATGCTGCGGCCTCATATGGTGCGAGCGGATCCTCAGCAATCGAGCGTGGTGTCCCGCTCCCACTGGGTCAGGTGGCGGCAATAGCTGTTCCACTCCTCGGTCTTGAGCTTGAGGTAGCTCGGCACGAAGGAGCCGAAGGCGTTGTTGAGCACGTCGCACTGCTCGAGCGCCCGCATGGCGTCGAGCATGTTGAGCGGCAGGCGCTTCACGCCCTCCACCGTGTGCCCGTCGGTGTACATGTTGATGTCGAGGCGCTTCCCCGGATCGCGGCGGTTGCGGATCCCGTCCATGCCCGCGGCCAGGATCGCCGCCTGGAGCAGGTAGGGATTGGCCGCGCCGTCCGCGAGGCGGAATTCGAGCCGCCCGCCATCCGGGATGCGGATCATGTGGGTGCGGTTGTTGCCCGTATAGGTGACGGTGTTGGGCGCCCAGGTCGCGCCCGAGGTGGTGCGGGGTGCGTTGATGCGTTTGTAGGAGTTTACGCAAGGATTGGTGATCGCGGCGAGCGCGTCCGCCGAGTGGATCAGGCCGCCGATGAAGTGGTAGCCGTCCTGCGACATGCCGATCTCGTCGGAGGCATCGGCGAAGACGTTGCGACCGTCGCGCCAGACCGAGACGTGGGCGTGGCAGCCGGAGCCCGTCAGGTCCATGAAGGGCTTCGGCATGAAGGTCGCCCGCAGGCCGTGCTTCTCGGCGATCGAGCGGGTCATGTACTTGAAGAAGGCGTGCCGGTCGGCGGTCACGAGGGCATCGTCATAGTCCCAGTTCATCTCGAACTGGCCGTTCGCGTCCTCGTGGTCGTTCTGGTAGGGCTTCCAGCCGAGCGACAGCATCGCGTCGCAGATCTCGGTGATGACGTCGTAGCGGCGCATCAGGGCCGATTGGTCGTAGCAGGGCTTGATCTGCTTGTCGGCCATGTCGGCCGGCTCCGAGCCGCAGGGCGTGATCAGGAAGAACTCGCACTCGACGCCGGTCTTCATCTGAAGGCCGTCGCGGGCGGCGTCCTTGATCAGGCGCTTGAGGATGTTGCGCGGTCCCTGCTCGACCGGCTTGCCATCCATCACGAGATCCGCCGGCAGCCAGCCGACCTCGGGCTTCCAGGGCAGCTGGATCAGGCCGTCGGGATCGGGCACCGCCAACAGGTCGGCATCGGCCGGGCTCATATCGAGCCAGGTGGCGAAACCCGCGAAGCCCGCTCCGTTCTTGCAAGTGCTCTTGATGGCCGCCGCCGGCACCAGCTTGGCGCGCTGGGTGCCGAAGAGATCGGTGTAGGAGACGAGGAAATACTTGATGCCGCGTTCCTTGGCGGCGCTCTCGAGATCCAGGGGCATGACGATGTCCTCCCGTCCGGTGGGCCGAGCCTCGCGCTCCAGGCCCCGCATTCAAGAAAAAGGCCGCCCCTCCGATCAGGGCGGCCCTGGTCCTCTCAGAGCCCGGTCTGGCCCGGAACCCAGCTGGTGCCGGCGAGCGGCACCTGGGCCATGGCGGCGGCCTCGATGGTGAGCGCCACCAGATCCTCGGGCTCGAGGTTGTGGAGGTGGCTCTTGCCGCAGGCGCGGGCGATGGTCTGGGCCTCCAGCGTCATCACCGCGAGGTAATTGGCGAGGCGCCGCCCCGCGAGTTCCGGATCGAGGCGCTTCATCAGCTCCGGATCCTGCGTGGTGATGCCGGCGGGGTCCTTGCCCTCGTGCCAGTCGTCATAGGCGCCGGCCGTGGTCCCGAGCGCCTGATACTCCTCCTCCCAGCGCGGATCGTTGTCGCCCAGCGCGATCAACGCGGCGGTGCCGATAGCCACCGCATCGGCCCCGAGCGCCAGGACCTTGGCGACGTCGGCACCCGAGCGGATGCCGCCGGAGACGATGAGCTGCACTTTGCGGTGCAGGCCGAGGTCGCGCAGGGCCTGCACGGCGGGACGGATCGCGGCGAGGGTGGGGAGGCCGACATGCTCGATGAACACGTCCTGCGTCGCGGCGGTGCCGCCCTGCATGCCGTCGAGCACCACCACGTCGGCACCGGCCTTGGCCGCGAGGGCCGTGTCGTAATAGGGCCGCGAGGCGCCGACCTTGACGTAGATCGGCTTCTCCCACTCGGTGACCTCGCGCAGCTCCCCGATCTTGATTTCGAGGTCGTCCGGCCCGGTCCAGTCCGGATGGCGGCAAGCGGAGCGCTGATCGACGCCCGCGGGCAGGCAGCGCATGCCGGCGACGCGCTCGGTGATCTTCTGGCCGAGCAGCATGCCGCCGCCGCCGGGCTTGGCGCCCTGGCCGATCACGACCTCGATGGCGTCGGCCCGGCGCAGGTCGTCCGGGTTCATGCCGTAGCGGGACGGCAGGTACTGGTAGACCAGCGTCTTGGAATGCCCGCGCTCCTCCGGCGTCATGCCGCCGTCGCCGGTGGTGGTCGAGGTGCCGGCGATCGTTGCGCCCCGCCCCAGGGCCTCCTTGGCATTGGCCGAGAGCGAGCCGAAGCTCATGCCGGCGATGGTGATCGGCGTCTTGAGGTGGATCGGCTTCTTGGCGAAGCGCGAGCCCAGCACGACCTCGGTGCTGCAGCGCTCGCGGTAGCCCTCGAGCGGGTAGCGGCTGATCGAGGCGCCCAGGAACAGCAGATCGTCGAAATGAGGCAGCTTGCGCTTCGCGCCGGCGCCGCGGATGTCGTAGATGCCGGTCGCCGCCGCGCGGCGGATCTCGGACATCACTTCGGGCGTGAAGGTCGCCGAATAGCGCGGCGCCGTACGGGGGCCCTTAGCGTTCTCGGCCATCAATAGGCTCCGGCGTTGTCGACATGGAAGTGGTAGAGCGTGCGGGCCGAGCCGTAGCGACGGAACTCGGACGGATCGACCTCGCCCGCGAGCCCGGCCGCCTTCAGCTTGGCGAAGAGCTGCTCACGGTGCTCGTCGCGCATCTCCTTCTCGATGCAGTCGGCCCCCAAGCTCTTCACGGAGCCCCGCACGTAGAGGCGCGCCTCGTAGAGCGAGTCGCCGAGCGCCTCGCCCGCATCCCCGAGAACGGTCAGCGTCCCGGCCTGGGCCATGAAGGCCGACATGTGGCCGATCGACCCCTTCACGAGGATGTCGATGCCCTTCATCGAGATGCCGCAGCGGGCGCCCGCATTGCCGTCGACGACGAGCATGCCGCCATGGGACGTGGCACCCGCCGACTGGCTGACATCGCCCTTCACGTGGACGAAGCCGCTCATCATGTTCTCGGCGACCCCGGTGCCGGCGCTGCCGTGGATCACGACATTGGCCAGCTTGTTCATGCCGGCGCAGTAATAGCCGACATTGCCCTCGATCTCGACGGTGACTGGGGCGTCGAGCCCGGCCGCGATGGCGTGGGCGCCGTCGGGGTTCTGGACCGTCCAGTGGGTCTCGTTGGTGTCGGGCCGCAGCGCATGCAGCTGGCGGTTCAGGTCGCGCAGGCCTGCGCTTCTCAGATCGTAGACGGGCATCAGTGGCGCTCCCCCGTTTGGCGTTCCCACGCGTAGACGCGTGCCGGTTCGGGCTCGAAGACGCGGGCCTTGTCGATCCCCGGCAGCCCGATCAGCGCCCGGTACTCGGAGCCGAAGGCGACGTAATCGTCGGTCTCGGCCATCACGGCGGGCTTGCAGGCGATCGGATCGCGCACGACGGCGAAACCCGTTTCGGTGCCGACGACGAAGGTGAAGAAGCCGTCGAGGTCGGTCAGGCTCGATTCGAGCGCGTCCTTCAGCGAGGCGCCCTCGCGCATCCGCCAGCTCAGATATCCGGCGGCGACCTCGGTGTCGTTCTTGGTGGCGAAGGTGATGCCCTCGTGCTGGAGGCGGCGGCGCATGTCGTTGTGGTTCGACAGCGAGCCGTTATGAACGAGGCACTCGTCGAGACCGGTCGAGAAGGGGTGCGCGCCGTTCGTCGTCACCGCGCTCTCGGTGGCCATGCGGGTGTGACCGATGCCGTGGGTGCCGGTCATCTTCGAGAGATCGAAGCGCTTGGCGACGTTCTCCGGCAGGCCGGTCTCCTTGTAGATTTCCATACGCTTGCCGGCACTGACCACGTCGATGCCGGGCGCGTTGGCCGAGAGCCAATCACGGGCGGCCGTCTCTTGGTCGGCTTCCAGGGCGATCACGGTATGGGTGTCGCGCGCCGTCGCGCCGACGACACCGCCGAGCGCCGCTTCGAGGCCGGAAACCGCCCCGGCCAGGGTCTTGGCGTCGGGTCCGCGCAGGGTCAGCTTCACGCCCGTCCCGTCGGAGCCGTAGACGGCGAAACCGGCGCTGTCGGGCCCGCGATCCGTCATGGTCTTCAGCATGTCGGCGAGCAGCGTTCCGAGCTGCGGCTCCAGCTTCGGATTCTTCAGGAAGAGCCCAACAATCCCGCACATCGCCTTCACCCTCAGCGAGCCGCTTCGCCCGTTGTCGGATTGCTCGCATGGGCCGCCGATGCTGTCAATTATGGGGAACTAAAATTTCTTGATGGGAAACTGACGTTTCTCGTGGCCCCAAACTCCCCCCGCGAAGCTGGATCTGCCGCCGGCTTCCGACTGGCAGCCTCAGTCATCGCGCGCCATATTGGGTCTGTGCCGACCGGAGCGAGTCACGGTGACTGCGGGAACTCTACTGAATACCGCCTCGAACGCTCCGGTGGCCGAGGAGCGTCCGCTCGAGAAGGCGCTCGGCCATCAGGTGCGGGTGTTGCGGCGCGAGCGTGACCTGTCGGTGGCCGATCTCGGAGCGGCGGCGGGCATCTCTCCGGGCATGATCTCGAAGATCGAGAACGGGGCGATCTCGCCCTCGCTAGCCTCGATCAACGCCATCGCCTCCGCACTCAACGTGCCGATCACGGCCCTGTTCGCGGCGTTCGAGGAGACGCGCGACTGCTCCCACGTGAAGCGCGGCCAGGGCGTGCTGATCGAGCGGCGCGGCACCAAGGTCGGACATATCTACGAATTGCTGGGGGCGGGCATCCGCGGCGACGTGGTCGTCGAGCCCTATCTCATCACGCTTCAGAAGGAGGCGGAAGCCTATACTAGCTTCCGCCATGTCGGAACTGAGTTCATCTACATGCTGACCGGCGAGGTGATCTATCACCATTCCGGTCTCGACTATCATCTCCATCCCGGCGATGCACTGATGTTCGACCCCAGCGGCCTGCATGGGCCGGCAAAGCTCCTGAAGACGCCGTCCACCTACTTGTCGATCATCGTCTATCCGCGGGGGTAGGGAGACCCGCTCGGCCCGGCTCCCGTCTCGTCATTGCGGATGCCGCCGGGCAGCCTGTATGCGATGCCTCGCCGAAAGCGCCGCGGTAACGGACCGTTCACCATAAACTGCGACGGCTTCCCGGGTTCTTACACGGGGATGCGGTCATGACGAGCGGACGGCTCTGGGCCTGTGCCCTTCTCGCGCTCGTCGCGACGCCGTCCTCTGCCGCCGATCTGCTCGAACGTTACGAGACGGTGCCGGGCCCACAGGCGCCGCGCTTCTTCCCGCGCGCGGAAGGCGATTCCATCGTCGAGCGCCTGCCCTCACCGCGACGCCTCGCGGGCTGCGCTCCGCGGATCGCCCCAGTGCCGACCGATGCCCCGGACGACCCGAGCTATGTCGGGTCAGCCTACGGCCTCGGGAAGCCGAGCTATTACGGCTTCCGCCCCGGTCCCGGATACGACGATCCGTTCGGTCGTCCCCTGCGCTACTGCCCTTGAATCAAAGGCGTCGTCCCACCCCAACCCTTGTCCTGAGATGCTGCGCAGCAGCCTTGAGGAATGAGGGACTTTGGTAGGAATGACGGATCAGAGCTTGGCCTGGATCCGCTTGGCAATCTCGCCGAGACGCTGCTCCAGCAATGTCGGCACTTCGCAGACATAGGAGACCGATTGGTTGCGTTCGTCGAAGATGCGACGATCCCAGTTGAACTTGGTTTCCAGTTCCGCGACGTCCTTGGAGGCGACCTTCGTGGTGTCGTTCTCCGGCGCATCGCGCAGTTCGCTGACCTTGTCGGCCTCGTCGCGAATTCGCTCGGCCAGCCGGCGCTGTCCCTGGGCGTAGCGGACGATCCCGTTCATCACCGTGCTGCGCTCTCCGGTGATGACCTCGAAGACGCCGGCAAAGACGCGGGTCAGGCGCTTTCCCTTCTCCGCCGGATCGGCCTTCTCGACGAATTCATCGATGAGGCTATCGGCCTCGCGCAGCTCCGTCCGGCGGGAGGCCAGCTTGCGGGCGAGTTGCGCCGCCTCGCGGTCACTGCCCCAATCACCGGCCTCGGCCGGATCCGGGCCGGTCCAGACCGCACCGTAGCCGATCGTCGGCACCCGGCGCTGGGCGCAGGGCCAATCCGGATCCTGTTTCGGCTGCGCCAGGGCCGGCCCGGCGGCCAGTGCCAGCAGGAGGGTCAGGGGAAGGGTCGCGCGCATGTTTCCTCTCACGGTGTCTCGCCGGCCGGTCCGCCGCGACGGGCCATGATTCCGCGGCCCGGGTCGTAGGCGATCACGGCGAGCGTAAAGAACAGGAGGCCGGTGCCGATCACGACGGCGAAGCTGAGCGGCTCGAACTTCCCGTACAGGGCAAAGCGCACCAGCTCGACGGCGTGGGTGAACGGGTTGGCCTGGCAGATCCAGTACAGCGTGTCGCTCGATTCCCGGATGCGCCACAGCGGATATAGGGCGGAAGAGGCAAAGAACATCGGGAAGATCACGAAGTTCATCACGCTGGCGAAGTTCTCCAATTGCCGCACCAGCGAAGACAGGAACAGGCCGATGGCCCCAAGCATCATGCCCGCCGCCAGGAAGGCAGGGAGCGCGGCGAGGTAGCCGATGGTCGGGATGTCGGTCTCCCAGAACCATGCCACCGCCAGGAAGGCGTAGGCCTGGACGATCGAGACGCAGACGCCGGCGATCAGCTTGGCGAGCAGCAGCATCCAGCGCGGATAAGGCGAGGTCAGCAGCACCTTCATCGAGCCGACTTCGCGGTCGTAGACCATCGACAGCGAGGATTGCATGCCGTTGAACAGCTGAATCATCACCGCCAGCCCCGGCACCACGTAGACCTCGTAGAGCACGTAAGTCTCGTAGGGCGGCGTGATCGAGACGCCGAGGGTGTTGCGGAAGCCCGCCGCGAAAATGAACAGCCAGACGAGCGGGCGTACCAGCGCCGAGAAGAAGCGCTCCTTCTGATTGAAGAAGCGCAGAAGTTCACGACGGACGATGCCGCCGAGCGCGATTAGGTAGCCGACCGCGTCGAGCCGACCGGCATGGGGAACCGACCGGGCGCCTTCCGCGACGGCAATGTTCAACGGCGCGGTCATGCGGCCACCTTTCCCGCGGTCTTGCCCGGATCCGCCACGAGCCGTCTGAAGGCGGCTTCCAGGGTTTCGCCCGGGGCACCGATCTCCCCGGCCCTGCCGCGAGCGACGATGCGACCGCGGTGGAGGACGACCGCATCGTCCTCGGGGGAGATCTCCTCGAAGATATGGGTCGCCCACAGCACCGAGAGTTCCTCCTCGCGCACCAGCGCGCGGACGATGGCGACGATGTCGGCGCGGGATTCGAGATCGAGCCCGACGGTCGGCTCATCGAGGAGCAGGAGGCGCGGCTCGTGGATCAGCGAGCGGGCGATCTCGATGCGGCGCGACTGACCGCCCGACAAGGTGCGGATCTTGTCGTCCCGACGCTCCGACAAGCCGACGCGGGCGAGCAATTGCTCGATGCGGGCGCGGGCGGCCTTGCGGCCGATACCGTGCAGGCTCGCATGGTAATGCAGGTTCTGCGCGACGGTGAGATCGGTGTCCAAGGTCCGGGCCTGGAACACCACGCCCAACCGCGCGAGCGCCCGCGACGGCTCGCGATCAAGGGGATGGCCCAGGATCGACACCCGCCCCTCCTGGTTGTTGTAGAGCCGGGTGATCACGGAGAACAGGGTGGTCTTACCTGCCCCGTTGGGGCCGAGCAGCGCCATGAAGTGCCCGCGCTCGACGGTGATCGACACATCGGAGAGCGCGGCGCGCTGGCCGAAGCGGTGGCTGACGCCCGCGACCTCCAGAGCCGCGCTCATCGCGGCAGAGCCCGATTGGCGTCTTCAAGCGCCTCGACGCATTCGTCGTACTCGCCCTCGCCCTGCTCGCGCTCGGCGACCCGGAGGGCCTTCTTGAGCTTCTGCGGGACGGCGTCGGGGGCGAGGGCCGCGACCTTCGCCTTGATGTCGGCAATCCCGGCGCTGCACGCCGCCTTGTCGTCGGCGAGCGCGGGAGTCGTCAGAAGGACCGCCGCAACCGCCCAGGCGCCTGCCGTCCCCGTTGCGGGGAGAATACGACCGGGCAGAAAGGCCAGGACGGAGCGCGGTGAGGACGATCGCACACTCTGTACGTGCATGTCAGCGCGCGGTGCGCAGCGTATCCGGCTTGTGGGGTTCATGAGCACTATCCCTCACTTTACCGAAATCTTGCCGGCCATCCCCTTCTCCTCGAGCCCTTGCGCGTACCACCGGTACTCGCCGGGCTTGATCGCGACGAACTCGATGGCGATCTCGCCCGGATCGTCGAATTCGAGGTGATCGGGCGGGCCGCCGCCATGGATCTCCTTGTGCTCGATGACGATCTGGTTGAGCCAGATGTAGCGGAAGAATTCCGGCGCGTAGAACTTGTATTCCTGCCGCCCATTGGCAACGATCCGCAAGCGGTAAGCCTTGCCGGCTTCCAGCTCGATGTCCTTGTTCTCCACCATGAAGTCGTTGCCCTCCTCGTTACCGAGAACGAGGTCGGGCAAATTCTGACGCTTCTTGGTCAGGTCGAGGGCCCCGGCCGGGGCAGCGGCGAGCATTAGGGCCACGGCGGCGAGGCCGAGGCGCGTAGTCCATGCCATGTCGTTTCCTCCTAGGGCCGTACGTCTTTTCTTGTTGTCCGGCTCACTTCTTCGAGATCGCCACGCCCCAGGGCAGCAGGCCCACGGGAATGCTTTTCACCACTTTCAAAGCTTCGACATCGATCACGGACACGTCGTTCGACGTGCCGTTGGTGGTGAAGAGCTGCTTCTCGTCCGGCGTGAAGGCGAGCTGCCACACGCGCTGGCCCACGGGCAGGTATTTCTGCACCTCGTAGGTCTTGGCATCGATCACCGCCACTCGGTTGGCGGGGCCCAGGGCGACGAAGGCCTTGCTGCCATCGGCCGTCAGGCGCACGCCGACCGGCTGGATCTGCTCGTCGGTGACGCCGGGAATCTTGAAGGTGATCTTCTTGATGACCTTGCGCGTCCCGGTATCGATGATCGAAACCGTGCCACCGACCTCGGCCGAGACCCAGAGGATCTTTCCATCGCCGGAGAACTCCGCGAAGCGGGGCCGGGCATCGACCAACACGTTGTCGATCACCTCGAAGGTCTTGGTGTCGATGAAGTGGGCCATGTTGGTGGTTTCGGACGTGTTGACCAGGATCTTGCCATCCGGTGACAGACCCATTCCCTCCGGTTCCACGCCCACCGGCACCTCGGCGAGCACCTTGTTCTTCTCGATGTCGAGGATCGTGACTTGGCTGTCATCCTCGTTGGCAACGTAGAGCGGGTTGCCGCTGCGATCGAGGATGAACTGCTCCGGATCGGGGCCGGAGCGCAGCGAGCGCACCACCTTGCCGGTGGCGGTGTCGAGCACGTCGATGCGGTCGTCGTCGCTGGCGCAGACAAACAGCTCCTTGTCGTCCTTCGAGAGTGTGACGCCACGAGGACGGCGTCCGACCTTCCACGTCGCCGTCACCGCCATGGTCGCGGTATCGATCACCGAGACGGTGTTGGCCTTCTCGTTGGTGACGTAGGCGGTGAAGGCCTGAGCGCCCTCGGCCCCGGCGACCCAGGCGCCCGCAAGCACCGCCAAACCCATCCCCGCCCTGAAGCGAGCGACCATCGGCTTCCTCCCTGTCGTTCCGGCGCTTGGCCGCGCCTTGGTTCGAATCATCTCTTGAAGCGACATGGCCATCTAGGGCGCGCGGCACAAACGGAAAATCGGTGTCCGCGCCGTCCCACACCGGGCGGTGGATTGCCGCAAGGGCATCCTGGGCGCTCTGATCAGAACGCCTTTTCGAGCCCGGCATCCTTGAGGATGGCGTTGGCCGTGTGCGTCATGGCCGTGTTGCGAGGCACGGTGAACCGGCGGTTGGTCCGTGGGCTCTACCAAATCTCGTGCGAGCCCTTGCCCGGCCGCACGAACAGGCATCCCGCCTCCCGCAGCAGACGCACGAGCTCGGGGTAGAGGTTGCCGCCCATCTATGCGGCGCGGGCAGGCTTCGCTCTGAAGACGTGCTGCACCCGCAACTCGGTCGGCGGAGCGGCGCCGTCGGCACCCCGCGACAAGTTCGTTTCGATGAGGTCGGGGGCGACATCCTCGATGATCGCCACCAGGGCATCGAGTGTCGACGCCTCGGCATGGAGGCCGGGCAGTTCCGAGGCATGGACGTACCAGAGCTGGGCCGCCTCGTCGTGATGCACCGTGACGGTGAGCTGAGCCGGAGCCTGCATGGAATTGCCCGCCTAAAAAAGCGATGCCCGGACGGTAGGACCCCGTGCGTCGCGCCGCAAGCGTCGCGCTCACTTCAGCTTGCACGTCGTCTCCGGCTCGTCGGTGCCGAGCGTGTCGAGCGGCGTGCGCTGGTGGATGAAGCCCTGCTCGGGCGCCACCGAGACCATCGCCTTGGGCTGCACCACGATCACCGGCTGGCGCAGCTGGTGATCCCACGGTCGGTAAGTGAGCGAGACGCCCTTGTAGGCCGGCAGCGAGAATTCGGGCGTCGTCAGATAGGGGCGGATCACCCCGACTTCGGTCGACTTCTTCTGCGTCGCCGCCTCGCCGACCGTGCGCACCGCGGCCCAGGCCTGGTAATCGAGGGGTTTCATCAACCGGCCGGTCTGGCGGCGGAAGCGGTTCTGCGCCTGGGCCGCGCCCCAGGTCTCCAGCGTCGGGTGCCAGGTCGTGGCGATCAGCCCCTGAGTGCCGGCGACGGGGCGGGGATCGACGGTGCGGAACGGGACGTAGTCGCCCCAATCGCCCTCCTCGTCGGCGACGATCGCCATGTCGTAATCGAGGCCGCGGGTGAACACCATCGCCTCGGCGCGGGTCGGCGTGTCGCCCCGCGCCTTGGCCAGCGGCCCGAAGGTCCAGGGCTTCTCCGCGGTGATCTTGAGGCCGAACTTCTTGGCCGAATTCTTCAGCGCCTCGGCATAGGCCTTATCGCGCTCGGTCGGACCGACAATCAGGAAAATCTTCCGCCAGCGCATCAGCGTCATGTACTGCGCCAGCGCGTCGGTCTGCATGGCGCGGCTGGGGAGGGTGTGGAACACGTTGGCCCGGCAATCGGCACCGCGCAGGCGATCGTCCGGAGCGCCGGCATTGAGGATCACGATATCCTGATCCTTGAGGGCGTCGGCCACCGCCAGCACCTCGTCGGCCGGCAGGGTGAGGGCGAAGTACTTGACCCCCTTGGCGGCCAGTTCCTTCGCCGCCGCAACGGCGTCCAGACCGGGTTCGAGGGCGACCTCGTCCAGGGCATAGGTCTGCTTGGTGAAGCGGCCGGTGGTGTTGTTGTCCTTCACCGCCATTCGGGCGCCGGCGACGCCGAGATCCTCGGGCTCGGCCTCCGCGTCGTAGGAGGACGGGGGCGGCACCGAGCGATAGATCATCGCGATATGCGTATCGCTCCCGCCGGGCTGGGCCGCCTGGGCATTCGGCGTACCGGGCGACGGCTCGCCGGTGGCCGCCTTCGGCTCCTGCGCCGCGGCGGCCGGGATTCCCGCGAAGAGCGCGAGGGCGAGGAGGTGGGATGGGAAAAGGCGCATGCGGGCGCCACGCTAGCAACATTGGACCGCCCGCCTCAACGGCGAAAACATAAGATTTTTCTAAGACATGACCCTTCGGGGGGACGATCCGCAGCGCGGGCGGTCATAGGTCCGCCGTTGCCAAATTCACCGAACGCCCGAGATATTTCCTCCCGCGGCAGTCCTGGCCGCGACACTTCGTCGAGGCTTCGCCCCATGAGACCGCGCGCCCACCCGGCCTTCCGCCGTCATGCCCTGGCGGCGCTCGCGCTGTTGCCGGTATTCGGCGGGACAGCCATGGCGGACGAGGCGCGCAAGGCCGCGATCTTCCCGGCGGAAATGAACGACCCGACCCTGGCCTATGGCCGCAAGAACCTGCCGGCGGATCAGAAACGGCTCGGCCTCGTCACGGATGTGCTGAAGGACCAGCTCACGGAGAAAGCCGGAATTCAGAGCGTCGATCTCGCGCCTCAGGCGGAGGAAATTCGCAAGGAGAGTCCGCTCTACAAATGCAACGGCTGCACCGGGCCGATCGCGAAGGCACTCGGTGCCGAGCTCGCCGTGACGGCGTTCGCCGATAAGGGTGCCAACCAGTTGTTCAGTCTCGTCGTCACCATCAGCGAAGCCGAGAGTGGGAAGGTGCTGCGCCAGGGTCAGGTCGTGATCAGGGCCAATACCGACGACGACTGGTCCCACGCCGTGCGCTGGATCGTGAAGAATCGCCTGTTGGCGGAACCGCTCCCTCCCCGCTCCTGACCTCTGCCGCCTCTCCAAGATCCGTTGCCGCCGCAGCGGTGCCGTGCGCCGGACGATGACAGGGCCATCCCCAGCGGGGCTTGCACAGGCGCCCTGTCCGAGCGTTTAAGCATTCCCGTGTCTCAGACCTTGAAGCCCGAACGCGCGTCCATCCTCGTCAGCGTCCGCGACGTCGCGGAGGCGCGCCTTGCGTTGCAGGCCGGCGCCGATCTGATCGATGCCAAGGATCCCGAGCGCGGCGCGCTCGGCGCCCTGCCGGTCGCCACGGTGCGGGCGATCGTCGAGGCGATCGCCGGTCGGGCGGTCACCAGTGCGGTGGCCGGCGATGGCACCGGTACCGACCTTGTGAGCGCCGTTGCCGCGATGGCGCAGGCGGGACCGCGCTGGATCAAGATCGCGGTCGGCGTGGCACATGACGACACCCTGGCCGAGGCTGCCGACGCGGCTCCGGGCCGCCTGATCGGCGTCGTGTTCGCCGAGGATGCGCTCGACCTGCCCGATCTCCCGGCACGGCTCGCGGCGGCGGGCTTCTCCGGTGCCATGATCGATACGCGGGGTAAGCACGGCATCGGCCTTCGCGATCTTCTGCCCGCCCCGAAACTCTCCGCCTTCATCGCAGCCTGTCGATCTTGCGGGCTGATCAGCGGCCTCGCCGGCTCCCTGCGGCGCGCCGATATCCCGGCCCTTGCGGGTCTTGGTCCGGATTATCTCGGCTTCCGCGGCGGCCTCTGCCGCGCCGACGACCGGCGGCAGGGACTGGACGAGGCTCGCATCGCCGAAGCCGTCGCGGCTGTGCGGGTGCTGCGCCGCGCCGACGCCGCCTGACGATGCACGCCGCCCGATCCTCCCTCTCCCGTTCGGCTCCCTCCGTTGATGTCCCGGCGCGCGACGCTGCAGCGGAGGTGCACGTCGTCAAGATCGGCGGCAGCCTCGTCTCGGATCGCGAGCGCCTGCGTGCCATCCTCGCCGCGTGCGTGGTCGAGGGCCCCGTCGCGGTCGTCCCCGGCGGTGGCCCCTTCGCCGACGCGGTGCGCGCATCTCAGGCCGCCCTCGGCTTCGACGACGCCCTCGCCCATCGCCTCGCCCTCGACGCCATGGGCCGCATGGCCGAGATCTTCTGCAGTCTCGAACCGCGCCTGACCGCCACGGTCCGCCTTGAGGATCTCACGCGGGCCCTCAGGGAGGGTCGCTCCATCGTCTGGGACCCGGCCGCGCTGAAGGCGGGTTTCCCGGAAATCCCCGAGAGTTGGGAGGTCACGTCCGACAGCTTGGCGCTCTGGCTCGCAAGCCGGCTCGGCGCCAGCCGCTGCATCCTGGAGAAATCCGCGCCCGTGATCGCCACCGATGCGGCGGAGCTTGCCGCCGCCGGTGTGGTGGACGCCGCCTTCCCGCGCTTCGCCGCGGCCTTTGCCGGCGAGATCGTGGTGCGCGGCCCCTCCGCCCTGGGACAGGCCGCATGAGCGCGCCCGAACATCTCGTCTTCATCACCGGCAAGCTGGCCCATGCCCGCCTCGAAAAGGTCGCCGCGACCTTGCCGCCGGAGCGCTACGTCTGGTCGATTGCCGATGCCGGCGTGAAGGTCGCCGCCTTGATGACGGAAGAGATCATCAAGCGCCGCGTCCGGATGCCCGACGGGGCGACCCGCATCGTCCTGCCCGGACGCTGTCGGGCGAACCCGGAAGCGCTGAGCCTCCATTTTGGCCTGCCGGTGGAGCGGGGGCCGGACGAGGTGGTCGATCTGCCGGCCTATCTTGGGCTCACCGCCCGCAAGGTGGACCTCTCCCGCCACGAATTGCGCATCTTCTCCGAGATCGTCGATGCCTCGAAGATGACGCCCGAGCAGATCGTCGCGAAGGGCGTGGAACTGGCCCGCAAGGGCGCCGACGTGATCGATCTCGGAGGCCTGCCCGACACCGCCTTTCCCCATCTTGAGGAGAGCGTCCGCGGTCTGAAGGCCGCCGGTCTGACCGTCAGCGTCGATTCCTTCTCGCTGGACGAGCTGACCCGTGGGGCGAAGGCCGGGGCCGATTACCTGCTGAGTCTCAACGAGGAGACGCTCGACCTCGCCTTCGAGACCGACGCCGTGCCCGTCCTCGTGCCGATGCGTCCCGATGACCTGCCCTCGCTCGATCGCGCGATCGAGCGGATGGTGAAGGCGGGCAAGCCCTTCCTGGCGGATCCGATCCTGGAGCCGATCCATTTCGGCTTCGTCGATTCGATCGCCCGCTACCGCGACACCCGCGTCCGCTGGCCCGACATCGAGATGATGATGGGCACCGGCAACCTGACCGAACTCACCGAGGCCGACAGCCTCGGCGTCACGGCCCTGCTGGTGGGGATGTGCTCGGAGCTGGCGATCCGCAACGTTCTGATCGTGCAGGTCTCCAACCATACCCGCCGTACCGTCGAGGAGCACGACGCGGCTCGCCGGATCATGTACGCGGCCAAGGCCGACGCCGCCCTGCCGAAGGGCTACGGCCGGGAGCTCCTGGCCCTTCACGACAAGCGCCCCTTCGTGCAGACGCCCGACGAGATCGCGGCGCAGGCGGCGGATGTGCGCGATCCCAACTACCGCATCGCCGTGGCCGAGGACGGCATCCACGTCTTCAATCGCGACATTCATAAGACAGGCACCGATGCGATGGCGTTCTTCCCCGATCTGGGCGTGGAAAGCGACGGCGCCCACGCCTTTTATCTCGGGGGTGAACTGACCAAGGCCGAGACGGCGTTTCGCCTGGGCAAGCGCTACGTCCAGGACGAGCCGCTCGACTGGGGCTGCGCCGCCGATCGCGCCCAGGAGGATACCACGGCCTTCAAGCAGGCCGGGCCGACCAAGGGGGGCAACGCCGCCCATACGCGCCACAGCGGCCCTGCGGCGCCAGAAGCCGCGCAGGCGGCCGCGATCCCGCCGGAGCGCGATGCGCAGGCGCCCGAGATCGAGACCGGTACGGGTTCGGACGCGGCGCGCGACGCACTCAGCGAACCGCGCGGCGGGCGCATCGTCTGCGGACGGCTGGTGCCGGACGAGGAGCGAGGTTAGGAGCCGGCCATGCCGCTGATCCTCGAGACCGTCGTCACCACCCTTTCGGCCGAAGGCGCCATGCACCTCGTGCCGTTTGGCCTGATCCGCGACGGCGAGAATTTCGTGCTCGCGCCGTTCCGCCCCTCGCCCACCATCACGAATCTGGCCGAACGGCCCTATTTCTGCGCCTCCGCACCGAGCGACGTGCGGGTGATCGCGGGCATCGTCACCGGCCGCCGCGACTGGCCGGTGGTGGATTGCGACAGGATCCCCGGCAAACGCCTCGCGGATTGCTTCGGCCATGCCGAGTTCGAGGTCGCGTCCATCGCGGAGGACGAGACCCGCCCGCGCTACCGGGGCCGTATGGTCCACGCGCAGAGCCACGTGCCGTTCATCGGCTATAATCGGGCGCAGGCAGCCGTGATCGAGGCCGCCATCCTCTCGACGCGGCTTCACATGCTGGAACCCGAGAAGGTTCTGACGGAGATGGCCTACCACGCCATCGCCATCGAGAAGACGGCCGGCCCCGCCGAGCGCGAGGCCTGGGACTGGATCGAGGACAAGGTCGCCGCCGCCCTCGGGCGCAGCGAACGGGTTCTCAAGGACGTGGGCCGCCCCGCCTGATGGGGCAGGAGATGCTTTCCACGATGATGCGAACCGTCCTCCTGGCCGCCGCCGCGCTCGCCGCCATGGCCACCGCCGCCGATGCCCAGCACGCGCCGACCCGCCGCAAGGTGGTCGAGAGCGTGACGATCGCGGCGCCCGCCGACAAGGTCTGGACCGTCATAGGCAACCCCGCGGACGCCACCTGGATCGCGCATGTCACGGGGGCCGAGCGCGTGGCCGATGCGGCCAAGCCCACCTACCGTCTGACGCTCGACAACGGGCATGCCCTCGTCGAGGAAACCCGCAAGCTCGATGCGCAAGCGCGCAGCTTCGCCTATTACCTCACTCAGAACGACGTCGCGGACCTGCCGGCCAACGATTACTCGGCGACCCTCTCGGTCGTGCCCGAGGGCGAGGGGGCGGCGCGCGTCGAGTGGAAGGCCGCCTTCTATCGCGGCTACCCGAACAACGATCCCCCACCCGCCCTCAACGACGAGAATTCGGAGAAGGCGGTGCGGGACTGGATTCACGCCAGCCTGGAGAATCTCAAGGCGCGGCTTGAGAAGGGCGGTTCCTGAGGGGCTGCCCGACACGCCTGCACAAAATTCGCTGTGATGGCCTGCGCCGACCCCTGGCTAAGCCGTTGCGGCGGGCAATGTGTGGGGTGACACGTCGAGGACGCGCCGCCAACCGTGGCGCAGGGGAGGAGAAGAGACGATGCAGTTCAGGACGCTCGCCGCGGTCGCGGCTTTGGCGACGGTGACCTTCGCGGCCCAGGCCCATGGCCCGACCCGCCAGAAAGTCTCGGAATCGATCGAGATCAACGCCCCCGCCGACAAGGTCTGGCAGATCGTCGGCAATTTCCAGGACGGCAGCTGGATCCCGCCGGTGGAGAAGACCGAGGGTAAGGGCGGCAACGAGGTCAAGGCGACCCGTACGCTGACGCTCAAGGGCGGCGCCACGGTCGAGGAAGAGCTCGCCAAGTACGACGCCGAGAAGAAGACCTTCATGTACCGGATCACCAAGGTCGATCCGAAGACCCTCCCGGTGAACGACTACTCCTCCACCGTCGAGGTCGAGGGCAACGGCGACAAGACCAAGCTGACTTGGCGCGGCGCCTTCTATCGCGGCTACATGAACAACGATCCGCCGCCGGACCTCAACGACGAGGCTGCCAAGAGCGCCGTCAGCGGTCTCTACAAGGCGAGCCTCGAGAACGTGAAGAACAAGGCCGAGAAGGGTTCGTAGGGTCTCCGATGATGCAGGCGGCGCGCTCGATGGTCGTGATCGGACAGGCGTGCCGCCCCTCCCCTTCCCTCTTTGCGGGGAAGGGTGCCCCTCGGGGGATGTTGGGCAAGGGAGAACCCGGCGTCCCGGGGATGAGGGTCGAGGCTGGCCAAGCTGCACCGGTGCTCCCCTCGCCTGCGCATCCCGGGGGTACCCCGCTTCGCAGCAGGGGGACGATTTCTTGCTGGTTCGGCCTGTGCCTGCTTCTGTTCGCGGCCACCCCTGCCCCGGCCCAGGAAGCCATCGTCACGGCGCAGCTCGGCAACGCGGTGGAGATCGTGGATCTCGCCACCAAGAAAATCCTGCAATCGATTCCCGTCGCGGGCGCCCCGGCCGGCATCGCGCTCTCGCCTGACCGGACCCGCGCCTACATCACGCGGCCGGAGGGGCACGGCGTCACGGTGATCGACCTCGCCGCCCGAAAGGTCGTCTCCGAACTGGGCCTGCCCGGCGGCCCCCTCGGCATCGGCGTGAATCCCGTATCGGGCGAAGTCTACGTTGCCGATTGGTTCGGCGAGCGGGTGTTCGCCCTGCGCGCGACTGCGGACGGCTTGACGCTCGACGGGGAGATCGCAACCGGCAAGTCGCCCTCCGGCATCGCCGTGACTCCGGACGGGGCGACCCTGCTGGTGGCCAACCGCGAATCCGACTCGGTCTCGGTGATCGACGTGGCCTCGCGGACGGAGAGGCGGCGCATCGCGGTGGGGACCCACCCGTTCGGCCTGACGCTCGCGCCCGACGCCACCCGCGCCTACACCGCCAACGTCCTGTCCGACGACGTGTCGGCGATCGACATCGCCGCCGGCCGTGAGACCGGCCGGGTCAAGACGGGCCAGCGCCCCTACGTCATCGCCTTCGCCGGGCAGCGCGGCTTCGTCACCGACCAGTATTCGAACACCGTGACGGCGTTCGACCCCACCACGATGACGAAGCTCGGCACGATCGATGTCGGCGACCATCCGGAGGGAATCGCCGCGACGCGCGACGGGACGGTGATCGTCGTCGCCAATTGGGGCGACAACAGCTTGAGCCTGATCGACCCGTCGAGCCTCAAGATCACGGGCACGATCGAGACCGGCGACGGCCCGCGCGCGTTCGGGGATTTCTTGAGGTAGGCCCCTCCCGTCCAATCCCCTCATCCTGAGATGCCGCGAAGAGGCCTCGAAGGAGGGCTCCGCTTCCGCGGCGCATCCCAGGAAGAGTGTGAGCGGAAGACCGCTCGATCACGAACGCGAGGAAACGGCGCTCAGGCCGCCGCCGGCGGTTCGCCGGAATCACCCTCGGCGGGTGAGTTGAGGATGTCCTCCAACTCGTCCACGAGCCGGTCGACCTGATCTTCGCTGACCAGAACCCGGGTGGTGCGGCCGTCCTCGGTGACGAAGGCCAACTCGACATCCGGCCCGGTCCGGGTCGCCAGGATACGGGTGAGTTTCTGGGCTGCGCTCATTCTTCCCCTCTCCTCATTTCAGTTCCGGTAACGCGCGGGACGGGCGCCGTTCCTCACGCGATCAACCCCACGGCCACGGCCGGCCCGCAGGTCGACACCCATTCGCGTCCCGACGGGGGAATTCTTTCGGCGATGAGGTCGGTCAGCGGAAGCGGTTCCCGTCCGAGCCGGCGAGCCAAGCGCTCGGCGAGGAATCGGCCGGCGCCACAGACGACGAGGGGGGCATCCGGCGGTACATCCGGCCGGGACAGCAGCACCAACGCCGCATCGTGCAGGGGGCGCAACTGCGCCTCGGCGAACCATGCGGCGAGCGCCCGCCATTCCTGCGCGCTGCCCTCCCCCCGATCCCGGCCGACCATGCGGGCGAGGCGGGTCTCGGTCTCGGCGAGCGATTTGCCCTTGAGATCGGCGCTGTGCTGCTGGTCGGCGCCGTCGGGCAGGTCGCCGGTCAGGCGGTGAATGTCGGCAGCCGTGGCGAAGGTCTCGGCCATCAGGGCGGTGCGCCGGCCACGCCAGGGGGCGTGGGTCGCGAAGGCCAGGATCGGGGTCCGCACGACGCCGGTATAGACGAGTTCGCCCGCCTCCAGTCGCTCGGCATCGCTGTAGCCCGTGGCGGCCGGATTCCCGCCGACGATCGGGATCAGGTCGGCGGTGGTTGAGCCGATATCGATGAGAAGAGCATCGGGCCGGCAGCGACCGACGAGGGCGGCGGTGGCGTGCCAATTGGCGGAGGCGATCCTGTCTGAAATGTCCCCCGCATTCGCGGGAGAAACGAAGCCGGCGCTGCCGGCATAGATGCGCACACGGCCTGTCAGCGTCGCGGCGGCCCAGTCCGAGAGCTTCCGGACACCGTCGGCACGGTCCGCGAAGCAATCGGTCAGTTCGCCCGTCATGGTGACGGCGTGGTCGGCCTCGCCCCGCGCCCAATCGGGCAATTCCGAGAACGTCTTGTCCAGAGCCGGAACGCCGCGCCAGAGCGGGCAAGCCGCCTGCACCGCCTCGATCACGCGGCCATCTTCGACGAGTGCCGCCTTGACATGCACCCCGCCGAGATCCCACCCGACGATCCTGCTCTTGGTCCGGTTCACGCGATGTCTCACGCTCTCAAGGCTCGGGCGGCGCCGTTCCGGCTCGTACCGGTGATCGACCTGCGCCGCGGCGTGGTGGTGCGCGCCCGTGCGGGCGAGCGCGATGCCTATGCCCCGATCGTCACCCCCTTGGCCAGGGGTTCGGCTCCGGCCGACATCGCCCGCGGCCTCCTCGACGCGGTAGCCGCCGACACGCTCTACGTGGCCGACCTCGACGCGATCATGGATGGCACGGCGCCCGACCGGGCCAGCCTGGAGGCCGTCGCCCGTGCCTGTCCCGGCGTCGGGCTGTGGGTCGATGCCGGATTTGCCGACGCGGACGGGGTCGAGCGGTTCCTCGGCATGGGGCTCGGCCGGCCGGTGATCGGCAGCGAGAGCCAGCGCGACGAAAGCCTCGTGCGGATGCTGGGCAATCGCGCCGTCCTCTCCCTCGACAGCCGGGGCGACGAGCGGCTGGGGCCGGACGGGCTGCACGACGATGTCGGCGCGTGGCCCGATGAGGTCATCGTGATGACGCTGGCCCGCGTCGGCACCGGCACCGGCCCGGATCTCACTCGGATCGCGCAGGCGGTGGATCGGGCGGGAGACCGATCGATCTTCGCGGCGGGCGGCGTGCGCGGGCCGCAGGATGTGGCGCGCCTGACGGAAGCCGGCGCTGCCGGTGCCCTGGTGGCCTCAGCCATCCATGACGGTACGCTGCGATGAAGGCCCGCTCAGAAGGGATCTCGGCTCAGGCCGGATCGTAGGTACGGGAGCGTCCGAAAAGGCGGCTCCAAAGCCCCCCGAAAATCGCCGACTTGTCGATGCCGTCGATGTCCTGCGAGTACTGGCCTGTGTAGAGCCGGACGATCATCGCATCGCGGCAGGCCCCTCCGAGCGCGTAGGAGAAGCTGATGCAGGCCGGCCTGCGACGCGTGCCGGGCGCCATGCCTTCGACCCTGGCTTCGAGATGCGGAAAGCGCTCCATCTCGATCCAGATCCGGTCGCCCGCGCGCAGGCCGGGGTCGATCGGGAACGCCGCGACACCCCGATCGAGCGAAAGGCTGACGATCCGGGCGGAGAGAGCCTGTTCGGAGGCGACGATCCGCGCCGGCTCATCGGTTGCGAAACTGTCGAGAAGCGGACGGGACTTCTCGAAACAGATCAGCGCCGCGACCAGGAGGACAAGAATATTGAGCGCGGCCCAGTAGGCCGAGACGAGCGAGAATTCGCTGTCGCCGATGCGCGACCATTCGGGCACGATGTTGATGACGAGGCCGAGGGCGGTGACGGCGATCCAGAAGGCGATCGAGAAGAAGGTATAGGCGTCGAAGGCATTCTCCTCGTTGCCGGAGCCTTTCGGCGTGACGCGGAACGGCACACCGAAGGGCTTGATCACGCTGGAGACCACCACGGGCAGCATGCGGAACGTCGCGAAGGTGCCCACGGCGCTCGACACCAGGGGCAGATAGCGGGTCGGGGTCAGCCAGCCCATCAGAAGAAAGTAGGCCGCGACGACGGGCAATTGATAAGAGACGATGTCCTGCGTGCCGGTGATGAAGAGGGGTGCGGCGCCAGTCCAGAGATAGACTGCCGGAACCACGAGAATGATGAACCGCGTCGTATATTGCATCAGCCATGACAGCGGCAGGAACATCACCCGCTGAAACAGGGTCAGGCCCGGTCCACGCAGCGGCCCGTTATGCAGATAGATTGTCTGGATGCCGCCGCGGCACCAGCGGCCCCGCTGGACGAAATATCCCTTCAGATTTTCCGCGGCGAGGCCCATCGACAGGCGCTCGTTCAGGTAACGGGTCTTGTATCCCCGGTTCAGCATGGCGAGGGTCGTGAGCAGATCCTCGGTGATCGAGTCGTGCGGGAAGCCCCCGATCACATCCAGGGCCGCACGGCGGGCGATCGAGCAGGAGCCGCAGCAGAAGCTTACGTCCCAAGCGTCGCGGCTCGCCGCCATCTCGTCGAAGAACAGCCGTTGCTCGTCGGGCCAAACCTTCTCGAGCGAGAGGTTCGACTGGACCGGATCCTTGTTGAAGAAGTGCTGCGGGGTCTGAACGATCCCGATCGTCGGATCGGTGAAGAAGGGCAGCGTACGGCGCAGAAAATTGCGGTACGGAACGAAGTCGGCGTCGAAAATCGCAATGAAATCACCCGACGACACCTTCAGACCATTGTTCATATTACCGGCTTTGGCGTGGGAATTATCCGGCCTTGTGACGTGGATGGCGCCCTTTTCCTCGCAATACGTCTTGAGCCAATCGCGTCGCTTGTCGTCGAGGACGTAGACCGTGAATTTGTCCCGCGGATAGTCGAGCGCGAGAGCGCCGATGATCGTCCGCTCCAGCACGTCGAGCGGCTCATTGTAAGTCGGGATGAAGACGTCGACCGTCGGCAACTCCTCCGTCGGGCGCGCGAAAAAACTCTTCTCTCGGCGGTTCGCCTCGGCGCTCCGGTCGACGGAACGGCTCATCACGACGAGGAAGTGCAGGATGTCGGCGAAGGCACCGAGTTCCACGCAGAACACGGTCCAGGTCCAGATGAACGCGAAGCTCCCGTCGGCCGGATGCGGCAGCACGGTGTAGAAGAACCGCCAGAGGAGATACCGAATGGCCACCGCGAGCACGAAGGCGCAGGCGATCGCGCGGGACCAACTTCGCTGCCGCGGCCAGTTCGTGATGAAGACGAGAAAGACGGCTGCGACCACCAGGGTCGGAGCCATCGGTCCGAGCTCCAATTCTAGGAGATACTGAACCACAGGCTCTTCACCCAATTGACGAGAGGCAGCGCTGCAGCCGATCGCGCGAACCGAACCTGCACGGTGCGCCCGACATGGCAGAAGTTCTCGTAGTCGGTGTGCATCGGGTTCTGGTCGAGGCTGACCCGGATGCGGGCGTTCTTGCCCCGGCTCTTCGGCGGCATGGCCGCAAGCGTCACTTCCTCGACCGCCGCGCTCGATCCCCGGACGGAGATGACCCGTCCCGCGATCACCTCCGAGGTGCCGAGCAGGCGCACCTCCGCCGGATCGCCGGGCCTGATCTCATCGTAATCGACCTCGTCGAGCAGGATGTCGACGAAGAGGTCACGGCAGTCGAGCAGACGCGTCAGCTCGTTGCCGACCACGACATTCGATCCGCCCACGACGTTGTTGCGCCAGATCACGCCGCGGAACGGAAGGCGGATGGACGCACTCGACAATCGATCGTTCCGGCTGCGCTCAATCATGAGCTGCCGTTCCAGAAGTTGGACGCGGGCCCGCTCGATCTTGGCCTGGGCCTCGACATTGGCGAGCTGGATCGTGACTTCATCGCCGCGCTGCTGCGAATAGGGCACGTCGTTGCGCCCCTCGCCGACGAAGGTCCCGCGCTTCAAGGCATCGAGCTGCTGATGCAGACGGTCGAGTTCGGCCTTCGCAATCGTTCCCTCATTGCCCGAGGCGATGGCCGCGGCCCGAGCAGCCTCGACCGAGCTGTTGGCGACCACTCCGGAGACACCCAGTGTCTGCTTGCGACTGAGATCGGCCTCTGCCGAGACGCGGTTGGCCTGAGCCGTGCTGATCCGCTGCTGGCGGATGATGATTTCCTGCTGGATACTTTGCAGACTTGCCCTCTGGTAGTCACCGAGCCGCGCGGCGAGTTCCGCCTTGAGGGAAGCGAGCAATCCCAACTGCGCTTCGAGGGCCTTCAGGCGCTCGCGCGCAGCGCCGAGATCGGCATCGAGCTGCGCTTCGGCCGTGCGGGCGATGCGATCGTTGCTGATCTGGAAGAGTTCGGAATCCTCGCTCAAGGCCGTCCCGACCTTCGGTGGCGTATCGGACACGACCCCCTCGATCGGCGCCGACACCACCGCGAAGCGCGCGTTCACGGTGCCGTCGAGACTCGTATAGCCGGTCAGGCCCGGCAGCATCACGAGGACAGCGATAGCTAGAAGCGCCAGCCCAACAAGAATGCGGACAATACGCGTGTTCCAGAACATGCCACATCATCCTCATACAGTTCCACAGCGTCCTGTCAGCTCAGGCTATTCGCCCGAGCACGTGGGATGAGATTCTTGATATGCATTCGCGTAAACCTTCAACGCGCCGGTTGGTATCCTTTGGCTCGCACAATGGTTGCATGTTTCTTAACGGCGGCTCGGCTGCCGACGCGGGGGGTAGCCCACCGAGGATCACGGCAAGCCCCGCCATGGCGCGTTCGGGCCGGCGGCTTGTACGCGGGCAGGGGCACGCTGCGCGTGCCGGAACGTCGACGTTCCGCTGTTCCGCGCGGAAGTGAAAGACGACCTGCGGGCGGTCTAAGGTCATGAGGTTCCAACCCGATCGGCGAAAGCCGATCGAATTGATCGCGCGACGGACGGCTCAGAGTTCGGTTGCGGACGTTCGGCAGGCTCGCGGCGAATGTCCGCTCCGAGCCTCACCCCAATGCGATGGATTTTTGCAAACGAGTTTCTCGGCGACGGTATTACGGCTCGGTGGATGCCAACGCCCCGCGGGCATTGCGGCGGATCACCTGGGGCGGTTGCCCGAAGGCGCGCAAGAACGCGCGCCGCATCCGATTGCGATCGGCGAATCCCGTCTGATCGGCAACGACGTCGATCGGATGCCGACTGCTCTCCATCATCACCCGCGCAGCCTCGACGCGCAGGTTTTCGATCGCCTTGGCCGGCGATTGGCCAGTTTCAGCATGGAACACGCGGCTGAACTGCCGAGGGCTCAGATGCGCCGCGCCCGCCAACTCCTCGACCGTCAGCGGCTTGTGCAGGTTTCGTTTGGCGTAAGTCAGGGCGGACTGGATGCGGTCCGATTTCGGTTCGAGATCGAGCAGGGCCGAGAACTGCGACTGCCCGCCGGCGCGACGGTGGTAGAGCACGAGCTTCTTGGCGATCGCCTGGGCGACGTCGTGGCCTAGATCGTCCTCGATCAGGGCTAGCGCCAAGTCGATGCCGGCGCTCATGCCGGCCGAGGTCCAGATCGGCCCGTCGTTGATGAAGATGCGGTCCATGTCCACCGTGCTGTCCGGACACTGCGCCTGCAGCTCGCGGGCATGCATCCAATGCGTCGTCACACGTCGGCCTGCGAGGAGACCGGCTTCGCCGAGGACGAAGGATCCGGTGCAGATCGCGGTCACGCGTCGCGCCCGCGGCGCCGCTTCTCGGATCAGCGAGAGCAGCCCTGAGGTGGAGGGAAGGACGGACGTGCCCCCGCCGACGACCAGGGTATCGAACGCCGCTTCGCCGAAGGGCTCCGTCTCCACGCTCATGCCGGCCGAAGTGCGGATCGGCCCGCCGTGCTCCGAGATGAAGCGGATGTCGTAGGGCGCCTGCTCATCGGCCAAGTTGGCGAGCTCGAAGGCGGGCACGGCCGCCAGCCCCATGATCGAGAGGCCGGGGAAGATGACGAAGCCGACGCGCTGCATGCTGATTCCATACGTCCTAAAACGACGCATATATGACATTTGCGTCATGACGGGTCAAAGATAGCCTGCACTCATCGGAAGCCGGCCCCAGCCAGAACGGGGGAAGGCGGATGATCGACGATGTCCGGTCGCACGGCCCAGAGCGGCGCGACCGGCATCCGGCGATGGCGCAACGGCGACCTTTGCCCCTTGGGACACCTGCCCCCTGCGCGGATCGGATCAACGGGCACACGGAGAGAAGCGATGAGTGAGCAGGACAAGGGCGTCGCGGTGATCACCGGCGCCTCGGCGGGCATCGGCGCGATCTATGCCGATCGCCTGGCGAGACGTGGCTATGACCTCGTGCTGGTCGCCCGCAATGAGGAGCGCCTCCGCGCCTTGGCCGATCGTCTGACCCGGGAAACGGGGCGAAAGGTTGAGCCGTTCAAGGCCGATCTTGGCCGCAAGGAGGATCTCGCTCGGCTCGAAGCGCGCCTGCGCGACGATTCGAGCATCACCATGCTGGTCAACAACGCCGGCATCGGCTCCGTCGCCTCGATCCTCAAGGCGGACATCGACGCGATGGAGGCGATGATCTTCCTCAATATCACCGCGCTCACCCGGCTCACCTACGCGGTCGCTCCGGCTTTCGCGGCGCGCGGCGCGGGTACGATCATCAACATCTCGTCCGTCGTCGGCGTCGCGGTCGAGATGCTGAACGGCGTCTACAGCGCTTCGAAGTCCTTCGTGCTCAGCTTCGGCCACACGTTGCAGAGGGATCTGGCTGACAAAGGCGTGCGCGTTCAGACCGTGCTGCCCGGCGCGACGGCGACCGAGTTCTGGGATGTAGCCGGCTATGCGGCCCAGAAGACCTCATCGGTCACGATGTCGGCCGCCGATCTGGTGGATGCGGCGCTCGCGGGCCTCGATCAGGGCGAACGCGTCACCATCCCGGGCCTGCAGGACGTCGAGGATTGGGAGCGCTGGGAGGAAGGTCGACGTTCCATCAGCCCGAAATTCAACAACGCCAAGCCGTCGCTCCGCTACGGCCTCACCCCAGCCAGCGCGGCCTGACGCGGAACGCAAACGATGCCGTACCTCCAGCTCGACACGCCCTTCGCATGCTCGCCCGACGCCAAGCGGCGTTTGGCCAAGCGCCTCGGCGACATCTACGCGCGGGAGATGCAGGCCGACATCAACCGGGTGACGGTCGCGATCCGGGTGCTGGGCGAGGACGGGATCTGGCGCTGCAGCCGGGACGAGCCTCGGCCGGCCGGCCTGCTGATGTGCGACATCCGCCGGGGGCGCCCGTCGGAGCAGCGCGCAGAACTGGCCCGCCTGCTGCTCGAAGCCTGCCGGGACATTCTCGGTTTTGGCGACGACAATCTCAATCTCGAGTTCACGCAGCACGCGGGGGACGAGATGTATCACCCCATGCTGGGTGGTCTGAGCGACGAATGGAACGCGAGCGAAGACGCGCCCCGTTCATGATCGCATCGGCCTCGGCCTGTGGCCTCCTCGCGGAATTGCCTCGCTTCAAAGGAACGGGTGCGGGTGGATAGGCATGCGAGAACCGGGAGCTTCCACGTTCCCGGAAAGCTTCTGCCGAATGGAAACCCGACGGCCCCATCGCCCGTCTTCCGTCGAGTGCGGGAGCGCGCACGGGCCATTTCACAGGACCGAACAAAATCGAAAGCCATCCTTCTCGCGGTCACGGTGATGAGTTTCGACGCGACCGTCATGCGCTGATCGACCTGATCGCGTGACGGACTGCTCAGCGCTGAATCCGGTGCTCTTCGGCTGCCGTGAGCCGGGCCGTTGCCGAAACGGGGGGCCGGGGGTAACCTCGGCGATGTCGCGAAAAACGGCCGCCCCGAGGCGGTCGAATACACGTCATCCACGCCGTTCAGGTGGTTTGACCAGCGTCTCCGAAAGCAACCGCCCGACGATCTCGGGCAACCGTGGTGCTCGGCACTGAGCGGTGCTGATCGCGTACGGTCGCAGGAGCGCAGCCATGCGACACGCAATCCTGATCCTCGGCGCTGGCCTCGGCGGCCTCGTCCTCGCCCGGATCCTTCACCTCCACGGGATCACGGCAACAATCTATGAGGCCGAGCCATCGGCCGATGCGAGGGCCCAGGGCGGCTTGCTCGACATCCACGAGCGGACCGGACAGGTCGCCTTGCGGGACGCTGGACTCCACGACGCGTTCCTCCGCCTCGTGCGACCCGGCGAAGACGCCAAGCGCGTCGTCGATGCGCGTGGAACCACTCTCCTCGAAAGGCTTGGCGACGCGGCCGGTGGTCGGCCCGAAATCGATCGCGGCGATCTGCGCCGGTTTCTCATCGCCTCACTTCCCAAGGGGACGATCCGGTGGGACCATCGAGCCGTCGCGGTCATGGGATGCGGCGATGGGCAGCACGCCGTGACCTTCACGAACGGCGCGACGGTCACAGCCGACCTTCTCGTAGGCGCAGACGGCGCGTGGTCGAAGGTCCGCCCCCGGCTCTCGGCGGCCTTGCCCGCCTATTCGGGCGTCTCGTTCGTCGAGACACGAATCCATCACGGCGACGCATGCCTCAAGGCCAGCGCGGATGCGGTCGGCGTTGGCACACTCATGGCTGTGGCGCCGGGTCAGGGCATTCTGGTTCACAGGCATGCGGACGGAGCCCTACAAACCTACACGGCACTGGACAGGCCTGAACCCTGGTTCGACGCCATCCCCGTCCGTGATGGGAAGGCCCTCCTGGCCCGTGTCGCGACGGAGTTCTCCGGCTGGGCGCCACACCTGACCGCCCTCATCACGACCACCGACGTCGCGCCCGTCCTTCGCCCGATCCACGCGCTACCGGTCGGTCACCGCTGGGAGCATGTTCCGGGCCTGACCCTGCTGGGCGACGCGGCGCACCTGATGTCGCCGTTCGCCGGCGAGGGGGCGAATCTCGCGCTCTACGACGGAGCGGATCTCGCCAGAGCCATCGTCGCGACACCCGACGATCTCGATACGGCGCTCCGCGCATACGAGCGCGAGCTGTTCCCCCGCAGCGCCGCGATCGCGGCGATATCGGCGCAGAACCTTACCCGGTTCTTCGGGGTCGACGCACCGCACAGCGTCGTCGCGATGTTCGGGCCGAGACCGGCATGAGCATCCGCTTCGGGACTCGAAACCCGTCCCGCGTCCAGCCAGGCGAAGGAGGGTCTGCTGCGCGGGCTTCACGTCACGGGTGCCACCCTGCGCCGCTCGCTGCGGACGGGGGGCCCGACGAAGCCGCGCGGACGGCCGACAGTCGGAGGCCGGCAGACCGATGAGGCGCTGGCGTCTCACCGCACAAAAAGAAAGGGACGGCCGAAGCCGTCCCAATCCATCAACGTCCGAGGAAGATCGAAGCCAGTCGCTGGAGCAGGCCCCGCGGTGCGGGCGGAGGCTCGCTCTGCCCAGGACTGTGTCCGATCTAAGCGTTGGCGGCGAAGGGGTGGGTCGCCGACTTGCGCTGCTCGGTCACGGCCGAAGCCTTCGGCTCGCCGTTCACGGCGCGCTGGATCGAGAGCTTGGTGGCCTCGTAGTTGTACTTCTGGATCTTGGCGTCGTCGGCCGCTTCCCAGTGGATGAACACGCCGACGAGCACGAACACGTCGTCAGCCTCATCCGCCGGGATGATGCCTTCGGCGACCGCATCCTGCACCGCCATGGCGACGCCGTGCTGGGCCGGGCCGAACATCTGGACGGCCTGACGGGCGTCGTTGATGGTAACCTTGTTGAACATCAGCGTGTTCGGCTTGCACGGCAGGTTCGGCGCGATCACGGCGAGCAGGCTGGTGAAGCCATGCTTGTTGTTGATCAGGCCGTTCGCGAAGGCCGTCTCGGCGGCCGAGCCGCGCGGGCCGATGATGAGGTCGATGTGGGCGACCTCGTTGCCGTCGCCGACGAGGGCCTCACCGACCTGAAGCTTGTTGATCTTTGCCATTCGGGGTCTCTCCCTGCATTCCTGAAAAAAGGCCCGCCCTGAGAGGAGGCGGGGCCGGAAGCCATCCTTGTTCGCGGCGCCCGGCAGGGGGCCGAGCCGGTTAGCCCGGATAGCGGGGCGGACCCTACAGCGGGCCTTTGCGCCGAACAACCCGCGCAAGAGCCTGAAATCGGCGATTTTTTGGACCGGCCGGGTCCTTGACGGGACGGGATTTCGTTCCTTTACGGGCGCGGGATCAGATCCGCTCGTCGCGAGCCGCGAGCAGGGCATCGAGGAACAGCGTCGCAACGGTGAAATCCGCGCTCGTTCCCGGATTGAGGCCGTCGGCCTTCAGGGCGCTGTCGTAATCGAGCAGGGCCGCGACGGGTTGTTCGGCGAGGTCGAGCCCGGCGAGGCGGGTCGCGGCCTCCGCCCGCACGGCCTCCGCGCGTTCGGCCCCGTGCTTGCGGGCGATGTGGCTGTCGGGAACCGTCGTAAGATAGGCCAGATGGACGGCCGTCGTCGTCCAGGGCGCGACAAGTCCCCGCCCCCGAGCCATAGCGAGCGCTGGGAGCCCGATCGCGAACAGATCACGGAAGCCGTCGGTATAGGCGCGGGCGATGCGGTCGCGCGGGGCGGCCTCGGCCATTGCCTCCGACAGCGACGGGACGGAAGCCGTCTCGGTGACGTCGTGGCGCGCGGCCTTGCCGAGGCCGCCGGGATTGGCCCGGCGGATCGCGGCAAAGACATCGGCCGCGTCCGACGCATCGAACTCGCTGAGGACCGTCGAGAGGCCCTCCGCCAACGTCCCACCGGCCTCCGCGGCGCGGGCCAGCGGCGCACAGAGGAGCAGGATGCCGAGATTGGTGTTCTGGCCGACGGCCGCGATCGTCGCCTCCACGCCGCCGCGCACCCGTGCGCCGACCCGGGCACCCGGCGCCGCGAGCAGGGGGGCCGACACGTCGGCACTGGTGACGAAATCGGCCGTCACCATGCGGTGGCCGGAGGCATAGGCGTGAACGTTGCCGGGCTTGAGCGCGTCGAGTTCGGCGAGACAGGCGGCCCGATAGAGATCGGCCACCGTCGCGGCGGGCAATCCCGCCCTCATCCGAGGGCCGAGACGAGGCGCGGCGGGCGGGCGGCGCGGACCGCGTTGAGGAAGCCGCGGGCGACCGCGCCGGCGATATCGACCTCGGTGACCTGCTGGAGCCCCGACCAGGCCGGCATGGAATTGACCTCGAGTACGAGGAAGCCGCCCTCCCCGTCCTCGACGAGGTCGATGCCGGTATAGTCGACGCCGACCGCGGCGGCGGCGGCTTCGGCGAGTTCGGCGGCGCGGGCCGGTACGTCCCAGGCATGGGGCCGACCGCCGCGATGGACGTTGGTGATCCAGCCATCGCCCTCGCGGATCATGCCGGCGATGGCCCGGCCTTCGCAGACGAAGACGCGGTAGTCGCGCCACAGCCCGTCGCTGCGCGGCACGTAGCGTTGGAGATAATAGACGCCGCTGACCGCCTCAGGGATCGGCAGGTCGTCCGGCGTCTCCAGCAGCATCAGCCCCTCGCCCTGCGAGCCGAACAGGGGCTTGAGAACGATCGGCCGGCCGGGTCGGGCCTCGCGGGCGACGATCTCGGCGGCGGCTTCGCGCTTCGAGACCACGAAGGTGTCGGGAGTGGGCAGGCCGGCGCGGGCGATCAGCAGCGAGGTCGCCGCCTTGTCCACCGAGCGCTCGATGGCCACCGGCCCGTTCCAGACGGTGACGCCCGAGGCGACCAAGGCGTGGAGCACGCCGAGCCGCATGGTGGTCGCCTCGAAGGTGCCGCCCGCGATGGTGCGCAGGAGGACGCCGTCGGGCAAGCCGTCCGCGAAGCCCGGCACCTGCAGCGGCTCGCCACCGCCGGTCACGACGGCCACGTCGGCGAGCGAGAACAGCACCGGCTCGACGCCGAGCGAGCGCAGCGCCGCACGCAGGCGCGCCTTGTGCCAATTGCCGTTATCGGCCGCGAGCCCGATGCGCATGGATTCTTCCGTTTTTTTCCCTCCCCCGCGGAGGAGGAGGGTTCTTTGGCGCTTGCGCTCTACGCGAACGAGGCCTCGACCAGCTGCGGCTCCAGCCGGCCGCCACGAAACGTCTTGCCGGTCTTGACCGAGGTCACGATCGCCTCGGCCGGCGAGAACAGGGCACCGTCGATCTTGTAGAAGTCGCCGTTCACCCGCGAGAAGATTTCGGCGAAGGGGGCGCCGTGATCCGCCGAGGTGGTGGAGGGCAGCTGCTCGGCGAGCTGCTTGGCATCGGCATCGTCGGCATCGACGAAGAGCTGCACCCGGCCGCCATAGATGATGGCGTCGTTGGTGCGGCCCATCGCCTGGATGAAGTCCGGGTGCTGCGGCGAGAGCGGCGCCGAACCGATGCCGTCGAGGATGCGGTGGAGGTCGAAGCCCACCGTGTGGGCCTTGTGCAGGGCCACTTCGAGAACGCGGGCGACCACCTGGGTCGCGCCCGCCAGGCTCTGGGTCGGGGCGTAGATGAAGGTGACGTTCTCCGCCGCGATGCCGGTGGCGGCGGCGACCTTCTGAACGACCGAGGCCGGGGGGGCGCTGGCGGATTCCAGCACCAGGGCGGTCTTCGTCGCGTTGTCGCGGTAATTCAGCTCCTTGTAGAGTTCCTCCACCACGGCCACCGCGCGGCCGGGCCCGGAGCCGAGGGCGAAGAAGCCGGAATCGCCCTCCTCATCGGCGAGGCTCCAGCCGGCATACTGGCTGCCGAGGCAGGCGAGCACCGGGTCGGACGAGTGGACGACGACGCTGTAGGGCCAGGAGGCGATCGGTCCGGTCGGGGCGATCGACACGGTGCCGAGGCCGCCCAGGCAGATCTCGGCGATGCGCCGACCCGCCTCGATCGATCCGCGGGCATTGGCGCCGGCATCGACCGTGCGCGCTCCGTTCTCCTGTGCGACGACGAGCCGGAGCTTGGCCGCATCAGCGACGAGGCTCTCGACCAGCGGTCCCGCCAGCGCGTTGAGGCTCGGGACGGTCGTGTTGGAACTCATGCCTGTTCTCCGTGTCGTCGAGGCGAGCGCGTAGCGCATCGGCCCGCACCCGCAAATTCCTTTTGACCGTCGCCGCGTCTGGCCCGGTCGCCGTCACCGTGCAGAGCGGAGCGTCGCGCCCCACCCGGCTACCGGCCCGCGGTCGGTCATGGACATGGGCCGGCCAGTCGAGCGGCGGCAAAGCCGCGTATCCCCGCGCCGCGTAACAGATCTCGGCGCCGACCGCATCCGGCGGCGAGGGTTCCGGCGCCGCCATGCATCCGAGGCTCGCCTCGATATGCGCCAAGAACAGGGGCGTCGGGCGCCGGTCCAGAACGTCGAGGGTGGCGCCGGGGCGCGGATTGATCTCGAGGAGCCACCAGCCTTCACCCTCGACCAGCAGATCGGCGCTGGCCAGACCCGCGAGGCCCGTGGCGGCCACGATCCGGCCGACGGCCTCCGTCACCGCCTCGCGGAGAGCGGGGGCGACCGGCTCGGCCTCGTCCCGGCCCCGTGCCAGGGCACCGCCGTAGCGGAACGGCCGCAGCCGCGAGGGCGCCTGCCACTGTTCCGTCAGGGCCAAAGCGGCGATGCGCCGGCCGTCGGCCAGAAAGTTGAGGGCGAAGGCTCGGCCGGGCATGCGGGCCTGGAGATAATGTCCGGGCGGGGCGGTACCGGTGGCGCTGACGCGAATATGCGAGCCGCCGCAGCCCCCCGCGCGCTTGAGGAGCCACGCGCTCCGCTCCGCCACGGGGCCGGCACGGAGCGGTGGGTGCGGGATGGCGAGGCGCGCGCACAGGGCGGCGAAGCCGGCCGGATCCTTCAGGGCCGCGATCGATGCGGCCGACGCACCGAGAAGCGGGAAACGGGCCGCGATATCCGCGATCAGATCCGGTGCGCCCTCGAAGCCGCTGCCGAGAACGATGCCGAACACCCCACCCGCCGTTTCAGCCAGCGCGGCGAGCCCGGAGAGCACGGCGTCGCGGTCGCGTCGGCCGGCGCCGAAGCGGCCGGGCAACGGACGATGGGCTTCGGCGAGGGCCAGAGTATCCTCGTCGCCGAACAGATCGAGCACGTAGGGCTTCAGCCCGGCCCGCCGGGCCGCCTGGGCCAGCGCTCGGCCGGACTGGGCGGCGATCAGGACCGCGCCGCCCTCGACGATGCGGGGCGCGGTCAGCCGGCGATCTCGACGGCGAGGGTGTAGGCGTCGCGGAAATCGAGGCAGAGCGGCTGGTCGGCCTCCAGCATCTTGCGGAACAGCCGGCACTGGGTCTGATACTTGACGTTTCCGACGGCCAGCGCACCGATGCCGACGCCCTTGCCGACCGGCAGGGGGACGTCCTTGGCATTCACGTCGATGCCGGCGATGCCGGCGGGCGGCACGGCGTTCACGTCGGAGGCGACCAGGAGCTTCGGCGCCGATTCGAGATCCTCGGCGGTCAGGATCGGGATGCCGGCGGGACCGGCCGAGAGGATCACGTCGGCATCGGTGATGGCCGCGCGGCGGGCTTCCGGCAGCGTGCCGTCGACCGCGCCGACATCGATGCCGAAGCGCCACTTCATGGTGAAGGCGATCTTGGAGACGCGCTCCTCGCCATCATGGCCCACCAGCACGGTCTTCGCGCCTTCGAGCGCGCCGATCACCGCCGCGACATAGGCGACCACGCCGGCGCCGCCGAAGATGACGATGCGCTTGCCCTTGAGATCGGTGCCGAACTTCGCCTTCAGCGCCCGGTTCACTTCGGCCACCATCGCCGCGCCGGTGGTGAAGGAGCCGGCCGGATCGGCGAAGACGTGGTTGGCGAAGGGCGGCACGAAGGCCTTCTTGGCGCGATCGACCATGTCGAGGGCCGTCTCGGCGTTCTTGCCGCCGATGAAGATGCCGGTGCGCACGCCGTCCTGCGGGGCGCGGGAGAAGATCGAATCCTGGGTGAGCGAGACCACGTCGGCGAGATCGACGCCCGTATAGGTGATCAGGGTCTCGAAGCCGGCATCGACCGCCATGTTCACGTCGAACGGGCTCATATGCTTGAGCGGCGTCAGCATGTGCAGGATCGAGCGGGTCATGGTGTTCGTCTCCCGTGATCGCGGTCCCGCGGGACCGCCTCAGGTGCAAAGCCGATCGGACCCGTGCTGGTCAAGCGCAGGTTTATCGAAACCGGTCTTAGCGAAAAAAATCTAAAGATCGGTCACCGAGGCGCCACCGTTGCGCCCGGAGGCGATGACGAAGCGCAAGCGACCCGGGCGTTCCAGGGCCCCGACCAGCCGTTCCGCCTCGGCCTGCGACGGCATCAGCGCGAAGCCGGTGGGCCCCCAGGAACTCTGGCCGTAGCCCCGCACGCCGCTCTGCGCGACCGCCGCCAGCGCCTCGGCCACGGCGGGGCTGGCGTAGCGGCCGCCCTGATGGGGGGCGAAATGATCGCCGACGCGCTTCTGAATCTCGGTGATTCCGGCGCCGAACCCGTCCGGCTCCGCCGTCGCCGCGGCGGGCAGGATCTGCATCAGCACGATCCGGCAGATCTCCGCCGCCTGAGCCGCGTCGAAGGGGGGGAGGTCGCGGAATGCTTCCGTCTCGTGCGAGCCATGCACACCCGTCATGGCTTCGTCGAGCATCAGCACCACACGCCAAGCCTCGGGATAGGGCAACCGCGCGATGACCGGAGGCGGCGCGCCGGACCCGTCGCGACCGCCATCGACGATTAGCCCCCCCTCGGTGAAAGCGGCGAGTCCGACACCGGAGCGATTGCCGCGGTCGAGCACGTCGGCGAAATCGGCCGGGGCGAAGGGCTTCCCGTTGAGGCGCGCGAGCGCGGCGGCGACCGCGAGGGCGAGCTGCGTGCCCGAGCCGAACCCGGCATGGGGCGGAATCGCCTCCTCGACTTCCACCGCCACCGTGTCCGGCACGTCGAGATAGGCGGAGGCCGCCAGCAGATTGGCCCGAACCCGCTCGGCCTCGGGACCGCTCGCGGCGACGCGCTTGGCCGGACGCGCCACGAGCTGGATCGCGGGCGCGTCGAGGGCGAGGCCGATGCTGCCGAAGCGGCGCCCGAGGCCGCCATTGAGGTCGAGGAAGCCGAAATGCAGGCGCGCCGGAGCGCGGACGCGGACACCCGTGGCGGTTCGGGTCGCGGTCTCACCCGTGCGTTGAGGGACCTCGGCCACCGTCGCTTTCCCCTCTGAAGATATCGGGCCGGAAAACGAGCCTTCCGCGATGCGGCGGCGGCGGGCGGCCTGTCCCGGCGGGCGGCTTGTCCCATGCTGCGGGGCCCGCGACAACCTCGAAGGCGCGGGACGTCCGAGTGCCGAGAATGCGGCGTCGGGGTTGGGCCGCGCCGCCCGCGTCATGCGCGCAGGGTAGGAATGGTGCGGGATGGGCCGGAAATCCTGGGCCGGAACCGCGACGGGACTTGCGGGCTCGGTTTCAGGGATGCAAAACCACCTCGCTCCTTCCCGGAGCCGGTCCGAGCATCTGCCCATCGCCTGTCGCAGGCACGGGACATCGAGGCTCCACCAAGGGCGTCCTCTCCGGCGTCCCTCGGACACGGCCGTCTTTCGCCCCGCCGCCCGTCCTTCGGGTATCGCGGGGATGCCCGAAGAAACGACGGTGAGGAATCATGGCAGCCTGGGTGAAGGGGGGCGCGGCGGATGTGGACGCGGCGGTGGCGGCCGCTGCCGACCTGCTGGCCGCCGCACGCGTGCCGGTGCTGGCCGGCCTGAACGCGGATGTCGCGGGCCTGCGGGCGGCCTATCGGCTCGCCGAGACGCTCGGCGCCTCGCTCGATCCGGTCGCCGGCAACAGCATCTATGCCGAGCTCGGTGCGCTCAGTGCGGGCGGCGCCATGACGACGACCCGTGCCGAGACCGAGGCCCGCGCGGACGTGGTGCTGATCCTGGGCAATCGCCCCTGGGACGGCGACCTGATCGCCGAGATCGCCGCCGCTCCGATCCGCCGCGGCCGGGCGGCCGGCTCGGAGCGCGCCCTGCTCTCGTTGGGTGGTCCGCAGAACGGGGCGATCCGCCACGTCGCCTACGGCGCCGACGAGGGTGGCCTCGCCGTCTCGCTCGGACATCTGCGCGCCTTCGCCAAGGGGCATCTCGCCGGCGAGGCTGCCTTCGCCGACCTCGCCCGGCGCCTGTTCACGGCCCAGTACGGCGTCGTGATCTACGATGCGGAAGAGGTCGGCGAGATCGGCGTGGAGATGCTCCAGGGCCTGATCCGCGATCTCAACGAGAGCACCCGCTTCTTCAGCCTGCCCCTCGCCGACCCGTTCCAGGGCCGCGCCGCGGTGCAGCTCTCCGCCTGGACCACAGGTCAGGCGCCCCGGGTCGGCTTCGGCCGCTCTCTGCCCGAGCACGATCCCTGGCGCTTCGACAGCGCCCGCCAGATCGCCTCCGGCGAGGCGGATGCCGCGCTCTGGCTCGCAGCCCTTCCCGCGCCGCGCCCCGACTGGCTCGGCAAGCTCCCCACGATCGCCATCGTCGGCGAAGGTTCGACGGAGGCCGCGGGCGAGACCGCGGAGATCGTCATCACCGTCGGCGTGCCGGGCGAGACCGTCGGCGGCGCGCTCTGGAACCAGCGGCGCGGCGTCATCGCCTACGCGGACGCGACCGCCCCATCCGAGGCCGAGACCGCCGCGGGCGTGCTCGCCCGCATCCGCGACCGCCTCATCGAGAAGGGTGTCTCATGCTGACCCGTATCCATGGCGGACGGGTGGTCGATCCGACCGCCGGGCGCGACGGCGTCGGCGACGTGTGGATCGAGGATGGCCGCATCGTCGCCCCCTCGGACCGCGCGCCCGACGAGACCATCGATGCCACCGGCTGCGTCGTGATGGCCGGCGGCGTCGAGGTTCACTCCCACATCGCGGGCGGCAACGTGGTGATGAGCCGCCTGCTCCTGCCCGACCTCTACGTCAGCGAATCCGCGCCCAACGGCCATCCCTTCGCCCATGCCGGCGGCTCGGGCAGCTGGGTCGGTGCGAACTACGCCCGGATGGGCTACACCACCGCGGTCGAGCCGGCGCTTCCGCCCTCGAACGCGCTGGCGACCCATCTGGAACTCGCCGACATTCCGCTGCTCGACCGCGGCGGCCTCGCGGTGCTCGGCAACGACGACCACCTGCTCCAACTCCTGCGCGACGGCGAGGGCAAGGCGGCGGTGCGCGATCTGGTGCAGCAGACGCTGGCCCATTCCCGGGGCCTGGGGGTCAAGTGCATCAATGCGGGCGGCGCCTCGGCCTTCAAGGACGGCGTCCTCAAGCTTAGCCTGGACGACGAGATCCCCTGCTACGGTCTCTCGACGCGCAAGATCATGTCGGCGCTGCTCGATGCGGTCGAGGAGATCGGCGTGCCGCATCCGCTGCATGTCCACTGCAACAATCTCGGCCTTCCCGGTGCCGACGACTCGCTCGTCGCGACGCTGGAGGCGGCGGAGGGCCGGCGCATCCACTTCGCCCATGCCCAATTCTACGCCTACGGCGTCGCCGATCCCGAAAACCCGATGACCGGCGGCTTCCGCTCGGCGGCCGAGCGGATCAACGCGGCGATGGAGGCCCACCCGAACGCGACCTACGACGTCGGTCAGGTGGTGTTCGGCCAGACCGTGACGATCTCCCTCGACATCCTGCGCCAGTTCGGCGGCCGCAAAGGCGCCAAGCCGAAGAAGTGGGTGCTCACGGCGGGCGATGCCGAGGGCGGCGGCGTGGTGCCGTTCCTCTACCGGCCGCGCGGCCCGGTTTCGTCGCTGCAATGGGCGATCGGCCTGGAGCTGATGCTCCTGTCGTCGAACCCCGAGCGCACCATCCTGACGACCGACCACCCGAATGGCGGCGTCTTCACCGAGTATCCGCGCATCATCCACCTGCTGATGGATGCCGAGGAGCGGGCGAAGGAGATCGCGACGCTGCCGGCCGTCGTCGGCGAGCGCTCCGGCCTGCCCAAGATCGAGCGCGAGTACAGCTTGAGCGAGATCGCCCAGCTGACCCGCTCGGGCCCGGCCAAGCTCCTCGGGCTGACCGACCGTGGCCATCTGCGCGAGGGCGCCAAGGCGGATATCGCCGTCTATCGCGATCAGAAGGATCGCACGGCGATGTTCTCCCACGCCAAACTGGTGCTCAAGGACGGCCGTCGCATCGTCGAGGACGGCGAGGTCGTGGCCTGGATCTCCGGCAAGACGCTGTCGCTCGATGTCGAGGCCGATGCCGGCATGGAAAAGCGCGCCGAGAGCTACCTGCAGGACCGCTTCGGCGCCGGACTCGACACCTTCGCGGTGCCGGACGCTGCGTTCCCGGAAAACACCGGGACGTTCGAAGACGTGGCATGCCGGGCGTGAGGGAACTGAACTGATGGCTGACCTCACCCTCAACGGCATCAAGGTCGAGGACACCTTCGCCGAGGCCTTCGACGTCGCGGGCACCGCGATCATCGTGACCAACGACACCCCGAAATGGGCGATGATCGCGGCCACGGTGATGACCGGCTTCGCCACCTCGGTGATCGGCTGCGGCGCCGAGGCCGGCATCGATGCCGAGCTCTCCCCGGAGGAGACCCCGGACGGACGCCCCGGCGTGCGGATCCTGCTGTTCGGCTTCGAGCCGAACGGGCTCAAGGACCAGCTCCTGAAGCGCGTCGGCCAGTGCATCCTGACCTGCCCCGGCACCGCCTGCTACGCGGGTGTCGAGGGCCCCCACAAGATCAAGCTCGGCGGCGCCATCCGCTATTTCGGCGACGGCTTCGCGGTCGCCAAGCGGCTGCCGGACGCGACCGGCAAGATGCGCCGCTACTGGCGCATCCCGGTCATGGACGGCGAGTTCCTGTGCGAGGACTCGACCCGCGCCGTCGATGGTGCGGTCGGCGGCGGCAACCTCCTTTTCCTCGGCCGCAAGCACGCGGACACGCTCATCGTCGCCGAGATCGCGGTCGAGGCGGCCAAAGCCGTCCCCGGCGCGATCCTGCCCTTCCCCGGCGGCATCGTCCGCTCCGGCTCGAAGGTCGGCGGCCGTACCAAGGGCATGATGGCCTCGACCAACGACGCCTATTGCCCGACCCTCAAGGGCCGAGCCGGGTCGGCGCTGCCGCCCGAATGCGGCGTGGTGCTGGAAATCGTCATCGACGCCCTGACCTCGCAGGGCGTCGCCGAGTCGATGCGCGCGGCGCTCCACGCCTCCACCGAGATCGGCGCCAAATACGGGCTCGTCGCGGTCACCGCCGGCAATTACGGCGGCAATCTCGGCCGGCACCACTATCACCTCCGCGACCTGTTGGAGAAACCCGCCGCATGAGCACGCTGAGACTGCGCGGGGCGCCGCCGGAGCGGATCGACCTCCTCAACGTCACGCCTTTGGCGCTCAAGGGTCTGTCGGAGGCGGAGGCCGGGAAGCTCACCGTGGGCACCAGCCGTCGCGGCGTGAGCCTCGGCGACCTGTTCGACATCTCCCTCGACGGATCCGATACGCTCGTGATCGAGGGCGGCTCGGACCGGCTCGACCGGGTCGGCGCGGCCCTCTCGGAGGGTGCGATCCGCGTGGAGGGCGATGTCGGTCAACGCCTCGGCGAAGGCATGGCCGGCGGCACGCTCACCGTCTCCGGCTCGGCCGGCCCATTCGCCGCCACCGGCGCCACCGGCGGCACGATCACCATCGAGGGTGATGCGGGCGATCACGCCGGCGGCGCCGTCTACGCCGCCAAAGCCGGGCTCGACGGTGCGATCCTGATCATCAAGGGCAAGGCGGGCGACCAACTCGGCGACCGCATGCGCCGCGGGATCATCCTGGCCGGCTCGGCCGGTGCACAGACCGCCTCCCGCATGATCGCGGGCACCATCGTGGTCTCGGGCAGCATCGGCGACCATCCGGGTTACGGCATGCGGCGGGGCACCCTAATCGCGGGCGGCCACGGTGCCCTGCTTCCCACCTTCGTCGAGACCGGCACGCCCGACCTCGTCTACGTGCGGCTGCTGGCCCAGACGCTCAAGCGCCTCGGCGCGGCGCAAACCGGACTGCTTGGCGGGGCGCTGCGGCGCTATTCGGGCGACCTCGCCACGCTCGGCAAGGGCGAGATGTTCGTACCGGCTTGAGGCCGGAAGTCTCAGGCGTCTTCCAAGGCCGTGATTCCGGGTCCGCGCAGCGGAACCCGGAATCCACGACGGGCCGCGACAACGTCCGCAATCGTGCATCACAGGTCGATTGCGGGTTCGCTTGCGGCGGCCCGGCATGACGCCTGGGGCTTTCGGACGCGGCACGATCCTGCAGCAACACCCATCACCCATTGCATAAAATCACTTGCCGCCCTGCCGCTTCCTCCCACTTTGCTTCGAGGCGGCGTGCGGATGGAAGCCTCATGCCGCGTTCACCCTACGAGGTCTGCGGCATGTTCCTGCTCCTGTCCGTCTGTCTCATCGCCGAGCCGACGAAGTGCCACGACGAGCGGATCAACCTGACTTTCGACAATCCGAACCCGTTTCTCTGCCTGCGCAATTCGCAGGCGACGCTGGCCGCGTGGCAGGAGGAGCATCCCGACCTGCACGTGAAGAGCTGGCGCTGCGCGCCGAAGGGCAGCGTGCCGGACAAGACGTGAGACGGTCCGGCCGCCTTCCCATCATTGCGAGGCGAGATTGATGCAATCCGGCGCTCTGCGCTGACCAGAGCATTCTTCGGGGCAACCCCCTCGTCGGCGTAGTCTCGCTCTGTCCGAAATGGTCCCACCTCGGATCACTTCGGCTCCGCTTCGCGACGTCGGCGTGAGGCGGGGATGGGGCGAACAACCGAACTTGTGGGCTTACGCGCGCTTGAGCCCCCCGCTCCGCGGTGGCAGGGTCCACCGGCCGCCTCAAGCGGTGGGAACAAGCAAGTCCATGCGTTCGCTCAAGGTTCGGTTCGCCCTGTTGCTCGGCGGAACGGCGCTGATCGCGCTGATGGCCGCGGCCGGCGTGCTGTGGTCGACGCGCTTGTCCGAGCACGTGATCGAGCGGACGCTGGCCGCCCAGCATCGGCTGGAGCTGATGGCCGAGTTGTCGGGTCGGCTCGCGCAGTACGGGTTGGCAGCCATCGAGAGCGTGAACAATCCGGAAGCCCCGCCCGAGGCTCTTTCGGTGACCCGTGACCGGGTCGATCAGGCTTTGACGACCGTCGACGACGCCCTCGGTCGGGGGCTCGGTTCGAGCAGCGATCCCCAAGACCGCATCCAGTATCTCGCCCGGACCCGGCCGCTCGCGAGCGTGCGCGCCGCCCGCGCGATGCTCGACCGCCAAGTGCTGATCGCCCAGCGCGAGAACGAGCCGGAGCGCCGCCGCACGGCGATGCAGGGTGCGCTCAACGGCTTCGGCGCGATGACCGGTCCGCCCCTCTCGCTCCTGATCGAGGCCGAGCGTCGCAGCATGCAGGTGGGCTCGGAGGATGCTCGCACCCTGTCGCACCGCCTCACCGCCGCGTCGCTGGCCGCCATGGCCTTGGCGCTCGCCTTCGTCGGCCTGCTCTACCGGACGGTCACCCGCCCGACCCTGGCGCGGATTGCCGAGATCCGCCGCGCGGCGGGAGCCGTCGGCAGCGGAGCGCTGGACACACGCCTCTCGGTCGAGACCCGCGACGAGCTCGGCGTGCTGGTGGCGAACTTCAACCGCATGGTCGCCCGCCTGTCGCGGCGCGAGGGCCGGCTCGCCGCCGACCGCGCCGCCCTGGAGGACACGGTCCAGGCCCGTACCGCCGATCTGCGCGCTGCCAATCAACGCTTGGAGATGGTCGATCGCTCGCGGCGCCGCTTCTTCGCCGATGTGAGCCACGAGCTGCGCACGCCGTTGACCGTCATCCTGGGCGAGTGCGATCTCTCCCAACGCTCGATCGAGCGAGGGACGCCGCGCCCCAGCGATTTCACCCCCGTCTTCGGCACCATCCGGAAGCGGGCGCAGCGCCTGAAGCGGCGGGTGGAGGATCTGCTGCGGGTCGCGCGCTCGGAATCCGGGCAGATCGAGCTGGACCGGCGCCCGGTTTCGGCGGTCGCCATCGCGAGCGATGCCGTGGACGATCTCGCCTCCGAGGCGGCGCGCCGCCGGATCGAACTGGTGCTGGAGCCCGGGCATCGCGATCTCGAACTCTCCGCCGACCCCGAATGGCTGCGCCAAGTCATCGAGAGCCTGATCGACAACGCTTTCCGTCACGCCAGCGGACTGACGCGCGTCGTCGTCTCGGTCGGCGAGCGCGTCACCGCCGAGGGCGAGCGGGCGCTCATCCTGGTCGAGGATGACGGGCCCGGCTTCCCCGAGAACGCCGATGCGCTGTTCGAACGATTTCGCCGCGACAATCATTCGGGGGAGCCCGGCTTCGGCATCGGTTTGGCTCTGGCGCGCTGGGTCGTTGAGCGTCATGATGGAACGATCAGCCTCGGCAAAGCCGGGCACGGCGCGGGCGCGCGGGTGGTCTTAGACCTGCCCGCGTTCGATCTGGCGGCCGGGCCGGAGAGACACGGGGCGGCACGGGAGAGGATCGACGCCGTATGACGACGCGCGTTCTGATCGTCGAGGACGACATCGACATCCGCGGCATGCTGGCCCGCGGTCTGGAAGCCGAGGGGTTCGACGTGGGCGTCGCCGGCCGCGTCGAGGATGCCCTGAGCGCCGCCCGCGAGGCGGCGCCGGAAGCGGTGGTGCTGGACATCACCCTCCCCGACGGTTCGGGCCACGACGTCTGCCGCTCGCTGCGCGAAGGGGGTTATCCCGGGGCGATCCTGTTTCTGAGCGCCCGCGACGAGGTGCGTGACCGGGCCGAGGGCCTCGCGCTCGGCGCCGACGATTACATCGTCAAGCCGTTCGTGTTCGATGAGCTGCTGGCCCGGTTGCAGGTCCACCTGCTGCGCCGCCGGGAGGCCGACACGCCGCGCACGGTCTTCACGGCGGGCCGTCTGACCCTCGACGTGAACATCCGCCAGGTGAGCTTCGGCGAGGCCTCGGCCCGGCTGACCCCGCGCGAGGCCGAGCTCCTCGCCCTGCTGATGCAGGAGGTGAACCGTCCGGTCTCGCGCGGCGAGATCTTCGACCGCCTCTGGGCGAGTCAGGGGGGCCTCTCGCTCAACGTCGTCGATGTCTATGTCGGCTATCTGCGCTCGAAGCTGTCGGATTTCGTGCGGTTGGGCGGCCCCATCATCACCACGGTGCGCGGCAAGGGGTTCATGCTCGATCTGAGGGGCCAGGATTTCCGGCACTGAGTCTCGCTTCGCGTCCATCAGCCCGGGGCTGACATCGAAGCGGGCAGCGAACAACCGCCGCATCGCTTGGCTCTGAAAACGGGTTCGCGGTTCCGCTCGGCGACGTCGAATTGACGCGTTCGGGTCGTCGTCATGGCGTTCCGTCCCGTCACCGCCCAGCGCGGAACACCGTCCCACTCGGATCGCCGGCCCCTCGCCCGCGGCGGCCGCCGGGGCTACATAGCCCGGACTTCAGCCTTCTCCGGGAGACTCAACCATGCCCTTCTCGCCGCTTCGGCCGGCCGGCCTTCTGTCCGTGCTGTTGCTCGCCGCGACGCCGGTCGCGGCACAGATGGCGCAGACACCCGAGAAGACGGTGCCGCTCTCCAAGGGCGAGATTCAACTCTCCTTCGCCCCCGTGGTGAAACGGGCGGCGCCCTCGGTGGTCAACGTCTATGCGACCCATGTCGAGAAGCGCACCGCCCGCTCGAGCGCCATGGACGAGTTCATGCGCCGCTTCTTCGGCGAGGACCGCCCCGGCGGCGGGCGCAGCCCCGGCGGCATGCCGGGCGAGCGGGCCCAGCGCTCGCTGGGTTCGGGGGTGATCGTCGACGGATCCGGGCTCGTCATCACCAACAACCACGTCATCGCCGAGATGAACGAGGTGAAGGTCTCGCTCGCCGACAAGCGCGAGTTCGAGGCGCAGATCGTGCTGCGCGACCCCCGCACGGACTTGGCCGTCCTCAAGATCAAGACGCCTGCCGACATCGCACCGATGCCGATCGGCGATTCCGACCATCTCGAGGTCGGTGACGTGGTGCTGGCGATCGGCAACCCCTTCGGCGTCGGCCAGACGGTGACGCAGGGCATCGTCTCGGCTCTTGCCCGCACGCAGGTCGGCTCGTCGGACTACCAGTTCTTCATCCAGACCGATGCGGCGATCAATCCAGGCAATTCCGGCGGTGCCCTAGTCGATCTCCAGGGCCGGCTCGTCGGCGTCAACACCGCGATCTACTCGCAATCCGGCGGCAGCCACGGCATCGGCTTCGCCATTCCGGCCAGCATGATCCGTGCTGTGGTCGAGGCCGCCAAGACCGGCGGCAGCCTCGTGCGGCGGCCCTGGCTCGGGGCACGGGTGCAGAGCGTGACGCCGGATATCGCCGAGAGCGTCGGGCTCGATCGGCCGACCGGCGTGCTGGTGGCCAGCATGCAGGCCAAGAGTCCGGCGGAAGAGGCCGGCCTCAAGCGTGGCGACGTGGTCCTGTCGATCGACGGGCAATCGGTCGATGATCCGGAGGCTTTCGGGTACCGCTTCGCCCTCAAGGGCATCTCCGGCACCACGCAATTCGGCATTCTGCGCGGCACGCGGCGGCAGACCCTCGCCGTCAAGCTCAGCCCGGCGCCCGAGACGCGTCCGCGCGACGCCCTCAAGGTCCGGGCCCGCACGCCCTTCGCGGGGGCGACCCTGGTCAACACCTCGCCCGCGGTCGGCGAGGAGTTGCAGGCGGATCTGCCGGAGGAAGGCGTGGCGGTGAGCGCGGTCGAGGACGGCTCGCTCGCCAACCGCGCCGGCTTCAAGAAGGGCGACGTGATCGTGGCGATCAACGGCATCCCGGTGGCTTCGACCAAGGATCTCGATCGCCTGACCCAGCGCAGCTTCGGCCTGTGGGAAGTCTCGATCAATCGCGGCGGCGAGGTGCTCACCTCCGTGTTCGGGGGCTGAGCCCGCTCGCATGGAAAGCCTCGGGACGGAGCACGTCCATGTCGGCCGAGACGGCTGGCTGTTCCTGACGGCGGGCAGCAACAACGTCGTCGGGCAGTTCAGCCGCTCGCGGCTGATGGCGCGGCGCGTGCGGGGGTGGAAGCGTCTGTTGCTGTCCCGCCTGCGCGGCTGCGACGCCCTCGGCGCGCAATACCTCCACGTGATCGTGCCGGAAAAGCTGACGGTCTACGATCATAAGCTCTCCGAGGGGCTCGCCGTGAAGGTACGCCTCTCGCCGGCTTGGCGCCTGCGCCGCTCCCTGTTCTGGCATCGGCGCGCCCGCCGCGCCTGCCTCGACCTCGTCGGCACCTTCCGTTCGCTCCGGGATGCCCGCGACCTCTACTACCGGACCGACAGTCATTGGTCGTTCGAGGGCTGTGCGGCCGCCTACCGCCTGATCTGCGCGGCCTGCGGCGCGGAACCGAGGGATCTATCGAGCGAGCCGCAGGAGCGGCGGGAGATGTCGGGCGATCTCGGCAGCAAGCTGACGCCGCCGCAAACCGAGCTGTGGTCGATCCGCAGCATCCAACACCATGCGGAGCGGATCCATGCGAGTCCGATCGTACGCCTGCGGGAGCAGACCGGCCGGGCCGACACGCTCCATGTCGGCGCGCATGTGGTCTTCCGGAACGAAGCGCCGGGGATCGACCCGCGGCGGGTGGTCCTGTTCGGTGATTCCTACGCGCATTTCGCGCCGATCATGCTGACCGCCTTCATCGCCGAGACCTTCGCCGAGGTGCACTTCGTGTGGTCGTCGTCCCTCGATTGGGGCTACCTGACGCGCGTGCGGCCGGACCTCGTGATCGGGCAGGTGGCCGAGCGCTTCATGTTCCAGCTGCCCGACGATCGCTTCGACTTGGACGCATACGCCGCCGAACGCTTCGGCGCTGAGCTGGCGCAGGCCGGCCCGGAATCGGATCAGACAGTCGGAGTGGCTTCGGACGCCTGATCGTCCAGGAGGAGAGTATCGGCACGGGAGGTGGATGCCAGCTTCCGGAATGAACCGATGCAGCCTAGAGCGTGCTGCATTTCTACGGAAACAGCGGCACGCTCTATCTCTTTGTGGTCGCACGATGATTCCGGAAAACCGGATTCCACTTTTCCGCATCGTGCTCTAGGGGCTTCGAAAATCGGAACTTGCTCGACCGGGATAGGGACCTCCGACCGTTCCGCATCATCCCGACGGTCGGGCCCGACATGCCCGGAGCAAGGTTTCATTCAACCTGTTTCTTGAATGTTGCGTGGCAGCCGCTCCGCACCGTCGCCATGTGCGCTCGCGCAATGCACCGGCAACCTGAGCGGTCTAAACCCGAACGCACACGAGGGCCGACAAGGCTCCGAAGCGAGGGGTGGACATCATGCGGGACCTGTTCAAGATCGCGGCAGCCGGAGCGGTGCTGAGCGCCTACGCGGCCCTGGTGCCCTCGATGATCGAGGCGGCGCCCGCCCAGGGCGAGGCCAAGACCTTCACCCATCGTCTGCCCCAGGCCGGCGGCGCGACCCCGGTCAGCGTCCGGATCGAGACGGCGGATGCGGGCGATCGCCTGTTCGACGCCCGCCGGCCGATCCTCGTCGGCTTCTCGGCGGGCGGAGCCTCCCGTTGACCACCGCGGACGCGCCCCTTCTCGCCGCGGTGTTTCTTGCAGGCCTCGGTGCGGCCGTGATCGTGAACGCCCTGTTCGCCTGACCCTTCCTTCAGGCGTCGGAAGAGCTGACGGGCCCCGGCTCTAGCGGGCGAGCCTCGCGTCCCTCATCCCGTCGCGGCGAGTGCATGCATGTTGCCGCGCAAGCCGGCACAGAGGTCGTCGACCTCCGCCTGATCGAGGGCATCGCCGCTCGTCGCCGCGATGGTGTCGATCAGGTCGTCCTTCCGAGGGTCGAACGGGTGACCCTGCATTCGGTAGAACTGGTAATAGCGCAACGCCGCCAGGAGCGTGTCACGCTCGCGAGCGGTCACGGTGATGTTCTGCGTCGTCATGGGAGTCCCCTTGGCTTGCAACGAACGGCTGGGCGAGGCCGCGCGCGACTCGCCAAGCTTGACCGTTGTAACCCCGGGATACGAGGTCCGTCCATGAACGGATGTTAAGGTTGCCGATCCCGATCAAGCCGGAACCCGGTCCGCCCGCCCGCGACTGGCGGCCGGAAGCTCGTAGTAATCTTCGAGGATGCGCGGGTAGACAGCGGGCCGGAAGGCGGGCAGCTCGGCTCTGAGCGCGTCCAGAGGCAGCGCCAGCAACGCCGCGTTGAGCCGCTGCGGATCGCGGGCCAACGTCGGGTCGAGGCGGTAGCCGCACCCAATCTCTGCCAGCCGCTCGGCCTGCGCCCCGAGATCGAACACGACCGGCGGCACGCCTGCGGCGAGCGCCAGGGAGAGGGTGTAGCAATAGGTTTCCGGCCACAGCGAGGGCAGTAGGACGACATCGGGATCGAGCCGCGCCAACTCGGCGAGCGCCGCCGCATCGCTGGCATAGGGGCCGCTCTCGCGTACGCCCACGGCCTCCAGGGTTTTGGTGGCGTAGCTATGCCCGATGATGGTGTAGCTGATCGGCAGATCGCGCAGCTGTGCGTCCAAGGCCAAATCGTGGACGACGTCGAAGCCCTTATGGATTCCGATCGAACCGATCAGCGCCACGCGCATCGGCCCGTCCCGACGCTGGGCCGGTCGCGGCGGAACCTTAGGCACGACTTCCTCATGCGGGCGGAGCGTCAGTCCCGAGAGGCCGAGTGCCGAACCGATGCGCTCGGCGAGATCACGCGACGGCGCGTAGACCCGCCGGGCACCGGAGAGGAAACCGGCCCAGGCACGGCGCCGCTCCGCCGGATCCGGCGGTGAACTCTCCTTGTCGCGGTCGAGGCGGATGCACGTGTGGCAGGCCGACGGCTCGGGCAGACCGCAATAGAAACCCTCGGGTCGCACGAGGTTGTTGCGGTGGCAGACGGCGGAATAGTCGTGCAACGTCACGTCGTAGCCGGTGGGCAGGCCGGCGATCAGATCCATCAGGGCGCGCGTCGAGCGCTCGTCGAGGCCGGCCAGCGAGTGGACATGGACGAGGGCCGGATCCAGCCACGAGATCAACTCGGCCACGAAGTCGACCTCGTGTGCCAGCGCGATCGGGGAGAGCACCAGGGCCGGAAAATCGATGGCGCTCGTTTCCGGCAAATCGACACGGATCTGGGACAGCGCGTCGGTGCGCAGATAGACGACATCGAGCCCGACTGGGGCCAAGCGTGCGCTCAGCCCCTCGATATGGGTTTCGATGCCGCCACCCAGATCGTGGGTGACGATGAGGGCGGTGCGGCGCTCCGGCTTGGCCGTTGCCCGCTGAGCGAAGCGATAATAATCGAGGCGCTGTCGGGCCGAGCGGGCGGGATCGACCTGGATGTGGGTCTCGACCCGGCGCTGATAGTCGGGGTGCTTGGTCAGCACGGTGCGAAAGATGTCCGCCCCCTTGGTGGCCAACAGCGCCCCGAAGGAGACGCTGCCCGAATGGAAGACGAACACGTCATGGGCGAGGATGTTGGCGTATCCTGCCTTGAGTGCGCGTAGGCAGAAATCGTTCTCTTCCCCGTAGCCGCGCCCGAAAGTCTCGGCATCGAGGGGGCCGACCGAGTCGATGACGTCCCGGCGCATGTAGAGGCAGAACCCGACCCCCGTCGGCACCGGTGAACTGGTCCGGCTGTTGCAGCGGCTGGCAAAGGCATCGATCTCGGCCGGGCCGACTTCCAGCTGAGCCTGGTTGTCGACGCAGAAGACCGGGTAGCTACAGATCGTGGCATTGTTGGAGAACGGGGTGACCGTCGCGACCTTCGGGTCGTCGGCAGCGTGCCAGAGCAGCCGGTCGAGCCAATCCCCGAAAACGACGATGTCGGCGTTCAGCAGCACGACATCCCGGCCCGCCGCGAGATCGAGGCCGCGATTGCAAGTCCGGACGAAGCCGAGATTCTCGGCGTTGCGCTCCAGCCTGAAGAGGCCGCGGCCAGCGAGCTCCGCCAGCGCGGCGGAGAGGGCTGGCTCGGGGCTACAATCGTCGAGGACCAACAGGGCGAAGGGCGTGAGCTGACGCGTCGTCAGAACCGAGTGGATCGCCCGCAGCGTGTCGTCGATGCCCTTGTAGACCGGCATGATCAGGACCACGCTGGCGAATTCGAGATCGGCGGCGGGGCGCGCCTGATCCCACTCGTCGGGCCGCGGCGCGACTTGTGGGGGCCATTGTCCGCGTCCGTAGGGGTCGGGCTTGAAGCCTCGCTCTCGACCGATAGTAAGGTAATGGAAGAACGGGTTCAGCCCGGGGGCGATCTCGCTACGGTAATGCGCGCGATAGAAGCGCATCGAGAAATGCGGGTTCGGATCGCGATTTTCACGCGCGCCGTGGTCGAGGAAATGCCGGATCGGATCGATGCCGGAATCCCGGATATCGGCGTTGCGATCGAGGTAATACGCTTGGTCGAACGCGGCGGCGACCGCATCGTAAATCTGTCGATCAGTCGCCTGTGACGGGTCGGACGGGAGCCGGGTCGCCCGTTCTGCCGCCGGCCGCAGCGGCTGGCCGTCCGAAGCGGTCAGGCGTTGGGTGGAGACGAAGTGGTAGAACGGGCTGACGTCGAGGCGGCGGACATGGGCGTGGCGCAACAGATAGCCCGCGCCGTCGAAGCTGTCGTTGGGTGCAAGCCCGCGCCGCCAGCCCGTCGTAAGGTAGTGGAGGAGGGGATCCTCCCCGCCCGCCTCCAGGCCGGCCGCTCCCGCATAGTGGCGGGCGTCGAAATACGGTGCGACGACCTCCGCCTGCAATGCAGGGAAATCAGCGCCCGGATGCGTCGGCCTGCGCAGCCGTTCGGCGGGCGACAGCCGCGCGTAATGCAGCAGCGGGTTCTGGGGTGCACCCTCGGACAGGTAGCGGTCGGCGTAGTAAAGCGTCGAGAATACCGCCGACGGATTGCGGCCCTCGCGCCAGCCATGGTCGAGGTAATGCAGCAGCAGGTCCATCCCGCCGGCGGCGACGTCGGGATATTCCGCTCGATAGAACTGAGGATCGAAGAAGGATCGCACCGCATCGGCATCGCGGCGATTGCGCCGAAGTATCCTCGGCAGTCTGATCACGACCTATCCTGTGAAGCGGCTTGCATCGGCCCGTTTCCTACATTGTCGGTAGGCGAATCTGGGAGCGAAAAATGGCTTCGGCGCGGCGCATCCCTCGGTGATGGCCATCGCTGACCGAAGCCATCGCGCGAGGCGATTTTTTTCGTAGTTCGCGCCCCGCACAGGTTGGCGTGCGACGGCCGATACACATTCTCGGGCGAATACCCGTTGGCCGACCGGACAAGATCGGGGCTTTTTATGCGAGCGGATGCCGCGTCGCAGGGACCCTAAGGGGCAGCGCACTTCGCGCGATTGCTCCGGTCCGCCCCCTTCCCCCGCCCCTAGGTTCGGCCTTAATGCTGCCTGCCGCCGATACGTGCGGTCGTTGAAGCGGCATCGCCCCGGGAGGGCACGATTTCCGACGGTCTCTGGTCTTCGGCGCTCGGCCTGCTCGCCGTCGTCGCCCTCGTCCTCGCCAACGGCTTCTTCGTCGCGGCGGAGTTCTCACTGGTCGCGGTGCGGCGCAGCCGGATTGCCGAGCTCGTCAACGAGGGCCGCCTCAACGCCAAGGCGCTGCAGCGGGCGACAGACCGCCTCGACGCGCATCTCGCCGCGACCCAGCTCGGCATCACCCTCTCGTCGCTCGCGCTCGGATGGGTCGGCGAGCCGGCTCTCGCCCATTTGATCGAGCCGGCATTCACCTGGATGCCGCCGATGGCCTCCGGCTTCACCGCCCATACGCTGGCGGTCGTGCTGGCCTTCGCGATCATCACCACGCTGCACATCGTGCTGGGCGAGCTGGCTCCGAAGAGCCTGGCGCTCCAGCGCAGCGAGCGGACCGCGCTCGTCATCGTGCGCCCGCTCAGCCTCTTCCTGCTGGTGTTCGGGCCCGCCATCCACTTCCTCAACGGGCTCGGCAACGGCGTGCTGCGTTTGCTCGGCCTGCGCCCCGGCGAGGGCGATGGCAACCTGCCCTCACCGGCCGAACTCAGTCTCCTCGTCACGGCAAGTCACGAGGCCGGCCTGCTGCACGAAGCCCAGGAAGATGCGGTGGCGCGCATTCTCGCCATCGGCGAGCGGCGCATCCGCGAAATCATGACGCCGCGCAACGAGGTCGACTGGGTCGATCTCGACGATTCTCAGGAGGAGATGATCGAGGCCGTGCGCGCCTGCCGCCACGAGCAGATCGTGGTGAGCCGCGGCCAGATCGACGATGTGGTCGGCGTTCTGCGCAAGCAGGATCTTCTCGATCAATTCCTCGACGGGAAGCCGCTGGACGTGAAGGCGGCGACCCGCGAACCCATCGTGGTCCATGAGGGGCTGGCGATCCTGAAGGTGCTGGAGATGTTCCAGACCAAGCCCGTGCGCATGGCGATCGTGGTCGACGAGTACGGCAGCCTCGAGGGCATCATCACCCAGACCGATCTTCTGGAGGCCATGGCCGGCGAGATCCCGGAACCGGGCGAGGAGAAGATGGTGACGGAGCGCGAGGACGGCTCGCTTCTCATCGACGGCATGATGTCGGCGACGGATGCCTTCGACCGCCTGGGCTTCACCGACAAGCCGCGCTCGGACGATTTCTCGACGCTCGCCGGCTTCTTCATCGTTCAACTCGGCCGCATCCCCACCGAAGGTGATTTCATCGAGGCGCAGGGGTGGCGCATCGAAGTGGTCGACATGGACGGACGCCGCATCGACAAGGTTCTGGCGCAGCGGCTGGAGGAGGTCTGACGACCTTTCGCGACCGGGAACCGGCGATGGTCGCCGGCCCCGTTCGGGCCGGGCACGATCCGCAGGCTTACAGTTCAGGGGCATGCCGATCCGGCACCCGATTATGGCATCGGCGCGCCCTGCACAGACCCGATCGAACCTCCGACCCGGCATCGAGGCTTTTGCGTCCGCGACCGTTTCTATGGGCTGCGGAAGAGCCGGGCCGCTCGTCCGCGGCGCAGCTCGATCGTTCACGGAGTACCGTTCTCGCGCCGAGGCCGGACGCGGAAGGCCCACTTCACAGCGTTGAACCGTGGATCCAATGGACCAGCCAGAGCTCGGCCAACGGTACACGAATTAAGGCTACGTTCTCCGTCTTGTGGGCGGAGACTACAAACGGGCGAAACCGGCGGCCGAAGTCTTGCAGGTCCTTGTCATCTCCGTCAGCCTCCTGACGGGTACGGCCTCTGGCCGAATGCAGATTGCCGTTGCCGGGGCAGGATGGACATCCAGAACGTCTTCGTACTGACAGGAGCCGGCATTTCCGCCGAGAGCGGTCTTGGGACGTTCCGCGACCGCGGCGGCGTGTGGAGTCGCTTCGATCCGATGAAGCTTGCGACACCGGAAGCCTTTGCCGCCGATCCCGTACTCGTGCACGACTTCTACAACATGCGGCGCCGCGATGCCCTGAATGCGCAGCCCAACGCAGCCCATACGGCGCTCGCAGAACTCGAATCCGGGCTCGCGGCGCAGGGCAGAAACCTGTTCCTGTGCACCCAGAACGTCGATGATCTGCATGAGCGGGCAGGCTCACGCGCCGTCGTGCACATGCACGGCGAGTTGTCGCGGGTGCGCTGCCTCGCCTGTGGGGATGGCCGGCCCTGGCGGGAGGATCTGACGGTGGAGACGCCGTGTCCGAGCTGTGGCGTCGCCGGTCGGATGCGGCCGGACGTGGTCTGGTTCGGCGAGATGCCGAAGCATCTCGACGCCATCGAGGATGCCCTCATCAAATCCGATCTCTTCGTGGCCATTGGCACGTCGGGGGCGGTCTATCCGGCGGCGGGCTACGTCGCACAGGCGCAGGCCTTCGGCATCCCGACGCTCGCGCTTAATCTGGAAGCCGCCGACAATGCCGGCATGTTCGCGCGCACGCGGCTCGGGCTGGCAAGCGCGACCGTGCCGGCCTTCGTCGCCGACATTCTGGCCGGCGCCGACGGATCGGGCTGAACCGACAGGTGCAGATCGCCGTCGCGGGGATGGGCCGCCCCGCGCGATCCCCTATTTCCCGGAAACGTCGCCGCACGGAGCGCGGGCGACGGGACGGGGCTGGACCCCGAACCGTCGCCGTGGCCTGCCTCTTGCTCCGGCAGACCGACAATGATGGGAGGGGTGGCGCGGATGGCGCACACGGCGTTCGACGAAATGAACGGGGGCGGGGCCGGTCAGCCCGATCCGGCCGCCGTGCGGCAGGCCTACGACATCCTCAAGGCCTGGCTCGACAAAACTTCCCCCGAGCATTTCAACACCCGCCGCAGCCAGGCCGAGATGCTGTTCCGGCGCATCGGCATCACCTTCGCGGTCTACGGCGCCAACGAATCCACCGAGCGGCTCATCCCGTTCGACATCATTCCCCGCGTCCTCACCAAACCGGAATGGGACTTTCTGGAGCGTGGGCTGAAGCAGCGGGTCACGGCCCTCAACGCCTTCATCAACGATATCTACGGCGCCGAGGAGTGCATCAAGGCCGGCATCATCCCGCCCGACCTCGTCTACCGCAACCCGCATTACCGGATGGAGATGCGGGCCTTCGATGTGCCGCACGATCTCTACGTCCACATCGCCGGCATCGACATCGTCCGCACTGGTGAGAACGACTTCTTCGTGCTGGAGGACAATGCCCGCACCCCGTCCGGCGTCTCCTACATGCTGGAGAACCGCGAGGTGATGATGCGGCTCTTCCCCGAATTGTTCTCGCGCCACCGCGTCGCCCCGGTCGAGAACTATCCGGACGCGCTGCTGGCGACCCTACGCAGCCTCGCGCCACAATCGGCGACGCGCGACCCCACCGTCGTGCTGCTGACCCCGGGGCGCTACAATTCGGCCTTCTACGAACACTCGTTCTTGGCCGACAAACTGGGCGTCGAACTCGTGGAGGCGGGCGACCTCTTCACCAAGGATGACGTCGTCTACATGCGCACGACGGAAGGGCCGCGCCGGGTCGACGTGATCTACCGTCGCCTCGACGACGATTTCCTCGATCCACTGGTTTTCCGCCCGGACTCGGTCCTGGGCGTGCCCGGACTTATGAACGCCTATGAGCGTGGGAACGTGACCCTGTCCAACGCCGTCGGCACCGGCATCTCGGACGACAAGGCCGTCTACAGCTACATGCCGGAGATCGTGAAGTTCTTTACCGGCGAGGAGCCGATCCTGCACAACGTGCCGACCTATCGCTGCCGCGAGCGGGAGGCCCTGTCCTACGTCACGGACAACCTCAAGGATCTCGTCGTGAAGGAGGTCAACGGTTCGGGGGGATACGGCATGCTGGTGGGGCCGCACGCGACGAAGCGCGAAATCGACGAGTTCGCCAAGAAGTTGCGGCACGCGCCGGACAACTTCATCGCCCAGCCGACGCTTTCGCTCTCCACCTGCCCGACCTTCGTCGCCTCGGGCGTCGCACCGCGTCACGTCGATCTGCGCCCATTCGTGCTGGCAGGCGCCGACGAGATCCGCATCGTGCCGGGCGGCTTGACCCGCGTCGCCCTCAAGGAAGGCTCCCTGGTGGTCAATTCCAGCCAGGGCGGCGGCACCAAGGACACTTGGGTGCTGGATGCCTAGGCATCTCGATCACCTGTTGAGCAATTTTTCCGCGGGGTGTCGCAGGGCTCTGCCTCGTAACCGGGCAGATGCCGCGCCGATCGCCGAAATGTCTAAGAGCTGGCCTGCGAGCTGAACCCCCATGCTGTCCCGGACTGCCGACAATCTCTACTGGCTCTCGCGTTACGCCGAGCGTGCCGATTTCCTCGCGCGCATCCTCGATGCGGCCCATCGACTGGCCGCCCTCCCGTCGAGCTATGGCGGGCGCGAATCGAACGAATGGGCCTCCGCCCTGTCCTCGGCGGGCGATCCGGAACTGTTCCGCACGCTCTACGACACGGTCAACGAGCACACGGTCTGCAACTTTCTGGCGTTCTCGGCCCAGAATCCGTCCTCGATCCGCTCCTGCATCGCCACCGCCCGCGAGAACGCCCGCTCGATCCGCACAGCACTCACCACGGAGATGTGGGACACGATCAACGGGGCCTGGCTGGAGTTGCGCTCCTACGAAGGCCGCGACCTGTCGCGGGAGGAGTTCACCCAGTTCCTCGATTGGGTGAAGCGCGTCTCCCTGACCTTCGACGGCTCGGCCTACCGGACGATGCTGCGTAACGACGCCTACTGGTTCACCCGCGCCGGCACGGCGATCGAGCGGGCCGACAACACCGCCCGTATCCTCGACGTGAAGTACCAGATCCTGTTGCCGGCCTCCGAGCGCGTCGGCGGCTCGCTCGATTACTTTCAATGGACCACAATCCTGCGCGAGGTCTCGGCCTTCAACGCCTATCACTGGGTCTACCGCGAGAGCATCAAGCCGCTCTTGGTCGCCGACTTGCTCATCCTGAACCCCGAGATGCCGCGCTCGCTGGCGAGCTGTTACCGGATGCTGGTGGAGCATCTCGATCTGATTGCCGACGCCTATGGGCGTCGTGGCGAGAGCCAGCGCTTGGCGAGCAAGATGCGGGCGAAGCTCGGCAGCGCCGATATCGAGCGCATCTTCGCCTCCGGCCTGCACGAATTCATCCAGGGCTTCATCGGCGAGAACAACGCCCTCGGTGCGGCGATCAGCGAGCAATATCTCGTGTGACGCGGCCGATGCACGATGGGGCAATCGCGAGCGCCGCACGATGCGATCCATGGCTTCCGGTCGCGATGACGGATCGCTAGACCCTCTCCATCCGCGCGGCGCCGGTTTGCCGTGCGGGCGGCGAGGCGGCAACCGACTGCCAAGCCTTTGGGCATTCGACCCGATTCCCGAATCGCCAGCGTGGCCCTAGCGTGCGCCGAGGCGCCGAGGCAGGATTCCCGACATGCGTATCCGCATCGTCCATGACACCGTCTACACCTACGAGCAGCCGGCCCGCGGCCTGATCCAGCTGATGCGGCTCACGCCCCGCGATCACGATGGGCAACACGTGCGGGAGTGGCGCATCGAGCCTTCGGTCAATGGACGGCTGACCGCGCGGGAGGACGGCTTCGGCAACCTGATCCATTGGTTCTCGGCGGACGATCCGACCGACGCGCTCACCGTGCGGGTCACTGGCGAAGTCGAGACCTTCGAGACCGACGGCATCGTGCGCGGCGCGGTCGAACGACTGCCCGATCTGTTCTATCTGCGCGATACGCCGCTCACGGAGGCGAGCCCCGAGCTTCAGGTGTTTGCCCGGCGGATCGCAGACGCGGGTGACGCCGGCCCGCTCCCCGTGCTGCATCGCCTGCTCAGCGCGGTGCCCGAGGCGGTGGCCTTCGCCCCCGGCCCCGCCAGCGCCAGCACGACGGCGTCGCAAGCCTTCGAGGCGGGCAGCGGTGTCTGTCAGGACCTCGCGCATGTCTTCCTCGCCGCCGCGCGGCATCTCGACATCCCCGCCCGTTACGTCTCCGGCTATGTCCGTCGCAGCGACGAGGAGGAGGATGCGGCCCATGGCTGGGCCGAGGCTCTGGTCCCCGATCTCGGCTGGGTCGGGTTCGACCCGGCCTACGGACTCTCGACCACCGAGGCGCATGTGAGGGTCGCCACCGGCCTCGACTATCTGGGCGCCGCGCCGATCCGGGGCAGCCGCACCGGCGGCGGCACCGAGACGCTCACGGTGACGTTACAGGTCGGCGAGAGCACGGTTCCGGTGCATCGTCCCAACCTCCCCATCCAGGCGCAGAGCCAGTCCCAGGGCGGATAGACCGAGGGTCCGGGATCCGCTGTTTCGGGCACGGCCCGGCACACCTGCTCGAAAGATCGGCTTGCGGGCCGAACCCGTGCCGTGCCATCCGGCGCGCTCTTCTGTTTCGAGGCCCAGCGCCGCCATGACCTATTGCGTCGGAGTGCTCGTCGAGGACGGGCTCGTGATGATCGCCGACACCCGCACCAATGCGGGTCTCGACAACATCTCGACCTACCGCAAGCTCCACATGTTCAATGCCCCCGGCGAGCGGGTGATGATGCTGGCTTCGGCCGGCAATCTCTCGATGACGCAATCCGTCCTCTCCATGTTGCACGAGGGCGTTGATGACGAGGAGACCGACGGTCCGCCCCCGCGGCTTCGCGACGCGCCGACCATGTTCAAGGCGGCTCAGCTCGTCGGTCGGGCGATCCGGCGGGTGCGCGAGATCGAGAAGGCAGGAGCCGAGGCGGCCAACCTGCGCATGGAGGTCTCGTTCCTGTTCGGCGGCCAGATCGGCAGCGAGCCGATGCGGCTGTTCATGATCTACTCCGCGGGCAACTTCATCGAGTGCAGCCGCGACGCGCCGTTCCTGCAGATCGGCGAGCACAAATACGGCAAGCCGATCCTCGACCGCGCGGTCACCTTCGAGACCGATCTCTACGACGCCCTCAAGGTCGGTCTTGTCTCGATGGACTCGACCATGCGGTCCAATCTCGGCGTGGGGCTGCCGATCGATATCGCGGTCCTGCGCCGCGAGGCCCTTGACCTCGAGGTGAATTACCGGATCGAGGCCGGCGAGAGCTATTTTCACGATCTGCGCGAGCGCTGGTCGGCGGCTTTGCGCGCGGCGCACCGGGCGATCCCGCGCCCGCCCTACGGGCCACAGCGGTAGCCGTCGCCGGTCCCCATCCCCTCATCCTGCGGTACCGCGTCAGCAGCGTTGAAGGAGGGCTTCAGTGAATTGCGCGTTTCGCTGGATCTCTTCTTCGCTGCTCCGCTTCGCACCTCAGGGTGAGGTGGGGATGGACGAACCAACAGAACTCCGCCCGGCAGCGCCCTCCCCCACCAGCCGCTCGACGATGGACCGCACTGCGGCCCGGTCGGCTGGGTCACGATCGACCGAGCGGTGGATCGACAATCCCTCGATCATGGCGTCGAGCGCCTTCGCCGTCTCCGGTGCGAAGTGGCGGCCGAGCGCCGCGCGGCTCTTGTCCATCCAGTCTCGCATGACCGATTGGAGCGCCGGACGGCGCGCGGCGAAGGCGTAGAGTTCGTAGCTCAGGAGCATGGTCTGCGGCGTGGCCCAGCTCTCATCGACCACGAGATCGACGACCGCCTCGAGGGCCTCGTCACGGTTCGAGGCTGCCGCGAGCCGTTCGGTGAACCGGGCCGCCACCGTGTCGGCGAGCAGCGTGAACGCCTCCGTCAGGAGCAACTCCATCCCCTCGAAATGATAGGTCATCGAGCCGAGCGGCACGCCGGCCGCCGCCGCGATCCGGCGATGCGTTGCACCGGCGACGCCGTGCTCGGCGACGACGTCGAGGGTCGCCCGCAGGATACGGGCGCGGCGATCCGGGTCGTAACGGCGGGCAGCGGGCAAGCGAGACCGGCGATTGGCATCCGGGGAGGATGCGTACATATGTACGCATCGCTTCCGGCAACGGAAGCCCTCCCCTTCTCGCGGGCTCGGACCATCAACAATGACGATCAAGACGCAGAAGCAGCGGATGCTGGCGGGCGAACTCTACGTCGCCGACGACCCCGAGCTCGCCGCCGATATCCGGCGCATCTCGGAATGGATGGACCGCTACAATGCCTCCAACACCCTGAGCCAGCCCGAGCGGCAGGCCCTGCTGGAAGAGGCGTTCGCCGATGTCGGCGAGGGCTGCAACATCCGACCACCCTTCACCTGCGATTACGGCTACAACATCCGCCTCGGCCGCGGCGTATTCATGAACTTCAATTGCTGCATCCTCGACGTCGTCGCAGTCTCCATCGGGGACATGACCCAGATTGGCCCCGGTGTGCAGATCCTGACCGCCGACCATCCGCGTGATCCGGCTCAGCGGCGCCAGATGCTCGAATTCGGCCGCCCGATCCGCATCGGGGCGAATGTCTGGATCGGCGGCGGTGCCCTGATCCTGCCGGGTGTCACCATCGGCGACGACGCCATCATCGGCGCCGGCAGCGTCGTCACCCGCGACGTGCCTGCGGGCGCCACCGTCGTCGGCAATCCGGCCCGCCAGCGCTAGTCAGAGGAGCCCAAAGGGCCGAGTCCTCGGGCGGGGCGCCGGGGCCGAGCCCCGGTATTCCTTCAAAACAGGGCTTCGCCCTGGACCCACGAAAGAACTTGTCCTTTCGAAACCTACGACCATCGCTCAGATCAGCTTGAGGCCCTTCAGGCTGGCATGGCCATCCCGGCCGAGGATGACGTGGTCGTGGACCACGATGCCGAGCGGATCGAGGACCGTGACGATCTCGCGGGTCATGCGGATATCGGGGCCCGACGGCGTCGGATCGCCCGAGGGATGATTGTGGGCCAAGATGATCGCGGTGGAGGACAGTTCCAGCGCCCGCCGCGCCACCTCGCGGGGATAGACCGGTGTGTGATCGACGGTGCCGCGGCCTTGCACCTCGTCGGCGATGAGGTGATTGCGCCGATCGAGGAACAAGACCCGGAATTCTTCCCGCGCCGAGAACGCCATGGTGGCTCGCAGGTATTCGAGCAGCGCGCTCCAGGAGGCCAGCAGCGGACGGGCCGCGATCGCGCCCCGGGCCAGCCGGCGACCGGCGGCCTCCATCAGCTTGAGATCGGCGATCACGCCCGCGCTGACGCCCTCGATCTCGGCCAATCGCGCCGGCTCGGCGGAGAGCACTTCGGCGAACGAGCCGAACCGGCGGATCAACGCCTTGGCCAGCGGCTTCACATCCCGCCGGGGAATGGCCCGAAACAGGGCGAGTTCGAGCAGTTCGTAGTCCGGCAGGGCGTCGGCGCCGGCCTCAGCGAAACGTGCCCGCAGGCGCTCGCGGTGGCCGTGATAATGCGGCGCCTCCGCGGGTGCAGCCTCGGCGAGCCCCGGCAGTGTTGCGGCGGGATCGGGCGGCCGACGGGCCATCGCGGACGGCTATTCCCCGGTCCGCTCCGTCAGAACTGGGGCTTGGGCTGATCGAGCCCCTTGGGCGAGAGGGTGAAGATCTCGAAACCGGTCTCGGTCACGGCCACGGTGTGCTCGAACTGGGCGGAGAGCGAACGGTCGCGGGTCACCGCGGTCCATCCATCGGCGAGCACCTTCACCGCCGGGCGCCCGAGATTGATCATCGGCTCGACCGTGAAGAATTGCCCGGCCTTCAGCGGCACGTCGTAGCTCGCCTCGACGTAATGCAGGATGGTCGGCGCATCGTGATAGACCCGGCCGAGCCCGTGGCCGCAGAAATCACGCACCACCGAGCAGCGCTCGGCCTCCGCATAGCTCTGGATGGCCCGGCCGATGTCGTTGGTCGAGCCGCCGGGCTTCACCGCGTGGATGCCGCGCATCAACGCCTCGTAGGTGATCTCGCACAGGCGCTGCGCCTTGCGCGGCACCTCGCCGATATAGGCCATCCGGCTCGAATCCCCGTGCCACCCATCGAGGATCAGGCAGATGTCGAGGTTGACGATGTCGCCCTCGCGCAGCGGCTTGTCGTTGGGAATCCCGTGGCAGACCACGTGATTGATCGAGGTGCAGATCGACTTGCGGTAGCCGCGATAGAACAGGGACGCCGGATAGGCGCCGTGATCCATGCCGAACTCGTAGGCGAGCTTGTCGAGCTCGTCCGTCGTCACGCCGGGCTGCGCCGCCTCCATCAACAGGTCGAGCGCCTCCGCCGTGAGGCGCCCGGCCCGGCGCATGCCCTCGAACCCCTCGGGGCCGTGGATCGGCGGCTCGGGCGCACGGCGCCCGGCCTCGGCGGTCTGGTCTCGGCTCACTGGGCTCGGCTCGTGAATTTCGTGCGTGACTGGCGTTGCGACCGTTCTACGCCGCGCCCAAGGCGGCGCCAACCCGGCTGAATGGCAGGCGGGCATCGTTGCGGCGCAGACCCGCCCGTGCCAGACGACGTTGGGATCGGCAGGCCCGCCGATGGTGTTAACGGGCGGTGTTCCCGGCCAAAGCGGAGGATGACATGGCGACGCGCGGCTTCACGGGGCGCCCACCGGCGGCGGAGATCCGCGAGCGACTGCCGCCGGGCCAGTATCTCACCGACGATTTTCCCGTGCTTCAGCTCGGGCCGACGCCGAGGGTCTCGACCGATGGCTGGCGCTTCACCCTGCGTCACGGATCCCGGCCCCTGGTGAGCTGGACCTGGGAGGAGTTTCAGGCCCTGCCCCGCACCCGCTGGGGCGGCGACATCCATTGCGTCACCAAGTGGTCCAAGTTCGACACCGCTTGGGAGGGCGTCAGCATCGACGACCTGCTGGCCGCTGCCGGACTCGATGCGCCGACCGGCTTCGTCCTGGCCGAGGGCCACGACGATTACACCACTAACGTGCCGGTGGCGGATCTCGTCGGCGGCAAGGCGATGGTGGCGACGCTCTACGACGGCAAGCCGATCGAGCCCGAACATGGCGGCCCGGCGCGCCTGCTGGTGCCGCACCTGTATTTCTGGAAGAGCGCGAAGTGGGTGAAGGGCCTGCGATTCACCGAGCGCGACGAGGCCGGCTTCTGGGAATTGCGCGGCTACCATATGTACGGCGATCCCTGGCGCGAGCAGCGCTTCACCGACGATTAGAGGATCCCGTGGCCGAGGCCGCCCCGTCCCGCTGGCGCGACGCGACGATCCGGGCGATCACGCCCGCGACGCCGCGGGTCAAGAGCTTCCGGTTCGACGCCCTCGGTGCGCCGCACCGCGCCGGTCAGCATGTCGACGTTCGGCTGACAGCGCCGGATGGCTACCAAGCGCAGCGGAGCTACTCCATTGCCTCCGCACCGGGCGATCCGCGCGGCCTGGAGCTGATGATCGAACGGCTCGAAGGCGGTGAGGTCTCCGGCTTCTTCGACGCAATCGCGGAGGTCGGCGACACAATCGAGATCCGTGGTCCCATCGGGTCCTTTGCCTGGGAGGCCGGTGACGGTGGCCCGGTGCTGCTGATCGGCGGCGGTTCGGGCGTGGTGCCGTTGCTGGCCATGGTGCGTGAGCGGGCGCTGCGCGCACCGCAGGTGCCGATGCTGTTGCTCTATTCGGTACGAACGGCGGCCGAGGCCATCGCCCGCGGCGAGTTGACCGCACGCTCCCGCGACGAGACCGGGTTCGACCTGACGCTCCTCCTGACCCGCGAGGGCCCGACGACGGGCCGACGCATCGACCGCGTGATGATTGATACGGCGATCGAGTGTCTCGGGATGCCGCGCCACAGCTTCGTTTGTGGCAGCAACGCCTTCGTCGGCACCGTGGCCGATCTGCTGGTCGATGCCGGCGTGCGGCCGGCCACGATCCGCACCGAGCGGTTCGGGGAATAGATCGTTCGCCGAGGCCGGCGCCGACAGAAGAATTCTACGCTCTACCGGGAACCTTGACCGCAAAATCCATCTTCCTATCGGGCCTGGGACGGCAATACGTTCCCTGGGAGACAGAGATGAAGAAGACCACGCTCGCGCTGGCGGTCCTGCTGGGCGGCCTCGCTTTCGCTTCCGGTTCGGCTTCGGCGGCTCCCCTCGCCCCGGCTGGCCTTCAGGCTGAGACCGGTGTGACGCCCGTGCGGATGAGCCCCGGTGAGCGGATGATGATGCGTCGGCATATGATGCGGAAGCGGATGATGCACCGCCATCACCACCACCGGATGATGCGCCATCGCATGATGCACCGCATGTAATCGAGCGGACCGGGAGGACACCATCTTCCCGGTCCCCAGCACGGGACGAGGAGGGCTCAGCGTTGGTTGCCGCTCCCGTCCGGACGCTCGATTAAAATGAGGGTCCGGGCCGCTGTTTTGGCTAAAATTGTCCCGCCCCAGGGGATATTGGCTCGACGACCGATACGATGGGGACGCAGCCTCGAAACCGAGGCGCATCGATCATCTTTCCGTTTTTTTATAAATCAGTTGCCTCGAATCCTGGACTTGTCATCACAGGCGAGGGATCGATGCGCGATACGCGTGCTGCCGGCCCTTCACCGATCCGGCCCTCGCATCGAACTAAGATGCGGCCGGGCTTTCGGGCATTCAGAGTACCGTGTCCCCGAACATGCCTGATCCAGATATCGGCGAGCGGCTGAAACGGCCTCACCAGAGTCGGCAATCAAGGGTCTATTCCGGTAGAGCAACGTAAGTGCGTGACGCGCGGTTGGTCCCAAACCACGGGCGCCCCAGCGGTTTCACGATCACGGCCGAAGCCGTCACGTCAGGGCGGCTACCACTCGAAGAACGAGTCGAGACCGGGCAACAGGCACGCCAGGGTCGCCGCGGCCCCGACAAGGCCCGCCATCATCACCGCCACCGCCACGCGACACTCCTCTACAGTCTCGGCAGACTGAACGTCGCAGGGCGCCATAAGTTCAGGCGGGCCCCTCACCATTTGATGAAACGGTCGGCACTCGGGCGTGCCGCAATCGTCAGGGCGATCGCGCCGATCGCACCGGTGATCATGATGACAGCGGCAAGCGTCACGTCAGCTCCCCTCCGCACGGCAGCCGGAGCGCCGAACACGCTGTCCTCGTGGGGTCGCGCCGTTCATCGTTGAAGACGGCGCCTTGCCCGAAAGGCTCGCGAGACGCTTCGGATGGCTGTTTGGAGGTCAACAGTGCCATACCATGGTCTGTGCCGTGCGGCAGATTGGCCGCACATCGTTCCGCATCCCCTGAACTGACTTCAGGAAATTTTGCGCTTGGCCGTCGAACGCCGTTTCGTTCGTTTGGGCTTCGCAGCCTGGCCAGCCGCAGCCTTCGTCATCTCGGCGAGCATCAGGCGCTGCTGGCGCCGGAGCGTGTTGGCGCCGTGCCCCATCCAGAAGCCGGCCACCTGATTGACCGACGACAGCCATAGGCCGAGCGCAGGGTTCTTCATGCTGAGATCTCCACCGGTTCAACGAAACCGGGCGGGATCCGTTCAGCAAAGGACCAAACGTTCTGATTTCGGTGACAGCAGGACGGATCCGGGCGCCCCCGAAAACTTCGGCGGCTGCGATTGGCCGGTGCGGCTACCGCGATCTGCCGAGCGAAAACCCGCAGACAGCCAGATCTCCGGCCAATCCCGTCAGACGCGGTCTTCCGTGGCTCTCAGGAAAGGCTGCACCAAGACGCGTCGGCCAGTGAGATCATGGACGCTGACGTGCCATTCCTCCCAATCTTCCCGGTCGTCGAGGCTCCGCATGACCTCGCGCGCCACTTCATCGGCGCGCCGCACCACGCGCTCGGGAAGACGAATGTCCTTCCCCGTGGAATCGAAGACGCATTCGGTGCCGTTCGTCGCATGAAAACGGTAGCGAGCCATTGCGAGCCTGTCCCTCCTCACCGAATCGACCGAGATAAGTGTTCGTGTTTCGTTCCAGTATGTGGACAGGTTGTGGAGAAAGGCAAGGCAGGGCGTGCAATTCCAACGGCTTGCACGCCCTTCGGGTGAACGGGACAACGCGTCCCCAAACCGTCGCAGGGCGCGGGGGATACATCGCAAGCGGTTGGTATCGCTCGAAGCGTCGTTCGAAATACCCGCAAGACCTCAAACCGGGGGTCTCGGAGCGGCTGGCGGAGGACGGGAAACGCGTTGGCCGCCCCTCAGCGCGAAGCATCACTCTGGTGATGCTCACCGTGCACCAGCGTCATCATCAATTATTCGAGAGCAGAGTGCCGCTGTCTACGCGCTATCCTTGGTGACATGGATGTATGCGCCCGAGTGCGCACAGAAAATAAGTAATTATCAGGGTACGTTGGCAGCCAACGGATGGGAGAGAGACCTGCCATCGTAAGCGGAGAGGTTCAGTGCCGCCGACGAATTTCGACACACATCAGTTCGCGGCTCAGGCGCACGCTGGCCAAGTGGACAAACGCGGCAAACCCTACATAAGGCACATCAATCGCGTCGCTGCCGCTGCTGACAAGCGCGCTCGCCATGCCCTCGAAGTCGATGGCCTCAGGATCAATCCTGAGCACGTGCTACAGGCGGCCTACCTTCACGACGTGCTCGAAGATACACCGACATCAGCCGATGATTTGGTCCGTGCAGGCTATGCCCCCGCCGTGATCGAGATGGTTCGCCTCCTCACGAAGACGGACGAACCCATGAACTACGCCGAGCGTATCAGTGCCCTCATCGAAACGAGAAGCCTCGGGGCCATTCTTATCAAATTATCCGACAATGAGGACAACGCGAGCATCGAGCGCGCGCTTTCGAACAAAGAGGGGCTAACGGCACGTTACGCCGCGTCCATGCCGCGCCTGAGGGATGCCGCTGCCGCATTGGGATATACGGGCTCCTAAGTCGCAAAAGGCCGCGTGTTCGGTCTCGCGCATGTTCCTCCTGGATGCCCTGACGAGCGCGACAAGCGCCACATGGGACGCGCCTCAGGACAGCTTCTTGCATCTTCGAGGGATTGGTGCGGACGGCGGGACTCGAACCCGCATGGCCGTGGGGCCGCAAGATTTTAAGTCTCGTGCGTCTACCGGTTCCGCCACGTCCGCGCCGGCTTAGCGGTAGCGGGGCACCGGGGTCAGATCAAGCGGCAGAGGGGTTCCAGCCGTAGAGCCACGCATAGCGAGCAGCCATGCCTTCGGGGCCGAGGCGGGCCATCACCCTGTCGCGGGCGAACCCCACCAGGCGACCGGCATGGTAGACACGGCCATTGCCGCGGGCCGCTCGCTGCACCGCCGCGACGCGGTCCGACCGGGCGGCGGCGTAGGCGTCCAGCGCGGCGGGCACCTCCGCATGGGCGGAGAGTTGCGCGGTCAGCACCGCCGCATCCTCAATGGCGAGCGCCGCGCCCTGAGCCAGGAACGGCAGGACCGGATGAGCGGCATCGCCCAAAAGCGCGATCCGGCCCCGTGCCATGGGCCGGGCGGCGGGACGGTCGACGAGGGACCATACCACCCAGGCATCGGGGGTGCCGAGCAACTCCGCCAAGGGGGCGGCGGCGTCGGGGAAATGGTCGCGCAGGGCTGCCGGATCGCCGATGCGGCCCCAATCCTCGTCGCCGTCGCGCTCCGGGGCGATGGCGACGACATTGAGCCGCTTGCCGCCGCCGACGGGATAATGGACCACGTGCCGGCCCGGGCCGAGCCACAGACCCGTCTCTTCCCCCTGGAACGCCTCGGGTGCGGCTTCTCGCGGGATCAGGGCGCGCCACGCCGCCTGCCGGTGCAGCCGTAGGGGACGCGCGTCGAACCGGGCGCGGAGCGACGAACGGACCCCGTCGGCGCCGATCAGCAGATCGGCGCGCCAGGATTCGCTCTTGCCGCCGTCGATCCCCGACATGGTGAGCGCGACCCCATCCGCCGTCTCGCTCAGGGCGGTCACCTCGCGACCGACGCAGAGTCGGATGCCGGGGCGCCCGCGCACGGCATCGAGAAGCAGCGTCTGCAGGTCGGCCCGGTGGATGACGTAGTAGGGCGCGCCGTGCCGTTGCCGGATCGAGGCGCCGAGGCGGATCCCGCCAATGGTCCGCCCCGTCGCGAGCGATCGCACCCGCACCCCCGGCGGCTCGTCGGCCGCCCGTCGCAAGGCGGCGCCGAGACCGAGCCCGATCAGGACAGCGCTGGCATTGGGCGAGAGTTGCAGCCCCGCCCCCACCTCGGAAAAGCCGGTGCGGCGCTCGATCAGCGTGACCGTGTGTCCCGCACCGGCGAGTGCCAGCGCCGCGGTCAACCCGCCAATGCCGGCCCCGACGATGGCGATGGTACGGCCCGTCACGGCCCGCTCAGGCCACCTTCTCTCTCTTGCCGATCCCGTCCGCCGCCTCGGTCCAGACGCAGGAGGCGGGCTCCGCCGTGCCGGGCTTCAATTGAGCGTCGTAACGGAACAGGGTGGAGCAGTACTGGCAGATGATCTCCGTGTCCGCCCCCATATCGAGGAAGACGTGCGGATGGTCGAACGGCGGCAGCGCACCGATGCACATGAATTCCTTCGAGCCCACCGCGACCACCCGCAAGCCGGGTTGATTGTGGAAGTGCGGAACGCCCTTGTCGGCCATCTCGGATTCCTGCTCTCGCCCCGTCTCGCGCTCTCAGGGCGGTCCCCGCACGGTCTAACCCGCGAGCGCGCCCACCGCTAGAGCGATGCCCGACCATACCGTTCACGGCCGACGGCCTTCGGATTGTCGGGCATTCTTCGAGGGGGCTGCGGCCCTCGGCAGGATGGGGGACTCGCGCCCCAGGTCTCCCAAGGACCGTCCAACCTTGTGCATCGCCGCTGGCTTCAGCGCGCGTCGCGGCAGTCTTGACAGATGCTGTCCAGCACGCCGTCGAGACGCTTCTGGCGCGCCGTGCGCTCGGTCGGATCGGCCTCGGGCGCGGCGGCACGGCCGGGGGGCACGGTCTGTCCCGTGCCCGCGCGATAGGGCGCATTGACCGTGGTCTCCGGCCCGCCGCCGGTCCCGGTATAAGGTGCCGCCACCGCCCCGGCGGGCGCGAGCGCAAGACTCCCCAGGACGAGGCCCCTGAGACCTCCCCTCCGGATTCCGTCGATGATCCGCGCCGCTCCCCGCATCCCTCTCTCCGATCGTTCGCGCCGGATTGGCGTCTCGAATGACAAAGACGGGATGGCGCACGCCGATCCCGTCGGCGCGCATGGGGCGTGCTCGATCGCACGCTGGAGCATGCGGCGGTCAAAGGCTTTCGCCGCTCCATCAATTCTGCACGTCGCCCGATCGATGGCAGAAAGCTGCGCCCGGGCTGAACTGGATCGGGTCGGCGAAGCCCTCGACGAGTTCCGCACAGCGATGGACCACGGTTCGCTCGATGGCACCGCAACGATCCGGTCGCATCCAACGCGTGCACGACTTCTCAGCGACTCCGAATGCGTCGCTCTTGCATCGTCGTCGGGAAAGCGTCGGTGTGGCCAGTGAGGGACTTCGCGCCTCGTGCCATTGAGCAATCAGAAATACATTTGTCGAGAAACGACCGGGAAGCTTGATGCGATCGTGAAAATTTTTCCGCCAATACACATTCGTTCCGCACTTAATAGAGGATATAGCAATTCTAAGTGTATTTGCAAAAATAAAAATTCTTGCTGAAGCCCGACTTATAACATCACATTGCCTCGTCCGGCAGCCGCACCAGGAACGTCGCCCCCTGGCCTGGCCCGTCCGAGAACGCCTCGGCTCGGCCCCCATGCAGTTCGGCGATGCGCTTGACGATGGAGAGGCCCAGGCCGGTCGAGCCCTCGCCGCCGGTGGGCTTCGCGGACAAGCGCTGGAAGCGGCCGAACAGGCGGGCGGCGTCCTCCGGGGACAGGCCGGGCCCCTCGTCGGTGACGGCGCAGACGGTCGCCCCGGTCTCCTGGCGCACCGCGACCGCGATGGCGCCGCCGGGATGCGAATACTTGATCGCGTTGGACACGAGATTGTCGACGGCCTCCCGGAGGCGCTCGGCATCGCCGCACACGAACAATTCGGCCGGCAACGCGGTGGTCAGGCACTGCCCCTTGGCTTCGGCCAGCGGACGGTTGGCTTCGCAGACCTCCCGCGCCAGGCCGGCGAGGTCCACGGGCTCACGCCGCAGGGTGATGTCGAGGGCATCGTTCATCGCGTCCGCCATCAAGCTGTCGATCATGTCGATCAGCCGGGTCGCGGAGGCGCGCACATGCTCGACCTGGGTCGCCATCGCGGCCCGCGCCGGGGGCGGAGCCGGCTGGCCCGCTTCGGGCTCCATCCCGATCAGGTCGGTCAGCATCTCGGACCGTCCCAGGATCACCGCGAGCGGGTTCTTGAGATCGTGGGCGATGGTGCCGAGAATCTCGGTCTTGAGATTGTTGGCGCGGCGCAGGTCCGAGCGTTGCAGGGCGAGGCGCCGGTTGGCCCGGATCAGCTCCGCGGTCCGTTCCAGCACCCGCTGCTCCAGGGTGACGTTGGCCCGCTGCAGCCGCTCGTAGAGGATCACGTTGTCGAAGGCGATCGACAGCCGGCCGGTCAGGAGCGTGATCAGGGCCCGGTCGGTGTCGGAGAGCGGGCGATCGGTGTCGATCAGCGCCACGATCTCGCTGCCGCTCGCGGTATGGACATAGAGCGTCGACCAATGCTCGCCGAAGCTGTGACGGCGGGCGGCGAATGCCTCTTCGACCACCGGCCGGATATCGGGTGCGAGCGCGTCCGGCGCCCGCCCGACATAGCCGCCATAGAGGCCGGATCCGGCCAGCACACTGAAGCGGCTCGCGGAATGATCCGCCTCATTGCCCTCGCGCAGCACCAGGATACCCGCGCAATCGGCATTGAGCAGCGAGGCGACCTGGGTCAGCACGCCCTCGGCCAAGCGCTGCATCGATTTCTGATCGAGCAGCATCGGGGCGGCATCGATGATGATTTCGAGCCCGCGCCTCGTCTCATCGAGGCGCTTCAGCTGCTGATAGGCCCGCAAGGCCGCCGTCAGACTGGTGAACAGCCGGTCGGCGGTCAGTTCGGTCTTCGCCTTGTAGTCGTTGATGTCGTAATCGACGATCACCCGCCGCTCCGGGGCCTGTCCCGGCTGCCCGGTGCGCAGGATGATGCGGGTCGTCTCCTCCCGTAATTCCCGGCGGATGTAATCGACGAGCTTCAGACCCGCATCGTCGGTCTCCATCACCACATCGAGCAGGACGATGGCGACGTCCCGCCGCTCGGCCAGCAGGAGGCGCGCCTCCGCGGCGGAATAGGCGGACAGGATCTCGAGCCCCCGCCCATCGAGTTCGTAGCCCGACAGCGCGTAGCGGGTGCCCTCGTGCACCGCCGGATCGTCGTCGACCAGAGCGATGGTCCATGCACCGACGCGGGGCCCGACGGCGGGGTCCTCGTCAGGCACGAGGTGGAGCAGATCGTCGTCCATCGTTGCTTTCAGCCTCGTGAGCCCCCCGGACATCGGCCGTGTCTTGATCGATGCGCGTCTTCCATGCAGTTCGATACCGCATGCAGCGGGAGAGTTCGAACAGGCGAAGAAATCGTGGTGAAAGATAGGCCGTGTTGATCCGTTTCCTGTGTACGTAGCGTGCTCGATCACTGACAGCGGCTCCAGACGATGCATCGAAGAAACAACGATCTTCTGTGCAATGCGGAACCGAACAGGTCGCCATACGGTGAGGGTTCGGGCATCGTTCGAAAAGCAAATGGTCTATCCACACCGAGACCGAGCATGCGAAGCATTGCGAGCAGGGAAACCTTCAGCCCGATGACGCGCGACATCGCTTCACCATGCGGGATCGTGCCGCGATGACGGAATCATCCGGCTCCGGCCCTCATATCGTCGTCGTGGACGACGAGCCCGATGCCCGAGCGATGGTCGGTGATTATCTTCGCTTGCACGGCTTCGACGTGGCGCTCTGCGACGGTGGACAGGCGCTTCGGGCGCATCTCGCCGGACGCGCACCCGACCTGATCGTGCTCGACCTCAACATGCCGCAGGAAGACGGCCTGTCGATCGTCCGCGATCTGAAGGCGCGCAGCCGGATTCCGATCATCATGCTCACGGCGACCGCCAGTCCGATCGACCGGGTGGTCGGGCTCGAACTCGGTGCCGACGATTACCTGCCCAAGCCCTGCGAGCTGCGCGAACTGGTCGCCCGTGTGCGCTCGGTGCTGCGTCGGGCGCAGGGCGCGCCCGCCCCGGTGCAGGCCAAGCCCGAGACGCCGGACGTGCCCGCGCGCCGGATCCGGTTCGGGACGAAATGGCTCGAACTCGACGCCGTGCGCCTGCGCGACGACCAGGGCGTGGAGCAGCCGCTGACACGCTCGGAATTCGAGCTGCTCAAAGCCTTCGCCGATCATCCCAAGCGGGCGCTCTCGCGCGAGCGCCTGCTCGACCTCGCCGATGCCCGCGATCCCGATGCCTTCGATCGGGCGATCGACGTGCGGATCAACCGTATCCGCAAGAAGGTCGAACCCGACCCGGCCCATCCGCGATTCATCCGCACGGTGCGCGGCCTGGGCTACGTCTTCCGCCCCGACGGGGACTGATCGCGTTCGGCCGCAGGGCGGATGACCCAATTGTTTCGTCGCTTGCTGAGCCGACGTAACAGAAGCCCCGGATCCGGTGATCCTGTGACGGGCGACGCAAAACCCCGGACATGCGGTCTCCCTACAAGGCTCCCATCGACGACGGCGAAGCCGCGGGGGATGTCATGCAGGGATGGATTTCGATCGTGGCCGTGAGTGCGGTGCTCTCGGCCGGTCTCGTGGCCGGACGCGCGGCCGCGGATGCGACGGCGGCCCCGGCCGCGCCCCCCTCGACGGCGACCTGGAGCGACCCGCCGGCCCGGTCCGCCGTCACGGCGCCGGTCGCCGTCGAGCGTCGAACCGAGGCGCGCCCCGCACCGGCCTGCACGGCCCAGGCTTGGGCTCCGCTGCCGTCGGGCTGCGACGCCCGGGGCCGCCCGGTGCGCATCATCGCCCTGACCCAGCGTTGAGGAGGGGGCGATGCCGCATTTCTCGAAGGAGCTCCTCGACGCCGCGCCCGAGAGCCTCGACTTCCTGCGCGAAGTTCTGCACGGCTCCGGCTCGGGCCAATCGACGAAGCGTGGGCGGAGCAGCCAACCAGCCGCGATGACGGTTACCAGGGAGGAACGCCTCCTCGGACGTCGCATGGGCGATTCGGTCACCAATACGAGCGGCAGCACGGTCGGTGGCAATCCCGGCCGCACGGCACCGGTCCGGCGGCGTCGACCCGCCTCACTGATCGGAGCGTGAATCCGGGCGGACGCGTCCGTTGATGAAGGACAGCCGGGACACGGTGCGTGAAAGCCTTGTCGCCCCGGGGAATTCCGGCGACGATCGGCCCCGTTGGCCACTTCTGCTCTCCGGAGCGCGGCGCGGGTTGAGGATGCGGGTCGGGCGAAAGATTGCCCTCGTCGGCGGCGTCCCGATCCTGGTGGCTGCGGCCATCGCGGCGGCGGGCTGGGTCTTGCTGGCCCAGGAGCAGCGCGCCCGCTCCGGCGCCCTGCTCGCTGCCCGCGTCTTTCACGATCTGACCGTCGCCCGGACCGAGCGCGAAGCCTTTATCGCGGCGCATCCAGCCGACCGCGCGGCGCGCGAGGAGCGCTTCCTGACGCTCACCGGCGATGCCCGTCGCGGCCTCGATGCCCTGCAGATCGATGTCCGCACCAAGGGCCAGGCCGAGCGCGTCGCCTCGGCGCTGCGGACGCTCGACCGTTCGATCGAGCGGATGCGTGCACTGTCGGCGCTGACCCGCGAGAACGACGGACTCGTCGCCGAAATGAACCGGCGGGCGAGCCGGCTGATCGAACTGGCGGATCAGGCGCGCTTGCGCCAGCAGGGGTCGAACGCCGACATCGCCCGGACGCTGGCCCTGAAGGTGGAACGGCTCCGCACCACCCGCGACGTGGTGGCCCGCATCAACGCCTTATCGGCCGCTCTCGCCCGTCTCGATCTGGCCGAGGCGCGGCCCGCAGCGAGCGATTCGGCCAGCGCACCCTCTCCTGACTCTGCGGGCCTGTCAGAGGCCGGCGACAACCTTGCCGCGTCCCTGCGCGGCTCGGGCCGGGACAGGCAGGCCGCAGAACTCGCCCCCCTGCTCGCCGCTCGCCGGACCGGACCGGATGAGAACGGGCGACTCGCCGAGGCACTCGAGCGGCTGCTCAAGCTCGTTTCCTCGGAACAGCGCGCCCTGCACGACGAGGTGACGCAGCTTCTCGCCTACGCAATCACCGCCAACGAAACGCAGCAGGCGACCCAGAACATCAGCATCACGGCCCTCAAACTCGGACAGCGCACCGCCGACGCCCTGGCGCGCCGTGATCCTGTAGGAGCGAGCGCGATGCTGACGGAGGGTGAACAGCTCTCGGCCACCACGGCGGAGCTGCCGATCGCGCCGCTGATCCAGGGCGACATGATCGACGCCATCGACGGTTGGCGTCACCGCCTCGCCACGACCATCGAGGGCCTGAAGCGCCAGAACGCGATGATCGCCGAGATGGACACGCTCGCCGCCGCGATGGGCCAGAGCGCCAATGCCCTCAACGACGCCGCCTTGGAAGATGCCGATCGCTTCGGCGCATTCCTTCGCCAACTCCTTCTCGTCGGAGCGGCGGGCGGCCTGCTGCTCGGCGCCCTCGCGGCGCTCGCCGTCGCCCGCTCGATTCTGGTGCCGCTGCGCCAGCTTCAGGGCGATATGATCGCGCTCGCCGCCGACCCAAGAGCGACCGGGCTCTCGGGCACGCAACGGACGGACGAACTGGGCGACATTGCCCGGGCCACGAGCTTCTTCGTCACGGAGATCGGACGCCGCGAGCGCGCCCTGCGCCGGGCCAAGGATCAGGCCGATGCGGCGCTCCACGATCTGCGCCAAGCCCAGGACGACCTGATCCGCGCGGAAAAACTCGCTTCCCTGGGTCAGTTGGTGGCGGGCGTGGCCCACGAGATCAACACGCCGCTCGGCATCGCCCTGACCACCGCAACGCTGGTGCGCGACGAGACGCGAACCTTCCAATCGGTGGTGGCCTCGGGCCAGCTGTCACGGTCGCGCCTGAATCACTTCGTCGATCGCGTCGGCGAGGGCGCGCATCTGCTCGCGTCCAACCTGACCCGGGCGGCGGACCTCGTCCACGGTTTCAAGCAAGTCGCGGTCGATCGGGCGAGTGATGAGCGCCGCAGCTTCACGCTCGATGTGTGGCTCGACGAGCTCCTGGCGAGCCTCCAGCCGATGCTGCGCAAGGGCGGGCACCGAATTCAACCGGATTGTCCTCCGGGGATCACCGTCGACACCTATCCGGGGGTGCTGGCGCAGGTCGTCACCAACCTGATCACCAACGCGGTGGTGCACGGCTTCGCCCAGCGGCCGCAGGGCAGCCACGGAACCATCGTGGTGCGGGTCCAATCCTCGGGTGCCTATGCACGAATCGAGGTCGCCGATGACGGTGCCGGCATCGTATCCGAGAATCTCGCCCGGATCTTCGATCCGTTCTTCACCACCGCCCGATCCCGCGGCAGCACCGGGCTCGGCATGCACATCGTCCACAACCTCGTCACGGTGAAACTCCAGGGGCGCATCGCCGTGGAGAGCGAACCCGGCATGGGCACCACCGTGCGGGTCGAGTTCCCCCGCGAGCCTGCGGGCGGCGATCGGCCGATGGCGCGGGCGACGGCGGGAGCCGCCCCGTGAGACGTCCGGCCCCGCCCGCCGGTGCGGCAGCGCCGACGACGCGGCCGCCCGAGCGGCCTCGCGAACCGATGATTCGGACATGGGCTTACAGCTCTTTCCGCGAAACGTCGGATCGCTATCGTGCGGCGTTGCCCTCGGCGCCCCTCACCCATACCGTGGTCGAGGGGCGAGCCAGCGTAGCTTCATCGGCCTTTGGACCGCCCCTGAGGCGCTCCCTGTTGAACGGGCCTCTTTCGCAGAGCGATCAACCGAACGCTCTAACAACCAGAAGATGTCTTGTTGAGCGCAACAGAACTCAAAAAGGAAAACAACAAATATTTTATCCACCGCCGAGATCGCATGGATGCCGCGCCCGCGCTATGGGTTGCGCGTGAGCCATTCACGCGCCAGATGACGAATCCCGTTCTCTCGCAGTCGCGAGATGTGGCCCGTGCGTTGCAGCAGGCCGAGCTGAACGGGTAACGGCCTTTGGACAAGTGATGCGGAACGTGCGTCGGAACCGGACGAGAGGTGAGTTGAGGCCATGACCGACGCGGCCCAACAAGAAGCGGATTTCCTGAACGAGCTGGGCCGGCGCGTGCGGCACGCCCGGACCGTTCGCGGACTCTCGCGCAAGCTGCTCTCGCAGGCATCCGGCCTGTCGGAGCGCTACATCGCCCAGCTCGAAGGTGGCCAGGGCAATGTGTCCATCATCCTGCTGCGCCGCGTGGCCAATGCCATGGGCATGCGCCTTGACGACCTCGTGGCCGCACAGGAAACCTCATCGGATTGGCGGGTCGTCCGCGATCTCGTCGAGCAGGCGAACCCCGAGCAGATCGCCCTCGCGAAATCGGCGCTGGCGGGATCGGCCACCGCCGAAAGTCGTGTGGTTCGTCGCCGCGTGGCGGTCGTGGGTCTGCGCGGCGCCGGCAAGTCGACGCTCGGACGCATGGCGGCAGCCCATCTCGGCTGGCGATTCGTTGAGCTCAACACTGAAATCGAGCGCGAGAACGGCTTGTCCGTGGGCGAGATCTTCGCGATCTACGGGCAGGAGGGCTATCGCCGCCTGGAACAGAAGGCCCTGCGCCAACTCGCGGAACATCCGGGGCCGATGGTTCTCGCCACCGGCGGCTCCATCGTCGCCGAGCCGCTGACCTACGACCTGCTCCTGTCCTCGTTCTACACGATCTGGCTGCGGGCACGGCCGGAGGAGCACCTGCAGCGGGTGCGCGATCAGGGGCATGTCGAGGGCAAGGGCGATCCGACCTCGGTGCTGGAGGATCTGCGCGCCGTTCTGCTGAGCCGCGAGCCGCTCTACGCCCGCGCCTCGGCGGTGGTCGACACGTCCGACGTTCCGGTCGAGGTCATGGCCGAGCGGGTGATCGGCGTCATCGAAGATCGGTTCAACGGTACCGATAACGGCGGCAGGCGCCCGGCGGCCTGATCGCCCCGTCGATCTCACGTCGGAGGGACCGATATCCCGGTCTCTTCGGTCCTGAAGCCAGTGACGATCGTCGGCGATTGACGCGCCATGGGTGCGCGGTCCCCACGCCGCCCCCTTGATGCGGGCGGGTTCGGACCCAAGCTGTACGGCCATGCCGCGCCGCGGTAGGGATGGTTCTCGCGCCGGCGCCGCTTGGACGAGATCGGTCGTTCCCGCGCAGGCCATCGAGCAGCCGAATTCATCTCGCCCTACGGACCACCGCGATATGCGGTCGGGAGCGTTTCCGTCGAGGAGGAATGCATGTCCGCCAGTCCTTCGCTCAGCCCGATCGGGCGCGAGGCGATCGCCGGCATCGTCGATCCGCTTTGGACGCGGATACGGGGCGAGGCCGAGACGGTCTTGCGGGACGAGCCGCAGCTCGCCTCCTTCTTCGTGGCGACCATCCTCAACCATCCGACCCTCGAGGCGGCGGTGGGCCATCGCGTCGCCGCGCGCCTCGGTCATGCCTCGCTGCCCACCGACCTCGTGGCGCACGGCTTCTACGAGGCGGTGAACGACGATCCCACCATCGGCCAGAGCATGCGCGCCGACATCCTCGCCGTGATGGATCGCGACCCCGCGACCACGCGGGCAATCGAGCCACTGCTCTATTTCAAGGGCTTCCACGCCCTGCAGGCGCATCGCCTCGCCCATTGGTACTGGCATCAGGGACGGCGCGATCTCGCCCTCTACCTGCAAAGCCGGTCGTCGGAGGTGTTCCAGACCGACATCCATCCCGCAGCCCGCATCGGGCGCGGCGTGTTCTTCGATCACGCCACGGGTGTCGTGGTGGGATCGACCGCCGTGATCGAGGACGATGTGTCGATCCTGCATGCCGTGACCCTCGGTGGCACCGGCAAGCATGGCGGCGACCGTCACCCGAAGATCCGCCGCGGGGTCATGATCGGCGCGGGCGCCAAGATCCTCGGCAATATCGAGGTGGGCGCCTGCGCGCGGGTCGCCGCCGGCTCGGTGGTCCTGCGCCCGGTGCCGCCCCACACCACCGTCGTCGGCGTTCCGGCCCGCGTGGTCGGCGCCGCCGGCTGTGCCGAGCCCGCCCGCTCCATGGATCAGCTCGTCGCGATGAGCGAATTCGTCGACATCGCCGGCGGGATCTGAACGGATCCTCGCCGGAGCTTCGGGCGCTTGCTTGGGCCTGCGTGGCATGGCAAGCCGCCCACGACCACCGAATAAACCGTTGTCGCCGACGTTTCCGAGGCCGTGAAGGTCTGGATGCGTGGCATCGCACCAAAAGGGAAACCCGCGTGAACAAGACTGAGGTCACCAAGCTGCAGGGCTATCTGCGCCGCAAGTTCGCCAACACCAATATCCGCGTGGTGGCGATGAAGACCGGCGATTCCGCCGAGGTGTTCATCGGTGACGAGTCGATCGGTGTGCTGGCCGACGACAAGGAAGACGGCGACGATTCCTTCACGTTCCGGATGGCGATCCTCGACATCGACCTGGAAGAAGACGCCTGATCTCGAACAACGCCGATCCTGCACCACGCTAGGATCGGTTCGATGGGCCGCCGAGGGAGGGGCCGGCGAGAGGGCTCCTCGCGCCTACCGGCCTCGGCCCTTCACGGCCCGCGGCCCTGCCGCCGCGATCCCTGTGGGCGGCGTTAACGTTGAGGAAAGGTCTTCCTTAACAAGGCGTAAACGATCGGTCAGACTGCGCGTCTCATCCTGAAAAGGAGCGTCGCGTCATGGCCCTGAGCCCTTCCTCCCTCGAATCCCTTCAGGCGCTGATCATCGGTCTGGCACTGTCGGGCCTTCTGGCGAGCGCCTTCGAGTGCGCCACCAACCGCCGGGCGAGTTTCCGGCTGTTGGAGGCCGGCGGCGTTTCGACCCTCGCGGCCCTGCCGATGATCGCGTTCGTCGCGCCCTTCATCATCCTGCGCAACACCCTGCGCGGACGGAAACTGGAGCGCCGACCGATCCCCTTCGTGATGATCGCCACGATGATCGCCTGCGGCTGGGGCCTGCTCTCGGGCCACGTGGCCCTCGATGTGGCGCACCGGATCGCGGGCATCTGAAACGGCGCCCGAGCGGGGCAGCGAGGCGCAGATCCCTCCGAACCGACGCGAACGGTGGCGATGACGGAATCGCGGTCCTACTGGCGAACCCACATCACCCGCGCCATCCAGGCGATTTCGGCGAGCGGCACCGTGCGATCCTCGTGGTCCGGGTTCAGCGAGATGAGCTCGACGGTGCGGGCGGTACGGCGGCGCAGTTCCTTGGCGACGACTTCGCCGTTGGCGAGGCGCGCCACCACGCGGTCGCCCTTGCGGATGCTCGCGGTCGGCGACACGATCAGCACGTCGCCGTCCCGGTAGAGCGGCTTCATCGAATCGCCCTGGACTTCCAGGGCGAAGGCTCGCTCCCCGCCGAGATCGGGAAACTCGATCTCATCCCAGCCGGGGCCGCCTGCCGGCATGCCCTCGTCGGTGAACAAGCGGCCGGCGCCGGCCTGCGTCAGTCCGATCAACGGCACCATCGTGCGCGCCGGCCCCTCGCGGGATTCGACCAGGCGCAGGAAGTCGTCGAGGCTGGCCCCCGTGGCGGCCAGAACTTTCGAGACCGATTCGGTGGAGGGCCAGCGCTTGCGCCCGTCCGGCCCGATCCGCTTTGAGCGGTTGAAGCTCGTGGCGTCGAGGCCCGCGCGGCGGGCGAGCCCCGAGGCGGAGTAGCCGTAGCGCTCGGCCAGACGATCGATGGCAGCCCAGATCTGCTCGTGCGACAGCATGACGGCCTCGGCCCGGCGCGCCCGCCGATGGGACAAGCCGCCTAGTGCTAGGAAACTAGAACCAGCCCCAGGCGAATGCAAACGAGACGAATGCAAACATGGCGCCGAACGCCCGGCACTGTCGCATCGCCTGACCTTCGGCGGAAGATTGCCACCGAAGGGGGCGCCTTCCGCGCCGGAGCAGCTCCCCGCGGCGGCGGCCTCCGTGCGGCATCGGCACCGAATCTGCGCCGGGTCGCCGGGTAAGCGATCGGTGCGAGCGAAGCCCCGCGGTTGCAGCAGGCCGAGGCCAGCCCTATCGATCGCACGCGTCCGTCAGAGTTCGGCAGGAGCCGCATGCCCCTCGTCTACAAGATCTGTCCGCGCCCGCTCTGGCGGGAGGCGGAGACCCAAGGTCGCTTCCTCGGCGCTCCGGTCGATCTCGCCGACGGATTCATCCACTTCTCGACGGCCGATCAGGTGGCCGAGACCGCCGCGCGCCATTTCGCGGCCCAGGACGATCTGCTCCTGATCGCGGTCGAGGCCGACGATCTCGGCGAGGCCCTGCGCTTCGAGCCGTCCCGGGGCGGCGCCCTGTTTCCGCATCTCTACGGCGCCCTGCCCCTGAACGCCGTGCGCTCGGTCGCCGAATTGCCTCTGGGCGCCGACGGGCGCCACGTCTTCCCGACGGGGATCGCTCGCGCATGATTGAGACCCTGATTCAGGCCGCCTTCCCCCTGGCGCGGCCGATCCTGCACGGCCTCGATGCCGAGACCGCCCACGATGTGACCTTGCGCGGCCTGAGCGTGCTGCCCCCACGCCGCCCGGAGCCGGACGATCCGGCCCTGGCGGTCGATCTGTTCGGGCAGCGTTTTCCCAACCCGGTCGGGCTCGCCGCGGGGTTCGACAAGGGCGCGCGGGTCGCGGACGCGATGCTCGGCCTCGGCTTCGGTTTCGTCGAGGTCGGCGGCGTGGTGCCTCGGCCGCAGCCCGGCAATCCGCGGCCGCGGGTGTTCCGGCTCACCCGCGACCGAGCGGTCATCAACCGCTTCGGCCTCAACAGCGAGGGTCTCGACCCCGTCGCCGACCGGCTGAAGGCCCGGAGCGGACGGTCCGGCATCGTCGGCGTCAATATCGGGGCCAACAAGGATTCGCAGGATCGGCTCGCCGATTACGTCGCCTGCACCGAACGGCTGGCCCCGCATGTCGCCTTCCTGACCGTCAACGTCTCCTCGCCCAACACGCCGGGCCTGCGCGATCTGCAGGGCGAGGCCTTCCTCGACGATCTGCTGGCACGCGTCGTCGCGGCCCGCGACGCGTCCGGCGCCCGGCCGGCGGTGCTGCTCAAGATCGCCCCCGACATCGCCCTCGACGGCCTCGATGCCATGACGGGCACGGCCCTGCGGCGCGGCATCGACGGCCTCGTCGTCTCGAACACGACGGTGGCGCGCCCCGTCACGCTCACCGAATCCGCGCTGGCGGCCGAAACCGGCGGCCTCTCGGGACGACCGCTCTTCGCTGCATCGACGCGGCTCCTGGCCGAGACCTTCCTGCGGGTGGGGGATCGCATCCCGCTCATCGGGGTCGGCGGTATTGATTCGGCCGAGACCGCCTGGACCAAGATCCGCGCCGGCGCCCGACTGCTCCAGCTCTATTCCGCCCTCGTCTACGAGGGACCGGGGCTCGTCGGGACGATCAAGCGGGGGCTCATCGAGCGGGTTCGGGCCGAGGGCCTGACGAACCTTGCGCCGGTCGTCGGCCGCGATGCGGCGGTGATCGCGCGGGACCTCGGATCGCGGTGAGGAGGGCGGCGAGCGAGCCGATGCAACCGTCGCTTGGTGGTGTTTGCCCTGCGCCGAACGCGTCGCGCAATGCCGTTCCCCTCTGCGAGGATCGCCGGCAATTTCCTGCATTGCAGCAAAGTGCCGAGTTTTCGGCCTTCTTCCGGCGCCGCATACTCTTTAGCTATTCGAATTAGGAATATACCAGCCACGCAAGCCGGATGAGACCGCGTACAAGGAATGCCTCCCCCGGCATCCGACGCTCATCCCGTCGCAGTTGCGAGATGATAGCTTGAGGTTATCGACAACCGGAATCGCCCTGCCCCGTACGAGGAGGCGGCGGACCGGGATGGGCGATGCAACCTCCTGACACCGCGAAGACCGGGCTCTCGATGGACCGTTCGCAATCCCTCCCCAAGCGCTCCTCCGCCGCGGGCGGCTGGGGGGCGTTGAAGAGTTGCGGCAAGCACCTGCTCGGCAGCCGCGCCCCGTTCTCCAACGCCCGGGCGCTGCTGTCGGCCAACCAGCCCGACGGCTTCGACTGCCCCGGCTGCGCCTGGGGCGACCCGGCCCACGGTTCCTCGTTCGAGTTTTGCGAGAACGGCGTGAAGGCGGTCTCCTGGGAAGCCACCGACAAGCGCGCCGCGCCGCGCTTCTTCGCCAAGCACACGGTCACCGAATTGCGCGGCTGGACCGATTACGCCCTGGAGAGCGAGGGCCGTCTGACGCATCCGATGCGCTACGACGCGGGCACCGACACCTATCGCCCGGTGACGTGGGACGAGGCCTTCGCCGAGATCGGTACGGTCCTGCGCGGCCTCGACCATGCGGATCGCGCCGAATTCTACACTTCCGGCCGTGCCTCGAACGAGGCCGCCTATCTCTACCAGCTGTTCGCCCGGGCCTACGGCACCAACAATTTCCCCGATTGCTCGAATATGTGCCACGAGGCCAGCGGCATCGCGCTGATCCAGGCCATCGGCATCGGCAAGGGGACGGTGCTGCTCGAGGATTTCGAGAAGGCGGACGCGGTCTTCGTCGTCGGCCAGAATCCCGGCACCAACCATCCCCGCATGCTGGGCGACCTGCGTCGTGCCGCCGAGCGGGGCGCGCGCATCGTCGTGCTCAATCCCGTGCGGGAGCGCGGCCTGGAGCGCTTCGCCGATCCGCAGAACAGCGTGGAGATGCTGCGCGGGGCGAGCCATCCCATCGCCAGCCATTATCTCCAGCCGAAGCCCGGCGGCGACATGGCCGCCTTCCGCGGCATCGCCAAGGTCGTGTTCGCCCGCGACGCGGCGGCCCTTGCGGAGGGGCGTCCCTCGCTCCTCGACCACGCCTTCCTGACGACCCACACGCTGGCGCTCGAGGATTACCGTGCCGCCGTCGAGGCGACGGAATGGTCCGCGATCCTCGATCAATCGGGGCTGACGCGCGAGGAGATCGAGGCGGCCGCGGAGGTCTATCTCGGCGCCGACAAGGTCATCGCCACCTGGGCGATGGGGGTGACCCAGCACCGCCACTCGGTGGCGACGATCCGCGAGATCGCCAACGTGCTGTTCCTCCGTGGTCATATCGGGCGGCCCGGCGCCGGCCTGTGCCCGGTGCGCGGCCACTCGAACGTCCAGGGCGACCGCACCGTCGGCATCAACGAGAAGCCGCCCCTCGCCCTGCTCGAAGCGCTGGAGCGCGAGTTCGGCTTCAGCGCCCCGCGCAAGCACGGCCACAACGTCCTCGGCGCCATCGGCGCCATGCTCGACGGCGCGTCGAAGGCCTTCATCGGCCTCGGCGGAAACTTCCTGCGGGCGACGCCGGACACGCCGCTGGTCGCGAAGGCGCTCGCCGGCTGCGAACTCACCGTCCACATCGCCACGAAGCTCAACCACTCCCATCTCGTGCCGGGGCGGGTCTCCTATGTTCTGCCCTGCCTCGGCCGCACCGAGGTCGACCGCAACAGCCGGGGTAAGGTCCAGATCGTGACCGTCGAAGATTCGATGAGCATGGTCCACGGATCCGGCGGCATCAACAAGCCGGCCTCGGCGCATCTGCGCTCCGAGGTCGCCATCATCGCCGGCATGGCGGCGGCGACCGTCGGCTCCGAGCGGATCGACTGGGCCGGTCTCGCCGACGACCACGACCGGATCCGCGACCTGATCGAGCGCACGATTCCGGGCTTTTCCGGCTTCAACAACCGGGTGCGGCGCCCCCGTGGCTTCATGCTGCGCAATCTCGCTTCGGAACGCGTGTTCGCCACGGCGACGGGACGGGCCAATTTCTCCAGCGGGCCGCTGCCCGTGGCGACGGCACACCAGCGCGCGACGGCGCTCGGCGAGACCTTCGTGCTCCAGACCTTCCGCAGTCACGATCAGTACAACACCACCATCTACGGCCTCGACGACCGCTATCGCGGCGTCTACGGCGAGCGCCGCGTGGTCTTCGCCCATCCGGACGATCTCGCGGTTCTGAAGGCGCAGTTCGGCGAGTGGGTAGATCTCGTCGGCGTGGGCACCGAGGACGGGATCGAGCGGGTGGCGGAAGATTTCCGTCTCGTGCCGTTCGACATGCCGCGCGGTTCGCTGGCCGGCTACTACCCCGAACTCAACGTGCTGGTGCCGCTCTCGGCCTTCGGTGAATTCTCGGAAACGCCGACCTCGAAATCGGTTCTGGTTCAGGTGCGCGCCCGCGGGGCCGCAGCGAAGGCGGCATGAGCGAGCCGCCCGCCGATGCGGAAACCTTCCTGGCGACGACCGACACCATCGCGGCGTTGCGGCCCGAACTGAGCCTGCTGGAGGCCGGCATTCTCGCCGGTCTTCATCTCGGGCTCGCCGCCGACAGCCGCAGCTTCGCCCGCGTCTTCGGCATCGAGCATGCCCTGGTGCTGCGGGCAGTGGACAGCCTCTCGGGCGCAGCGCTCATCGGGGTGACCGCCCGGGATCCGCGCACGCAGCGCAGCCGCTACGTCGCGAGCGAGGCCGGGCTGGATGTGCTGGCAGCGCTCGCCGCCTAGCGCTTCGGCCCGAACGGTGGGTCACCCGCTTTCGAACAAAGCCGACGTGATACGAGAAGACGGAAGCTCGTCCGGGATCTGAAATCGCCGACGATCCTCCTTGGCCTCGTCTTGGGCGAACCTGCCCCATTGCGGGCCGTTCGGGCGGGCGCCACCCTGGTCGGGTGGAGGTACCGGATGTCGTCCCGTGAAGCGCCCGACGATCCTGCGCGCGCGGAGGCGGGCCCGCCCAGCCTGTTGTCCCGGCGCTGGCGCGTCGGGCTGTTCACGGGGCTCTATCTCTATCAGGGATTGATCGCGGGCTTCGCGACCCTCGCGCTCGCCAACCACCTCGCTGCGACCGGGCACGATACGGGCGCGGTCGGCTCGCTCCTCGCCCTGATCGGCCTGCCCTGGGTGTTGCAGCCGCTCTTGTGGGGGCCGCTCCTCGACGGTGCGGCGCCTCATCCGATGGGCGCTCGCCGGGTCTGGCTCGTGCGCGCCTTGCTCGGGGGTCAGATCGCCCTGTGCCTCCTCCCGCTCCTCGGCCTCCGGCCGGAGCCGGTGACGATCGGGGCTGTCCTCCTGCTGCACAGCCTCTGCGCCTCCCTCGCGGACACGGCGACGGATCGCATGATCGTGGCGAGCGTGCCGGAGGAGGAACTCGGCCGCGTCAGTGCCTGCACCCGCGCCGGATTCGTCACCGGCTCCGCGCTCGGCGCCGCGTCATTCGGCTGGCTGATCCCGGTCATCGGACTTCCCGGCGCCGCATCGATGCTGCTCGCCGCAACCACCCTCCTCGCGATGGTCGCGCTCCTCGTGCGCGAGCGACCCACCGACGCGCTGCTGCGAATCGGGCCGCGTCCGCCATCGGCGTCGGATCTCGTCTCCGCAGCGCCGGCGGCGCTCGCATCCCATTGGAGCGGCGTCGTGAGCGTCCTCGCCTCGTTCCGCCATCGGGACGCGGCCCTGCTGCTGGCGATGTGCTTCGGGATCGATTTCGCCCTGGCGCTGTTCCAGGTCCCCATCGCGGTGGCGATGGTGCGGGATCATGGCTGGGAGGCCGGAGCGCTGTCGCAGTTGCAGGCGCTGCTGGCCTTCCTCAGCGGCACCGTGGGCGCTGGGCTCGTCGGCTTCGCCGTCGACCGGATCGGACCGGCCCGTGCCCTGCAACGGCTCTGCCTCGCCTGCGCAGCCGCCTTCGCCCTCATCGCGCTGCTCATCCTCGGCGGATTGGACGCGCGGGGCGGCCCGGTGATTCTCGGCCTCGCGAATGTCGTCCCGGCCCTGCTCTACGTCGCGCTGCTGCCGGCTGTCGTGCTGGCGAGTCGCGCAGAGGGCGTGTCGGCCACGCAGTTCCAGATCTTCATGGCCGCGATGAATCTCGGGGACGTGGCCGGCGCATCGATGGCCGGCCTCGTCGAGCGCTGGGCGACCCCGACCGTCACCGCCTGCGGGGTTGCCCTGGTGTTCCTGATCGCCGCGGCCAGGGGCGGCCGGAGCCCCCGATGATCGGGTTTCAGTAGGCCTGCGCCTCCGCCTCCACCAAGATCTCGCGCTTGCCCGCGTGGTTGGCAGGGCCGACGAGACCTTCGGTCTCCATGCGCTCCATCAGCGAGGCGGCCCGGTTGTAGCCGATCTGCAGGCGCCGCTGGATGTAGGAGGTGGACGCCTTCTTGTCCCGCATGACGACGGCGACCGCCTGCTCGTAGAGATCGCCGCTCTCGCCACCGCCGAACTGGCCGGCATCGAAGACCGGGCCATCGCCGGCCGGAGCGCCGCCGGAGGGCAACTCGCCCTCCTCCGCCGTGACCGCCTCGAGATAGGCGGGCCGGCCCTGGCGCTTCAGATGCGCCACCACGCTCTCGACCTCGCTGTCCGAGCAGAACGGCCCGTGCACGCGGGTCGTGCGCCCACCGCCGGCCATGAACAGCATGTCGCCCTGGCCCAGCAGCTGCTCCGCGCCCATCTCGCCCAGGATCGTGCGGCTGTCGATCTTGCTCGTCACCTGGAAGGAGATCCGGGTCGGGAAGTTCGCCTTGATCGTGCCGGTGATCACGTCCACGCTCGGACGCTGCGTCGCCATGATCAGGTGGATGCCCGCCGCCCGCGCCATCTGCGCCAGACGCTGGATCGCCCCCTCGATGTCCTTGCCCGCCACCATCATCAGGTCGGCCATCTCGTCGACCACGATCACGATGTAGGGCAGCGGATTAAGGTCCATGACCTCATCCTCGTAGACCGCCTCGCCGGTCGAGCGGTCGAAGCCGGTCTGCACGGTCCGGGTCAGGGTCTCGCCGCGGGTACGAGCCTCTTCGAGGCGGGCATTGAAGCCGTCGATGTTGCGCACACCGACCTTGGACATCTTCTTGTAGCGCTCCTCCATCTCGCGCACAGCCCATTTGAGGGCGATGACCGCCTTCTTCGGGTCGGTGACGACGGGGGAGAGCAAGTGCGGGATGCCGTCATAGACGGACAGTTCCAGCATCTTGGGATCGACCATGATCAGGCGGCACTCCTCCGGCTTCAGCCGGTAGAGCAGCGACAGGATCATGGTGTTGATGGCGACCGACTTGCCCGAGCCGGTGGTGCCGGCCACCAGCAGATGCGGCATGCGGGCGAGGTCGGCGATGATCGGCTCGCCGCCGATATTCTTGCCCAGGCACAGGGCGAGCTTGTGCTTGGTCTCGACGAAATCCGCCGAGGCCAGAAGTTCGCGCAGGAACACCGTTTCCCGCTTCATGTTGGGCAGCTCGATGCCGATGGCGTTGCGGCCGGGGACGACGGCGACGCGGGCGGAGACGGCCGCCATCGAGCGGGCGATGTCGTCGGCGAGCGCGATGACGCGGCTCGATTTGGTGCCGGGCGCGGGCTCCAGTTCGTAGAGGGTAACGACCGGGCCGGGGCGGACGGCGAGGATGTCGCCGCGAACGCCGAAATCCTGCAGCGTCGCTTCCAGCATGGTGGCGTTCTGCTCCAGGGCCTCGGCCGAGACCTCGGAGCCCGGCGCCGCCTCGCGCGGTCGGGCGAGCAATTCGAGGGCCGGGGGCTGATAGGCGCCGGGCTCGGGGCGAAACTCCGGCATCGGACGCGGCCGGGCCGGCGGCGCCTGGGGCGCGGGCCGTGCAACGCGGGAAACCGGCATCGCGTCGTCGTCCGCCTCATCGTCCTCGATCGGAGCGGCCGGGCGCGGCGGTGCCGCGGCGGTACGGGGCGCGAGGCGCTCCTCGTCCTCGTCGGATTCTCCGCTCTCGAAGACCGGTTCGCGGCGGCCGGCATGGGAATGGCCGGGGGTCTGGGCCGGGGCATGCGACGCCCAGGGGGCCTCTTCGGCCTCGAAGGCGCGGCGGGCGGCGAGCGCGGGCGAAGCGCCGGCATAGGCGAGGCCGTCCCGCTCGTCGGCGGGCGACTTCCAGGCCTCGACCCGGTCGCGCAGCGAAGCACGGCCGCGCATCACCGCATGGGCGAGCGCGCCGAGCGACAGGATGCCGAGGCTCGGCTCGTCGGCATCGTGCCGCTCGTCGTAAGCACGCGAGGGCCCCGCCGATGCCCGTGAAGGGGTGTAGGACACCTCCTCCTCGTCCTCAGGTTCCGGCTTGGCGACGCGGCAAGCGGCGGTGAGGCTCAGGATCGCGATCCCGGCGAAGACGAAACCGGCCAAAGCCGCGAACGGGCCGATGACCCTCCGCGTGCCCGCCAGCAAGGCGTCACCCGTGACACCACCGAGCCCGGTCGGCAGGGGCCAACGTGCCGTCGGCGGCAGGGCGCTGGCCACCGCAGAGACGCAGAGGACGCCGACGATCCACAGCACGAGGCGAAGCCCCCCATGCGGCAGGTCGCGTTCCCGCATGAGGCGCATACCCCAGAGGGCCGGCGGCAGGGCGAGCGCGATCGAGCCGAGGCCGAAGAGCTGCATGGCGAGATCGGCCACCACCGCGCCGGGCCGCCCGAGCACGTTGTGCGCCCGGTGGTCGGTGGCGTGATTGAGACTCGGATCGTCGATCGACCACGTTGCCAGCGCGACGGTGAGCGCGATCGCGCCGGCAAAGAGAATGAGGCCGCCACATTCCGTCAGCCGTTTGGCCAGAAATGGCCGCAGGCTGTCGACGAACGTGTCGTAGGGCGACGCGGAGCGGCGAAGGGAACGCATGGGATACCGGACCGATGGCAACGGTGCGGTAAGGCTAACGCGACCCCGTTAACGGGGGGCTAAGCATCGGGGCTCTGAAACGAAAGAAGCCCCGGAGACCATCCGGGGCTTCTTTCGTGACACCATCCCCGCGCCGGGCGGCGCGGGGTGTCGTGCAGGGCTTCCTCAGAAGGTGAAGCCGGTCTCGAGCAGGTAGCGCTCCTGCGAATTTTTGAGACCCGTGCGGCCGAAGCCCGCGCCGACGCCGAGCCCGAAATCCTTGGCGACGTCGTAGGCCTGCACCGTCGCGAACTCGCCGCGGATGAAGTAGCGGTCCCAGGTGAAGGTCGGGGTGATGGCGAACGAGAAGGCCGAGCTGCCCGGGCCGTAGAGCACGTTGGTGGCGCTCAGGCCGGCGAAGTCGCCGCGGGTGCCCGACTGCTTGATGTACTCGACGCGGCCGGCGAGGCCGAAGTTCTCGGTGAACGAGTAACCGGCGAGCAGCGCGCCGCCGTAGGTCTCGGCGCCGACGATCGGGGTGGCGTAGTTCGCTTTGGTCGCGACGTTGGTGTACTGGAAGTACGGCGTCACGATCCACGGACCGTTGGCGTAAGTATAGTTGACGCTGATGATGCTGCTGTTCTGAAGCGAGTTGATCGTCGCGAACTGGAACCGCGGGCTGCGGGTCGAGGCGTCGAAGTCGCTGAAATGCGTGCCGCCGTTGACACCGATCGTGTTGAAGTCGTCGAGCTTGTAGGTGATGAGGCCCGTGACCCAGTTGAGCTGGCCGGAATAGAAGCCGTCGTTGACTGACAGCGAGGCCGCCCACGGACCGCTGGCGTAGTTCACCTGGACGCCCTGGTTGATGAAGTTCTCCTGGTTGAACACCAGGCCGCGGGAGATGTTCAGGTTCTGGTACGAGAACAGGAGCTCGGAGCCGATATTGGTGAACATACGGCCGGCCTGGAACGACCACTCATCGTTGATCTGCCACTTGCCGTAGGCGACCGGCACCGGGCCGAAGAGCGATTCCGTCTGCTCGAAGGACGAGTAGAGCGGCAGGCCGAGCGCCGGGATCGAGTACAGGCCGGTATGGACGTAGAACTGGAACGGGCCGTCCGCCTTCTGGATCCACGCCTGGAGGTTCGTGAAGTCGACCCGTCCGTAGCGGTCCACCTCACCACCGGGGGAGAGGATGCCGAAGGCGTTGGTCTGGGTGTAGGCGAAGCCCGTGACCGCGCCGCCGACATAGATGTCGCCGATGCCGGTGGTGAAGCAGGCCGGGTTCGGGTTCGCCTTGATCAGGCCACCGAAGGCCGGGGTGGAGATCGCGGCCTTGCAGTGCTCGACGGCAATGATCGGAGCCGCTTTCATCGGAAGGTCGGCGGCGAGCGCCGGGCCCGCCGCCACGGCGGCCAAAGCGGCCACAGAGGCCTTCAGATTCAGTCGGATGGTCATCGGTCGAGCCCCAAGTTCGTTGATACGGCCAAGGTGCCGAAGAGCGCCCCGCATCGCAAAATGAAGTTTGAGGCAATAGCCTAAAACATAGGCAAATACGGCCGAGCTTGGGCGATCACATGGAACTGTTGCCGAACCACCACATTCGCACTCACCTCCGGGACTGCAGGTCCGAGCCTATACTGCGTTCCAACGGGGCTCAGGGTGACGTAGAGGAGCCGTCCCCTGCTATCACTGGTCATGAATTCAGACTGACCGAATCAACAAGGGTCCCGGCGCAATGCACCGGGACCCTTGTTGTATCATCAGAATATCACCCTGGATGCATGATCCAGGGTGATATGTTCGATCGTCAGATCAGTAGTTGTAGGCGCGCTCGCCGTGATCAGCGATGTCCAGACCCTCGCGCTCCTCTTCCTGCGTGACGCGCAGGCCGATCGTCAGATCGACGAGCTTGTAGAGGATCGCCGAGCCGATACCCGACCACAGGATGGTGAAGCCGACCGCCTTGGCCTGGGTGATGAGCTGGGCGGTCATGTCATAGGCGCCGAGAACCAGCTCGCCGGGCTTCGTGGTATAGTCCGGGATGCCGGCGCCGCCGAGATCGGGGGAGACCAGGATGCCGGTGGCCAGCGCGCCGATGATGCCGCCGACGCAGTGGACGCCGAACACGTCGAGCGAGTCGTCGTAGCCGAGGGCGTTCTTGACGGTCGAGCACATCACGAAGCAGGCGGCGCCCGCGACGAGGCCGAGCACGATCGAGCCCATCGGGCCGGCGAAGCCCGCGGCCGGCGTCACGGCGACGAGACCGGCGATGGCGCCCGACAGCATGCCGAGGAGCGACGGCTTACCCTTGGCGGCCCACTCGACGAAGAGCCAGGACACGGCCGCCGCGGCGGTGGCCACGAAGGTGTTGATCATGGCGAGGGTGGTGGTGCCGTTGGCTTCGAGGTTCGAGCCGGCGTTGAAGCCGAACCAGCCGACCCAGAGCAGCGAGGCGCCGATCGTGGTCATGGTCAGCGAGTGCGGGGCGAGCAGATCGCGGCCGTAGCCGATGCGCTTGCCGAGCATCAGGCAGCCGACGAGGCCGGCGATACCCGCGTTGATGTGCACGACGGTGCCGCCCGCGAAGTCGAGAGCGCCCCACTTGAACAGCATGCCGGCATCACCCAGCACGGCGTCGTAATCACCCTGGGCCGCAGCCTTGTCGGTGGCATCCGCGAGCTTGCGCGCCGCGTCGGCGAAGACGTCCGGGCCGCCCCAGTACCAAACCATGTGGGCCATCGGGAAGTAGATCAGCGTGACCCACAGGATGGAGAACACGATCAGGGCCGAGAACTTCATCCGCTCGGCGAAGGCGCCGACGATGAGACCGGGCGTGATCATCGCGAACGTCATCTGGAAGCAGATATAGACGTATTCGGGGATCACGACGCCGTTGGAGAAGGTCGCGGCCACCGAATTGGCGTCGACGCCTTTGAGGAAGGCCTTGCCGAAACCGCCGATGAAATCGTTGAGGCCGCCGCCGTTGGTGAAGGCGAGGCTGTAGCCGTAGGTGACCCACAGCAGGCACACGATGGAGGCGATGGCGAAGACTTGGGTCAGGACCGAGAGCATGTTCTTGGTGCGCACGAGGCCACCGTAGAACAGGGCGAGGCCCGGCACCGTCATCAGCAGGACCAGCACCGAGGAGAGCAGCATCCAGGCGGTATCGCCCTTGTTCGGGACGGGCGCGGCGGCTGCGGCGGCCGGCGCGGCTTCGGGTGCGGGGGTCTGGGCCAGCGACGGCTCGACCAGGAGGAGGCCGAGTGCGGCACCTCCCAGCCCGAGCGCGAGAAGGTTACGAAGTTTCATGGGACGGGAAGCTCCTGATCGCGTTGTGCGAGAGCGTTGCGAAATGAAATCGTGCAGCCGAACCCGGCCGCCGAAACGGTGTGGCGTTAGAGAGCGTCGACGTCGGTCTCGCCGGTGCGGATGCGGACGGCCTTCTCCAACGGCATGACGAAGATCTTCCCGTCGCCGATCTGGCCCGTGCGGGCGGCACCCGCGATGGCGTCGATGACGCTGGTGACGAGGTCGGCCGCGACCGCCACCTCGATCTTCAGCTTGGGCAGGAAGCTCACGGCATATTCGGCACCGCGATAGATCTCGGTATGCCCCTTCTGCCGGCCATAACCCTTGACCTCCGTCACGGTCAGACCGTGGACGCCGATGCCGGTCAGGGCGTCGCGAACCTCCTCCAATTTGAACGGCTTGATGATCGCCATCACGATTTTCATGGGCGGCGCCCCCTGATTGTTCGTTCATCCGGCCGCGCACCGGCCGAGACCCAGCGGCTCGCGAGGATCGGAATGACCCTGCGACCGAGCGCCCTCATTCAAGGACCATGCCAAGCGGAACCTTTTGCGGAGCCGCGTTTCTGCCCAAGGGGTAAGCGTCGGCCGCGCGCAAGACGGGCAGCACCGACGGACAAAATGATCATAAAATATGCAATAAGCTGACTTTAGCAGCAGATTTCTGCTTAATTTTGCTGCCAAGCTGCATCTGAGACTGTAACAGCTCGAAGATTGGCGTCCGAATGATCACCTAGTGACGGGCGCGGATCAGCCCTTCCTGGGCGACCGAGGCGATGAGCTCGCCGGCCTCGTTGTGCAGGGTTCCACGGGTGAAACCCCGGGCGCCCACGGCCGTCGGGGTATCCTGCGAATAGAGCAGCCACGTATCGGCCCGGAACGGTCGGTGGAACCACAAAGCGTGGTCGAGGCTCGCCGATTGAATGTCGGAATCGAACACGGTGCGCCCGTGCGGAATCAGGGCGGCATCGAGCAGCGTCATGTCCGAGGCGTAGGCCAGCACGGCCCGGTGGATCGCCGGATCCTCCGGCAGCGCCTTCGTTGTCCGCATCCAGACATGATAGCGGCCCGGCTTCGGCGTGCGGTCGCGGTACCTGTCCGTCTCGACCGGGCGCAACTCGATCGGCCAAGCCTGGGTGAAGTAGGCGAGCATCGGCGGAGGAACGATGCTGCCCTCGCTCCGCGCGAGGGTGCGGGCGTCGCGGAGCGCCTCGGGTCCGGGAACGTCCGGACGCTCGGCGGCGTGATCGAAGCCGGCCTCCATCTGGTGGAACGAGACCGACATCGCGAAGATCGCGCGGCCCTTCTGGATCGCCTTGACCCGGCGTGTGGTGAAGCTGCCGCCGTCACGGATGCGCTCCACCTCGTAGACGATCGGCACCGCGGGATCGCCGCCGAGCAGGAAATAGGCGTGCAACGAGTGGGGCGCGCGCGTGGAGACCACGGTGCGTGAGGCCGCCACCAAGCTCTGAGCCACCACCTGCCCGCCGAACACCCGCGGCCAGCCGATCGGCGGGCTGACACCGCGGAACAGGTCGGTCTCCAGTCGTTCCAGGTCGAGGATCGCGAGGAGGGTGTCGACGGGATCGGACATGGCGGCTCTCAAGCGGTGGAACGACGCGCGGGGGATGGGCCGCGGCGCGGCTATCACTCGACGCGGGCGCACGGCAAGGGCATGAGACCGGAACGCCGCCAGGGAGAAGTCGCCGATGGGCGAGATGGATCGCCGTTCCGGAAGCCGCAGGTTGGTGGTCGCCGGTGCGGGCTTGCCGGGCCTGACGCTCGCGGTGGCCCTCAAGCAGGCGCATGGACCGGCCCTCGACCTCGCGGTCTGCGACCCCGGCCTTCCCGCCGGTGCGACGCGCCACCGCGGGCGGGCCTACGCGGTCGCGGCAGGCCCGCGGCGGATGCTGGAACGGCTCGGCCTCTGGGCGCGCATTGCCCCCGCGGCGGAGCCGATGCGCCGCCTCGTCATCACCGACAGCCGGGTCGGCGATCCGGTGCGACCGGTCTTCCTCACCTTCGGCGACGGCACCGACGCGGCCCCCATCGAGGGCGAACCCTTCGCCCATATGGTCGAGGCGGAGCCCATGGCGGCGGCCCTGCTCGATGCCGCCCGCGACGCCGGCGTGCGGCTCGTACCGAAGGGCCTGCGCGCGGCGGTGCCGGAAGCCGGGGGCATCCGCGCGATGTTCGGCGACGAGACGTCCGAGAAGGTATCGCTCGTGGTGGCCGCGGACGGGGCGCGCTCGGCCCTGCGCGAGGCGGCGCAAATCGGCTGGGTCGGCTGGTCCTACCCGCAATCCGGCATCGTCGCGACGGTTCGGCATAGCCGCGACCATGAGGGCCGGGCCTTCGAACATTTCCTGCCGAGCGGCCCTTTCGCGATCCTCCCGCTCCGGGCGGGGGGTGAGCTTGGCCATCGCTCCTCGATCGTCTGGACCGAGCGCAGCGCCGATGTGCCGGCCTTGTTGGGAGGGGATGCGGCCGAGACGCTCGGCGAGATCGAGCGGCGTTTCGGGGCGGAACTCGGCCGGATCGACCTCGAGCACGGCCCCTCGGCCCATCCGCTCGCCTTCGGCATCGCGCGCAGCTTCAGGGCGCAGCGCCTCGCCCTGCTGGGCGATGCCGCCCACGTCATCCATCCGGTGGCGGGACAGGGGCTCAATCTCGGGCTTGCCGGTGCGGCGGCGCTCGCCGAGGCGGTCACGGAGGCCCTGCGGCTCGGCCTCGATCCCGGCACGGACGATGTGCTGAAGACCTATGAGCGGGCGCGCCGCTTCGACACGGTGGCGATGGCCGCCGCGACGGATGGGCTCAATAGGCTGTTCTCGAACGGCAGCATGACCCTGCGCCTCAGCCGCGATTTGGGGCTCGGCCTGGTCGATCGGCTGCCGGGGTTGAAGACCTTCTTCATCGGCCAGGCCGCGGGCCGGCGGGCACAAGGCCCGCGCCTGCTCCGCGGCGAAGCGCTCTGAGATCGGGCTCCCGAAGGGATCATCCCTCTGGCGGGGTGCCGGGGCGAGGCCCCGGCATCTCTTCAGGGCCCCGCCCTGGACCCGCGAATGGACTTCGTCCTTTCGAAACCTGGACTTACGCCTTGGCCTTGTTGGCCTTCTCGCGCTCGATTCCTTCGAGGATCAGGCGGTGGGCCTCCTCCTTGTCGCCCCAGCGGACGACCTTGACCCACTTGCCGGGCTCCAGATCCTTGTAGTGCTCGAAGAAGTGCTGAATCTGATGCAGCGTGATGTCCGGCAGATCGGTGTAGTTCTCGATCCGGTCGTAGCGCTTGGTCAGGTGACGCGAGGGGACGGCGATAATCTTCTCGTCCTCACCGGCATTGTCCTCCATCACCAGCACGCCGACCGGGCGTACGCTGATGATCGCGCCCGGCGCGATGGCGCGCGTATTGGCCACCAGCACGTCGCAGGGATCGCCGTCACCGGACAGGGTGTGCGGGATGAAGCCGTAATTGCCCGGGTAATGCATCGCCGTATAGAGGAACCGGTCGACGACGAGGGCGCCGGCCTCCTTGTCCATCTCGTACTTGATCGGCTCACCGCCGATCGGCACCTCGACGATGACATTGACGTCGTGCGGCGGTGTCTTGCCGATCGAGATGGCGTTGATGTCCATGGCGTCCGCTTTCTTGAGTTTGGCCGCGCGAGACCGATCCTGTCGGGGCGCGGCACCCGGTCGCTGTCTTAGGGCGCGACGCGGCGAAAGAAAATCGGCCGTTCGGACAGGAAGCCGCGAGTGTTGCTGCCGCGCATGGACTTTCAGGTGAAAAGGTAGACGATCTTGGGCAGGCTGAAGCCCGAGACACGCTCGAATCCCTCCGGCCCCGGAACGCCCCCGAGTCCCTCGTAGAAGGCGCAGGCGCGGGCGTTGTCGGCAAGCGCCCAGACGCCGATGCGGCTCATCCCGCGGTCGATCAGATCGTTGCGCACCGCCCGGAACAGACGTGTGCCGAAGCCGAGCCCCTGAAACTCGGGGGCGATGTAGAGCTCATCGATCTCGCCCTCGGCCCGCATCGTCCGCTCGCGCGCGCGACCATAGGCGGCGTAGCCCGCGATCCGCTCCCCGAACTCGACCACCGCGAGCCCCCGCCCGCCCCCGATCATGCCCCGCCAAACAGCGCCCCCGCGCCGTGCCAGGAAGCGCTCCAGGGCCACGCCGGGAATCACGCCCTGATAGGCTTCCCGCCAGGACGCGTCGAACACGTCCGCGAGCCCCGCCGCATCCGCCATTCGGGCTCGACGGATGCTCACCGTGTTCGTCGCCATAGCCGGCTCCGCTGAGGGGATCGCCGGCCATGATGCCGGCAAAGGCCGCACTTCGGCAACGACGAAAGGGGAGCGGGAGCGGCGCGCGTTGTCGCTCAAATCACCGGCTGTTAGAGGAGCGTTCCCTCCGGCCATTCCGGCGCCCCGTGTTCAACCGCCTCTTTTCCCCCGAGACGCGCCTCGCCCGACGCAGGGCCCGCCTCGCGAAGTTCGAGCAGCCGATCGCCGGGCCCGTCGCGCGCGCCCAAGCCTGGGCGAACATGCTGCTCGTGGATCACGGCGTGTTCCGGCTCGCGTATCTCAACCGCCATCGCATCGGCACCGGACTGGTCTGGCGTTCGGCCCAGCCGAGTCCGCATCAATTGGCGTGGTTCAAGCGCCAGGGCGTGCGCACCGTGGTCTCGCTCCGCGGCGGGCGCGAGCACGGGTCGTGGCCGCTGCAGCGGGAAGCCTGCGAGCGGCAGGGATTGCGCCTCGTGGAATTCGTGCTGCGCTCCCGCGAGGCCCCGTCGCGGGAGACGCTCCTGGCTGCCAAGGATTTCTTCGGCGGGATCGAGTACCCGGCGGTGATGCATTGCAAGTCCGGCGCGGACCGGGCCGGATTGGCCGCCACCCTGTTCCTGATCCTGCACGAGGGCCGGCCGGTGCGGGAAGCCCTGCGCCAGCTCTCGCCGCGCTACGGCCATTTCCGCTTCGCCAAGACCGGCATCCTCGACGCGTTCTTCGCGACCTATCTGCGCGAGGGCGAACCGCGCGGCCAGAGCTTCACGGAATGGGTCGAGACGAGCTACGACCCGGAGGCGCTGAAGCGGGATTTTCGGGCGGGCTTCTGGTCCGATCTCGCGGTCGATCGGCTGTTGCGGCGGGAGTGAGCAGGGACCCCGCCGCGTTTTCCTACCGAGGGGCTCGCCCTTCGAGGAACCCTAACCGTCGCTTTTCGGATCGCTGCCGGAGCGTTCGGCCAGACGGGCGAGCGTCGTCAATTCGCGGAACCATGCCCGCACCGGCTTTGCCGGGGTACCGCCCCAGCGCGATCCGGGCGGTACGTCACGATTGACGTTGGACGAACCGGCGATCTGCGATCCCATCCCGATGCGCAGGTGTCCCACGACGCCGACCTGACCGCCCAGGACGACGTAGTCCTCCAGCGTGGTCGATCCGGAGATGCCGACGCCCGAGACGATGACGCAGTGGCGGCCGATCACCACGTTGTGGGCAATCTGCACGAGGTTGTCGATCTTGGTCCCCTCCCCGATCACCGTGTCGCGGGACGCGCCCCGGTCGATCGTGGTGTTGGCGCCGATCTCGACATCGTCCTGAACGATGACGCGGCCGATCTGCGGAACCTTGAGATGGCCGCCGGGCCCCATGGCGAAGCCGAACCCGTCCTGCCCGAGACGGGCACCGGGATGAACGATCACGCGATTACCCACCAGGGCATGGGTCAAGGTTGAGCCCGCGCCGATCGAGCAGTCGCGCCCGATCCGCACATTCGGTCCGATCACGGCATTCGGGCCGATCACCGTACCTGAGCCGATCTCGGCACCCGGCCCGACCACGGCACCGGGATCGATCCGCACGCCGTCCTCAAGCCGGGCCTGCGGATGAACGTGGGCGCCGGGGGAGACACCGCTCGCCGCGAACAGCGATCCCGGCCGCATCGCCTCGCCGTAGAGGCGCGCGAGCAATCCGGCATAGAAGCGGTAGGGGTCGCGCAGCACCAGAGCGACCGTCCCTTCCGGGACGCGGGCGGCGAAGCGCGGCGAGACGAGGCAGGCGAGCGCGCGGGTGGTGGAGAGCGCCTCGGCGTAGCGGGCGTTGTCCATATAGGCGATTTCGGTCGGCCCCGCCGATTCGAGGGGGGCCGCGCCGGTGACGGGGCGGGCCGGATCGGCGCCCTCGGGCAGGGAAACGCCGCAAGCCTCGGCGATATCGCCGAGGCTCAGGCCAGTCTGCGGTGTGATGAAAACGGGATCGGACATGAGGCAACAACGCGCCGACCCGCGAAGGGTCGGCGCGTCATAGGGTCAGAAGCGCGAGCCGCCGGAGAAGCGGAAGGCCTGGAGCTGATCCTTGCCGACCCGGCCGAAGCCGTTGTTCACACCCTCGTCCTTGGTGAGGGCATAGGCGTAGTCGAAGCGGATCGGACCGAGCGGCGAGTTCCACAGGATCGAGGCACCGACCGAGGACCGGATCTTGGCGCTGTCGCGGACGTTCACGCATTCCGGCTCGACGGTGATCGCGCCGGCGCCGAAGCTGTTGTAGTTGCAGGTCGCGCCGCGGCCGTCAGGCGTACCGTTGATGAAACCGTCGCGGTTCACGTCGAAGTTGCGACGCCCCGAATAGCCGAACAGCGTACCGGCATCGGCGAACACGGCGCCCTTCAGACCGAGATCCTTCGGGATGCCCGGGATCGGGAACTGAACTTCGAGCGTACCGCCGATATAGGTCGTGCCGCCGATGGCGTTGGAGCGGGCATCGGCGATGCCGACGTCGCGTGGGCCGAGACCGTTCGGGGCGAAGCCGCGGACCAGCGATGGGCCGAGGAAGAACTGGTCGGTGATGCGCAGCGGGTTGCCGTCGAGCGCCGAGATGTGACCGCCCTGGAGGCGGACGAACCCGATCACGTCCTCGAAGAACAATTCCTTGTAGTAGCGGGCATCGCCCGTCACGCGGAAGAACTTGGAGTCGCCGCCGAGACCGGCTACGTCGGGCTTCACTTCACCGTAGAAGCCGTTGGTCGGGCGCTGCAGATTGTCGAGGGTCGAGTAGGCCAGGGTCACACCCGCGAGCGAGGTGAGGGTCGAGCCCGTCGAGCCCTTGAGCGCGATCGACGCTTCGCCGTCATAGGCGCAGTTCGGATAGAGCGCCAACTGACCCGGCTGCGTGATCGGCTTGCCGTCCTGACCGAGCGTATAGCCGGGGATCGGTGCCGAGCAGTCGTTGTACGGCCGCTTGATGTTGTTCGGGATCGTCAGCTCGGTGTTGTACAGCGAGTAGCGGAACGTGACGCCGAAATCCTCGGTGATCGGCAGGCCGACGCGGAGCTGGCCGCCATAGACGGTCGTCTCGTAACGCGAGTAGCGGGTCAGATCCGAGTACTTGTAGAAGGCGTCGAAGCCGGCCGCCATGCGGTAGCCGAGGAAGTACGGCTCGGTGAACGAGAAGTCGAAGCCCTTGGCGTACTGGCCACCCTGGGCGGCGACGCGCACGTACTGGCCGCGGCCGAGGAAGTTGGACTCGGAGACCGAGACTTCGCCGATGATGCCGTCCTGGGTGGAGTAGCCGCCCGCCACCGAGAACGAGCCCGTGGGCTGATCCTCAACGTCGATGTTCACGACCACGCGGTCCGGCGACGAGCCGGGCTCGTTGGAGAAGCGCACCTTCTTGAAGAAGCCGAGACCGTTGAGGCGGCGCTCGGCGCGGTCCACCAGCACGCGGTTGTAGGCGTCGCCCTCGGTGAGGTCGAGCTCGCGGCGGATGACGTAGTCGCGGGTGCGGGTGTTGCCGCGGATGTTGATGCGCTCGACGTAGACGCGGGGGCCGTCCTCGACCACGAAACCGAGGGAGACCTGGCGGGAGGCGCGGTCGCGCTGACCGGTCGGGCGGACCTGGGCAAAGGGATGGCCCTGGCGATTGACCTCGTTGGTCACGCCGACGAGGGACTTCTCCACATCCTCGGCGTTGTACACGTCGCCGACGCGGGCGCGGATCTGGCCGTCGAGGGCCTCGCGATCGACACCGGGAATGCGCGGATCCACCGCCACGGCGCCGACGGTGTATTGCTCACCCTCGTCCACCGTGATGGTGACGACCCAGCCGGTGTTGTCGTCACCGCTCTCGACGTAGCGGGCATCGGCGTTGACGACGCGGAAATCGGCGTAGCCGTTCTTGAGGTAGTAGCGGCGTACGAGGTCCACATCCGCCGCGATGCGATCCGGATCGTAGACGTCGGACGTCTTGATGAAGGAGAGGAAGTTCATCTCCGTCGAGGTCATCAGACCGCGCAGGGTCGATTCCGAGTAGGCGCGGTTGCCGACGAAGTTGATGGCGCGAATGCCGGTCTTGTCACCCTCGTCGATGGTGAAGACCACGTCGGAGCGGCCGTTCGGCAGGTCGACGAGACGGTAGCTGACCTTGGCGGTGCCGCGGCCGGAGCGCTTGTAGACGTCGCGGATGCGCTCGACGTCCGCAGCGATCACCGCCTGGCTCAGAGCGCCGCGCTCCTTCGACTCGACGATGCCTTCGAGCGTCGCCTTCTCGACCTTCTTGTTGCCCTCGAAGAAGACGCGGCCGACCACGCTGTTCTCGCGCACGCGCACCACGGTGGTGCCGCCGCGCGCCGAAACCTGCACGTCGGAGAAGAGGCCGGTGGAGAGGAGATTGCGGCGCGCTTCTTCGGGCGAGCCGGAGGCGGTGCCAGTGACGTAGGAGCGGATTGTGCCCGCATCGACGCGCTTGTTGCCTTCAACGACGATCTGCTGGGCCTGCGCGACCTCGCCGCCGAGGATCACGCCGGCGGCGGTCGCGACCAGAACGATGGCCCGCTCCGCCGACTTACGCCGGCGCTTACCCGTCATCGACATCATGTAATCGCCCGTCTCTTTTTATCTCAGCACGGGTTCGCACCCGCAGGCAGCCGTCCTTGTGAGACGGACCGCCCTCTGGTCCCAGCCACGCTTGTATCGGGATTCCCCTGCGACGCAACGCGGGGGAGGTTCGTCGTTAAGGGATTTTGGGGGGTCGTGGCCTTCGCGCCACTTAACGGCGCAGCGCTTGCCCACAGGATCGCAAATTAAGGTGAATGAGGCGTAAATGCGGCCCACAGAAGGGTTTTTCGGAACGGGACTCGATCGTCCTAAGGCCTCGTTAACCATGTCTTCGAATCGAAATCATGGCCCTCATCCACGCAAAAGGCCCGGCCGAAGGGCCGGGCCTCGAGGCACGTCAGGCTAACCGTTTTCAGGTCCCTCGGCTCAACGAAGCACCGAGATTGAGGATATCGTTCCAGGCCGCGAACAACATCAACATCAGCACGAAGGCCAAGCCGATACGGAACCCGATCTCCTGCGCCCGTTCGCTCAAGGGCCGCCCACGGATCACCTCGAAGGCGTAGAACAGCAGGTGCCCCCCATCGAGAAGCGGGATCGGGAAGAGGTTGAGCAAACCGATCGAGACCGACAGGAGCGCGATGAGCCCGATCAATCCACCGACACCGCCGACACGGGCAACCTCGCCGGAGACCCGGGCGATACCGATCGGCCCCGAGAGCTGGTCGGCGGATTCGCGGCCCGTCACCAGCTTGCCGATGTAGTCGAAGGTGCGCTCGACCACGAAATAGGTCTCGTGGACGCCGAGCTTGAGCGACTCGTAGGGACCGTAATGCACGAGCTTGGCCGCGTCGGCACGCGGACCGTTGATGCCGAGCCGTCCGAAGCGATGGCGGCCGAACGGGGTGCGATCCTCGATGCGGTCGGGCACCGCGGTCAACGTCTTCGCCTCGCCGCCGCGATCGACGACGATCGAGAGGGAGGAGCCGGCCGCCCCCGAGACCACGCGCTGCATCTCGCCGAAGGTCGCGATGGTCTGCCCGTCGATCGAGCGGATCACGTCGCCGGACTGGAATCCCGCGCGCTCGGCGGCGCTGCCGGGCTGCACCGCCTCGACGCGGGCGGGGGTTTCGTAGCGGCCGCTGACATAGATCGCGCCGGCGAACACCGCGATGGCCAGGATGAAGTTGGCGATGGGGCCCGCGGCCACGATGGCCGCGCGCTTGGCCACCGGCTGGGCCGGGAAGCTGATCGCCCGCTCCTGCGGGTTCATCCGGGCGACCGCCTCGGGATCGGGAACGCTGGCGCCGTTGGCATCGCCGACGAACTTCACGTATCCGCCGAGCGGGATCGCGCAGAGCTTCCAGCGCGTGCCGCGCCGATCGTTGAACCCGATGAGTTCCGGACCGAAGCCGATCGAGAAGGCGTTGACGCCGACGCCGCACCAGCGACCGACGAGAAAGTGCCCCATCTCGTGGACGAAGACCACGATGGTCAGCACGAACAGGAACGGGATCACCGCGCCGAAGAAACCGGCCGCGTTACCGCCCATGCTGCTGAGGAAATCCATTCCGGCACCTTTCTGGCCGCGATCGACTCACCCTCGCCCTGACAGGGCGACCCCACGAGCCGCAAGCCGCGGATCGTCGCATGCCGCGGGCCTCGGCGCGAGACTTTTCGACAAATCCGATTCGTGTCGGTCCAGCCGGTCCCCGGCAAGCCCGTGCCAGGGTTAATGCCGAGGATCAGCCCACCGCCCGGGCGGCCGGCACGGCCTCGAGGCTCCAGGCCCGCACCTCGGCGTCGATGGCGAGGGCTTCCTCCACATCTTCGGGGGCGCGGGTATGGACCGTCGCGAACCGCTCGCAAGCCCGCTCGACGAGGTCGGCGATGCCGTAGAACGGGATGGCGCCGCGGATGAAGGCCGCCACCGCGATCTCGTTGGCGGCGTTCATCACCGTCGGGGCCGCCCCGCCCTCCCGGAGCGCCGCGCGGGCGACGCGCAGGCACGGGAAGCGCGCCTCGTCGGCCGGCTCGAAGGTGAGGCTTCCGGTGGCGGCCAGATCGAGCGGGCGACCGCGGGCGATCTCCAGCCGGTCGCCCAGACCGAGGCAATGGGCGATCGGCACCCGCATGTCCGGCATGGCGAGGCCGGCGGTCACCGCCCCGTCGCGCCACGCGATCAGCCCGTGCACGATCGATTGCGGATGGACGATCACGTCGAGTCTCTCCGCCTCGATGGCGAAGAGGTGATGGGCCTCGATCAGTTCCAGCCCCTTGTTCATCAGGGAGGCGGAATCGATGTTGATCTTCATTCCCATCGACCAAGTCGGATGGGCGGCGGCCTCGGCCGGGCTCGCGGCGGCGATGCGCTCCCGCGCCCAGGTGCGGAACGGACCGCCCGACGCCGTCAGCGTCATCTTGGCGATGTCGGAGACACGCCCGTCGCCCATGGCCTGAGCCAACGCGTTGTGCTCGGAATCGACCGGCAGGATCTTGGCACCGTAGCGGGCGGCATCGCGCATGAAGGCGTCGCCGGCGCAGACGAGGCTCTCCTTGTTGGCGAGCGCGATGGTGCGGCCGAGGCGGAGCGCCGCATGGGTGGGCTTGAGGCCCGCCGCCCCGCTCACCGCGGCGACGACGATGTCGGCCTCGCGGGCCACCGCCTCCAGGACAGCGCCCTCCCCCGCCCCGTTGGGAATGCCGGAGCCGGACAGAGCCTCGGCCAGAGCCGGCCCGGCGCTCGCGTCGGCGAGCGCGGCGAAGTCGGGCCGCATTTCCAGGGCGAGCTTGGCGAGCGCCGCCGCATCCTTACCGCCGACCAGCGCACCGACACGGAAGCGGCCGGCATGCTGGGCGAGCAGGTCGGTGGTCGAGCAACCGATCGATCCGGTGGCGCCGAGGACGGTGACGGTGAGGCTCACGACGAAAGTTCCTTACAGGCGTCCGGCAATCAGGCGGTGAGCCGCAGCAGGGCGAGACAGAAGCCGGCCAGCAGCGCGACGGCGAAGAAGCCGTCGAGCCGGTCCATGACACCGCCATGACCGGGGATCGAGCGGCCGGAATCCTTCACGCCGTAGCGGCGCTTCAGAGAGGATTCGACGAGATCGCCGCCCTGGGACAGGATCGAGGCGATGCCGCTGAACAGGGCGACCACGGGCAGCGAGACGGCGGGCAGGGCGTCCCAGCCGTGATGGCGGGCGGTATAGGCGGTCAGGGTACCGGCGACGATACCGGCGGTCAGGCCGCCGAGCGCTCCCGACCACGTCTTGTTCGGGCTGACCCGCGGCATCAGCTTGGGGCCCCCGACGAGGCGGCCGGTGATGTAGGCGAGGATGTCGGTGGACCAGACCACGGCGAACATCCAGGCCGGTCCGACGAGGCCGATGGCGGGGTCGATCCGCAGCAGCGTCGGCACGAGCGCGACCACGGCGCCCCCGAGGAGGCCGCACACCGCCTTGCGACGGGTGATCCCGCGACCGAGGGCGACCAGACCGGCGATACCGACGAGCAGCACGAGGAGGAAGACATAGGCCGGCGCATCGAGAAGTGCGGCGGCGGCCAACGCCGCGAGCGTGACGCCGGTGACGCCGAGGAGCGGCACCAGCGGCTCCGAGCGCGTCATGGCGAGCCATTCGGCGGCGCCGACGATGCCGGCGATCAGCCAGACCAGGGCGAAGGCCCAGCCGCCGATCACCAGCGTGCCGATCACCGCCGTGCCGAGGACCAGAGCGGAGACCGTACGCAGCCGGAACTCGCGGGTGGCGAAGGGCGAGCGCGCCGGGCGGGCGAGGTCGGGAGCGCTCATGGGCCGGCTCCAGGACCGAGGCCGCCGAAGCGACGGTCGCGGCGGTGATATTCGGCGAGCGCCGCCGCGAAGGCATCGTGATCGAAATCCGGCCAGAAGCCTGGCTCGATCACGTATTCGGCGTAGGCCGTCTGCCATGTCAGGAAGTTCGACAGGCGCTGCTCACCGGACGTGCGAATCACGAGATCGGGATCGGGGATCCCGGCGGTGTCGAGGGCCTCCGTGATTGTCGGGAGGTCGATCTCCTCCGGCCGCAACCGGCCCTCCGCGACCGCATCGGCGATCCTGCGAACCGCACGAAGTATTTCCTGGCGACCGCCGTAATTGAAGGCGACGACGAGCGTCAGGCCGGTGTTGCCACGGGTGCGCGCCTCGGCCTCGTCGAGCAGGGCCGCGATGTCGTGGGAGAGATCGTCGCGGGCCCCGATCACCTTCACGCGCACATTGGCGGCGTGGAGATCGGCCAGATCGCCGCGCACGAACAGGCGCAGCAGGCCCATCAGCTCGGTGACCTCAGCGGGCGGGCGGCGCCAATTCTCGGAGGAGAAGCTGTAGACGGTGAGGTACTGGATGCCCAGGCTGATCGCCGAACGGACCGCGCGGCGCACCGCCTCGACGCCGCGGCGATGCCCCTCGAAGCGGGGCAGCCCCTTGCGGGCGGCCCAGCGCCCGTTGCCGTCCATGATGATGGCGACGTGACGGGGCGCAGGAGGCGCTGCGGAACGCGCCGTCCCGGCGGGGGCGGCGTCCGCGGCCTCCCCGATCTGCCGCGCGCCTTCCGAGCGAACCACTCGTCTCTCCCCCGTCCAGCCGGGGCTCCGCCCCGGCACATCTCCGAAGGATTTGCCCTTCGGGAACCCCGTCCCAGCGATCGAACAGGTTCTCAGACCTGCATGATTTCCTTTTCCTTGGACGCCAGCACCTGATCCACCTCGGCGATGGCGTCGTCGGTGGCCTTCTGCACATCGCCGGCCTGACGCTTCTCGTCGTCCTGGCTGATGGCCCCGTCCTTCTCGAGCTTCTTGAGGATGTCGAGGCCGTCACGGCGCACGTGGCGCACGGCGACCCGAGCCTCCTCGGCGTATTTATGGGCGACCTTGACCATCTCCTTGCGGCGCTGCTCGTTCATCTCCGGCACGCGCAGGCGGATGGTCTGACCCTCCGTCATCGGGTTGAGGCCGAGATCGGACTCGCGGATCGCCTTCTCGACGGCGGTGACCATCGAGCGGTCCCAGACCGAGATCGACAGCAGCCGCGGTTCGGGCACGCTCACGGTCGCGACCTGCGCCATCGGCATCGACGCGCCGTAGGCCTCGACATTGATCGGTTCGACGAGGCTCGGCGTCGCGCGCCCCGTGCGCAGCGAGCCGAGATCCTTGCTGAGCGAGGAGACGGCGCCCTGCATGCGGCGCTTGATGTCGCCGAGATCGAAATCCGGTGTGGCCATAGGTGCAAAAATCCCGACGCGTTCGGGTGGCAGATCGGCACGAGGGCGCGGGGCCCCCGTCGCGGTGGCGCTACATGAACGAAAAATCCTGGGGCCGCAAATAGAGGCCGCGTGCGTTCCGCCTACGGCACCACGCGGGTCGAGACCGATCGACCGGTGAGAATCGCCGTGACCGAACTCGGGGCATGGACCGAGCCGACGACGATGGTCAGGCGGCTCTCGCGGGCGAGCGCGAAAGCGGCGGTGTCCATCACCTTGAGATCGCGGGCGATGGCCTCGTCATGGGTGATGCTGTCGTAGCGGATCGCCTCCGGATCGCGCTTCGGATCGGCCGAGTAGACCCCGTCGACCTGCGTCGCCTTGAGGACGGCGTCGCAGCGCAATTCCGCCGCGCGCAGCACTGCGGCGGTGTCGGTGGTGAAGTAGGGATTGCCGGTACCGCCCGCGAGAACCACCACCTGCCCCTTGTCGAGGTGATGCAGGGCCGGCTGGCGGGCATAGGTTTCGCAGATCGTCGGCATGGACACCGCCGACATGGTCCGGGCCTGCACGCCCGCGGCGTTGAGCGCCGTCTCGATCGCGAGGGAATTCATCACCGTCGCCATCATGCCGAGCGAATCGCCGGTCGCCCGGTCGATCCAGCCGGCCTGCGAGATGCGTGCCCCACGGATCAGGTTGCCGCCGCCGACGACGATCGCGATCTCGATTCCGTGGGCGATGGCCTCGCGGATATCTTCGGCAAGCGCGGCCAGCATCGGTGGATGCAGCCAGTAGCCGTCGGGGGCGGCCAGCGCCTCACCCGACAATTTGACGAGGACACGGCGGTAGGGCGTCGTCTCCGGCATCGGATCCTCGCTCGGCTCGGGGGTGCGGCGCCGGCTTCTAGCAAGACGGGGGGCCAAACGTCGAGGGGCGGCGGCATCGCTGCCACCGCCCCCTGTTCCGTCCGTCGCGTCTCTGCCGCGCTCAGCGCGACATGCTGGCCACTTCCGCGGCGAAGTCCGGGGCCTCTTCCTTCTCGATGCCCTCGCCGAGGGCGTAGCGGACGAAGCTCTTGATCGTCACCTCGCCACCGGCCTTGCCGGCGGCTTCCTTGAGCACCTGGCTGATGGTCTTGGAGCCATCATGGACGAAGGGCTGCTCCAGGAGGGTGACCTCCTTGTAGTAGCTCTTCAGACCGCTCTCGACGATCTTGGCCATCACGTGGTCCGGCTTGCCGGCGTTCTTCTCGCGCAGGATGTTGCTCTCGCGCTCCACCACGGCCTGATCGATGCCCGAGGCATCGAGCGCCACCGGGTTGGTCGCGGCGATGTGCATGGCGATCTGGCGGCCGAGGGTGGAGAGGGCCTCCACGTCGCCCTCGGACTCGAGCGCGACGAGCACGCCGATCTTGCCGAGGCCTTCGCTGATCTGACCGTGGACGTAGGAGGCGATCACGCCCTTGCTCACCTCGAGCTTGGCGACGCGGCGCAGCGTCATGTTCTCGCCGATGGTAGCGATGAGGTTCGAAAGCGTGTCCTTCACGGTCGCGGACGAGCCGGGGAAGGTCGCAGCCTCCAGGCCCTCCAGGGTGCCGTCGGTGTTGAGGGCGAGCTTGGCGGCTTCGCGGGCGAAGGACTGGAAGCCATCGTTGCGGGCGACGAAGTCGGTCTCGGAATTCACCTCGACGATCGCGGCATGGCGGCCGGCGGACTCGACGGCGACGAGGCCTTCGGCGGCGACACGGCCGGCCTTCTTGGCGGCCTTGGCAAGACCCTTCTTGCGCAGCCAGTCGACCGCAGCCTCAAGGTCGCCGTTCGTCTCGTTGAGCGCGCCCTTGCAATCCATCATGCCGGCGCCGGTCTTTTCGCGAAGCTCCTTCACGAGAGCGGCGGTGATGTTGGCCATGGCGATCCTCTTGAGGCTGAAGTGCAGGTCTTGAAGTGAGCGAGCCCGGCGCTCGTTGAAAGCACCGGGCTTTGCAGGACGATGACGATCGCGCCGCCGGGACAGAGCCCGGCGGCCGAGCGATGGGGCTTACGCCGCAGCGGCGTCGACGAAGGCGCGGGACTGCTCGATCCAGCCATCGCGGGCGATGCGGCCGTTGAGCTTCAGGTCCGCGTCGAGCTTGGACACGTCCTCGGGCTGCATGGCGGCGATCTGCCAGTAATGCCACACGCCGGCATCGTTGAGCTTCTGCACAAGCTGCGGGCCGACGCCGCTGAGCTTGGTGAGGTCGTCCGGCGCGCCGCGGGGGGCGGCGAGCTGCTCGAAATGCTCGGTCGACTCGGCCAGCGCCGCCACGTCCGCCGGGGCGATCGCGTCGGACGCCACGGAAGCGGCGACGTCGTCGTTGGCCGGGAGCTCCTCGGCGGTCGGCTCCTCGGAGGCGCCGGCATCGATGCCGAGCGCGCCCTGGCCGCGGCCGATGCCCTCGATCGCCGCACGGGCGATCAGGTCACAGTAGAGCGCGATGGCGCGGCCGGCATCGTCGTTGGCCGGGACGATGTAGGAGATGCCGTCCGGGTTGCAGTTCGTGTCGACAATGGCGGCGACCGGGATGCCGAGGCGCTGGGCCTCCTTGATGGCGAGCTGCTCCTTGTTGGTGTCGATCACGAACAGGAGGTCGGGCACGCCGCCCATATCCTTGATGCCGCCCAGCGCCTTCTCGAGCTTGTCCTTCTCGCGGGTCAGCATGAGGCGCTCCTTCTTGGTGAGGCCGACGGCCCCGCCCTCGAGCGTCTCATCGACCTTGCGCAGGCGCTGGATCGAGCCGGAGATGGTCTTCCAGTTGGTCAGCATGCCGCCGAGCCAGCGGGAATTGACGTAGTACTGGGCCGAGCGCTTGGCGGCTTCGGCGATGGAATCGGCCGCCTGGCGCTTGGTGCCGACGAACAGCACGCGACCGCCGCGGGCGACGGTGTCGCTCACCGCCTGGAGGGCGGCGTGGAGCGCCGGCACCGTCTGGGCGAGGTCGATGATGTGGATGTTGTTGCGGGTGCCGAAGATGTAGGGCTGCATCTTCGGGTTCCAGCGGTGCGACTGGTGTCCGAAATGGGCGCCGGCTTCGAGGAGCTGACGCATAGAGAAATCGACGGCCATGATCTTTGTACTCTCCGGTTATACCGCCGCGGAGGGTGCAGCCGGCTCGTGACCGGCCACCGGAAACGCCTCATTCAGGCATGAGGCCGGCTCCGCGTGTGGAATGGGCGGGGGCGTTACCAGAGGTGGGCGGGAAGCGCAAGGCGGGGCGAAAGCTCCGACCGCTCCCTTGATCCGGCCGGCGCGCGTTCGGACGGCGTACGCGGCACCGATGGCCTGGAGACGATCCGCCGATCAGGCCGTGCAGATTCGGCGACGGCGAGCTTCTCGAACAGGTAGGGCCGGACCACGCAGGAGGACGGGCATCTCCCTATTTTGGCGCGAAACTCGGGACGCTCGAAAGCGACGCGGAAGGCCGCATTGGTCTCCCTCACTGGACTCAACAGCCGTTTGCTCGCTGCAGGCGACAGGCTTGTGGCCGGGATCGGCCTGACGAGCGCGCGATGACAGGTGCTCGGCACGATGGTGGACGCCCAGCCCCCTCGCCTGGCTCGCCCGCGACGTGGGAGCGAACCGCCCGAACGTACGGCACATCGTCCATGATCTAGAGCCGGACGGTCACCTGCAGTTCTCGCCCAACCTCATCACCGGCGGGCGCATCTCGTCGTTCTGACGGAGCACGGGCAGCAGGCTTACGACGATGCGATGCGTCTACAGGCGCCGTGGGTGAACGCGCTGTCGGACGGACTGAATCCGGACGACATCCAAGCGACGCGCAAGCTGCTCACCCTGCTGCGCGAGCGGCTCGAACGCGCCGACAGGGTCTATACGGGCGGAGATGCGACCTTTTGAGGTGACAGCCGTCTTCACGCATCCTGGGATCGCCGCCCCTGGGGACGGGGGCGACATCCATGGCGCTCAGGCGGCGGAGGCCACCGCCGGCGAGATCTTCTTGCGGGCGCGCTTGTCTTCGGTGGTGCCGACGAAGGCCTGCGCTTCCTCCTTGCGCTCGAAGACGTGGGGGGCGACGCCACGCTTGGTCAGGGCCTCCTCCATTTTGAGACGCAGGAAGGCGCTGGTCGCGTAGCGGGTGGTCGTCGCGTAGTAGTTCGCCTGGAGATACTGCACCATCCCGGCGTAATCATCGTAGAGGTTCTCGTTGAGGCGGAACCCGTCGTGGTTGATCACTGCATTGACCCGCTGCCCGGCCTTGCGGCAGGCCTCGACGATGGTCATGCGCAACTCGTCCATGTCGCTCTTCACCCGGCAATACCAGCCTTCCAAGTTGATGAAGAGAATGTTGCGTTCGCCGTCGTAGCTGACGCGGGACTTTAGATCGAGGTTGAGCAGATCGGAGATTAGCTCCATCGGCTCCTCGCGGAAGATGCGGGCATCCATCGGCACGGGATTCCGCACCACCGGCGCGAAATCCATATGAGCGAGGATGTCGCGCTCGATGTCGATGCCGGGCGCCACCTCGATCAGCTCCAACCCCTCCCGGGTCAGCTGGAACACGCAGCGCTCGGTCACGTAGATGACCGGCTGCGAGCGCTCGACCGCGTAGGGTCCCGAGAAGGTGTTCTGCTGGACCGCGGTGACGAATTTGCGGGCCTTGCCCTCCTTGATGATCTTCACGACGCCGTCCTGCACGGCGATCTCCAGCCCGCCCGCGGTGAAGGTCCCGGCGAAGACGACGGAGCGGGCATTCTGCGAGATGTTGATGAAGCCGCCGCAGCCGTTGAGCTTGCCGCCGAACTTCGAGGTGTTGACGTTGCCGGCCTCGTCGCACTCGGCCATGCCGAGACAGGTCATGTCGAGGCCGCCGCCGTCGTAGAAATCGAACATCTGGTTCTGGTCGATGATGCAATCGGCGTTGGTCGCCGCGCCGAAGCTCGATCCCGAGGCCAGCACGCCGCCGACGGCGCCCGCTTCCGTCGTCAAGGTGATGTAGGGGGTGATCTTCTCCTCGTTCGCGACGGAGGAAATGCCCTCCGGCGCGCCGACGCCGAGATTGACCACGCCGTTGGGCGGCAGCTCGAACGCGGCACGGCGGGCGATGATCTTGCGCTCGTTGAGCGCCATCCGCTTGATGCCGGTGACGGGCACGCGGATCTCGCCCGCGAGCGCGGCGTCGTACACGACGCCGTAATTCATGCGGTGCATCTCGGGCTCGGCGACCACGACGCAATCGACGAGGATGCCGGGGACGCGGACGTCCTTGGGCAGCAGGTAGCCGTCATCGACGATGCGCTCGACCTGGGCGATGACGATGCCGCCGTTGTTGCGGGCCGCCATCGCCTGGGCGAGACAGTCGAGCGTGAGCGCTTCCTTCTCGAAGGAAAGGTTGCCCGACGGGTCGGCGGAGGTGGCGCGGATGAAGGCCACGTCGATCTTGGTCGCGGTGTAGAACAGCCATTCCTCGCCATCGACCTCGACGAGCTTGACGATATCCTCGGTGGTCAGATCGTTGACCTTGGCGCCGCCGTGGCGCGGATCGACATAGGTCTTGAGGCCGACCTTCGAGAACAGACCGGGCTGGCCCGCGGCGCAGGCGCGGTAGAGTTGCGAGATGACGCCTTGCGGCAGGTTGTAGCCGCGGATCAAGTTGTTCTGCGCGGCCTGGGCGACCTTGGGCATGCGCCCGAAATTGGCGGCGATGACGCGCGACAGGAGCCCGTCATGGTGCAGGCGCCCGGTGCCGAGTCCCTTCGAATCGCCCGCCCCCGCGGTCATGATCAGGGTCAGCCCCCGCGGCGAGCCGGTTTCGACGAAACGCTTTTCCAGGGCGGCGTGCAACGCCTCCGGGATGCAGCTCTGGACGAAGCCCGTGGTGGTCACGACGTCGTTCTCGCGGATCAGCGCGATCGCCTCCTCCGCCGTGATGACCTTGTTCTTCTTCATGGAAACCGCATTCCTCCGCGTCTTCCGGCCCGGCGGGTGGTTCTCCACCTCTCGCCGTTCCACCCGAAACGATGCAGGCCGACCCCGCGACCCGGAAGCTTCCGGCCCGCGCGATCGGCTGGATTTTGAATGCATTCGCTGTTGCGGCGCATCGAAGAACTTCGGCGCTGCAAGAAAATGCACTGCTTGCTTAGGACAATACCGCAAAACTCTGTTGGCGCACGCCTGAAAAACTCTTCTGCCACCGATCAGAAAAATTGCGGAAGCTCGGGATGCGGTGGGAAGTCGGCTTTTATCGTGTCCGGTCTCGATCGGATGCGGCGGCCGATGCCGACAGGCTGGTGTGATGAATGCCAGATTCGTGGGACGGGTACCCCCTCCCCGGTCTTGTCGCTCCGGCAGGGCGGGATTACGAGGGCCGCGGGTTCCAAGCCGACACCTCCAAGCCGACACCTGGGCCCCGGCACGCAGATTCAGATTTTTCGGAGCATTCCCATGGGCTTTCTCGCCGACGCCCTCTCGCGCGTCAAACCCTCCGCGACCATCGCGATGACGCAGAAGGCCCGCGAGCTGAAAGCCAAGGGCGTCGACGTGATCAGCCTGTCCGTCGGCGAGCCGGATTTCGACACGCCCGACCACATCAAGGAAGCGGCGATCGAGGCGATCCGCCGTGGTGAGACCAAGTACCCGCCCGTCTCCGGCATCGTGCCGCTGCGCGAGGCGATCGTGACGAAGTTCAAGCGCGAGAACGGCCTCGACTACAAGGCCTCGCAGACCATCGTCGGCACCGGCGGCAAGCACGTCATCTACAACGCCCTGCTCGCCACCCTGAATCCCGGCGACGAGGTGGTGATCCCCCGCCCCTACTGGGTGTCCTACCCGGAGATGGTGGTCCTGTGCGGCGGCACCCCGGTCTTCGTCGAGACCGACATGGCCCACGACTTCAAGCTCCAGCCCGAGGATCTCGAGCGGGCGATCACCCCGAAGACCAAGTGGATCATCCTCAACTCGCCCTCGAACCCCTCGGGCGCGGCCTATAGCCGTGACGAGTTGAAGAAGGTCACCGACGTGCTGATGCGGCACCCGCATGTCTGGGTGCTGACCGACGACATGTACGAGCACCTGACCTACGGCGATTTCGAATTCGTCACCCCGGCCCAGGTCGAGCCCGGCCTGTACGAGCGCACGCTCACCATGAACGGTGTCTCGAAGGCCTATGCCATGACCGGCTGGCGGATCGGCTACGCCGCAGGCCCTGAGCAGCTGATCAAGGCGATGGATTTCGTCCAGGGCCAGCAGACCTCGGGCGCCTCCTCGATCTCGCAATGGGCGGCGGTGGCCGCGCTCGACGGCACCCAGGAGCACCTCGCCCGGTTCAAGGCGGCATTCCAAGAGCGGCGCGATCTCGTCGTCTCGATGCTGAACCAGACGAGCGGCCTGAAATGCCCGACCCCGGAGGGCGCCTTCTACGTCTACCCGTCCTGCGCCGAGCTGATCGGCCGCAAGACCGAGACCGGCAAAACCATCGAGACCGACGAGGACTTCGTGACCGAACTGCTTCAGGCGGAAGGGGTCGCGGCGGTCCACGGTTCGGCCTTCGGCCTCGGCCCCAACCTGCGCATCTCCTACGCCACCTCCAACAAGGCTTTGGAAGAGGCCTGCCGGCGCATCCAGCGCTTCTGCGGCTCGCTCCGGTAAATCGCTTCGTCGCGGGCGCGAGAAGCGCCCGCGACACGCATGATCGAAGCCGGCTAACCGGCTTGTACCCACCGATTCCCTCATCCTGAGATCCCACGGCAGCGGCCTCGAAGGAGGGCTCCAGGGACCACAACGGCGACTGAAGGCCTCCTTCGAGGCTTCGCTTCGCTCCGCGCCCCAGGATGAGGGTGAGAGCGGGAGCAACGACCGAAGGGCCGCGCTCGCAACAGGCCCACGGCTCATCCTGTGCTGTGTTCCCTATCCGGCGATGGGCGAAACGTCGCCGCGCGGGCGGTTGCCCACGGCGGCGCGGCCCTCTACATCGGCCGTCCCCGCGGCCGATGCGCCCGATGGTTTCGCGAGCCCTCTCGGGCCGGCGTGGCAGCGGGGCCGGCAGTGACGGGGTGGGGCGGACCAGTTCTCTGCACCAAACCTGTGAGGCTTAGTGGGCCGAGCGGCTGCAGGCGTGTCGGAAGCGCGGGGAACAGGAACCGCGACTCCGGCGCATGGCCCACCCAATACCCTCGCGCCTGAGCCTATCGAGAAAGTGTTCGGCGCGTCGGGCAAGAATTACGCGGATTCCAAATTTGCGAAACGAAGTGCTGACGCATTTCGCGCATCCTGCAGCCTTCGATCGCAGGAAAGCCGACCCCATGTCTCGCACCGGTGAGCGCAGCGCGGCCCGTCATTATTTACCCGAGGCGAAGCTGGAAGATCTCGCGATCCAGCTCAAGCGGCTCGCCAACCATCGCGGCCTCGTCCGCAAGGAAATCACCAGCCCGATGCTGCAGCGTCTTCTGCCCGCGCCGCTGCGCGGCGAGGCGCATGTCTACGACAGCGAACTGCGCCGCAAGCTGATGGATGCCAATCTCGATGCGGAGCGCGTGGCCTACCTTCTCTCGCATACCCAGCACGAGATCGGCATCGCCCATGCCCGGCTGTCGGGCTGACCCGAGCGGCCCACGCATCGTCCGACGTTTCCGCCGGGAGCCGAAGCGTCAGGGTGCCTGAGCCGGGAACGGGGCGAGCCGCACCGTCTCGACCTCGACCGGCCGGCCGCGCGCGGTCGCGACCTCGATCCGCAGGCGCAGGGGCAGCCAGCGGGGGCCGTCCTGCGCCGTCTGCGGCGCTCCGCCGACGCCGTTCTCCGGAGCGGGCGGGCTCGGCAGGTCGAGACTCTGCAGGCCGATGCGCCAGCGGCGTCCGTCGGTGACGCCCTCGCGACCGCCGGCGGCGACGGCCACTGGCGTCAGCGGTTCTTCCAGCAAGGAGCGGGCGAGCCGTTCGGCACCGGTGCGATCCTCCACCGCAGCCCAGCCGACCCGCGACTGAATAAGACCGCGCTGCACCACGAGGCTCAGCGCCGCCACGATCGCGAAGGCGACGAGCGCCTCGATCAGGGTGAAACCCTCGCGGCCGGCGCGTCTCATGCCGCAGCCGCCCTCCCTTCCGAAACCCTATTCCTTGCCGATCATCCCGGCGCCGCGCTGACCGTCGGCCCCCAGGGAGACGATGGCGTAGGGGCCGGCCTTGCCCGGGGCACGGTACTCGTAGGGGCGGCCCCAGGGATCGGCCGGGACGTTGCTCTGCTTGAGATAGGGCCCGCTCCAGGCCTCCGCGGCGGGGGGACGCTTGACCAGAGCGTCGAGCCCCTCGCTGGTGGAGGGGTAGCGACCGTTGTCGAGGAAGTAGAGGTCGAGCGCCGAGGAGAACGACTCGATCTGGAGCCGCGCGGTCTTCTCCCGCGAGCTGCCGAGATAGCCGAGCACCCGAGGTCCCGCGAGCCCCATGACGAGGCCGAGGATGACCAGCACGACCAGCAGCTCGACGAGGGTGAAGCCGCCGCGGACATCGCGGGCGCCGCACCGGTCGCGACGGAGCGCCGTGAGGAAGCGGGAGAGGGGCATCGGGCGATCACTCATCACATCAGCATGTCGTTGATGCTCATCAGCGCGGTCATCACCGAGATGATCAGCCACGCGATCAGCACGCTCACCACCACCATCACCGCCGGGCCCACCACCGCGATCACCCGGCCGAGGGCGGTGTCGAGCTTGGCCTCGTAGAACACCGCGACCCGGCCGGCGCTGTCGGCCAGGTCGCCCGCCTCCTCCCCGACGCGCAGCATCTGCACGACGTGGCGGGGGAACAGCTTGCCCCGCGTCAACGCTTCGGACAGGCGCTTGCCCTGGCGGACGTCGGCGGTCACCCGGTCGATCTCGACGGCCGCACCCGGCAGACGCACGACCCCGCGGATGAGGCGCAACGCCGTCGAGATGTCGACTCCGTTGCGCACCAGGATGGCGAGCGTGCGGCAGAAGGTGACGGTGAGTTCGTGCGCCAGCACCGAGCGGGAGAGCGGCAGAGCCGCCACGAGCCGCAGCCACAGGCCCCGCTCGCGCCCGAGCCGGTTCGCCACCATCGCGGCGCCGAGGAGCGCCGCCATGCCGATCACCACCGCGTCGAGGTTGCGGTTGAGGAAGGCCGACATGTTGAACACGACGAGCGCGCTCGGCTCGATCCGCTCACGGAAGCCCTGAAGCGCCACCTCGAATTTCGGGATCAGGTAGATCAGGACGAAGAACAGCACGGCGATCGCGGCGCCGACGAGGAAGAGCGGGTAGGAGATCGCCGAGACGAAGCGCTTCTTCAGCCGCTCGCCGCGCTGGCGCTCGGCGGCGAGGGCCGTCAACGCCTCTTCTAGACGGCCCGCCGTCTCGGCGACCTCCACCATCTTCACGTAGATCGGCGGGAACAGCCTCGGGTGCCCCCCGAGCGCCTGGGAGAAGCTCTTGCCGTGGGAGAGGGCGACGTTGAGTTCGCGCAGAACCGCCACGAGCCAGCCCTTGCCCTCCATCTGGATCAGGATCGCCAGCGCCTCGTTCAGCGCCACGCCGCCCTTCAGCAGCATGGCGAGATCGAGAGTCATGGCGGTGATGTCCTCCGGCCGCGGCTCCGGGGTGAGGAGGTCGCGCCAGGACCGGCCGGCGCTCACGGCCTTCGGCTTCGCGGCGATCGGCGTCCAACCGCTGCGGTCGAGCTGCGCCATCACCTCGGCGCGCGTCTCCGCCTCCATGGTCCCGGACAGCAGCTTCCCGGCCGCGTCCAGCGCCTGATACTCGAAGGCGGGCATCAGCCGGCCGGGATCGCGGCGGCGAGCCAGCCCAGCGCCAGGGCCGGCGCCAGGACCGCACCGAAGGCCAAGCGTTCCTCAGAGCCTCCGCCCCCGGACACGGCCAGGGCCCGGCGTCCCACGAGCAGACCGATGCCGACGAGGCTCGCGCCGAACAGGCACCACGCGAAGCCACCGGTTCCGACGAGAATGCCTCCGGCGGCGGCGAGCTTCACGTCACCGAGCCCGATCCCGTCATATCCGCGCCGGCGGAAGTACACCTCCCGCAGGATCAGGAGCGCACCGAAGCAGAGGGGCCCGTCGAGGGCGAGGAGCGTGAGTTCCTCCGTCACGCTCTCCCCGGACGCGCCAGCGGTCGCCATCCGCCAGATCGCCCCGAGGATTGCGAGCGCCAACGTGGCGCTGTCGGGAATGGTGAAATCGGTCAGATCCTGCCACGCGATGCGGGCGACCAGCAGGGCGAGCACCGTCCCGGCCGCCGTGAGCCCGAGGGATCCTGTTCCCCAAACTTGGACGGCGAGCGCGCCTACGCCCGTCAGGAGCAGGCAGGCCGGTCCGTAATCGTCGGCGGTGACGGGCCGAGCCATCCGGGCCTCACGGCTTCACGACCACGGGCCGCGCCGCGGCAGGGACGCGACCGCCCCGGCGGGCGGCGGCGTCGTAGAGCTGGCCCCGGTAATCCTCGGCCACGCGCTGCGCATCCCGGCCCGAGCGCACGACGACGGGGCGGATGAACACGACGAGCTCGGTCCGGTCGGCGGCGTTGTCGGTGGAGGAGAACAGCTCGCCGACATTCGCCAGTCGGCTCAGGAACGGAATGCCGTCGCGCCCGCGCAGGTTCTTTTCCTGGATCAGGCCCGCGAGCAGCACGGTCTGGCCGTTGGGCACCGAGATCATGCTGGCGACCCGCCGCTTGGAGATCGTCGGCGTGAGCGTCTTCTGCGCATCGACGACCGCGGAGATCTCCTGCTCGATCTGCATCGTCACGGCGCCGTTCTGGCCGATGCGCGGGATGACGTTGAGGATGATGCCGGTGTCACGCATCTCGACCTGATTGACGAGCGGCGCACCGGGCACGGTGACGCTGGTCGCCTGAGTCGTGGTGATCGGCACGGAATCACCTACCTGCAGGGTCGCCGGCTGGTTCTCCAGCACGACGAGCGAGGGCGAGGACAGGATCTTCACATCGGTGAAGCCGTCGAGCGCCGAGATCACGATATCGGGCCCCGAATAGCCGCCGACGAGGAAGTTGAAGCCGGCCCCGCCCGGCGTCAGCTTGTTCACCACGCCGCCGGAGGCGCCCGCTGCGGCGCTGAGCAAGCCGATCGAGCCCTTGTTGCTACCGATACCGACACGGGTCGAATCGAGGAAGTACTGCACACCGTATTTCAGCTGATCGGTCAGCCGCACCTCGGCGATGGTGACGTTGATGGCGACCTGAACCGGGGTCGCGTCGAGGCGCTGGAGCGCCGCGTGGATCTTCCGGTAGGTCTCGCCGTCGGTATAGGTCACGACCGCGTTCTGGGCCGGGTCGGCGCTGATGTTGACGCGCTTGGCGCTTGACCGCTGCGTCAGGTCGAGGCTGCCCCCGCCCATCATTGCGCCGCTCTCGCCGTAGGCGCCGCCTCCCTGGCCGCCCTGCCCCGCCTGATCGCCGAAGGCCGAGGCGAAGCGGGCCTTGAGCAGGTCGGCACCGTTGCCGCCGTTCTGGTTCAGCCCGCCGCCGGATCCCGCCCCGAGACCGCCGCCGCTCGTGCCGCCGAGACCCGAATTGCCCGAGGACATCCCGCCCGAGGCCATTCCGCCATCGGTCCCGCCGAGCCCGGAACCGGCCTGGTTCGACAGGCCGGACCGCGCGCCGCCGAGGCCGCCGCCGCCGGGCAGTCCGGAACCGAGGCCGCTCATCAGCCCGGAACCGCCACCACCGAACAGGCCGTTGACGACGCGGGCGAGCTCCACCGCATTGCGGTAGCGCGCCTTGTAGACGAACACCGTTTCCTCGGCGGCCTCCGCCGTGCCGTCGAGCTCGCGCACGAACCCTTCCGCGCGGCGCAGGAGGCCCGCGTTCTTCGAGGTCGCCAGCACCGCGCGCAGCCGCCCGATCGGCTTGAACTGGATCAGCCCCTGGCCCGACCCGTTCTCCCCGGTGTCGAACAGCTGGGTCAGTTCCGCCACCACCGCTTCGGGCCGCGCCCGCTTCAGCTCGAACAGGCTCACCGTCTGGCCGCGCATCCAGTCGGCATCAAAGGCAAGGATCGCGCTGACCGCCTCCTGACGCTTGGGGCCGGGCCCCTTGACGATCATGGTGTTACGGGTCGCATCGAACCGCAGGCCATCGGCATCGGCGACGAAGCCGGAGACGAGCTTCGACATCGTCGCGGCGGACACGTAGCGCAGGGGAACGACCGAGACGCCGTAGCCGGGGCCACCCGCGCCGAGATTGACCGTGCCGAGGCCCGCCGCCGCCGGCACGATGCGGTAGCCGGTGCCGGCCTTGCTCATCGAGAAACCCTGGCCGGCGAGCACGCTCTCCAGCGAGGCGAGAAGTTCGGTGCGCGAGAGCGGACGGGGCGAGGAGATCGTGATCTGCCCCGAGACGTCCGCACCCATGGTGTAGTTGAGTCCGAGGGTATCGGAGAGAATGGCGTGGACGACGTCCTTGATCTCGGCCCGCTCGAAATTGAGCCGGAAGCCGCCGCCATTGGTGGCATCCTGCGCCGGACCGCCGCCGATCTCGATCGCCTCGGCCTGCTCGGACAGGCCGCCGAGGCCGGTCCCCGCCGTGCCGTCGACATCGTCGGGCCCGAAATAGCGGCTGCGCCCCACGCCCTTGGCCGGGCGGGTGACGGCGTCGGACGCCGGGCGGGCGGCACCGCCTCCGCGCATCGGCTTGGCAGAGAGATCCATGCCGACCTCCGGCCCGGTCAGGCCCGTGCGCGGCATGGTCTGACCCAGAGCCGGCGCGAGCGAGGCCAGCACGAGCAGTAGGGAGGGAATCAAGGCGCGCCGGAGCGGATGCATCGGGTTCTCTTGATGAAGCCGACGCGAAGCTTACCGGCGGGGCCCGCTCCTACCCAAGACGGCATTCGTCCAGATCACCGGTTTCAATCACCGAGTGCTCGATATGACACACAATTCGGCAAAGCTCGGCGAGGCCTTAAAGCACTCGTTAACCGCAGCGTATTCCAGAAAGGCCGGCGGCCAATGCAGTCACGGAATCGCGAGCACTTCGCTCAAGGGACGCGAACGATGGCTCCGGCGGGGAGCTGCGCGCCGGGCGTCGAACCGTGGGGCAGCGCGAAAAGGCGGTAGGTCTGCTCCCGTTCGCCCTCGCGCAGCACGACCCGGTCGGGCGCGATTCGGTCGACCCGCCAGGAATCGACTTGATCGCCCACCCGCAGACTCAACGAGCCGCCCTCCTGCCGGCTGACCAAAGCCACGGCCCGGTCGACGCCGGCGACGATACCGACGAGGCGCAATTCGGGCGGCGGACTCGCGGGTATGTCGGCGGGCGGTGGGGCCGTGATCGCCAGGGGTTGATCCGGGCGGCGGCGCGAGGGCGCAAAGAGCGGGCGCTGCCGGAAGGCGCCGAGATCCTTGAACGCCATCCGGCTCAGGGGATTGGCGGAGGGTACGAGCGAGGGGATCGGAAGCTCGGGCGCTTCGGCCGGTATGGCTTCGACGAGCCCCGGCGCCCCCGTTTCCGGTGCCGGCACGGCTCTGGACGAATCGGACGGGACCGATCCGGCCGCCGGAAGCGGCCCGGTCTTGCGTGCCCGCTGGCGCGCGTCCTCAGCCTGCCGCAGGGCCTCCTGCTCACGGACCCAGGCAGGCGAACCGAACGGGCTGCCGGCCAGGCAGGGGCCCGCCAGCCCAATGAGCACGAGCAGCGCGCGCGCCAATCCCGGGACGGTCACGAGCGGCCCTCCCGGCGATGCCCACGGATCGCGAGGGCAACCCGCAGGGTCGGCTGCGGATCGTCCACCACCGCGCCCCGGCCGGCCTGTGTGCGGATGTTGATCGACTCGACCGTGAGGAGCGGCATCCCGGCCTCGATGGCGGCGAGCAGGTCGAACAGGCCGTCATTGGCGATGTCGAGGCTCGCCCGCAGGAGAACGCTGCGGCCGTCATCGGCCTCGTCCTCGCCGCGGACCTCGATGAGCCGGCCACCGGCGGCATCGACCATGGCGCTCAGACGGCGCTGCATCTCGGCGCGGGCAAGGCCCGGCGCGACGGCGTCGAGGAAGACCGAGCGGGCCGGCGCTTCCCCGCCCTCGGACGCGTCGCCCGCGCGCGCCTTGGCCTGCTCTGCCGCGAGGCGGCGGATCCGCGCCTCGATCTGGCCGATGCGGACGCGATGGTCGTCCGCGGTCGATCCCGCCTCCCACCATGCGGCGAGGCGGTCGAAGGTGAGAGCGGCGAGCAGCAGCGGCAGCCCGACGAAGACCGCGACGGAGATCGGACCGAGCCAGCGACGCAAGCTCGGCGGCAGGGGCGCGAGAGGCTGCGGATCGGCGCTCATCGCCCGGCCTCCGCGCGCGGGCCTGGAGCCCGGCTCGCCACGATGTCGAAGGCCTCTCGGCGCTCGGCATCGCGGATGACCGGGGCGGCGAAGCGCACCGCGCTCAGGCCGCCCTGCCCTTCGAGCAGCCCGATCAGGGCGGCGGCGTCGTCCGAGCGGCCGACGAGGCGCACCTTCGCGCCGTCGGCATCGAGTTCGCGCAGGACGGTTCCGTCGGGAAGCGCCGCGCTGAGGCGATCGATCAGCACGAGAGCGCTCGCCTCCGGGCGTTTGGCGGCGAGCAGGCCCGCCTCCCGCGTTCCGCCCATCCCGGTACGGGCGGCAAGTCGGGAGCGGAGGGCGGACAGGTGCGCCTCGGTCTCGACCTGCTCCGTCTCGGCGGAAGCGGCCAGCAGCGCGCTCGCGAGGCAAGCCGGGGCGAGGATGCCGAGCGCGAGCGCGGCGGCGAGGGCGACCGGCCGGCGCAACGGGCTCGTCCCGCCGGTGCCGGGGCGGCCCCGGTAGAGGTCGATCGCCAGCGGTGCCTCGAGAGGAGCGGCCGAGCTGCCGAGGGCCGTGACCTTGAGCCCGGCAGAAGCGAGTGCGTCGAGATGGGGAGCGACGAGGTCGGCGGAGGTCGCCAGAAGATCGACCGCGATGGTGCCGTCGGCCCCGGCCGGTTCGGGCACGTCGTAGCCGTAAAGCACCCGATCGGGCCTCCAGGGCGTCAGGCGCTCCAGGCGATGGGACAGGATCGGGCCGAGATAGTCGCGGCCGGCATCCGGCAGGCGCAGGGTGCGGGAAAGAAACACTTCAGGCGGCAGGCGGAGCTCAAGGCCGCGCCCAGCGAAATTCTGCGGCGCCGTACCATCGAAACGCCCACGCGGGTCGATCCGCCCGTCGCGCACTTCGTAGAGGACGAGCCCGTCCCCCTCGGCCACGGCGATGCGGCGGCTGCGATCGAGGAAGCGGCCGAGCCGCGGCTCGACGGTGGCCACGAAGGCGTCGAGCAGGAGCGAGACGACGCCGCCGATCCGCGCGATGGGCGCAGAGGCACCGAGGCGCCCTCGCACGGCCGCCATCTGCGCGGTGATTCGTGCCGCCGTTCGGGCCGAGGCCGCCATCGCCACCCCGCTAACCGGTGATCCGCATCACCTCGTCGAGGGAGGTGAGACCCTGCCCCGCCTTGGTGATGCCGTCGTCCAGCATGGTGGTCATGCCGCGCGCCCGCGCCGCCTCGACGATGCGCGAGGGGTCGGGCTCGCGCCGCACCAGCGGCTCGATCTCGGCGTCGATCGTCAGAACCTCGAACACGCCGACCCGGCCGCGATAGCCGGTGCCGCCGCAATGCGGGCAGCCGGCCGCCTTGAAGAAGTCGCGCCGCTCCGGTGCCGGCGTGCCCCGCCGGGCGCAGATCTCGACGGCCGCCTCCGCGGCGCGGGGGTCGGGCACCTTGCACTTCTCGCACAGCCGGCGGACCAGCCGCTGACCGAGCACCCCGCGGAGCGAGGCGGCGATCAGGTACGGTTCGACGCCCATATCGGCGAGCCGCACCACGGCGTCGGCGGCGGTGTTGGTGTGCAACGTGGTCAGCACGAGGTGGCCGGTGAGCGCGGCCTGGATGCCGATCGCCGCGGTCTCGCGATCGCGCATCTCGCCGACCATGATGACGTCGGGGTCGTGGCGCAGGAACGAGCGCAGCGCGGTCGCGAAGGTCAGGCCGATCTGCGGCTTCACCTGGGTCTGATGGATGCCCGGCAACTGGTACTCGACCGGATCCTCGACGGTGACGATCTTGCGCGAGGGATCGTTCAGCATCGAGATGGCGGTAGCCAAAGTCGTCGTCTTGCCCGACCCGGTCGGACCCGTGACGATCAGGATGCCGTGCGGCTCGGCGAGCAGGCTCTCCATCGCGCACTGGTCGCGCCCGGACATGCCGATGCGCTTGAATTCGAGGAGCCGCGTGTCCTTGAGCAGGATGCGCAGGACGGCGGTCTCGCCGTAGAGCGTCGGCATCACCGCGACGCGCAGATCGGCCTCCTGCGAGCCGACCTTGACGTTGGTGCGCCCGTCCTGCGGCAGGCGCCGCTCGGCGATGTCGAGCCCCGCCAGAATCTTCACGCGCGACAGGATGGCCGGGGCCATGTGCTTGGCCAGGGTCTGCTGCGCCCGCAGGTGGCCGTCGATGCGGAAGCGGACGCGCAAATCCTCGCGGCCGGTCTCGATATGGATATCGGTGGCACCCTGCTCGACGGCGCGCTCCAGCATCGCGTCGATGGCGCGCACGATCGGGGCGCCGCGGGCGAGGTCCTGAAGCGTCTCGACATCGTCGGAGAAGGCGATCTCGGCCGGGATCTCCTCCGGCTCGGCCGCGGCCTCTCCGCCGCCGCGCTCGAACAGAGCTTCGATCTCCTCGAAGGAGAGGACGGCCAGCGCCACCGATCCGCCGAGGGCGAGGCTGGCCGCCTGGATCGGCTCGACGAGCGACGGATCGGCCACGCATAGGAGGGGGCGGCCGGCTTCCGAAACCGGGTAGAGGAAGGCCTCGCGCAGGAAGCGCCGCGACAGCCCGTCGAGCAGATGGGGCCATTCGGCGATGCGCCGGGCGTCCGCCCGCGTCAGACGGTGAAAGGCCGCGATGGCGTCGGCCAGATCGCCCGGCGGCAGCCGGCCCTCGCGCCAGATCGCTTCCGCCGCGCCCGCACCGGCCCGCGTGCCCCTCGCCTCACCGGATTCGGCGCCGTGGCGGGCGCGCAGGAAGGCGAGGAGGTCGCCACCCCCGCCCTCGTCCGTGCTGTGCGCCCCTGCCTGCACTGTCGCTTTCCGCTTTGGCGCTGAGGCGCCCGGCCGATCCAAGAAGCGCGAACGTGCGCGGCCCGTCCAGCTTGCTGGCGGTGCCGCGGGCGTCCGGGACTCAGGAAGCGGTGGAGATGTGGCGGATTGACGACAGCGTTATGGGCGCCCCCCAAGCCTAGAGCCGCAGGGTGCCGGCCGCGATCCGAGCGTAGAGGGCCGGATCGATCGCGCAGTAAGCACCGTCGCGATCGAGGAAGAGCGGATCGCCGGTGCGGGCGGGATCGTAGCCCTCCTCGGCAAGGACCGCCTTCTTCTGCTTGAAGGTCTCGGTATGGCCGAGCTCTTCCGTAAGGCGGAGGAACAGCGGCCGGGCGTAGGACGGCAGCCGTTCGACCAAGTCCGCGTGGAGCCGTTCGAGATCGAAGCCGGGCCCGACCGTGAGGGCGGCCATGCCGGCGCGCCCGTCGGCGCCCGGCACCGCGACGCCGTAGACGCAGGCCTCCGCGACGCCCTCGCTGCGGGCCAGCGCCTCCGCGACCTCGGTGGTGGCGACGTTCTCGCCCTTCCAGCGGAAGGTGTCGCCGATGCGGTCGACGAAGTAGAAATAGCCCTGCGCGTCGCGCCGCATCAGGTCGCCGGTGCGCATCCAGGCATCGCCCGGCTTCAGCACGTCGCGCAGCACCTTGCGGTCGCTCTCGGCGGCGTTGGTGTAGCCCTCGAACGTGTACTCGGCCTTGTCCGACAAACGGCCGAGCAATTCGCCGGCCTCGCCGAACGCGGCCGGGACGCAGCGGCCCTCGGCGTCGCGCAGGGGCAGGCCGGTCGTCACGTCGTGCCGGACGATGAGGGCGGGCGAGCGGCGGGCCATAAAGCTCGGCACCCGGCCGACCGCCCCGACCCGACCCTCGACATTGTAGAGCGAGAGCGTGCCCTCGGTCGCCGCGTAGAATTCGAGGATGCGGGGAATGGCGAACCGCGCCTGGAAGCGTTCCCAGACCTCCGGGCGCAGGCCGTTGCCGGTGCAGAGGCGGAGGGAATGCGCCCGCTCCTGCGGGTCGGGCGGGGCCAGGGTCAGGTAGCGGCACAGCTCGCCGATATACTGGAAAAGGGTCGCGCCGGTTTCGGCGACATCCGACCAGAACCGGCGCGCCGAGAATTTTTCGCGGATGACGACGGAGCCGCCGCCCAGGAGCACGCTGCCGGGGGCCACGACACCGCCGACGCTGTGATAGAGCGGCAGACAATCGTACATCCGGTCGTCCGGCCCCGGATCGACGAGGCCGGCGAACCAGTGGGTCCACATCATGATGCGGTGGTGGCTCACATGGGCGGCCTTCGGCAGGCCGGTGGTGCCGGAGGTGTAGATCAGGAGCGCGGGATCGCGCAGGGTCACCGTCGGCGCTTCCTCGGGGCCGAGCGGCTCGCCGCTGAAACCGGCGCTCTGGGTCGCGAGCGAGGTCTCGGCCCCCTCGCCCTGCCAGCACAAGGCAGGCTGCGAGACGAGGTGCGGCCACGCGCCCTCGAGCGCCTCGGCGAGATCGGTCGCCGCGATGACGAGGCGCGGCGCGGCCGCATCGATGCAATGGGCAAGGCCCCGCTCGCGCAGATGGATGTTGAGCAACGCCACGCGCAGGCCGATGCGGGTCAGGCCGAGCCAGATCGCGAGATAATCGGGCCGGTTTGGCATCAGCAGCGCGACCGTGTCGCCCTTGGAGAACCCCTGCGCCAGGGCCCAGCGGGCGTAGCGATGCCGCCGCGCCGCGAGATCGCCGTGGGACAATGTCTCGTCGGTGCCGATCAGGGCGGGCGCGCCCGCCCGCTCGGCGGCAATGGCATCGAGGACGAGGGGGAAGATCCGCTCCGGATGCGCGTCGATGCGGGCGGTGCGCGCCAGCGCCCCGATCCAACCCGCCGTGGAGGAGACACGCGGCGGGATCGCGGTGGGGGAGAGATCGGTCTGCAGGGTCGTCATGCGATGTCCAATCGATCGCGCCGAAGGCGGCCGCGCTTCTCCCCTCGCGGGGATATTGCCCGCCTCAGGCGACCGCCTCGGCGGTCGCGCGCAGGGCGCGGTTTGCGGCGACCAGGGACAGCCAGTTGCGGAAGAGGCGCGCGGCCCCGTCCTGCCAGGCGGCGGGGCGGGGCGGCGTCGCCGCCATGTCGGGGAAATCGGCGTGAAGCGAGAGCGCACGCTTGATCCGGGCGAGTTCCGCGAAGGTTTCGAGGCGCTCGATCGCGTCGTCGCTGTAGTAATTCTCAGGAATTCCCGGGCAGGTGTCGCGGCTACCCTCGAGGAAGCGGCCGATGTCCCGGCGGTATTCGCGGGCGAGGGTATCGATCTCGTATTCCGGATGCCCCTGGAGGAACACCATCAGGCTCGCGCCCTCACGCACGAACAGATCGACGCCCACGGCCTCCGAGCGGCGCAGCACCGTATAGCCCTTCGCCGCGAGTTCGCCCTCGGGCAGATCGTTCCAGCGGGAATGCGGCACCGGCATCACCGGCGCCATGCCGGAGAGCAGCGGGTGAGGCTGGGACGCCGCGCAGGGATAGACGCCCGAATGCTTGGCCGGCAGCGGACGACGCTCGATTCCGTCGAGATGCAACACGGCGGCATGCGCCGCGAGGCAGGAGAACAGCGTCGAGGTGGTGGCCTGGGCGGCCCAGTCCACCACGGCGGTGAAATCCGCGTAATAGGGCTCGGCATCGAGGCGGGCGGCCTTCGGTTCGGAGCCGGTGATCACGAGGGCGTCGAGGCCCGCCGTCGGCAGGGCGGTGTGCGGTGCGTAGAACCGATCGAGATGCGCGCGGGCGAGCGGTCCGCGCGGCACCGAGGCGAGGCTGAAGAAGCGCAACTCGACCTCGGGACCGATCAGGCGCCGGAATTGACGCTCGGTCTGGACCAGGGCGGTGTCCGGCATGTTGTTGAGGAGGCCGATCCGCAGGCGCGGCGCCGGGGCCGCCGCCTCGCTCAGAAATGGCGGAACGGTGTCGACGAGACCGGTTTCGCCGTAGGCCGCACCGGAGCCACCGTGTTCCAGCATGGGTCTCTCCTCTCGAAACGGGACGGGATGGACCGGGCGCGCCCGGCTGACGCCTCAGGCGGCGCGGGCGAGGGGCCGGGCGGCGGCCAGCGCCTGATCGAGATCGGCGACAATGTCGTCGATATGCTCGATGCCGACGCTGATGCGGATGGTCTCGGGCAGCACGCCCGCCACCCGTTGCTCGTCGGGCGTCATCTGGCGATGGGTGGTCGAGGCCGGGTGGCAGGCGAGCGACTTGGCGTCGCCGATATTGACCAAGCGCTTCACCAGCTTGAGCGCATCGTAGAAGGTCTTGCCGGCCTCGAACCCACCCTTCACGCCGAAGGTGAGAAGCGAGGAGCCCTCGCCGCCGAGATACTTGGTCGCCATGGCGTGGTGGGGGCTGTCGGGAAAGCCGGCATAGTTCACCCAGTCGATGCCGGGATGGGCGCGGAGGTACTCGGCGACCTTGCGGGCGTTCTGGACGTGGCGCTCGACGCGGAGCGCCACCGTCTCGATGCCCTGAAGCAGCAGGAAGGCGGACATCGCCGGAAGCACTGCACCGGTGGTGCGCTGGTAGACGCTGCGGGCCCGGGCGGCGAAGGCGCCGCGGCCGAAATGATCGGCGTAGACGAGGCCGTGATAGGACACGTCCGGCGTCGAGAATTGCGGGAAGCGCTCGGGCTCGGCCTTCCAGTCGAAACGACCGGAATCGACGATGATGCCGCCGAGCGTGGTGCCGTGCCCGCCCATGAACTTGGTGAGCGAGGCGATGACGATGTCGGCCCCGTAATCGATCGGCCGCATCAGGATCGGGGTCGGAACGGTGTTGTCGACGACGAGCGGCACACCGTGGGCGTGCGCCACTTTCGCCAGAGCCTCGATATCGCAGATGTTGCCGGCCGGGTTGCCGATCGACTCGCAGTAGACCGCGCGGGTCTGGCGATCGATCAGCTTCTCGATGTCCTCGGGGCGGTCGCTCGCGGCGAAGCGGGTGGTGATGCCCTGGCGCGGCAGCACGTGGGCGAGCAGCGTGTGGGTCGTGCCGTAGAGCTGGGGCACGCAGACGATGTTGCCGCCGTGATCGGCGAGCGTCGCGATGGCGTAGTGGAGCGCGGCCTGACCGGTGGCGACGGCGAGCGCCGCATGGCCGCCTTCCAGTTCCGCCACGCGCCGCTCCAGAACCGCGACGGTCGGATTCGCGATGCGGCTGTAGCGGAAGCCCTCCTCCTCAAGGTTGAACAGGGCGGCGCCGTGATCGGCGCTGTCGAAGGCGTAGGCGACGCTCTGATAGATCGGCACGGCGACCGCGTGGGTGGTCGGATCGTGCTCGAAGCCGGCGTGGACCGCGATCGTTTCGCTGCGCATGGTGACGTGTCGTCCCTGGAACCCGAGGGTCGGCGGGCCAGCCGCAAGGCCGGGACCACGCCGAGATGTGCCGAAACGGCACGCGATCCGCGGCGCCCGGCGAGGCCGATACTGTCCCGCTCGCCGGTTGATTTTTCCGAAAGATCAGTGAGATGGCCTCTGAACGCACTGGTCATCGAGGCATTTTCGAGCCGCATGGTTGCGGAATTCTGCGTAGATTCAGCGTCTCTCCGTGAAGCAACCGTGCCGTTTCGATCACTCTACTTCAGAGCCAAGTCACCGTTGAGCCTCAATTTCAATCTTCACCGTATCGGCGTTAGCCATATCAGATAGAGTTTCTTGCAAGAACAAGACGTTTGTGGTGCTGCTTGATTGAGGCGCCTCCGGAGTGGTCCTGGACGCCCGACGACCCGAAGCGAGGAAGACGTGTCTACCACCCCGATGATTCCGTCCGTGACGACGGGCGATCTGCGGTCGGCTCCGATCGAGCCGAGCTGGATTCACGAGGGGATGCCGATCGCGCGCAACACCATGCTGTCGCGCAGCGCCGACCGGCTGGCCTGGACGCTCGTCTGGGACTGCACCGCCGGCAAGTTCGAGTGGCACTACGACATCGACGAGACGATCCACTTCCTCGAGGGATCGGCCACGATCAGCGACGGCATCAATCCGGCCAAGACCTTCGTGGCGGGCGACGTGCTGTTCATTCCCCGCGGCGCCGTGTGCCACTGGCATGTCGAGAACTACGTGCGGAAGGTCGCCTTCTGCCGCCAGACCCAGCCGAAATATCTCGCACTGGCGCTGCGGGCGCTCAACAAGGTCAAGAAGATGCTGCGCCGCAAGTCCTCGCCGACCGTCGGCGGCGGCCTGTTCGAAGCGGCCTGATCGGCACGCCCAGCCTCGGGGCCGCCACGCCGGCCCCGCTTCTCCCCCTTCGAGGCATCTCCTCTTCGAGGCACACGCCATGACGACGCCGGAGATCGACGCGACGATCGACACTTGGACGTTCTTCGAGGGTGCATGGCACCCCGGAAACGTCCGGATCATGGGGCCGCGCAGCCACGGCGCGTGGCTCGGCTCCACGGTGTTCGACGGCGCCCGCGCCTTCGAGGGCGTGACGCCCGACCTCGATCTTCATCTCGCCCGGGTCAACCGGTCGGCCGTCGCATTGGGCCTGGAACCGAAAGTGACGGTCGAAGCCTGGAGCGATCTCGTCGCGCAGGGCCTGTCGCGCTTCGCGCCCGACGCCGAACTCTACATCCGACCGATGTACTGGGCGGAGAGCGGCTTCGCCGGCGGCGTGCGTTTCGATCCCGCCTCCACCAATTGGTGCCTCTCGATCTATCACGCGCCGATGCCGCTGCCGTCCGGCGTGCGGGCGACGCTCTCCCCCTTCCGCCGCCCCTCGATCGAGGTCGCCCCGGTCGATGCCAAGGCGGGCTGCCTCTACCCGAACGGCGCCCGCGCGCTGACGGAGGCGCTCTCGCGCGGCTTCGGCAATTGCCTGATGCTCGACGGCCTCGGCAACGTCGCCGAATTCGCCAATGCCAACGCGTTCCTCGCCCGCGACGGAATCGTCTACACGCCGGTGCCGAACGGGGTGTTCCTGGCCGGCATCACCCGCGCGCGGGTCATCGCGCTTCTGCGGAAGGCCGGCGTCGCAGTGATCGAGAAGACGCTGCGCTACGACGATTTCCTCAAGGCCGACGAGGTGTTCACCGCCGGTAACTTCGCCAAGGTGGCACCGGTGACGGGGCTCGACGACGTGCGGTTCGAGCCGGGTCCGATGTTCCGCATGGCGCGGCAATTGTACTGGGACTTCGCGCACGGGCGGATGGCTTAGCTGAGCGCTCGGCCTTCCCCCCGCGTCGTACTCGCGGGTCCCCTGCCCTCCGCAGGGGCGGAGGATCTTCTTACTGTCCCGCCAGCGCCTTCTCGCGGATGGCCGTCAGCGTCGCGCCCGGCGCGATCGCGTCGACGGCGATCTTCACGTGGATGATCGCCGGCCGATGGGCCGCGAGCGCCGCGTCGAGCGCCGCCGGGAAATCCTCGGTCCGCTCGACCGTGAAGCCGACGCCGCCGAAGGCGCGGGCATAGGCGGCAAAATCCGGATTCACGAGGTCGGTGGCACAGACGCGGCCTGGAAAATCGCGCTCCTGATGCATCCGGATCGTGCCGTAGCTGGCATTGTCGGCAACGATGCAGACGATGTTCAGTCCGTACTGCACGGCCGTCGCGAATTCCTGGCCGTTCATCAGGAAATCACCGTCGCCGTTGAGCGAGATGACGATCCGCTCGGGATAAAGACGCTTCATCGCCACCGCGGACGGCACGCCGTAGCCCATCGAGCCGGAGGTCGGCGCCATGTGGGTGGCGAGCCGGCGGAAGCGGTAGAAGCGGTGGATCCAGGCGGCGTAATTGCCCGCGCCGTTGCACAGGATCGCGTCCGTGGGCAGCGCCTCGCGCAGCTGGATCATCACCGCGCCGAAATTGACCGCGCCGGGCTGCGGCGTGGCCGTCTCGCTCCAGGCCAGATACTCGGCGTGACCCGCACGCGTTGCTTCCGACCAGGGCGTCGACGCGGGCGCGGGCAGCCGTGCGAGGGCGGCGGCCATGCGCGTTGGCGCAGCGTTGATCGCGAGATGCGGGACGTAGACCCGGCCGAGTTCCTCCGGCCCCGGATGGATGTGGACGAGGCGCGTGCGCGGCGCCGGAATATCGAGGAGCGCGTACATCTGGCTCGCCACCTCGCCGAGGCGCCCGCCGAGCACGATCAACAGATCGGCCGCCTTGACCCGTGCCACCAGCTTGAGATTGGCGGCAAGGCCGAGATCGCCCGCGTAATTCGGGTGGAGCGGGTCGAACAGGGGCAGGCGGCGATAGCTGGTGGCGACCGGCAGATCGAAGCGTTCCGCGAAGGCGCGCAGATCGGCGTAGGCCCGCTCGTCCCAGCGGCTGCCGCCGAGCAGCAGGAAGGGGTTTTGGGCCTCCGAAAGGAGGGCGGCCAAGCGCTCCATGTCCTCGATCCCGGGCGCGGCCTCGACCGGCGCGAAGGCCGGCGCGATAGGCCCCGGCGCCGGATCCTTCAGCATGTCCTTCGGCAGCGCCATCACCACCGGACCGGGCCGCCCCCCGCAGGCGGTGTGGAAGGCGCGTGAGACGTATTCGGGCACCCGCACGCCCGTCTCGATTTCGGTCGCCCATTTCGAGATCGGCCCGAAGGCGGCGCGGTAATCGACCTCCTGCCACGCTTCGCGGTCGCGCAAGCCCCGCTCGATCTGACCGACGAACAGGATCATCGGCGTCGAATCCTGCTGGGCGATGTGGATGCCGGCCGAGGCGTTGGTGGCGCCAGGACCGCGGGTCACGAAGCAGATGCCGGGCCGGCCCGTCGCCTTGCCATGCGCCTCCGCCATCATCGCCGCGCCGCCTTCCTGACGGCAGACGGTGATGGCGATGCCGGAATCGTGGAGGGCATCGAGCACCGGCAGGTAGCTCTCGCCGGGCACCGCGAAGACATGCTCGACGCCATTGGCGACCAGTTGATCGACCAGGGCCTGGGCGGCGGTTCGGGGGAGCGGTCTCGCGGCCTCTTCAGACATCACTCGAACCTCTTCGGGAAGATCCACTCAACACATTGTCCCGGATCAGGACGTCCCCCCGCCTCGGATGGGAATCGTGCCACGTCCGGACAGAAATCGGCCCTTCTGGCTGGGCCCTTCACTTGCAGAAGAGCCTCCGAAGACCGGAGCCGTCATAGGCCAGAACCCATAACGTCCGGTTTCGAAACGGATCGCGGCGGGCCTCGATCGATCCGGATTGATCTGAATTCACTGCCCTTCGAGTGGTCGATGCCATGGATGCGGTTCGGAGTTCCCTCGCAGCGAATCTCCGGCTCACCCCGCCCGAGGGGGCGATGAGCCTGGCCGCCGATCGCGTCCCCCCGCCGATCGCCGATGCCGGCCTCCTGAAGCAGGCGATGCGCCGCCTCGTCGGCGGCGTCGTCGTGGTGACGGCGGGCAGCGGCGAGGATCGGGTCGGGCTCACCGCTACCTCGGCCGTGTCGCTCTCCGTCGATCCCCCGACCATGCTGGTCTGCGTCAATCGCGCCTCCGCGACCTGGCCGGTGATCGTCCAGCGCCGACATTTCTGCGTCAGCATCCTGGCCGACGGGCACCGTTCCATCGCCGAGCGCTTTGCCGGAATCGGCTCCCTGCGCGGTCCGGCCCGCTACCTTGGCTCCGAATGGACCACCATGGCCTCGGGCGCGTCCGGCCTGACCGGCGCACAGGCGATCATCGATTGCGACCTGGAAGAGGTCATCGAGCGGCACAGTCACGCCATCCTGCTCGGTGCCGTGCGCGAGGTGCGGCTCGGCGCGGAGTCCGGCGCACTGGTCTACGGTCGCGGCAGATTTCATGATTTGCCCAGCCCCGACGGACGAGCCGAACCTTAAGATTTTTCAATACGTACCGTCACCACTCGATTAACCTATCAAGTCATTAATGATCTCAAACGAATTGATTCGAAAACTAAGAAGGGTATTTATTGAGATCATGATGATATTGCGACCCATCAGATCGCAGCGCAAATCAGACAACCTAGAACAGTCGAACCAGCGCGAGCCACCATGTCAGAGACGATGACGCAGACCGTAGCGAACCGCACGATGGGCCTAGCCTACGAGATCGCCAGTCGGCACGCGATCAAACCAGAATTCGGACCGGGCGATGCATTGGTCGATGTCGGCCTATCCTCCCTGGACTTGGTCGATCTGATGATCGCCGTCGAGGCAGAGTTCGACATCATGATTCCGCCGACGGCGCTGACGCCGAAGAACTTCTACTCGATCGAAACCATCGCCCACATGGTCGAGACCGTGCGCGCGGCGCCGTCCGCCTGATCTCACCCCAGCCCGACCGCCGGCATGGCCGGCCTCACACGCCGAGCCCAGCCATGACCATGCAGTCGATGTCCGGTCCCGATGAGACCGCCGAGGCCACCGACCTCGCTGCCCGCGCGGCGGCGGTCGCCGCGATCGCCGCCCTCCACGCCGAGGCGGTGGATCGCGACGGGCGCTTCCCGGAGGAGGCTTTGGCCGCCCTCAAGTCGCAGCGCCTGCTGGGCGCGATGGTGCCGATCGAACTCGGCGGGGAAAGCGCCGCGATCCGGGCGCTCGCCGACATCGCCTACGCACTCGGCCGGGCCTGCGCCTCGACCGCCATGATCTTCGCCATGCATCAGACCAAGGTCGCCTGCCTGATCCGGCACGGCCGCGGCGACCCGTGGCGGGACGGCCTGATCCGGCGCATCGCCGACGAGCAGTTGCTCATGGCGTCCTCGACCACGGAAGGTCAGGGCGGCGGCAATGTCCGCTCCTCGGCGGCCGCGGTAGAGAGCGACGGCGAGAGTGTGAGCCTGGAGCGGGCAGCCACCGTGATCTCGTACGGCGCCCAGGCCGACGGTGTCGTCACCGTGGCCCGCCGCAACGCCGAGGCCGCCGCCTCCGATCAGGTGCTCTGCGTCTTCCTGAAGGAGGACTACACCCTGGAACGCCTGAGCGGCTGGGAAACGCTGGGGATGCGCGGCACCTGCAGCAGCGGCTTCCGCCTCGTGGCGAAGGGGCGCCCCGAACAGGTGCTCTCCGCCCGCTACGGCGACGTCCACAACCAGACCATGACGCCGGTCTCCCACATCCTCTGGTCGAGTGCCTGGGCCGGCATCGCGGCCTCGGCCGTGGATCGGGCCCAGGCCTTCACCCGCACCGCCATGCGCGGGGCCGGCGGCGTCGCACCGCCCGGTGCGCTCCACTATGCCCGCGCGGTCTCCAGCCTGAAGCAGGCCCGCGCCCTGATCGTGCAGGGGCTCGACCGGTTCGAGGCCGCGGGCGACGACGCGGCGGCGCTCGCCGCCCTCGATTTCCAGACCGCGATCACGATGCTGAAGGTCGAGGTCTCGGAACTCGCGGTCGCCACGGTGTCGAGTGCGATGCGGGCCAACGGGCTCGCGGGCTACCGCCAGGACGGCGCCTTCAGCATCGGTCGCGCGCTGCGCGACATTCTCTCGGCGCCGATCATGATCCACAACGACCGGATCGTGGCCAACCTCGCCACCGCGACCCTGATGTCCCCGGTCGCCGCCTCGCTCAGCGCCTGAACCCGCCACCCTCGCCCTCTGCCCGAGAGTTTCCCGCCATGAACATGCCCGTGATGAACGCGCCGGCCGCCCCGCCCGCGACCGATCCGCTCGATTCCCTGTTCGACGCGATGTTCAAGCCGATGAACGCGCTGGGCGTCTATGCCCGCACCGGCGCCTACGAGTCGGTGGTCGAGGCGCTCGCCGCCTTCATCTCGGCCCGCCGCGACGAGGGCACGGAGGTGTTCCGCTTCCCGCCGGTGATGAGCCGCGCCCATCTCGAGCGCCACGGCTACCTCAAGAGCTTTCCGAATCTCCTGGGCTGCGTCTCCTGCCTGGAAGGCTCGGAAACCGAGATCCGCGGCTATGCCGACCGTCATCTCGCGGGTGGCGACTGGACCGAAGGTCTCGAGACCGCCGATCTCGTGCTGACGCCGGCCGCCTGCTATCCCGTCTACCCGATCGCCGCCGCGCGCGGACCGGTGCCGGAGGGCGGCTACCGCTTCGACGTCGCCTGCGACTGCTTCCGCCGCGAGCCCTCGCGCCATCTCGACCGGCTGCAATCCTTCCGGATGCGCGAATACGTCCGCATCGGCACGCCGGAGCAGATCGTCGCCTTCCGCGAGAGTTGGATCAAGACCGCCACCGCCATGGCCGACGAACTCGGCCTGACCTACACGGTCGAGACCGCGAGCGATCCGTTCTTCGGACGCCTCGGCCAGATCATGGCCTTCAGCCAGCTGGAGCAGGCGCTCAAGTTCGAGCTGCTGATTCCGCTGCGGGGTGCCGCCGCCGGCACCGCCTGCATGAGCTTCAACTATCACCGCGAGCATTTCGGCACGACTTGGGGCCTCCATCTCGCCGACGGCGAGCCCGCCCATACCGGCTGCGTCGCCTTCGGCATGGACCGCTTGGCGGTCGCGATGTTCGCCACCCATGGCGAGACTATTGCCGAGTGGCCGGCCTCGATTCGTGCCGCGCTGAAGCTCTGAGCGATCGCGATGGCCCTCGACCCCCATGTCAGCCGTTTCCTCGACATGATGGCGCTCGGGGGCTCGAACGGCATCGATCTCGCCGCCCGTCGCGAGGGCCTGCGCGGGCTCTCGCGGCTCGCCGCCGCAGGCCTCGCGACGGGGCCGATTGCGACCCGCAACCTCACCATGCCGGGTCCCGGCGGCGCCCTGTCCCTTCGCCTCTACACGCCGGAGGGCGAGAAGCCGGGCCCCGGCCTCGTCTTCCTGCACGGCGGCGGCCTCGTCACCGGCGATCTCGACACCCACGACGCCCTGTGCCGTACCCTGTGCGATGCCGGCCGGATGCGGGTGGTGGCCGTCGATTATCGGCTCGCCCCGGAACACCCGTTTCCGGCGGCGCTCGACGACGCGCTCGCCGCGACCCGCTGGGTGACGGAGCATGCGGAGGAGGTCGGCATCGATCCGGCCCAGCTCGCCGTCGGCGGTGAATCCGCCGGGGCGGGACTCGCCGCCCGCATCTGTCAGGAGCTGCGCGAAACCGGGCAACGTCCGGCGGCGCAGCTGCTGATCTGCCCGGTCCTCGACGTGCACGGCATGGGCGCCTCGCGCCGGGATTTCGCCCGCGGCTATTTTCTCGACGAGGCGACAATCCAGGGCGATCTCCTCGCCTGCGGACCGGAGGCCCTGCCGAACGCGCGATTCTGCCCGCTGCGCGAAGCGGATCTGACGGGCCTGCCGCCGGCTCATCTCCACACCGCCGAGTACGATCCGGTGCGCGACGACGGCGAAGCGTACGCCGAGCGCCTGACCCGCGCGGGCGTGCCCGTCGTCCATGCCCGGCATGACGGCATGATCCACTTCTTCTACGGCCTCGGGCGCCTCGTACCCCGCTCCCGGCCGATCCTCTCCGACATCGCGCGCGGTTTTTCGGATGTGCTGCGCGCGCCCCTTCCAAACACCTGACCGTTCGACCCGTGGAGTTCCCCATGTCCCTGCGTTCCACCATCCACGCCGAGATCGCCGCCGTCGCTGCCGAGCAGGAGAAGCGGATGCCGCCGATCACCGACGATCTCGTGATGCTGGAGACCGAGTTCGATTCGCTCTGCTTCGCCCTCCTGGTCGCCCGGATGGAGGACCTGACAGGCGCCGATCCGTTCTCCGAGATGGAGGCGGACGACCTGCCCGTGACGGTCGGCGACCTCGTCGCCCTCTACGACCGCGCGGCGGCCAAGCTGGCGGCCTGACCGCCATGATCCTGCGCGAGAGACTCTTTCGGAGTGGCGGGCTGGAAGGCCTGTTCCTGTCCGACCATCACGAGCACAGACATCTCGCCGGGATCATCGGCGGCCCGCGGGACACATCGGTGAGCGAGCCGCTCGCCGGCAAGCGCGTGCTGCTCGCGGTCGGTGGGCAGATGGCGGCGGCCCGCGCCATGCTGGCCCTCGACGGCCTCGTCGCGCGCCTCGCCCTGGTGCCCCCGGGCCTCGCGCCGGAACACGTCGCGCGCATCGCGACGGATTCGGACGCCGAGATCGCCGTCTGCGATGCCGAGGGACTGCCCGACGACGCCCTGCCGGGTCTGCCCCGCATCGACGTCGAGACCGCGTCCAGGGCCTCCTTCGAGGCTACGGTCGGGACGGGACGGGAGACGGAGTGGGCGCTCGCCACCTCCGGCACCACCGGCGCCCCGAAGCTCGTCGCCCACACCCTTGAAGGGCTGGCCGGCGGCATCAACACCGCCGCCACGCCGGAGCCGGGCACGGTCTGGTCGACCTTCTACGACATCCGCCGCTACGGCGGCCTCCAAGTCTTCCTGCGCGCGATGCTGGCTCCGGCCTCGCTCGTGCTGTCCGACCGGCACGAGACCGTGCGCGACTTTCTGGTTCGCGCAGGGGATGCGGGCGTCACCCACATCCTGGGTACGCCCTCGCACTGGCGGCTCGCCCTGATGAGCAACGCCCTGAGCCGGCTCTCGCCGCGCTACGTGCGCCTCTCCGGCGAAATCGCCGACCAGACCGTTCTCGACCTCCTGCGCGCCGCTTTCCCCGACGCGCGGATGGCCCACGCCTATGCCTCGACCGAGGGCGGCGTCGGATTCACCGTCGAGGACGGATGCGAAGGCTTCCCGGCCTCGCTGATCGGCACGCGCGCCGGCATCGAGATCGCGGTGCGGGACGACGCCCTCTACGTGCGCTCGAGCCGCACCGGCCGGCGCTATCTCGGCGCCGCGCCCGAGCCCCTGATGGCCGAGGACGGATTCGTGGATACCGGCGACCTCGTCGAGCGGCGGGGCGACCGCTTCCACTTCCTCGGACGGCGCAGCGGCGTCATCAATGTCGGCGGTGCCAAGGTGCAGCCCGAAGAGGTCGAGGCCGTCGTCAACCTGCATGCCAGCGTGTCGATGTCCCGGGTGCGGGCGCGGCCCAACCCCATCCTGGGGGCGGTGGTCGAGGCCGAAGTGGTTCTGCGCGCCGGCACCGACGCCGCCGACCCGGCCGCCCTGAAGAAGGCGATCATCGCCCATTGCCGCCCGCGCCTCTCCGGCCACAAGGTGCCGGCGAGCGTGCGCTTCGTCGACGATCTGCCGCTCACCTCGGGCGGCAAGCTGGTGCGGAGGATGCCGTGAGCGAGATCCGAGAAGGCCGCCTCGTCGTCGTCACCGGGGCGAGCCGGGGATTGGGGCTCGCCATGGCCTCGACGCTCGCGGCGGAAGGCTATCGCGTGGTCGGTTTGGCCCGGCGCCCGAGCGAAGCTCTGGAAGCAGCCTGCGAGGCCGCCCCGTTCGGCGCGATCCAATTCATGCCCGCCGATCTCGGCGAGATCGACGCGCTCCAGGCCCTCGTCCAGCGGATCAAGGCGGAGCACGGACCGGTCTACGGCCTCGTGAACAACGCCGCCATCGGCACGCCCGGCCTGCTGACCACCATGCCGGCGAGCAAGATCACCGAACTCGTCCACCTTAACACCGTGGCCCCGATGGTGCTGACCAAGTACCTCGCCCGCGGGATGATGACGGCGGGCGCGGGCCGCATCGTGAATGTGAGCTCGATCATCGCCTTCACCGGCTACAACGCGCTCTCGGTCTACGCCGCCACCAAGGCGTCGATGATCGGCTTCACGAAATCCCTCGCCCGCGAGGTCGGACGTCTCGGCGTCACGGTGAACGCGGTGGCGCCGGGCTTCATCGAGACGGCCCTGACCGACGGCATGGACGAGGCCGAGCGCGGCCGGGTGGCCAATCGCAGCGCCCTCAAGCGCCTCGCCGAACCGCAGGATGTGGCCGACGCCGTCGCGTATCTGATGTCGGACAAGGCCCGCAACATCACCGGCACCGTGCTGACGATCGACGCCGGCAGCACGGCTTGATCCGGTCCGATCCCCCCTCTCCCGCCCTTCGCCAAGACCCAGCCCACCCGCCGACCTGACCCCCGATCCGAACGGACGCCGCCCCGCATCCGGCCCTGGGTCCCAAGCTCAGCGAAGCTCCGAGAGTGTCGCCGATGTTAGCCCTGTCCGAATCCCACGAAGTCCCCGTCTTCTCTGGATCCGATCCGGCCCCGGCCGCGCCGAAGCCCGAACGCGCCAAGACCCGCTGCCGGATCATCGAGGAGAGCGATCTCGATGCGGTGATCGGGCTGCTGCGGGCCGGCTTCCCCGACCGCTCGGAGGCTTACTGGCGCAACGGGCTCGCCCATCACCGCGCCCAGCCCCTGCCGGACGGCGTGCCGCGCTACGGCTACCTGATGGAACGGGACGGCGAGGCCGTCGGCGTGCTGCTCGCGCTCTATCGGGTGATCGAGGACGAAGCCGGGACGCATCTGCGCTGCAATCTGTCGAGCTGGTACGTGAAGCCGGAATACCGATCGCTCGGCACCCTGCTCGACGGCTTCGCCATGCGCGACCGCTCGGTGACCTACGTCAACGTTTCGCCCGCTCCGCAGACCTGGGCGATGCACAAGGCGCGCGGATTCAAGACGATCTGCGCCGGCCAGATGCTGGCCCTGCCGCTGCTCGGCCGGCACCGGGGCCGGGCACGCGCCGTCTCGCCCGCGACCCTGGCGCTGCTCCCCCCGGCGGAGGCGCGGCTCGTCGCCGATCACGTGTCTTACGGATGCCTCGGACTCGTCTGGTCGCACGGGTCGGTGGCCGGCGCGCTGCTGTTCCAGCGACGCGCCATCAAGGTGCTGCCGGGCCGGTTCGCGTGGCTGCGCTTCCCCGGGCTTCAGCTCGTCTACCACTCGCCGAACCTCGATCTCGCCGCCTGCCTCGGGGCGGTCGGTCGGCACCTGTTGCTGCGCCGGGCCATGCCGTGGTTCGTCCTCGACGCGCTGGAGCGGTGCGCCGACATTCCCGGCCGCTACTTCCCCGGCCGCGCCCCGAAATTCGCCCGAGGCCCCAACCCGCCGGTGGCGGGCGACCTGTCCTACACGGAGATCGTTCTGTTCGGGGCATGAGGCGGAGCGCCCTCTGCTCGATCGGCTCGAACCCCTCCTTCGCTCGGCGAGGGAGGGGTTTTTCGTCGAACCGGGCTGCGGCGAGAAGGGACGCGACGGGCGCCCCTGCGCTCGCCATCGACGCCTCGTTCCACCGGGGGCGGCTGCTCGAATGCCGAGAGAAGTCGCCGCGCATGAGGCGCGGAGGGATCGCCTCCGGTAAGCGTCGATTCCCTAATTCGGTGCCGCGACAGGCGCGTGGCGCCGGGTGGACCAGCGCGGCGGCGCGGTGGCCGCAAGCGGCATGGACGCGGCGGCGCGCAGCACGACCAACACGATGACGTGGTGGAAGGTGTAGATCAGCGAGTTGTCCGTGGTCATCACGATGGCGGTGTAGAGGTAGATCAGAATCCCGAACGGGCTACCCGCAAACATCCGCAGCAGGATGAGGTGGAACAGCACGAAGCCGAACGCGCCGTAATCGACGAAGATCTTGAGCCAGTCGTTGTGCGGATTGCTCGCATGGTCGTCAGCGGTCTGCACGATGGTATCGGCCGAGCCGGGCCCGTGCCCGAACAGCAGCTTGGCCATCGGCGCGGCCTCGACCTCGCGCCAGATCGCGACGGAGAACTCGAACCGCCCGAGCGACAGGCTGTTGGCGGAGACATTCTCGCCGCCGACGAATTTTGCGCCGTACTCGAACAGCTGCATCGAGAACAGGGAGCTGAGCGAGAGCAGGATCACCAGTAGGATCGCCAGCGCCCGACGCCGCCGGGCGAGTCCGAAGGTGACGATCGCCCACTCGAAGGCCAGCACGGCGATCACCGCCATGATCGCGATGCGCTTGTAGGCCGCGAAGAACAGGATCCCCGTCACCAGCCCGAAGACGAGACGCCGCGTGCGGAAGGCGTAGAGGACGATGACCCCGAGCGGGAACGCCATTACCGATTCGAGAATGCCGTCGGAGGCGAGGATATCGACGTTCAGGCTAATCCCTTCTTGAAGGGCCTCGATCAGCATGCAGGCGAAGCAGGTGGCGGCGACGATCATCACCTCACGATGCGTGGCGGACCACGCCACCGAGAACATCATCAGGTACGTGCCGATGATCAGGAGGTCGCGGACGAGGAAGGGATTGCTGCTGCGGCCGGCCAGGATCGCGGCGCCCGCAGCCAGCACGTACAGGCCGACGGCCTGCGCGCCGGGCGGATGGAACGGCACGACGAGGTTCCGCAGCAGCGCCTGAAACGCGATGCAGAAGAACGGCAGCAGGTAGAGGATGTACTTCATCTGACCGCCGCCCTCGGCGTCGATGCTGCTGAACCGCCACACCACGAGAACGACCGCGATGAGGAGCGCGGTCCAGAAACCGATCCGAGGGTCGTCGGGCAGGGCCCGATTTTGAAGGGCCGGATTCTGAATTGCGCTCACGCGGGCACCCTGTTCTCAGGCCGACTGGAACGTCGACGCCCGACGGTTGGGCTCTCTCAGCAGTGCGGGGGTAGAGAGCATGTCCCGCAGCCAGACGAACAGGACACCGAGGCCGAGGCCGGCCACGATCGCACCGACCAGGAGGAAGGCCAGGGGCAGGTTCATGGCCTCGCGGGGCGGGACCGCGCGGGAGATGACGCGCAGGTTGGCGCTGTCGATCGCCTGCTGTTCGCCGACCTCCTTGGTCCGACGCAGGAAGGATTCGTAGACGCCGCGGCTGCTTTCCGCCTCGCGCTCCAATTCGCGCAACCGCACGAAGGCCCGGTTCGTCGTGAGGGCTTCGCCCTTCAGGGACTCGACATCGCGCGCCAGCGCGATCTCCTTCGACTTGGATCGCTGGTAATCGACCCATGCGGCGCGGGCGATCCGGTCGAGTTCCTCCTTGATCTGGGTGCGGACCGTGCGGGCCTGCGCCTCCAGGGTGATGACGTCGGGATGGCGTGCGCCGAGCAGCGTCATCACGTCGGATTGGCGACGCTTGAGCTCGAGATACTGACCCCGCATCTGGCCGATCGTCGGCGATTGAACCGCCTCGCTGATCGCCGCCGGATCGGCGCCTCTGCGGCGGGCGCTCTCGATGAGATCGGTGCGGGCCTTCAGCTCGGCCGAACGGCCGCGGGCGGCGCCGAGCTGCGTGTTCAGTTCGAGAAGCTGCTGCTCGTTGATGAGACGGCCGGACGCGCCGATGATGTTGTTCTCGGCCTTGTAGGTCTCGACCTTCTCTTCCGCGCCGCGAACCTGATTGCGCAGTTCGGCGAGGCGGCCCGACAGGGACTGCTCGACGCGCTTGGCGACGTCGTTGCGGGCGGCCAGGTCGCTCTCGAGATACGCGGTGGCGAGGGCGTTGGCGAGATGAGCCGCCTTCGCCGCCGTCGAGGCCTCGAAGAAGATATCGATGATGTAGGAACGCTCCGTGCGGCGGACGCTGACGCGGCGCTGAACGGTCCGCAAGGCGCGCAGCATCGGATCCTCGCGGGTCTCGGTGACGCCGAGCATCCGATTGATGCCGCCGAGGACCTGAGAGACGAGGCCGGACGGCTCGATGAATTCCGGATCGTTCTGCAGGTTCTCCCGGGCGATCAGATCGCGCAGGACCCGCTCGGAGGTGATGACCCGCAACTGGCTCTCGACGAGCGGGAGGCTCGCCTCGCCGCTCTGCGCGCCCGGCGAAAGTTCCTTGTCGATGATCTGGAGCCCGCGCGGATCGATCAGCAGCTGCGTGCTCGCCTGGAAGCGCAGGGGGATGAGCGGGTAGACCATCAGGACGAGCAGGACGGCCGAGATCGCCGGCAGCAGGATCCAGACTTTCTGCCGCCTGAGATTGGTGAACAGGGCGCGCAGATCGAGCACGGGGGCGGAGGGACCGAACGGCGCAGTCGCCTCGAACGAACCCGAGCTCTGATGAAACATCGGTCTCGGAGTATGCGCTGTCACTATCGTCTCCGCCGTCCAGAAAGAGAGGAATGGAACCGGCTTCCGTGTCGTTCGTCCCAGGATCCGCACGAAGGCGTCCCGTTTCGCGACATCGGCCTCCGATCGGGCCTTCTCGACCGGAATGGCAGCAAGAGCCGAACCAGCGGAGAGAATGTCCTTCCCGTTGCGCGCACGGACTCGTGTCTTTCTACGGATAGCGGAGCCCAATTACGTGTCTCATAAATCCGCAAATCTGACTTCGCCGCAAGTTGTGGATTACGGGTGTTCTCCACTCCTTTTAGACCGCACGCCTTTTGGATGCGGTATCCGGACGCGGCCCTGGAATTTCCGGACGGGACTGTGCTGTATCGGCTTTCATTGAAAGCCAGCGGCAACCTTTCGGCCTAATGCTCATCGCATGAAGCCTCGCATTGTCGAGCCATCGTTTCGGAACGGGTTCATGCGGGCCAAATGGAGCGCCGGCATTGACGTGATGCGCGTCAGTCTTCTCGTCGGCTTGGCCAGTCTCGCATGGCCGGCAGAAGCGGCATCGACCGATGACGCCGCGCGAACCCGCATCCTCAAGGTCGTCCCGGACGGTGCTCCGGCAACCGGCGAAGGCCGCTTCTCGACCTTGGCCGCAGCCCTCGCCAAGGCCGCCGAATGGCGGCGTCGGGACGGCTCGACGATCGTGGTCGAACTCGAGTCCGGCCTCCATCGGCTCGATCAACCGGTTCGGATCGGCCCCGAATTGTCCGGGACGGCCGACCGACCGCTCGTGATCCGCGGCGCCGCCGACGGCTCGTCCCGGCTCACCGGCAGTCGCGCGCTGCGTTCCGCGTCACTTCCGCAGGATCTTCTGGCCCGCCTCCCGCCGGCCGCCCGCGACAAGGTGCGGGCCTATCGACTGCCCGACCGGATCGCCGGCGAACCGCAGTTCCGCGAACCGAAGATGCTGAACGATCCGGCCCCCCTGGTGACCGAGGTGTTCGATGGGATCGGGGCCCTGCAGCCGGCGCGATGGCCGAACCAGGGCTATGCCGATGTCATGCTCGGCGGCCGTTCGGACCGCACCGGCTTCGTCTTCAAGGCCCCGTCCGGATGCGCCTGGGACCAGGAGCCCGAGCTCTGGGCCGAGGGCTTCTGGCAATGGGACTGGTTGCTGGAGACGATCCCGGTCGAGCGAGCGGGCCCACGCGGTGGCCGGATCGGGCTCGCCCAAATTCCCTACGAGGGCGAGCGCCCCGGCGGTCGCGCGGCCTTGCTGCATGCCCTGTGCGAACTCGATGCACCGGGCGAGTGGTGGCGGGATCGCAAGCGGGGCCTGCTGCTCGTATGGCCCCGCGAGGGCAAGGTCGATCTCGAAATCGGCCTGGCCGAGACGCTGCTGCGGATCGAGAACGCGCGACATCTGCGCGTGGAGAACCTGCAATTCGAGCGGGCACGGCGCGACCTCGTGACGGTGACCGGCGGTTCCGACATCACGATCAGCCGCAGCACCTTCGCCTGGGGCGCAGGACGGGCCGCCGTCTTCGAGAACGTGGCCGGAGGTGGCATCACGGAGAGCGTGATCCGCGATATCGGCGCGACGGCTGTGCGCTTGTCCGGGGGGGACCGGGTCCGGCTCCTGCCCAGCGGACTGTTCCTGCGCAACACCCAACTCACGCGCTTCGCCCGCCTGTCGCAGACCCAAAACCCGGCGGTGCAGGCGGAGGGCGTCGGTGTTCAGGTGACCGGCAACCTGTTCCACGATGCGATCGGCTACGCGATCCATTTCCGCGGCAACGATCATCTCTTCGCGCGAAACGAAGTCGCCCGCCTGATGAACGGCCTGAGCGATTCCGGCGCAATCTATGCGGGGCGTGACTGGACGGCCCGCGGGACTTCAATCCGAGACAATTACGTCCACGACATCGAACCCGCACCCGGTTTCGAGGTGAAGGGTGTCTATCTCGACGACATGGCGAGCGGCTTCACGGTGGAGCGCAACCTGTTCGTCAACGTTCAGAAGCCGATCTTCATCGGCGGCGGCAGCGACAACATCGTGTCCAATAATGTGTTCGTGAATTCGAGCCCCGCGATCAGCCTCGACTCGCGGGGTCAAACGTGGATGGAAGTCGCGGTCAACGATCCGCAATCGGAGATCCGCACGGCCTACGCGGCGATGCCCGTCACCTCACCGCGCTGGCGCGAGCGCTTTCCGCGCCTCGCGCCTCTTTTGACCAACGAACCCACGGTGGCCCGCGACAATCAGATCGTCGGCAATGTCTCTCTCAACAGCCGGCCGCTCTTCACCGAGCAGGAAGCCGATCCGCGCCGGCAGACGATCATGCTCAACAGCGAGGCCACCCAACCCGATCTGACGCGGGCGGTCACGGGCGACCCGCGCACACTGGCTGCCTTCCTCAAGGCGCGTCGGGTGTCCGTTCCCCTGTCGATCGAGGCGATGGCCCGCGCGTCCGGCCCCACCCAGCCGTCTCAGCCGACGCGCGACTGACGGCCGAGGCGGTCGCGTCGAGACGGCGTCAGGCTTTCAGGATGGCGCCCAAAGCTTCAACATATCCCTGCGCCGCCACATCCGCGGTAAAGCGCGGCAGCGCGCTGCGGGCCGCCTCGCGCAGGGCCGCGCGTCGTTCGGTGTTATCGAGCAGGTCGAGGGTGCCCGTGACCCAGGCCTCGATATCGAGGGGGCGCACCTCGCCGCAAAGATGTCCTTCCAGAAGCTCGCGGGCGATGCCGGAATGGGGCGAGGCCAGCACCGGCGTTCCACTCTGCAAAGCCTCGTGCACGACGATGCCCCAGACATCGCCGCGGCTCGGAAACAGGAACAGGCGGGACGAGGCGTAGACCGCCGGCAGCGCGGCCTGCGTCAGGTAGCCGTCGAACTGCGCCTCGATCTCGGCTGCGGCCAAGCGCGCTTCCATCTCCGCCCGCAGGGGGCCGTCTCCGGCCACCCGCACCCGAAGGCGTCGGCCCCGCGCGGCGCAAGCGAGGATGACGTCGGTGAAGAAGCGCGCGCCCTTCACCTCTTCGTTGAGGATGCCGCAGAACAGGACATCGTAGGGCCGCTCGGCATCCGGCGGCGGCGGCCCCGCCGGCGACCAGGCCGGAAAGAGCGGGCTCGTGGCAAAACGCTCCGGCGCAACGCCGTAGAGGGCGAGGAGCCGGGCGCTGCCCAGGCTCGGGCCGATGCCGGCGCGGGCGCCGGCCACGATGGCCCGGCGCAGCCAGCGATGCGGAGCCGAGCGCTGCCCCGGATCGGTCTCCGGCACGCCGTCGGTCCGGATCAGATACGGGATGCGCCGGAGCCGGGCGAAGCCCGCCGCCATCAGCATCGTCGGCGAGAAATCGTTGAGCACCAGCGCCGCCGGGCGAAGCGCGGCGAGCCGCGTCACTACGGCGGGGTTCACATAGAGGTTGCGCACCGCGTCCCGGTGCCAGCGCAGGCCCGGCAGCACCTCGTGCCGGAACAGGCGCGGCGCCTCCACCACCCATTGCCGGGCACTTTCCCGCTTGGTGCAGGACAGGACATGGAGCGGCCGGTCGAGCCGTTCGGCCAGACGCTCGTAGAGGACATGGGTATAGGGCGCGAGCGCCCCGGTCACGATCACGACGGGTCGTCCGTCGCGCGCTCCTGCCGGCGGAAGAACGGGCACGCGCTCAGGCCGTCCCATCGATCGACCTTCCCCATTTCGCCCCGCCCAGCAGGGCTTCGAACTCGAACAGCGACCAATGCGGCTCCACGACGTGGCGCGGCATCAGGAAAAGATCCTCGGCGCTGCGGGTATGGCCCCGGCGGGTGGTGAAGAAGGTGCGGAAACCCGCCTCCCGCACCAGGGCCGGATCGCGCGAGGGATCGAAATCATGCACCGCCACGCCCCATGGGCAGGCGAAGTGATCGATCGGCCGACCGGCCAAGGCGGAGAGTTGGTGGCGGGAGCGGGCCAGGTCGGCGGCAATCTCCTCCGCATTGAGGCCACTCAGGCGCAGATGACGCGAACCGTGCGAGCCGATCTGGAGCCCAGCTTCCAGCCACGCCGCCACGTCGGCGCGATTCATATAAAGACGCTCGCCGGGCTGCTGAGGCGGCGCATCGATCCAGTCGCTGACGAGGAAGACGATGGCCGGCACGCCCAAGGCGGTCAGCACCGGCATCGCCACATCGCGATTGTCGGCATAGCCGTCGTCGAACGAGATCAGGAAGGCCCGGTCGCGGGCGGGCCAACCGGCAGCAAGCCGCTCGCAAGCCGTATCGGCATCGATGAAATCGCCGTGCGCGGAGAGGTGACGGAGTTGATCGGCGAAACGCCCCTGAAGCGATGCCGGTATCTGATGATAGCAGAGCGTATAGAGTCCAGGCTCCGCGCAAGCGAGCGACCGCAGTAGAGAGCCGCCACGGAGGGCCAATTCACGCAGGCCCGGCGTATCGCGCAATGTGGTTTTGACCCAGTGATACATGCTCACCTCGCCGTACCATCTCCCTTACATTGTTTCGGTTCATTTCTGCAGACAGCCGCAAGCCGGTTTAACCTCGAGTGGTTAACTCAGCAATAAACGTCTGCATTGATCTCTTTGGCTCTGGATGATTGTATCCGTTGGCCCGTAGATTGCCCCGGATCGGCCACGTACGCAGCATCTGTCCCTCACCGGGACAGGCGAAGAGAAGCGATGTTCATGACGGGTCATTGGACGATCTCGCCCCCGGGCGTCGAACCCGGATGGCACAGACCGACCCGGCCACGGACAGCCGGATGGCCAAGGGTCTCAACCGTCACGGCCGCATCCCCCCCAGTTTCCCTCTGAGCGGGGCGCATCCCATGCACGACACCGCGATCCTTCCGCTCAGTCTGCGCCTGCGCCAACGCGCCGCCCAATTCGCCCGCCGACCGCCGGCCGCCCTCGTCTCGCTCGCCGATCAAGGCCTCGTCAGCGGCTTCGGATTCATCAGCGGCATCGCCGCCGCGCGCCTTCTCGGCATCGTCGAGTTCGGGCATTTCGCGATGATCCTGATCGTGATCTCCTTTGCCCAGGGGCTGCACAACGCCCTCATCACGGCACCGATGATGACGCTGGCCGGTGCCCGCGGTTCGATCTCCCGCGTCTACGGCGCCAATATCCTGATCGCCGCCTTTCTGCTCTCGGTTCCCGGCGCGGTCTTCGTGGTCTTCGCCCTGATGCTGAGCGGTCAGATGGCCCCCGCGGCCCTGACCGCCGCCTGCGCGCTGATGTTCACGCAGAACCTGCAATTCACCCTGCGCCGTCTCCTGTTCGCACGGGGCAAGGGCGTGCGGGCGCTGTTCATGGATCTCGCCCGGGCGGCGAGTTTCCCGCTCGCGGCCGGGTTCATCTGGCTCCAGCACGGAGCCGTCGGGGTCAACGGCTATGTCGGGATGCTGGCGCTCACCTCGCTCGTCACGAGCCTGCCCTTCATCATCGCGGTCGGGCGCCCCCTCCTGCGCGCGCCGTCCTCGGTGCAACTCGGAGCGGTCAGCCGGCGCCACACTCCCATCGCGCGCTGGCTTCTGCCGATCGTGTTCGTCACCTTCGCCCAGGAGCAGGTGGTGTGGATGGTGGCGGGCTCCACCCTCGGCCTCGACGCCCTCGGGGGTTTGCGGGCGGCGCAGTACCTCGTCGGCACGGTGCTGATCCTGCTCAGCGCCACCGAGAACGTCCTGCCGGTCCGCGCCGCCCGTGCGCACAGCGACGGCGGTGAGGAAGCGCTGCGTTCCTATCTGGTGAGCGCCGGCATCCGTCTCGGCGCACCGATCGTGGCCATCCTGGCGCTTCTCGCTGGCCCCGCCGAGTTGTGGCTGACCCTGATCTTCGGATCGGAATTCGCGGCCTATGCCGGTTGCCTGCGGATCCTCTCGGTCGGGGTGCTGGTGATCCTCGTGCGAGACCTCGCGGCCCATTACTTCCGAGCCAAACACAACACCCGCGTCATCTTCGAATCCCTCGGGGTGAGCATGGTGGTTTCGCTCGCCGTCGTGGTGCCGCTGATGAACCATGCCGGCGTCACGGGCGCGGCCGCGGCCGTCACCGCCGGCCATATCGCCTCGCTCATCTACCTCGCGGCGGCGATGCGCTGGCAATCCCGCCCGATGATGACGTGGCTGGCTCGAGCCCGCTGACGGAGATCGCCCGGAGCGGTCGAGCCGCTCCGGGTTCCGTCGCTCCGCGGCACAGCGGGCAGTGGTTCAGTACCATCACGGCCCGTTTCGATGGAAACTGGAATGCTTCGAGCCCTGCCGACATGTTGGCAGGGCTTTCTCATGTCGACGCGATGCCGGTCCGTATCCTGACGAAGCGAAGCAGCCCATCCGGGCTCATCTCGGTGCGGCCCTGCCTTCGGTGGCCACAGGGGCGGTGGGAACGAGGCCGGTCGCCGAACATGATCTGACAACCCGGGCGTCTGCAAGCGAACGGAGTCGTTCGTGGGCCGCCGAGCGCCCTCCCCTGCCCTCTCGGATCGCCGCACCGCATCGCCGGCGCTGGATCGGCGAAAGCCCGCCGAACTGCTCACCACAGCACCTTAACGCCCTGGCATGACGATCCATGCCCCTGAACGCGCCAAGGCCCGCGCTGTTGGGGGCGCGGGCCTTGGCGGATCGGTTCGGTGGTTGTGATGTGTTTGGTTGCGGGGGCTGGATTTGAACCAGCGACCTTCAGGTTATGAGCCTGACGAGCTACCGGGCTGCTCCACCCCGCGGAAGGTATGTGTAGGGTCGGGCCGGGTCGGCGTGAGCGTCGGGGCCGGATCGGATCGATCGAGGGAATGTGGGGGGCACCGCTATGGGCGGTGAGGTGTGACGCGTCGTGCGCTGGGCAGGCCTGGCGGCGACCGACTCTCCCGTGTCTTGAGACACAGTACCATGGGCGCTGGTGCGTTTGACGGCCGAGTTCG